>NZ_JBUEGE010000004.1:0-500729 GCF_054963755.1 Streptomyces sp. EDA2-14
AGAAAGCCCCCGTGCTGCTGGCACGGGGGCTTTCTGCGTTTACAGCCCTTCAGCGTTACGGCGCCCCCCTCGCTCTCGTCGGTCGACACGGCGGGTAAAGTCAGGGGGCATCGTTGGTTCGTTCCCCACAGGAGGCCCCCGGGTGGAGGTCCAAGAGACCCGTGTTCAGACGAACAGGGTCCTCACCATCCCGAACATCCTCAGCATGGCGCGTCTCGTCGGCGTGCCCCTCTTCCTGTGGCTCATCCTGCGCCCTGAGTTCGGGGGCCCCAAGAGTGACGGCTGGGCGCTGCTCGTGCTGGCTCTCAGCGGCGTCAGCGACTATCTCGACGGGAAGCTCGCCCGGCGCTGGAATCAGATCAGCAGCCTCGGCCGGCTGCTCGACCCGGCCGCCGACCGGCTCTACATTTTGTCCACCTTGGTTGGTTTGACCTGGCGCGGCATTCTTCCCATTTGGTTGACCGCCGTACTTTTGGCGCGTGAACTGGTTCTCGTGGTGATGGTGGGGATCCTCAGGCGTCACGGCTATCCGCCGCCCCAGGTGAACTTCCTCGGCAAGGCCGCGACCTTCAACCTGATGTACGCGTTCCCCTTGCTGCTTCTCAGTGATGGAACGGGCTGGATCCACGAACTCGCTGCTATTTTCGGATGGGCGTTCGCTGGATGGGGTACGACGCTGTACTGGTGGGCAGGGATCCTCTACGTGGTTCAGGTCCGCCGGCTTGTCAGGGCGGACTCCACGGCCGATTGAGCTCGCCATTGCGCGTTGGCTGAGGCCAGATGGCTCGCCGTGACAACTGCGGGCCATTATTGACGGGCGAAGTCGGCTAGACAGTCGTCTCTTCAAGGAGGACGCTTCCGACATGAAGGCCGTCGTGATGGCCGGAGGCGAAGGCACCCGCCTTCGCCCCATGACCTCGAGTATGCCCAAGCCGCTGCTGCCCGTTGCCAATAGGCCGATCATGGAGCATGTGCTCAGGCTGCTCAAGCGGCATGGGCTCAGCGAGACCGTAGTCACCGTGCAGTTCTTGGCCTCCCTCGTCAAGAATTACTTCGGGGACGGCGAAGAGTTGGGTATGGAGCTCACCTATGCCAACGAGGAGAAGCCACTCGGCACTGCCGGCAGCGTCAAAAACGCTGAGGAAGCGCTGAAGGACGACTCTTTCCTTGTCATCTCGGGTGACGCCCTCACCGATTTCGACCTCACCGAGCTCATCGAATTCCACAAGGAGAAGGGTGCGCTCGTCACAGTCTGTCTGACGCGCGTGCCGAATCCGCTGGAATTCGGAATCACCATCGTTGACGAGGAAGGGAAGGTCGAGCGCTTCCTTGAGAAGCCGACCTGGGGGCAGGTCTTCTCGGACACGGTGAACACGGGCATCTATGTGATGGAGCCCGAAGTCTTCGACTACGTCGAGGCCGATGTCCCGGTGGACTGGTCCGGTGATGTCTTCCCGCAGCTGATGAAGGAAGGCAAGCCCGTCTACGGCTATGTGGCCGAGGGGTACTGGGAGGACGTCGGCACACACGAGAGCTATGTGAAGGCCCAGGCCGACGTCCTCGAGGGAAAGGTCGACGTCGAACTCGACGGGTTCGAGATCTCGCCCGGTGTGTGGGTCGCGGAAGGCGCCGAGGTGCACCCCGACGCCGTGCTGCGCGGACCGCTCTACATCGGCGACTACGCCAAGGTCGAGGCGGACGTGGAGATCCGCGAGCACACGGTCGTCGGCTCGAACGTCGTCGTGAAGAGCGGAGCCTTCCTGCACAAGGCCGTGGTGCACGACAACGTCTATATCGGGCGGCACTGCAATCTGCGGGGCTGCGTGGTCGGCAAGAACACCGACATCATGCGGGCCGCGCGGATCGAGGACGGCGCCGTCATTGGCGACGAGTGCCTCGTCGGTGAGGAATCGATCGTCCAGGGCAACGTGCGGGTCTACCCGTTCAAGACCGTCGAGGCCGGCGCCTTCGTCAATACGTCGGTGATCTGGGAGTCGCGCGGACAGGCCCATCTGTTCGGTGCGAGGGGCGTCTCCGGGATCCTGAACGTCGAGATCACGCCGGAGCTGGCCGTGCGGCTCGCGGGTGCGTACGCGACGACGCTGAAGAAGGGGTCGACCGTCACGACCGCGCGTGACCACTCCCGTGGTGCGCGTGCGCTCAAGCGGGCCGTCATCTCCGCGCTGCAGGCCAGCGCCATAGACGTACGGGACCTGGAGAACGTGCCGCTGCCCGTGGCGCGGCAGCAGACCGCGCGGGGCAGTGCCGGCGGGATCATGATCCGGACGACGCCGGGGGTGCCGGACTCCGTCGACATCATGTTCTTCGACGAGCGAGGGGCCGACCTTTCGCAGGGCAGCCAGCGGAAGCTGGACCGGGTCTACGCGCGGCAGGAGTACCGCAGGGCGTTCCCCGGCGAGATCGGTGACCTGCACTTCCCGTCGAGCGTCTTCGACTCGTACACGGGATCCCTGCTCCGGAACGTGGATACGACGGGTATCGCCGACGCCGGGCTGAAGGTCGTCGTCGACGCGTCGAACGGCAGTGCCGGGCTCGTGCTGCCCAGCCTTCTCGGGCGGCTCGGTGTCGACTCCTTGACGATCAACCCCGGACTCGACGAGTCGCGGCCCACCGAGACCGCGGATGCCCGTAGAGCAGGGCTCGTACGGCTCGGGGAGATCGTGGCCTCGGCGCGGGCGGCGTTCGGGGTGCGGTTCGACCCGGTCGGCGAGCGGCTTTCGCTGGTCGACGAGAAGGGGCGGATCGTCGAGGACGACCGGGCGTTGCTAGTCATGCTCGACCTGGTCGCCGCCGAGCGCAGGAGCGGGCGGGTCGCGCTGCCCGTGACCACGACCCGTATCGCCGAGCAGGTCGCCGCGTACCACGGGACGCAGGTCGAGTGGACGACCACGTCGCCCGACGATCTGACGCGCGTGGGGCGTGAGGACGGCACCATCTTCGGTGGTGACGGGCGCGCCGGATTCATCATTCCCGAGTTCAGCAGCGTGTTCGACGGGGCCGCGGCGTTCGTGCGGCTCATCGGGCTCGTCGCCCGTACGCAGTTGACGCTCAGCCAGATCGACGCGCGGATTCCGCGGGCGCATGTGCTCAAGCGGGACCTCGCGACGCCGTGGGCCGTCAAGGGTCTCGTCATGCGCCGTGTCGTGGAGGAGGCGGGCGAGCGGTCCGTGGACACGACCGACGGAGTGCGGGTCGTGGAGGCCGACGGACGTTGGGTCATGGTGCTGCCCGACCCGGCCGAGGCGGTCACCCACCTGTGGGCCGAAGGACCGGACGACGCCTCCGCCCAGCAACTGCTCGACGAGTGGTCGGCCGTGGTGGACAGCGCCGGCCGCTGACCCTGATCCCTGCTGCTCGACGACCATTTCGGTCGCCGAGCAGCAGGCCAGTGGGGCCGTTGGGTGGTAGGGGCCACGACGTGCGACGATGTGCGGCATGCCGCAGCAGCCCCCCAATCGGAGCACCCCAGAGCGCCCCTCGCGCCCCGACGCCTCCATGTCGCTGCTGACCAACGTCATGGATCACAGCCTTGACGACGGGTACGCGGAGGCCACCGCGCGCAAAAAGGCGCTGGGGCAGAGTGGTTTGCCGAAGACGCTGCGGGCGAAGCTGGGGCTCGCGGCGGGTCTGGTGCTCGCCGCCCTCGTGGTGACGGTGGGCGCGGCGCAGGCCCGCGTCACCGCGCCGGTGGTCGCCAAGGAGCGCGAGGAGCTCATCGACCGCATCGACCGGGAGACGGAGACCGCCGCCAATCTGGAGGAGCAGGTCGACTCGTTGCGCGGTCGCGTGGGGGAGATGCAGCGTGAGGCGCTGAAGAAGCACGGTGGCGAGCAGGGGGAGTTGGCGGGGGTGCTCTCGGGCGCCGTCGCCGTGCACGGACCCGGTGTGAAGCTCGTCGTCGACGACGCCAAGTCGGCCACCACGGGCGACGGCAGCGGTCCGCGCGAGAGCAACGGTTTCTCGGACACCGGCCGCGTACGCGACCGGGACATGCAGCGTGTCATGAACGGCCTCTGGCAGTCCGGTGCCGAGGCCATCAGTATCAACGGGCAGCGCCTCACGTCGCTGTCCGCGATCAGGGCCGCGGGTGACGCGATACTGGTCGACAACAAGCCGCTGGTGCCGCCGTACACGGTGCTCGCGGTGGGGGACGGTCAACGGCTGAGCACCCGGTTCCAGAACAGTCCCGACGGGCTCTACCTGCACGCGCTGCAGGAGAACTTCGGGGTCAGGACCAGTATTTCCGCTCAGGACGACATCGAGCTTCCCGCCGCACCCAGCGTGATCGTACGTACAGCACAGCCGAGAGCAGAGCAGAAGGGCACATCGTGATCGCCGTACTGGGCCTCGTCGTGGGAGTCGTGGTCGGTCTTTTCGTCCGGCCCGAGGTTCCGGCGGTCGTCGAGCCTTACCTTCCGATCGCCGTCGTCGCGGCGCTCGACGCGGTGTTCGGCGCGCTGCGCGCCATGCTGGACGGGATCTTCGACGACAAGGTGTTCGTCGTGTCGTTCCTGTCGAACGTGGTCGTGGCCGCGCTGATCGTCTTCCTGGGCGACAAGTTGGGCGTCGGAGCGCAGCTGTCGACCGGTGTCGTCGTGGTGCTCGGCATTCGCATCTTCTCCAACGCGGCCGCGATCCGGCGGCACGTGTTCCGGGCGTGAGGCCGATGACTCAGGACGAGAACGCAGAGTACGAAGAGGGCGCGGAGGGCGCGCCGAACCGCGAGGACGCGCGTAACGCGCAACCCGACGGCGAGCCCGAGCGGTTGCGCAAGAAGCTGCCCGCGGAACTGCCCGCCGAGGTGCCGACCGGGGACCGTACGGCGAAGGCGGAGCAGCAGGAGGAGCCGGAACCCGAAGCGGAGGTGCCCGAGCCCGAGTCGGCCGGCGCCGGAACGGGTACGGACGTCACGGAGCCCGAACTGACCGGGCGGCAGCGACTCGTGAAGGGTCTGTGGCCGCCGCGCGCGTCGCGTGCCCAACTCATCATGGCTGTGCTGCTCTTCGTACTGGGGCTCGGACTCGCCATCCAGGTGCGGTCCACCAGTGACAACAGCGCCCTGCGCGGGGCACGTCAGGAAGATCTCGTCCGCATTCTCGATGAACTGGACGATCGAACTCAGCGTCTTGAGGATGAGAAGCAAGGTCTCGAGGACCAGCGCACCGAGCTGGAGAGCAGTTCGGACCAGGCCAACGAGGCCCGCAAGCAGACCGCCGAGAAGCAGAAGCAGCTCGGCATTCTGGCGGGCACGACGGCCGCGCAGGGCCCCGGGATCACGATGACCGTCACCGACACGAAGGGGGCCGTGGAGGCGGACATGCTGCTCGACGCGGTCCAGGAGCTGCGCGCCGCCGGCGCGGAGGCGATCCAGGTGAACGACGTCCGCGTCGTGGCGAACACGTATCTGACGGACGGCAGTGGTGGGAAGGGGGTCAGTGTGGACGGGCACGAGATCAGTCGCCCCTACCGGTTCAAGGTCATCGGCAAGCCGCAGGACCTGGAGCCGGCCCTGAACATCCCCGGAGGTGTCGTGCAGACGCTGGAGAAGGAGCAGGCCACGGTGGATGTGAGCCGCTCGAGCAAGATCATTGTTAGTGCCTTGCGGTCCGCGCAACGGCCTGATTACGCTCGGTCGTCCTCCGAGTGAGCAGCCGGTGCATGGTGAATACCGTGCGAGGGCATGAGGTTGCGGGGGGTCGCCGCAGCAAGGGTGGTGTGCGTGGTGGAAACTGTTTGGCGGATACGGACGTTGTGAGGGTGTCCGTGTCAGTGATGTACGCGATGTACGCCGATGTGTGCAGTCAGGGTTCGTCCTGCCCCACGGGCGGGTCTGTTTCGGTCAAGGGGAATCGCCCGTGAAGTTGTTTGCGAAGTTGTTCGGCAAGAGTGCACGTGAGGACAACCGTCATCGTGCGCCGCGGCAAGGAGACGTGCCGGAGACCCAGGTGGGTGAGCGCCCCCTGTTCCGGGACCAGGTCGCCGGAGACAATTCGGGCGGACAGGGCGCGTCGTCTGTTGACCCTGCCGGTTCCGGCCGCATAGGTTTCGGAGAACCGTCAACCTCAAGTACGGGTGGAGGGTTGACCCCCGACCCGTACGCGTCCCACGCCCCCGCGGGGCAGCCGCGGCAGGAGGATCCGTCCATGTCGGCCCTGGTGTGTACGAGGTGCGGAAACCGGAACGCGGAGAACAGCCGGTTCTGCTCCAACTGCGGTGCGCCGCTGCGTGGCGGTGCGGCGCCGGAGGGGCCGTCCGAGACGACGTCCACGATCTCCATCTCCGGCCTCGAGTCCTACGACCCGGAGGCGACGGGCCAGACCCAGCTTCCGGCCCTCTCGCCCGAGGCGCAGGCGGCGGTCGACGCGCTGCCGCAGGGCTCGGCGCTCCTCGTGGTGCGCCGCGGTCCCAACTCGGGCAGCCGCTTCCTCCTGGACGGCGATCTGACCACCGCGGGGCGCCACCCGCAGAGCGACATCTTCCTGGACGACGTGACCGTGTCGCGCCGCCACGTGGAGTTCCGTCGCCTGCAGGACGGCTCGTTCACCGTCGCCGACGTCGGCAGCCTCAACGGCACGTATGTGAACCGTGAGCGCATCGACTCGGTGACGCTGAACAACGGGGACGAGGTGCAGATCGGCAAGTACCGGCTGGTGTTCTACGCGAGCCAGGGCGGTATCTGACCCATCCGCGACCCTTTCAGGAAGGTCCATGCTGCACACGACGAGTGGCGGTGCCCCCGGTGGCACCGCCACCACGGACAGTCGGCTGATGAGCATCGGCACCGTACTGAACGTGCTCCGAGAAGAGTTTCCCGAAGTCACCATCTCCAAGATCCGGTTTCTGGAATCGGAGGGCCTCGTCGAGCCTCGGCGGACGCCCTCGGGCTACCGGAAGTTCGGCCCGGACGACCTGGAGCGGCTGGCCCACGTGCTGCGCATGCAGCGCGACCACTACCTGCCGCTGAAGGTCATCAAGGAGCAGCTCGACGCCCTTGAGCCGGGTGAGGTGCTCTCTCTGCCCGCGCCCGGTCGCCCCGGCGACGAGGACGGCGCCGAGGTGCCGACGGCCGCCCGGGTCGGCCGGGACGAATTGCTGGCCGCCGTCGGTGTCGAGGAGCAGGAGCTCGACGAATGGGAGTCGTACGGGCTCCTCACCCCCCTGCCCGACGGTGGCTACGACGCCTCCGCCGTGTTGGTCGCCGAGCTGATCGGCGAACTGGCCCGGTTCGGGATCGGACCGCGGCACCTGCGGGTCATGCGGGCCGCCGCGGACCGGGAGGCGGGCCTGGTGGACCAGGTCGTCGCGCCGCTGAAGGTGCACCGCAACCCGCAGACGCGGGCCCACGCCGAGGCCCGCGCGAAGGAGCTGGCCGGCCTCACCGTGAAGCTGCATTCGGCACTTGTACAGACCGCGCTCGGGGTGCGTCTGCCCTGATCGCGGGCGTGGGTGAGCGCCGACGGCCCGGTCCTCGGCGGATGCCCGACTACCCAAACCGGCCGGGCACGTCCTAGGGTTGCTGTGTGAACGAGCTCGACGTCGTAGGTGTCCGGGTCGAAATGCCCTCCAACCAGCCGATCGTGCTCCTGCGTGAAGTGGGAGGCGACCGGTACCTCCCCATCTGGATCGGACCGGGGGAGGCGACCGCGATCGCCTTCGCCCAGCAGGGCATGGCGCCCGCGCGTCCGCTGACGCACGACCTTTTCAAGGACGTCCTTGAAGCGGTCGGCCAGGAGCTCACGGAAGTGCGCATCACGGACCTGCGCGAAGGCGTCTTCTACGCGGAACTGGTGTTCGCCAGTGGCGTCGAGGTCAGCGCCCGCCCGTCCGACGCCATAGCCCTGGCGCTGCGCACCGGCACGCCGATCTTCGGCAGTGACGGGGTGCTGGACGATGCGGGGATCGCGATCCCCGACGAGCAGGAGGACGAGGTGGAGAAGTTCCGCGAGTTCCTCGACCAGATCTCTCCCGAGGACTTCGGGACCAACAGTCAGTGACCGTGCGGCCGACGGCCGGGCTCCGGCCGTCGAGCGGCGGCACCCTCAAGACATTCGGCTAGCCTTTCCCCGCGGTGGGTCACGGGAAACCACTCTTAGGGTGATTATCACTCGGCGTGCCTAGTGTGGCGTTCGTTGACGCACCCCCTGTGACTGCCTACCGTCGACGAGGCAGGTCAAAGAGGAGGTCGGCGTGAGAAGCAGCGGCGACGGTACGGCGACGGGCGGTCCGTACCTGTTTCACGGCAGCGCGGCCGATCACACTCCGCAGCGCCCGCAGGCCGTGCCTGTGGTGGCGGGGGACAATCGCGCTGCCGCATCACAACAGCTGGGGTACCGGGGGCCGACGGCATGCGCGGCGGCCGGGATCACCTATCGACAGCTCGACTACTGGGCCAGGACCGGCCTGGTCGAACCCAGTGTGCGATCCGCGTACGGATCGGGCACGCAGCGGCTCTACAGCTTCCGGGACGTCGTCGTCCTCAAGGTCGTCAAGCGGTTCCTGGACACGGGCGTCTCGTTGCAGAACATCCGGACTGCGGTGCAGCACCTGCGCGAGAGCGGCTTCCGGGACCTGGAGCGGATGACGCTGATGAGCGACGGCGCGACGGTGTACGAGTGCACGTCGCCCGACGAGGTGCACGATCTGCTCCAGGGCGGCCAGGGGGTCTTCGGGATCGCCGTGGGCGTGGTCTGGCGCGACGTGGAGGCGGCGCTCTCGCAGCTGCACGGCGAGCGCGTGGACACCGGCGAGACGGTCGTGCCGCCGAACCCGACGGACGAGCTCGCGAGGCGGCGCAACCGGGCCGTGTGAGGGGCGTACGGCCGCGTTGTCAGTGGCGTAGGGCAGCATCGGAGATGTGAGAACCGCGCCCACGATCCTGCATCTCGACATGGATGCCTTCTACGCCTCTGCGGAGCAGGCGGCGAAGCCGAGCCTGCGCGGGAAAGCGGTCGTCGTGGGCGGGCTCGGTCCCCGTGGTGTCGTGGCCACGGCGTCGTACGAGGCGCGGAAGTTCGGGGTCCATTCGGCGATGCCGATGGGGCAGGCGCGCAGGCTCGCGCCTCATGCGGCGTATCTGGTGCCGCGCTTCCGGCTCTACCGGGCGATCAGCGAGCAGGTGATGGGGCTCCTGGGGGCTCTGTCGCCGCTTGTGGAGCCCCTGAGCCTCGATGAGGCGTTCGTCGATCTGGAGGCCGGTGAGGCGGCCAGGGACGCCGATACCGCCGAGGCGGTGGGACGGCGGCTGCGGGCCGACATCCGGCGCGTCACCGGGCTGACCGGCTCCGTGGGGCTCGCCGCGTCCAAGATGCTCGCCAAGATCGCCTCGGAGGAGGCCAAGCCGGACGGCCTCGTGCTCATACGCCCCGGCACCGAGCGCGAGCTGCTCGGGCCGCAGTCCGTGCGGATCCTGCCCGGTGTCGGGCCCGCGACCGGGGACCATCTGCGGCGGGCCGGGATCCTCACGGTGGAGGAGATCGCGGAGGCCGGAGAGGACGAGCTGGTGCGCCTCCTCGGCAAGGCGCACGGCAGCCACCTGTACGAGATGGCGCTGGCGCGCGACGAGCGGCCCGTCGTCGCCGAGCGGGATTCCAAGTCGGTGTCGGTCGAGGACACGTACGACGTGGACATCCACGACCGGGTGCGGGTCCGCATGGAGGTGCGCAGGCTCGCCGACCGGTGCGTGGAGCGGCTGAGAGCCGCCGAGCGCTCGGGGCGGACCGTGGTGCTCAAGGTGCGGCGCTACGACTTCTCGACGCTCACCCGCTCCGAGACGCTGCGGGGGCCGACGGACGATCCGGGTGTGGTGCGGGAGGCCGCGGCGCGGCTGCTGGAGAGCGTGGACACGACTGGCGGGGTGCGGCTGCTGGGCGTCGGCGTCAGCGGGCTCGCCGACTTCACGCAGGAGGACCTGTTCGCGCAGTTCGCCGCCGCGGAGGAGGAGGCTGCCGCCGCCGGGGAGCCGGAGGGGGACGCGGCCCCGGCCGAGCCCGTGGAGGCCGCGGAGCCCGCGGACGGGCCCGAGGAGCGGCGCTGGCTCGCCGGGCACGATGTGCGGCATGCCGAGTTCGGGCCCGGCTGGGTCCAGGGGAGCGGGCTCGGGCGGGTGACCGTGCGCTTCGAGACGCCGTACGCGAAGGTGCCCGGGCGGGTGCGGACGTTCCGGGTCGAGGATCCGGAGCTGGCGCCGGCCGAGCCGTTGCCCCTGGTGGAGGGGGTCGAGGAGGCCGCGGATCAGGTCGGGTCGTCCTCCACGCCCGCCACCTTGCCGAAGGTGACGTCGGGGGACTGAGGAGCCGTGAGGTCCAGACCGTAGTGGTGGTAGAGCTGGAGCTCCTGCTCGGGGGAGAGGTGGCGGCCCACGCCGAAGTCGGGGGCGTCCTTGATCAGGGAGCGCTCGAAGGGGACGTGCAGCGTGCCGTCCACGAGTTCGCTGGGCTCCAGGGGGACGAACGCGTCGCGGCTGAACAGGCCGGTGCGTATCGCCGCCCACTCCGGCACGCCCGTGGCGTCGTCCAGGTACACCTCGTCGATGGTGCCGACCTTGGCCCCGTTGCGGTCGAAGGCCTTGCGGCCGATCAGATTGCGCGGATCGACATCGGTCTGCACGGGCCCTCCAACTGATCGCGACGATCGCAACTGCTCTGTAAGCACTACGAAAGAGCACATTGCGGAAGGCGGCCACTCGAGGGCTTGGGTCAAGTAGCCGCTGGTAGGCTGGCAGATGGCTGTTGACCCCGTGCGGGAGAGTCCACCGGCAGTTGTCGGGGGCGCCGAAGGAGCAAATCCTCCCCGGAATCTCTCAGGCCCCTGTACCGCACGGACGAGGTCACTCTGGAAAGCAGGGCGGGGTGCACGGTTTCCGCTCTCACCGACGGTGCAAGCCGGTGTGTTCCGTGTTCTCGCGGGGTGGGCCGGTGAAGCTCTCAGGTTGAGATGACAGAGGGGGAGGCCGTCCGGGTACCCGCGCCGTGGTGCCCCTCGTAGGTCGCAATGACCAGGAGGCCTCCGCAATGACCGCCAACCGTATTCCGCTCTCCCAGTTGGAGCGAGGAATCCCCTTCGAGCAGCGCCACATCGGTCCCGACGACGCCGCTCAGGCCAAGATGCTCGCGCAGGTCGGCTACGGCTCGCTGGACGAGCTGACCGCGGCCGCGGTGCCCGATGTGATCAAGAGCGCCGAGGCGCTCGACCTTCCTGAGGCCCGCAGCGAGGCCGAGGTGCTCGCCGAGCTGAAGTCGCTCGCCGAGCGCAACCAGGTGCTCGGCTCGATGATCGGCCTCGGCTACTACGGCACGTTCACGCCGCCCGTCATCCTGCGCAACGTGATGGAGAACCCGTCCTGGTACACGGCGTACACGCCCTACCAGCCGGAGATCTCGCAGGGTCGCCTCGAGGCGCTGCTCAATTTCCAGACCATGGTCGCCGAGCTGACCGGACTGCCCACCTCGGGCTCCTCGCTGCTCGACGAGGGCACGGCCGCCGCGGAGGCGATGGCCCTCTCGCGCCGCGTCGGAAAGGTCAAGAACGGCGTGTACGTCGTCGACGCCGACGCCCTGCCGCAGACCATCGCCGTCATCGAGACGCGCGCCGAGCCGACCGGCGTCGAGATCGTCGTCACCGACCTGAGCGAGGGCATCCCCGCCGAGGTCGCCGAGCGCGGTGTCGTGGGCGTGCTCGTGCAGTACCCCGGCGCCTCGGGCGCCGTGCGGGACATCAAGCCCGTGATCGACCAGGCGCACGAGCTGGGCGCCGTCGTGACCGTCGCCGCTGATCTTCTTGCTCTTACGCTGCTGACCTCGCCCGGCGAGCTGGGCGCGGACATCGCCGTCGGTACGACCCAGCGCTTCGGTGTCCCGATGGGCTTCGGCGGTCCGCACGCCGGATACATGGCCGTACGCGAGAAGTTCGCGCGCTCCCTGCCGGGCCGCCTGGTCGGTGTGTCCGTCGACGCCGACGGCAACAAGGCGTACCGCCTCGCCCTCCAGACGCGTGAGCAGCACATCCGCCGCGAGAAGGCGACCAGCAACATCTGCACCGCGCAGGTGCTGCTCGCCGTCATGGCCGGCATGTACGCCGTGTACCACGGGCCCGAGGGCCTCAAGTCCATCGCGCGGCGCACCCACCGCTACGCCACCGTGCTCGCTGCCGGGCTGACGGCGGGCGGCGTCGAGGTCGTGCACGGCGCGTACTTCGACACCCTCACCGTGCGGGTGCCGGGCAAGGCCGCCGAGGCCGTCTCCGCCGCGCGCGAGGGCGGCGTCAACCTGCACCTCGTCGACGCCGACCACGTCTCCATCGCCTGCGACGAGACCACCACGCGGGACCAGCTGGGCGCCGTGTGGACCGCGTTCGGCGTCGAGGCCGACATCGAGGCGCTGGACGCCGAGGTCGCGGACACGCTGCCGGGCGGGCTGCTGCGCGAGGACGACTACCTCGCGCACCCCGTCTTCCACCAGTACCGCTCCGAGACCGCGATGCTGCGCTACCTGCGCAGGCTCGCCGACCGCGACTACGCGCTCGACCGCGGCATGATCCCGCTGGGCTCCTGCACGA
Source organism: Streptomyces sp. EDA2-14 (assembly GCF_054963755.1). Classification (NCBI taxonomy): domain Bacteria; kingdom Bacillati; phylum Actinomycetota; class Actinomycetes; order Kitasatosporales; family Streptomycetaceae; genus Streptomyces; species Streptomyces sp. EDA2-14. Next base: position 12,574 of record NZ_JBUEGE010000004.1, read on the forward strand.
TGAAGCTCAACGCGACGACGGAGATGGAGCCGGTCACCTGGCCCGAGTTCGGCCAGCTGCACCCCTTCGTCCCGGCCGAGCAGGCGCAGGGCTACCTGACGCTCATCCGTGAGCTGGAGGAGCGGCTCGCCGAGGTCACCGGCTACGACAAGGTGTCGCTCCAGCCGAACGCCGGTTCGCAGGGCGAGCTCGCCGGTCTGCTCGCGGTCCGCGGTTACCACCGGGCCAACGGGGACGAGCAGCGCACCGTCTGCCTCATCCCGTCCTCCGCGCACGGCACGAACGCCGCGAGCGCTGTGATGGCCGGCATGAAGGTCGTCGTCGTGAAGACGGCCGACGACGGCGAGGTCGACGTCGAGGACCTCCGCGCCAAGATCGAGCAGTACGCCGAGCAGCTCGCCGTCCTGATGATCACGTACCCGTCGACGCACGGCGTCTTCGAGGAGCACGTCGCCGACATCTGCGCCGCCGTGCACGACGCCGGCGGCCAGGTCTACGTCGACGGCGCCAACCTCAACGCGCTGGTGGGTCTCGCCAAGCCGGGCCGCTTCGGCGGCGACGTCTCGCACCTGAACCTGCACAAGACGTTCTGCATCCCGCACGGCGGCGGCGGTCCGGGCGTCGGCCCGGTCGGCGTGCGCGAGCACCTGGCGCCGTACCTGCCGAACCACCCGCTGCAGCCGGCCGCGGGCCCGGAGACGGGTGTCGGCCCGATCTCCGCCGCGCCGTGGGGCTCCGCCGGGATCCTGCCGATCTCGTGGGCGTACGTCCGTCTCATGGGCGGCGAGGGGCTGAAGCGGGCCACGCAGGTGGCCGTGCTCTCCGCGAACTACATCGCCAAGCGGCTCGAGCCGCACTTCCCGGTGCTCTACACCGGCCCGGCCGGTCTCGTCGCGCACGAGTGCATCGTCGACCTGCGGCCGCTCAGCAAGGCGACGGGCGTGAGCATCGACGATGTCGCCAAGCGGCTCATCGACTACGGGTTCCACGCTCCGACCATGTCGTTCCCGGTCGCCGGGACGTTCATGATCGAGCCCACCGAGAGCGAGGACATCGAGGAGCTCGACCGGTTCTGCGACGCGATGATCGCGATTCGCGGCGAGATCGAGCGGGTCGCCTCCGGCGAGTGGGCGGCCGACGACAACCCGCTGCGGAACGCTCCGCACACGGCCGGGATGCTCGGCGGCGAATGGGACCACGCGTACAGCCGGGAAGAAGGTGTCTTCCCGGCCGGAGTGGTCGCTTCGGAGAAGTACTGGCCGCCGGTGCGGCGCATCGACCAGGCGTTCGGTGACCGGAACCTGGTGTGTTCCTGCCCGCCGCTGGACGCCTACGAGGGCTGAGGTCCCCTCAGGACCTGTCGGGGACTGCGCGGCTTCTGGTCGCGCAGTCCCGCTCGGCGGACCTCTAGGCCGCCGTCACCACCCTGCCCAGTGGGCGGTGCGGGGCGATGATCGTGCCGTTGGGCAGCAGCTCGCCGGTGTCCTCGAAGAGCAGGACCCCGTTGCAGAGGAGGCTCCACCCCTGCTCCGGGTGGTGAGCCACAGGGAGTGCTGCTTCCCTGTCCTCGGATTCCGCTGTCGGGCAAGGTGGCTGGTGCTGGCACATGGATGGGATCTTTCGCTGCGTAGTTGTCTCGATGACATGGGCTGAGCTTGCTGTGCTGCTGGTACTCGCCGTGCTGGTGGTGCCGCGGCTTGAAGGCTTGTTCATGGCCGCCCCCCGTTTTCGTGAGTTCCGGAACCCAGTGTTGCCCTGCGGGCGTCAATCCGCAGGGATTTCGTTGCAGCGGTCCTTATGGGTTGGAGACGCATCACCCGTGCGGACGGTTCAGTCCAACTCGACTCTCCCATCGGGTGGTTAGGGGTGGTCAGTAAGGACTAGCCCGCTCGTGCAGGGCTGTGCCCCGCGACCGGACGGCGGACGGTGCGGGGCACAGGCGGTTGCGACCGGGGCCGTCGGCGGACCCCGGCCGAGTCAGGCGAGCAGGCCGGCAGGGGCCGGCGTCGGGGCCGGTGTAGGTGTCGGGGCCGGGGTCAGGCGGTGCGTCAGGACCGGCAGCAGTTCGGCCACCCGGTGCGGGCGGTACGGGGCGATGCCGGGCGGGGCGGGTGCCAGCGGTACGAGGATGTCGTCGGCCGCCGGGTGGCCGCTCGCCGGGTCGGCGGTGCGGTCGCCGTGCAGCCACAGGGTGAGCATGTACAGCTCGGGAACCGAGAGCAGTCGCGGCTGGTAGGCCAGGGGCAGCGACTCGGTCTGACGCAGGGCCCGTTCGGTGGACTTGATGTAAGGGCCCTCGAAGAAGTGCGAGAAGGCCCAGCCGTCCGGCGTGAGCCGGGTGTCGGCCGCCGCCACCGCGCGCTCACCGCAGCGGATCAGGAAGCGCCAGCCGGTCAGGCGGGCCCTGGAAGGCCCCGTGGTCTCGGTGATGTGGTCGAGGACGTGGAGGGGCAGCGGGAGTTCGGGGGTGGCGGGTCCCTGGGCGGCGCGCAGGGACGGGGTACGGGCCTCGCGGACGGCGGTGGGGGAGCCGAGGGCCGTGAGGACGCTGCGCAGGGCGGGCGCGGGAGCCGGTGGGACGTGCAGCGGCATGGTGGGTCGCCTCTCATTTGACAGGCACGTGATGCGAGGGCGGTGCGGGACGAGCGGACGGCGCTGTCTGCTGCGGATGCACGGGGGTACACGGGTCAGAGAGGGCGGGGGTCCGCTCCGAACCCGGGCTGCGGGCGCCAACTCTCTGTCTCGTCAGCGGAGTTTATACGACATGTGTTCACAGATTGTTTCGGCTAGCACGCCGCACGGATTTCACAAGGTGCTATTCGGGCACGGTTCCCGTGGGGTTTTGTGGGTATTCCCCCCACTTCCGCCGGGGCGGCCGTGCGTGACCTCGACATCTTGTCGTCAAGCGGTCGGCCTGTTCTAGTCGGCGTTTTTACCAGGGGCGCGGCGATCGAATCTGCGGTTGGCCGCATGCCTAAGGAATGTGCCCGTGGGTAACCCCTTGAAGAGTACTGCTCCGTGGTCACACGCGGGGCGTTACCGATCACATTGCCGGGGCATCATCCACCGTGACACGCGGCCGGGGGCGGAGCGCTGCCGGGTCGCCCGTGCGAGGAGGGACGCTTCCATGGGGGAGAAGGTCGTGGCCGAGGCGGACGGCCTCGCCGATCCGCGACGCTATCGGGAGAAGCTCAAGGAGTGCCTGGAGGGACTCGGGCGACTGCTGAACGAGAAGCGTTTCGATCGTCCGCAGAATCTCATGGGGCTGGAGATAGAACTGAATCTCGCCGGGCCCGACGGGCTGCCGAGAATGATGAATGCGGAAGTACTCGAGCGCATCGCGAGCCGTGATTTCCAGACCGAACTCGCGATGTTCAATCTCGAAGTGAACATCGCGCCGCACCGGCTCGGCGACCGCGTTCTCGATCAGCTCGCCGAGGAACTGCGCACCGGTCTCGGATATGCGGACAGGAAGGCGAACGAGGTCGACGCCGGCATCGTGATGATCGGTATTCTGCCGACGCTGAGCGCGGCGGACCTGGTCTCCGCGAACCTGTCGGACGTCGACCGCTACACCCTGCTCAACGACCGGATCACGGCCGCGAGAGGCGAGGACTTCGTGCTCGACATCGCCGGTGTGGAGCGGTTGACCTGCACGTCCTCCTCAATAGCACCCGAAGCCGCCTGTACGTCCGTGCAGTTGCACCTCCAGGTGACACCGGGCCGCTTCGCCGATGTGTGGAACGCGGCGCAGGCGGTGGCCGCCGCGCAGATCGCGCTCGGCGCCAACTCGCCCTTCCTGTTCGGCCGCGAGCTGTGGCGCGAGTCGCGGCCTCCGCTGTTCCAGCAGTCCACCGACACCCGGCCGCCGGAGCTCGCGGCGCAGGGCGTGCGGCCGCGCACCTGGTTCGGGGAGCGCTGGATCGATTCCGCGTACGACCTCTTCGAGGAGAACCTGCGGTACTTCCCGCCGCTGCTTCCGATCCTCGACGACGAGCGGCCGCTCGACGTCATCGCCAAGGGCGACGCCCCGAGCCTCGCGGAACTGGTCCTGCACAACGGCACCGTGTACCGCTGGAACCGTCCCGTGTACGGCATCGCGGACGGTGCCCCGCACCTGCGCGTGGAGAACCGGGTGCTGCCCGCGGGCCCCACCGTCGTCGACGTCATCGCCAACACCGCGTTCTACTACGGCGTCGTGCGGGCCCTGGCCGAGGAGTCCCGGCCGGTGTGGTCGCGGCTCCCCTTCGACGCCGCCGCCCGCAACTTCGACGCCGCCTGCCGGTACGGCATCGACGCGCGCCTGGAGTGGCCGCGCAGGGGCCGGTTCGGCGGCCTGGAGCGGCTGCCGGCCGTCGACCTCGTACGGGACGAGCTGCTGCCGCTCGCGGCGGCCGGACTCGACGCGTGGGGCGTGGCGCCGGCCGACCGGGACCTGTACCTCGGGGTGATCGAGGAGCGGTGCCGGCTGCGGATGAACGGTGCGGCGTGGCAGTCGGCGACGTATCACCGGGCCCTGGAGAGCGGGCTTGCGCGGGATGCGGCGCTCGCGGCGACGACGCGCCGGTACTCCGAGCTGATGCATGGGGGCGAGCCGGTGCACAACTGGCCGGTCGGGCTGCCGGAGCCGGCGGTTCCGCTGGGCTGACGGCGACCGGCTCAGTTGCCCTTGGCGCCCGCCTCGATGATGGCCTTCAGGATGACCTGCTGGATGTCGGCCGGGTCGCTGACCTGGTGGCCCGAGCCGCCCGTCGCGTCGGCGACCTGCTCGACCTCCCGCTTGTCGGTGTCGGGACCCACCGCGATGACGATCAGCGGCACGGGACGCTCCGGGTCGGCGAGGTTCTCGAGCTTCTTGATGAGGTCCTCGCGGGAGATCGACGCCGTGTCCTCGTTCACGCCGTCCGTGACGACCACCACGGCGTTGAACCGGCCGCTCTTGTACGAGGACGTGGCCTCCTTGTAGGCCGCGAGCGTGGTGTCGTACAGGCCCGTCGCCCCGCCGGGCACCGGTTGCAGTGCGGTGAACGCGGCTGACAGGCGGTCGCGCTGGGTGCCGGAGCCGACATGGTCGCCGAGGCGCTCGGTCGGCACGAGCTTCTTGTAGTCGCGGTCCCCGTCGAGGACCGTGGCGAACTCCCACAGGCCGATCTCGTCCTCCGGCGTGAACGTCGAGAGCGCCGCCAGCATCGACGCCTTCGTGACCTCCATGCGGGACTCGCCGCGGGTCGGCACGGTGTTCCCCATCGACGCCGACGCGTCCACGACCGTGGTGATGCGGGCGCTCTGCACCGTGATCGTCCACATGCCGAGGGTCTCTTCGAGCTGCTCCTGTGTGGGCGCCTTGGCCGCCACGCGCGCGTACGGCTGCGGGGAGCGGCCGCCGGCCCGCGAGACGACCGTCCGGGTGGACCGGTCGTTGTCCGTGCGGAAACCGTGCTTCTTCAGGATCGAGCGGCCCTCGGGGGCGCCCAGGAGCGTCATGAGGCGGACCGCCGCCCGGCTCTCGTCGGTGCTCAGCCCGTCCTCGCCGACCAGCGCGAACGGGTAGTCGAGGACGGGCGAGCCGTCCTTCGGGTAGAAGAGGTCGAGCGAACCCGCATCACCCACCTCCTTGTTGTGCGCGTAGGCGGCCTGCTCCGACAGGATCAGCGCCTCGTTGCGCCGCGGGTTGCCCTGCTCGGTGCCGGAGCTGTCGCGCGGCACGGTGTCCATGAGCTGCGCGTCGCTGTCCGACGTGCGCTGTGAGAGGGCCTTCGCCATCGACGCGGCCCGGGTGCCGTCCCCCTTGGAGGTGGCCGCCAGCTTGGTGAGCGCGAGCAGTCCGCCGGCGCTGCGGGCCGGGTCCGTGGCGCCCAGGCGCAGCTTGTCGTCCCGCAGGGCGGCGCCCGTGAGCTGGGCCCACGTGTATGTCTTGCGCGGCCAGCCGAACGACTTCGCGGCCGAGGGCACCATGCCCACGCCGATCGGCGACGAGGCGACGTTGCCCGCCGGTGTGACCTGGGTGGCGCCGGTGTCCGACGCGACCCGCTGCACCCAGACGTCCGAGTCCGGCACCCAGACCTGGAAGTCCGCCGCGCCCTTGCCCGCGCGCAGGGTGTCGGCCACCTTGTACGCGTCGCGTGCGGTGACGGCGACGTCCAGGCAGTTGCCGTCGGAGGTGAGCCGCTCCTTGCGGGCGTGCTCCGCCGCCTCGCGCAGTGCCGGGGCCATGTCGGGGGAGGCGACCACGTCGAGGTGGACCTCGTTCTCGCAACCACCGCCGAGGCCGATCAGGTCCGGGCGCAGCGCCACGGCCGTACCCGCCGCGGCCAGGACGACGAGGGCGGTCGCGAGGGCCACGGTGCGGCGGCGCGGGTGCCGACGGGGTGCGGCGTCGGCCGTCCCGTACTCGTCGGGCATGCTGCTGTGACGTCCCATGGCGGTGGAGCCCCTCCCTGAGCCACAAAGGCAGTTGCGATATAAGCGGTGGAGCGGGGAGGGGAGCGGTGCGCCGAATTGCGTCGCTTCGGCCCCCTCGGCCTGTCGCACGCGATCTTCGTACCTGCATTCGAGACCCTAGCGGGACGGTGTGACGGAAGTGGCGGGATTGGTCAACTGGAGGCAGGTGTGCAGGTGGAGGCGGAACCGATGCCCGGTTCTTCTCCCGAAGGGCGGCTCTCACGGCGCTTTTTGCGGGACGAGACGCTGCTTGTTCTGGGGCTTTCGCTCGGTGCGAGCGGAGTGTCCGCGCTCATCAGCTTCGTCGGCTCTGTCACGAAACCGGGTGGCCTCAAGGACCAGGCGGCGACCCTCAACGCCTCGGCCGCGCCGGGCCGTCCGTGGCTCGATCTCGCCTGGCAGCTGTTCGGCATCGCGAGCGCGCTCGTGCCGGTCGCGCTCGTCGCGCACCTCCTGCTGAGGGAGGGCGAGGGGTTGCGCACGATCGGCTTCGACCGGAGGCGGCCGTGGTTCGACACGGGGCGCGGCGCCGCGGTCGCCGCCGTCATCGGCAGTACGGGGATCGCCTTCTACCTGGCCGCCCGCGGCCTCGGATTCAACCTCACGGTGGTGCCGGAGGCGCTGCCCGACGTGTGGTGGAAGTTCCCGGTGCTGATCCTCTCCGCGGTGCAGAACGCCGTGGTGGAGGAGGTCATCGTCGTCGGGTATCTGCTGCGCAGGCTCGGGCAGTTGGGGTGGTCGCCGGGGACGGCGCTCGTCGCGTCGTCCGTGCTGCGCGGCTCGTACCACCTGTACCAGGGCATCGGCGGATTCTTCGGGAACCTCGCGATGGGCGTCGTCTTCGTCTTCCTGTACCGGCGGTGGGGGCGGGTCGGGCCACTGGTGGTGGCCCACTCGCTCTTGGACATCGGGGCGTTCGTCGGATACGCGCTGCTCGCGGGGAAGGTGGGCTGGCTGCCCACCCCGTAGCCCGCGCTACGCGTGGAGTTCCCCCTCGATGGTCGTGACCGCGCGGCCGCCGAGGAGGGTGCGCTCGCCGCGCAGGGCGACGCGGACGAGACCGCTGCGGGGCGAGGCCTGAAGGCCGGTCAGCTCCTCGCGGCCGAGGCGCGCGGCCCAGAACGGGGTGAGCGCCGTGTGCGCGCTCCCGGTCACCGGGTCCTCGTCGACGCCGACGTTCGGGAAGAAGCAGCGCGAGACGAAGTCGTACTCCCCGCCGGCGTTCTCGGCGCGGGCCGTGGCGATGATGCCGCGCTCGGAGAGGCCCTTGAGCGCCTTGTGGTCGGGGGTGAGGGCCCGCACGGTCTTCTCGTCGGCGAGCTCCACCACCAGGTCGCCGACCGAGGGGCCCGTGTCGTGCACGGAGAGCGGCTCGGCGCCGAGCGCCTCGGCGAGTCCGGCGGGGGCGGGCTGCTCGGTGAGCGGCGCCGTCGGGAAGTCGAGGGTGAGCGAGCCGTCCTCGCCCGGCGTCGCCACGAGCACGCCGCTGCGGGTCGCGAACCGCACGGGGCCGCTCGTCACCCCGGTGGAGTGCAGTACGTGGGCGGTGGCGAGGGTCGCGTGCCCGCACATGTCGACCTCGGTGGCGGGCGTGAACCAGCGCAGCGCCCAGTCGGCCTCACCCCCCTCGGGCAGCGGGTGGGCGAACGCGGTCTCGGCGTGATTGACCTCCAGGGCGACGTTCTGCAGCCAGGCGTCGTCCGGGAAGGCGTCCAGGAGCAGAACCCCGGCGGGGTTGCCGGCGAAGGCGCGGTCGGTGAAGGCGTCGACGATACGAATACGCATGTCAGAGACGGTAATTGACCCCACTGACATCCGCCTGGGGCCAATCCGGCGCGTGTGGCCTGGATCCCGTGGCGTGCGCGTAGGAGTCGATGCCAGATGTCACCGGCGCTCCCGGGTGAGGAAGTGCCGCATGTCGGTCGCCAGGGAAACCATCTGCTCGCCGGCTTCCAGCCGCGTGGTCACCGACGCGCTCCAGTCGCCGGATGCCTTCGGCCACGGGTGCAGAGTCCAGGTCAACCCCACGTGTCCGCCGGACAGGAAGGCAGCCGACACCGACAGGTCGCCGTCGTTGGTCTGCCAGTTCCGCTCGCCGTCCCATCCTCGAAATTCGGCGGCGAGTCCTTCCAGGAACGTGGCGAGATCGCTGTCCCAGACCTGGGCGACGACCTCGTCGACGCGAGCGGTCAGGCCGGGGGCGCACAGCTCGACGGCGTAATGGACGGAGTCCGAGTCGAAGCTGAAGCGGTCGCAGAAGGTCACGCCGACGGACGCGTTCTCCCCGCAGCGGATGCTCACGCCGGGCTTGTCGCCGGTGTCGTCGTTCGGAGAAGGCATGGGCGGCAGGTTAAGCCGCCGAGGGAATGACGGAGGGGTGGGGCTTGCTGGGCGAGTGATTCCGATATATCGTTGAGGCATCGCGATCGGTTGATGATCGCGGCAACGTACACCACGATCAGTTGTGAAAGGACTGATTCCCATGCGTAACCACGGACACGATCACGGACAGGAACACTTCGGCCCCGGTCGGCACGGCAGGGGTGGATTCGAGCGCGGATTTGAGCGCGGTGACTTTGAGGGGCGGCGCGCGGCGTTCGGGCCCTTCGGGCCCGGCTTCGGTGGGCCCGGTGGCCCCGGCCCCTGGGGGCGCGGCGGTCGCGGTGGTGGGCCTCGGGGGCGGGCGCGGCGCGGTGATGTGCGCGCCTCGATCCTCGCCCTGCTGAAGGACCGCCCGATGCACGGCTACGAGATGATCCAGGAGATCGCCGAGCGCAGCGGCGGCGCGTGGAAGCCGAGCCCCGGCTCGGTCTACCCGACGCTGCAGTTGCTCGAGGACGAGGGGCTCATCTCCAGCGCCACCGAGGGCGGCAAGAAGCTGTTCTCGCTCACCGACGCCGGCGGCACCGCCGCCGAAGAGGGGCCTGACGCCCCTTGGGAGGAGGCCGGTCGCGGCGTCGACTGGGAGGCCATGAACGAGATCCGGCAGGCCAGCTTCGGTCTGATGGAGGCGTTCGGCCAGGTCTGGAAGACCGGCAGCAAGGATCAGCGCGACAAGGCGATCTCCGTCATCAATGACGCGCGCAAGAAGCTGTACCTGATCCTCGCCGACCAGGACTGAGCCCCCGTGCGGGCTGCAACAGGTCACAGAGCACGGAAGAGGCGTCCCGTACGACAGGTGCGGGGCGCCTCTTCGCGTATCCACGTGCCTACGTACTACGTACGTAGGCTCAGGTCACCAGGCCGTTCAGCTTGCGCAGCGACTCGTCGAGCGCGGCCGTCGCCGAGTCCTTGAGCTTGCCCGCCATCAGTGAGACTGCCGCGCCGGTGAACTCGCCCTTGATGCGGGCCGTCGTCGCGTCGCCGTCCGGCGCGAGCGAGTAGTGCATGAAGAGGTTCACGCCCATCGGGCCCTTGCCCCGGATGGCGAACGTCCGGGCGGTCTCCAGCTCCTCGATGGTCCAGGTGACCTCGGCGGGGAAGCCCATCAGCTTCATGTTCTCCTCGAACTGACCGCCCACCTCCAGCGAGGTCGGCCCGCCCTTGGGGAAGTCGGTGTGGGTGGCGTTCCACTTCCCGTACGAGGAGAAGTCGGTGAGCTGCGCCCAGACCTTCTCCGCGGGCGCTTCCATGCGTGCTTCCGCGCTGACTTCGGCCATGTGGCCACCCCTTTGAGTCGAGAGCCATGACGGGCTTCGGTGTCGCGTCGTCGCGGAAAGTAGCCGCGTGGCCTCGAACATTCAATACTGATGAACCGTCAGTTCTTGTACGCACCGTCCCCGACCCCTCGGGGAAGGGGCGCTCCGTCTCATCCGCAAGGAGGAGATGTTCTTGATCAGTGCCCAACTTGTGTCGGACATGAGAATGCTCCTCACCGTGGATGTTCCGATGCGTCCCCGCTGATGGGGTGGGGAGTGTGCATAGCTCAACCCCGTTCGAGGCCGGTGCGCTCGGCCCCGCCAGTGAAGAACCCGTAGACGCCCAGCTCAGCGATGAGCTCGCGGCGGTCGTCGCGGGTGCGAGGCGGCGCGCCGTCCGGGACGGGGACCGGCAGATCGACACCGCGCACCTGCTGCACTCCCTCCTGGAGACCGACCCCGACGTGCGCGCCGCGTTCCCCGAGGGCGGGCAGGTGGCCCGGCTGCTCGGCTATCTCGTGCAGCGCAGCATCGGATACGGGCTGCGCTGGCAGGGCTCTGTGGAGGACTCCGGCGCCGTGCCCCTCGTACGGTCCGCTCCCGGCTGGTCGCCCGTCGCGGCCGCCGCGATGGAGGCGGGCGTGGAGCGGGCCGCGTCGCGCGGGGACGAGCGGGCGCGCGGCGTCGACGTGCTCGCCGCGCTCGCGGCCGACGTGGAGTGCCGGGCGGTCGAGGTGCTCGGCCGGGCCGGGGTCGACGTGGAACTCCTGCGGCAGCGGCTCAACTGACTCCGCGCGGAGAGCGGCAGCGGCTCAACTGACCCCGCGCACGGAGACCGGAGGTCGGGCGTCCACCCCGTGAGACAGGGGTCAATGAGAGTGACGGTACTGACTGTCCCTGCCATGATGTGCCGGTGCACGAGTCAACGGTGTCTTCTGCGAATCAGGGAACCCGCGCGCGTGGCATGGGACTGGGGCTCGCCCTGCTCTCCGCGCTCGCGTTCGGCGGTTCCGGGGTGGCGGCCAAACCGCTGATCGAGGCGGGGCTCGACCCGCTGCACGTGGTGTGGCTGCGCGTCGCCGGCGGCGCCCTGGTCATGCTGCCGGTCGCCTGGCGGCACCGCGCGCTCGTGCTGCGCAGGCCCGCGCTGCTCGCCGGCTTCGGCCTGCTCGCGGTCGCGGGCGTCCAGGCCTGCTACTTCGCCGCCATCTCCCGCATCCCCGTCGGGGTCGCCCTGCTCATCGAGTACCTGGCACCCGCGCTCGTGCTCGGCTGGGTCCGCTTCGTGCAGCGCAAGCCCGTGACGCGCGCCGCCGCGCTCGGCGTCGTGATCGCCGTGGCCGGACTCGCCTGCGTCGTCGAGGTGTGGGCGGGGCTCGGCTTCGACGCACTCGGCCTGCTGCTCGCGCTCGGCGCGGCCTGCTGCCAGGTCGGCTACTTCGTGCTGTCCGACCACGGCGGCGACGCGGACGGTACCGGAGCCGAGGTGCCCGACCCGTTCGGCGTGATCGCGTACGGGCTGCTCATCGGCGCCGTGCTGCTCACGGCCATCGCCCGCCCCTGGGGCATGGACTGGTCGGTGCTCGCGGGCAGCGCCTCCATGGACGGCACGGCCGTCCCCGCGTGGCTGCTGCTGTGCTGGATCGTGCTGCTCGCCACGGTCGTCGCGTACCTCACCGGTGTGGTCTCGGTACGGCGGCTCTCGCCGCAGGTGGCCGGGGTGGTGGCCTGCCTGGAGGCGGTCGTCGCGACCGTTCTCGCCTGGGTGATGCTCGGCGAGCACCTCTCGGCTCCGCAGCTGTTCGGCGGGGCGATGGTCCTGGTGGGGGCGCTCATCGCGCAGTCGTCGAAGCCGGTGGCCGGGCCGTCGGGGCCGTCCGAGGTCGCGCCGGAAAGCGTGTTGTCGCGGTCCGGCGGCGCTGTCTAGGGCGTCGGCCGCGCACGCGAGCACTCGTCCTTCCGTCCCTGGCCGCCTTGGGGCCGCCCGACCGCCTAAGGGCTGCCCGACCGTCTGAGGGCTGCCCGACGGTCTGAGGGCTGCCCGGGCCGTCGCGGCCGGCCCGGTCGGCCGGCCGACTGCCCTAGACGGTCTGGTGTCGCCGCCGTCGCTGCGTGGCGAGGGCTGCGGCGTCGCGCGGATCGCCCCGCCCGGCGAGGCCCGCGGCGATCCGGTCCTGCACCTCCTCCGGCTTGTGCTCGGCGTACTTGAACTTGGCCCGTACCTCGGTCACTTCGAGCAGCAGACCCCGGATACCGGGCAGCATCCGGCCGTACGGGGCCTCGCCCGCGGCCACCGGCACGGAGAGGCCGGGCGGCTGGAAGTGGCCCACCTGACGGTTCAGGAGCGCCGCCTTCTCCTCCGGGTCGTCCACCACGCGCGCGGTGCAGCGCAGCTGGACGGCGGCGTAGAAGCTGGTCGGTGTGCCGTGCTCCGGCGGGATGTCGGACGGCGCCTGCCAGGGGCCCGGTACGAACGCGTAGTCGTCGACGACGCTGAGCAGGACCGCCGGGTTCGCGTCGAGCGCGGGCCACAGCGGGTTGGGCCGGGCGAGGTGGGCGACGACCTCGCCGTGCTCGCCCGCGCCCTGAGGGTCGTACGAGAAGTGCAGGGGTTGCACGAAGGGAGGTTCGCCGTCCAGTCCGTTGACGGCGAGCTGGCCGAAGTCGTGGGTGGCGAGCCACTCCTGCCACTCGGTGGTGTCGCGCGCCGCGTCCCAGGGGTGGATCAGCATCACAGTCCCTTGAGGTACGCGGGGACGTCGATGCCGTCGGCGAGGTCGTCCGACGGCAGCAGTTCCCCGTAGCCGCGCTGCACCGGGACCACGCCCGCCCAGTGCGGCAGGTCCATGTCCTCGGGCTCGTCGTTCGGACCGCCCGCGCGGACCTTCGCCGAGACCTCGCAGAGGTCGATGCGGAGCACGGCCGTCGCGGCGAGCTCCTTGGCGTTCGCCGCCCGCGAGTCCGCGGCCCGGCCCGCCACCACGTGGTCGACGATCGCGTCCAGGGCGAGCCGCTTCTCCTCGGCGTCCGTGACCTGGTGCGCCGTGCCGTGCACCACCACGGAGCGGTAGTTGATGGAGTGGTGGAAGGCGGAGCGGGCGAGTACCAGGCCGTCCACGTGCGTCACGGTCAGGCACACCGGCAGGCCGGGGTCCGGCTGGCCCGCCATGCGCAGCGGGCGCGAGCCGGTGGAGCCGTGCACGTAGAGCCGCTCGCCGACCCGCGCGTACAGCGTGGGGAGCACGACGGGGGTGCCGTCGCGGACGAAGCCGAGGTGGCAGAGGTAGGTCTCGTCGAGTATCGAGTGCACCAGGGCGTGGTCGTACGCCGCGCGCTCCTTGGCGCGGGTCGGGGTCGTGCGGTCCGTGGGCGCGTAGGAGGCGGCGGACTGATCCTGGGTGACGCTCATGTTGCGAACTCCATTGCACTAGTGCAAAATGCTGTTTGTGCTAGGAGAGTATCCGATCAGTGGGCGTGGCGCAGCAGAGATTCGTGCGAGCGTCGAGCGGGCGGTGGTCGCGGGCGACCTCGAACCGGGTCAACTGCTGCCGCCGATGCGGGAGTTGGCGCAGCAGCTCGGCGTCAATCCGAATACGGTCGCGGCCGCGTACCGGTCGCTGCGCGAGCGCGGGGTCATCGAGACGGCCGGGCGGCGCGGCAGCCGGGTGCGGCCCAAACCGGCCATCACCGCGCGCGAGGCCATCCGCGTGGACGTACCGGAGGGCGTGCGGAACGTGTCGGACGGCAACCCCGACACCGCGCTGCTGCCCTCGCTCGTCGAGGCGTTCACGGCGGCGGCGACCCTCGCCGACAAGGAGCCGGTGCTGTACGGGGACGACGCCCTGGAGCCGGACCTGGTGCGCCGCGCGCGGGCCGGGTTCGACGCGGACGGGGTGCCGGACGGGCCGGTCACCGTGGCCTCCGGTTCGCTCGACGCCATCGAGAGGGTGCTCGCCGCGCACCTCAAGCCGGGGGACGCGGTCGCCGTCGAGGACCCCGGCTGGGGCAGCATGCTCGACCTCGTGCCCGCGCTCGGGCTGCGGACGGTGCCGGTCGGGGTGGACGACGAGGGGCCGCTGCCGGACGACGTGGAGGGGGCGCTGCGCGCCGGGGCCCGCGCGATCGTGGTGACGGACCGGGCGCAGAACCCGACCGGGGCGGCGGTGACCTCCGCGCGCGCGGAGGCGCTGCGCGGGATTCTGGCCGCCCATCCGGAGACGCTGCTCATCGAGGACGACCACGGAGCCGGCATCGTCGACCTGCCGCTGCATCCGCTCGCCGGGGCGACGCCGCACTGGGCGTTCGTACGGTCCGTGGCCAAGGCCTACGGTCCCGACCTGCGGCTCGCCGTACTCACCGGGGACGAGGGGACGGTCGACCGGGTGCGTGGGCGGCAGCGGCTCGGGCCTGGCTGGGTCAGTCGGATCACCCAGCGGGCCGTGGCCGGGCTGTGGGCGGCCGGGGCGGTGGATCCGGTGGCGGTCGCGGCCTCGTACGGGGAGCGGCGTGATGCGCTGATCGCTGCGCTTGCCGAGCGGGGGGTGGTGGCGCACGGGCGCAGTGGGATGAACGTGTGGGTGCCGGTGCCGGACGAGACCGGGGCGGTGGCGCGGTTGTTGCATGCCGGGTGGGCGGTTGCGCCGGGGGCGCGGTTTCGGATGGAGGCGGGGGCCGGGGTGCGGATCACCGTTTCCCGGTTGTCGGTCGAGGAGGTGGGGGTGGTCGCGGAAGCGGTGGTGGCGGCGGTGCGGCCGGGGCCGCGGAGGTATTACGCGTGAGGTGGGTGGGCCTTGGCGGTTCTGTTGCGCTGGGCCGGGGTTCTTGGCCGTGCCGGGGTCGGCGCCTGTGGTGATGGGTGCGCTGGTCCGGGGTTTTTGGCCGTGCCGGGGGCGGCGCCTGCGGTGAATGGTGCGCGGCGCCGGGGTTTTGGCTGTGCCGGGGCGGCGCCCGTGGTGATGGGTGCGCTGCACCGGGCGCCGCCTTGCCCACCCTGCCGCCCAAGGCGGCAGATTGCCCAAGGCGGGGTGGCGGCCTGCCGTCATGGGTGGGAGCCGTTTGCGGCGGTGGGTTGCCGCGAGGCGGGGTGGCGGCCCGCCGTCATGGGTGGGAGCCGTTTGCGGCGGTGGGTTGCCCAAGGCGAGGTGGCGGTCTGCCGTCATTGGAGGGGAGCCGTTTGCGGCGGCAGATTGCCCAAGGAGAGGTGGCGGGCGGTCGATTGCCAAGGCGGGTGGCGGCCTGCCGTCATGGGTGGGAGCCGTTTGCGGCGGTGGGTTGCCGCGAGGCGGGGTGGCGGTTCACCGTCCAGGGTGGGTGGAGGAAATCGAGCCCCTGCGGCGATTGAGCAGCGGGGTTCGGGGCGGAGCCCCGAGGGTGTAAAGCCGGTTCGGCAGACGGCCGCGGCGGGGCGAAGGTCAACTCCGGCGGCGCGACTGCGTAAGCGCCGCTCCCGCCAGCACGATCACCGCTCCGACCGGCGTCGACCAGCTCAAGGTCTCGCCCAGGACCGCCACCCCCGCCGCCGTCGCGATGACCGGCACGAAGTACGTCACCATCTGCGCCGTCGTCGGACCGACCTCGGACACCAGGCCGTACTGGATGAGGAACGCCACGCCCGTGCCGAGCGCGCCCAGCGCCGCGATCGCGAGCAGCGGGACCAGCGCGAAGTGCGTCGGCCAGGACGTGAACAGGGGCGTGACGACGGCGAGCTGCACGGTGGCGAGCAGCAGCTGCGCCCCGATCATCGACACGTTCGACTCACCCGTGTTCGCCAGCGTACGGCGGACGTAGATCCAGCCGACGGGGTAGGAGAGCGAGGCGAGGAGCGCCAACGCCGTGCCCGTCACGTCCACCCCGTTGAACCCCTGCCACACGCCGAGGACGGTCAGCACACCGAGGAAGCCGAGCCCGAGGCCCGCGACCCGGCGCCGCGTGGGCCGGTCCTCGGAGAGCGCGACCAGCGACAGGGCCATGCCCCACAGTGGCGACGTCGCGTTGGCGATCCCGGCGAGCGTCGACGGGATCGTCTCCTCGGCGAACGCGAAGAGCGAGAACGGCACCGCGTTCAGGAAGAGCGCCGCGACCGCCAGATGCCCCCAGGTGCGGGCCCCGCGCGGCAGTCGCTGCCGCTTCACGACCATGGCCACGACCAGCACGGCCGCACCGAACAGCAGGCGTCCCAGCGTGACCTGGAACGGGGCGAAGCCATCCGTGCCCACCTTGATGAGCAGGAAGCTGAAGCCCCAGATGAGGGCGAGTACGCCGAACCGGATGCGCCAGTCGAGGGCGCCTCGCGGGGCGGCGGTGGAGGAGGCTGTCGCAGCGGCTCGGGGAGCGGTCGTCGTGCTCATGGGGACCAGATTGGCTCCACCGGTCTTCGTAGCACAAGCGAGATTATGTGCCGGGTACCCATTAGCATCACTTACATGTTGAACCTGGAGCGCCTGCGGGTCCTGGACGCGCTGGCCCGGCACGGATCGGTGAGCGGCGCGGCCGAGGGGCTGCACGTCACCACGTCGGCCGTCTCGCAGCAGATGGCCAAGCTGGAGCGCGAGGCGGGCCAGCAACTGCTCGCCAAGCACGGGCGGGGTGTACGGCTCACGGACGCGGGCCGGCTTCTCGCGGAGCACGCGGCCCGGATCATCTCGCAGGTCGAGCTGGCGCAGTCCGACCTGGAGGCGCAGCGCGGGCAGGTCGTGGGGGAGCTGCGACTGTCCGCGTTCCCGACGGCCGCGCGCGGACTGTTCCCCGGCGTGCTCGCCGAGCTGCGCGCCGAACACCCGCAACTGCGCGTGCGCTCGCAGGAGCTGGAGCCCGAGCACGCGGTGGCCGCGGTGATCCGCGGCGATCTCGATCTCGCCGTGGTGCTCGACTGGTACAACAAGCCGATGCCCATGCCCGACGGCCTGGTCAAGGCGAGCATCCTCGACGATCCGGTCGACATCGCGCTGCCGGTCGGCCATCCGCTGGCGGGGTGCGACGAGGTCGGCCTCGAGGACTTCGCGGGTGACGAGTGGATCACCTGGGGGCAGGGCGAGTTCTGTCACGAGTGGCTGATGTTCACGCTGCGCGCCAAGGGGGTCGAACCGCAGATCGGCCATCGCGCGGCCGAGACGCACACCCAACTCGGCCTGGTGGCGGCCGGGCTGGGCGTGTGCATCGCACCGCTCCTCGGCCGCCACCCCATGCCCGAGGGGGTGGTGACGGTGCCGATGCGGCAGAAGGTGCGCCGTCATGTGTACGTCGTGTGGCGCGCGGACGCGGACCGCAGGCCCTCGATCCGGGCGGCGGTGCGGGCGCTGCAGAAGGCGGGGGCGAACCTGGGGCGGCTCGCGGAAGGGTGACGGCCTCCTCGCGTCGCGGTCGCGGGGCGCTGCCCCGGGCCCCGTTCCTCGATCGCCGGAGGCGCTCTATGCGGCCAGCTTCCGGAAGTCCCACGACGCGATCTTCTCCGGCGTCAGCCGTGCCCACGCGTGCCGGCCGTCGTAGACCATCTCGGGCATGCCGAAGTTCTTCTGCGCGAACAGCCGCTCCGGCGCTTCGAGTTCGGGATACGGCTCGCCCGTGCGCGGCGCCTCGCCGACGAACTCCACGCGCCCGGACAGCTCGACGCCGCGCAGCTCCCCGTAGTCCTCGCCCGCGTCGACCACCACCGCGATCCGGCCGTCGGCCCGCAGATCGGCCCAGCGGCGGCTGCGGGACAGCGAGTACAGCCACAGCGACGTACCGTCCCAGGCGAACCAGAGCGGGCTGACGTGCGGCGTGCCGTCCGCCGACACCGTGGCGACGCGGCAGGTGCGCTGCTCGGCGAGGAACGCGTCGCGTTCCTCCGGCGACATCATGATCTTCCGGCCGCGGCGCTGGGTGGCGGTCATTCGGGCTCCCTTGTCCGGCACGAGACGTGCGTACGACGTACAGCTGACGTGGCGTCAGGAACGCAGCATGCGGCCTCTTCCCTGTACACGCAATGGTGGCTACCCTCCAGCAGCCCAAAGAAGCAGCCGAAGACCCGACAGTCAGGGGGCGGTCGTGCCGTCGCACGAGAAACGCGGAAAACTGGCCGAGCTGCTCGACCCGACGAGCACGGTGCTGCTGACCGTCGAGTGCCAGCAGGGCGTCGTCGGCACCGACAGCGCACTGCCCGAACTCGCGGAAGAGGCGCGGTCGTCCGGCGCCCTCGACAATGTGGCGCGCCTGGTGGCCGCCGCGCACGAGAGCGGGGTGCAGGTCCTGCACGCCGTAGCGGAGCGCCGCCCGGACGGCCGCGGGGCCAGCCGCAACGCCCGCCTGTTCCGTGCGACCGAGCGGCTTCCCGTGAAGCAGCTCTCCGGCACCGACGCCGTCCGCGTCGCCCCGCCCGTCGAGGTCGCGGACGAGGACCTCGTCGTACGCCGCCTGCACGGGCTCTCCCCGATCGCGGGCACCGACGTCGACCCGCTGCTGCGCAACCTCGGCTGCCGCACGCTCGTCGTCACTGGTGTCTCCGCCAACGTAGCCATCCCGAACGCTGTGTTCGACGCGGTGAACCTCGGCTACACGGTGGTCGTGCCCCGCGACGCCGTCGCGGGGGTGCCGGCCGACTACACCCCCGCGATGATCGACAACACGCTCGCCCTGGTCGCCACCGTGACGACGACGCCGGACGTGCTCGACGCCTGGAAGCGCCCCGCGTCGGCGTGAGCGCCCTACGCCAGCTTGATCGAGTCGCCGCTGACCGTGATCTGCTGCTCCTCCAGCGGCTGTGTGGCCGGCGGGTGCGCCACGCTGCCGTCCTTGATGGAGAACTTGCTTCCGTGGCAGGGGCAGTCGATGGTGCCGCCGGCGACCTTGTTCACCTTGCATCCCTGGTGCGTGCAGACGTTGGTGAACGCCTTGAACTCGCCCGATTTGGGCTGCGTCACGACCACACCGGCGTCCGCGATGACCTTCCCGCCGCCCTCCGGGATGTCCGAGGTCTTGGCGATCTCCTTGCCTTTGCCGCCGCCGCCCGAGGACGCGTTGCCCGCGGGCTGCGACGTGTCCCCGTCCGAGCCGCCGCACGCGCTCAGCGCCGCGGCGGCCCCTACGGCGCCGACCGCCGTGACGACGGTGCGGCGCGACGGGGCGTGGCTCGTGGGTGCGGGCTCGTGCGAAGCGGTCATGAGAGGGGGGTCCCTTCATCTCATCGGTAGGTCGGTTCGAGGGGCGTGCCGGATCCCGTGGGGGTTTCCCAGAGGTACGTACGGTGATCCCTGGACGTTCAACGCCATCCTGATCTCATAACCTGGGCGCATGCTCACCGAAGTCACCGCGACCCGCTATGTCACCCCATTGAGGGAAGGCGGATCGCTCCCCGGTCTCGTCGAGGCCGACGACCTCGTCCCGTACGTCATGAAGTTCACCGGCGCGGGGCAGGGCCGCAAGACGCTCGTCGCCGAAGTGATCTGCGGCCAATTGGCCCGCGCGCTCGGCTTCCGCGTGCCGGGGCTCGTCACGATCGACCTGGACCCGGTGATCGGCCTCGGCGAGCCCGACGAGGAGGTGCAGGAGCTGCTCAAGGGCAGCGGCGGCACCAACCTCGGCATGCGCTTCCTGCCGCGCGCCCTCGGCTTCGACCCGCTCGCGTACGTCGTCGATCCGGTTCAGGCGGGCCGGATCGTCTGGTTCGACGCGCTGATCAACAACGTCGACCGGTCCTGGCGCAACCCGAACATGCTGGTCCAGGGCGGCGAGCTGTGGCTCGTCGACCACGGCGCCAGCATGATCTGGCACCACAACTGGCGCGGCGCGCACGCCTGGGCGGACAAGCCGTACGACGCAACCGACCACGCCCTCGCCCCCTTCGGGCCCGACGTGGAGGCGGCCGCCGCCGAGCTCGCGCCGCGCGTCACCGAGGAGCTGATCGCGGAGGCCGCCGCCGACGTGCCCGACGTGTGGCTCACGGACGAGCCCGGATTCGACACCCCCGACGCGGTGCGCCGCGCGTACGTCGAGACGCTGCGCGCGCGTGCCGACACGATCCACGAACGCGTCACGCTGCCCGCGGGCGGCGCCCGACCCGCCGGAACCCCCGGATGGGTGACCGAAGGAGCGGCCCGATGACCGAGCGTCACGTCTTCGAGTACGCGCTGCTGCGCGTCGTGCCGAGCATCGAGCGCGGGGAACAGATCAACGCGGGCGTCGTCGTGTACTGCCGCGCCAAGTCCTTCGTCACGGCCCTCACCCACCTCGACGAGAAGCGGCTGCTCGCCCTCGACCCCGAGGCCGACGTCACCGGCGTACGCGCCGTGCTGCGCGCCGTCGAACGGCACTGCGCCGGGGGAGACGCGGCGGGTCAGGCGGCCGAGGACGACGCGGGCCGGCGCTACCGCTGGCTCGTCGCGCCGCGCTCGACCGTGGTGCAGCCGGGACCCGTGCACACCGGACTGACCGCCGATCCGGCCGCCGAGGCGGAGCGCCTGCTGGGCCTGCTGGTGCGCTGAATCCGCAGGTCGTGACGGTCAAGTGATCAGCGGCACCTGATGGGCACGTTGACACCGGGTGCCAGGGCTTCTAGCGTCGCACGCACAGGGTACTAAGCGGTTGCTCACCCGCACCGGGCGGAGCGGCCGCACCTCTAGGGCGAGGAGACCGAAGAGCATGTCCACCACTGAGCAGCGCGTAGCGATCGTCACGGGAGCCGCGCGCGGCATCGGCGCCGCCACCGCGATCCGTCTGGCCGAAGAGGGCCGCGCCGTCGCCGTGATCGACCTCGACGAGGCCGCCTGCAAGGACACCGTCGAGGCGATCACCGCCGCCGGTGGCAAGGCGCTCGCCGTCGGCTGCGACGTCTCCGACGAGGCGCAGACCGAGGCCGCCGTCGCGCGCATCGCCGCGGAGCTGGGCGCCCCCACGATCCTCGTGAACAACGCGGGCGTGCTCCGCGACAACCTGCTGTTCAAGATGAGCGCCAACGACTGGGACACGGTCATGAACGTGCACCTGCGCGGCGCGTTCCTGATGTCGAAGGCCGTCCAGAAGCACATGGTGGACGCCAAGTTCGGCCGCATCGTGAACCTGTCCTCGTCCTCGGCGCTCGGCAACCGCGGCCAGGTCAACTACTCCGCCGCCAAGGCCGGTCTGCAGGGCTTCACCAAGACCCTCGCCAAGGAGCTCGGCAAGTTCGGCGTCACCGCCAACTCCGTCGCCCCCGGCTTCATCGTCACCGAGATGACCAAGGCCACCGCCGAGCGCGTCGGTATGGGCTTCGAGGACTTCCAGGCCGCGGCCGCGACCCAGATCCCGGTGCAGCGCGTGGGCCGCCCGGAGGACATCGCCAACGCCATCGCCTTCTTCACCGGCGAGCAGGCCGGCTTTGTCTCGGGCCAGGTCATGTACGTGGCCGGCGGCCCGCTCAACTGAGGCCGGAGGACAACGACATGACTGCGGAACTCTCCGGCAAGGTCGCGCTCGTCACGGGCGCGAGCCGAGGTATCGGATACGGCGTCGCCGAGGCCCTGATCGCGCGCGGCGACCGCGTCTGCATCACGGGACGCGGCGAGGACGCCCTCAAGGAGGCCGTCGAGCAGCTCGGCTCCGACCGCGCGATCTACGTCGCGGGCAAGGCCCACGACGAGGCGCACCAGGCCGCCGCCGTCGAGCGCACCATGGAGGCGTTCGGCCGCGTCGACTTCCTCGTCAACAACGCCGGTACGAACCCGGTGTTCGGCCCGATCGCCGATCTCGACCTGAACGTCGCCCGCAAGGTCTTCGAGACCAACGTCGTCTCCGCGCTCGGCTTCGCGCAGCAGACGTGGAAGGCGTGGCAGCGGGAGAACGGCGGCGCGATCGTCAACATCGCGTCCGTGGCGGGCGTCTCCGCCTCGCCGTTCATCGGCGCGTACGGCATCAGCAAGGCCGCCATGGTCAACCTGACGCTCCAGCTGGCGCACGAGTTCGCGCCGGTGGTGCGGGTCAACTCGATCTCCCCGGCGGTCGTGAAGACGAAGTTCGCGCAGGCCCTGTACGAGGGGCGGGAGGCCGAGGTCGCGGCCACCTACCCGATGGGCCGGCTCGGTGTGCCGGAGGACATCGGGGGCGCCGCCGCGTTCCTCACCTCCGAGCAGTCCGCCTGGGTCACCGGGCAGAACCTCGTCGTCGACGGCGGCAAGTTCCTCAACGCCGGCGTCGAGTAGGTCCCTCGTGACAGTCCCGCGCTGAGGTCAGATTCCGGGCGTTGCCCGACAACGCGCGACAAACGGATCCGCCCGCGAAGTGCCCCGTCGATTCCACCAGTTGAACCGGCGGGGCGCTGCGATATTGTCGGCCGACCTTGGCAAGGCTGAACGAGGAGCGTGCGCGTGTTCAACCGGTTCCCTGCCCCTCGCGCGTGGGCGGCACTCGCGTCGATGACACTGCTCGCCGGGTGCGGGCTGATGAACTCGGGCGAGGGTTCCGACGAGCGGCCCATCGTCGTCGGCACCACCAGCGCGCCGAGCACGCTGGACCCCGCGGCGTCCTGGGACGGCTCCTGGGAGCTGTTCCGCAACGTCTACCAGACCCTGGTCTCCCTGCCCTCGGGCGCCGCCGAACCGCAGGCGGACGCGGCCGAGTGCCGCTTCGAGGACTCCGCCAACCGCGTCTACCACTGCGAGCTGCGGGAGGACATGAAGTTCTCCAACGGGGACGCGCTCGACGCGAAGGCCGTGAAGTACTCCATCGACCGGGTCCGCAAGATCGGTGTGGGCGGCGGGCCCGCCGGGCTGCTGGGCAGCCTGGACCGGGTGGAGACGCAGGGTGAGCGCGGAGTAACGTTCCGCCTCACCAAGCCGGACGCCACCTTCCCGTTCGTGCTCTCCACCCCCGCCATGTCGATCGTCGACCCTTCCTCGTACCCGGCCGACTCCGCACGCCAGGACGGGAAGGTGACCGGTTCGGGACCGTACGCGCTCACGTCGTACGCCGACGGCAGCAAGGCCGAACTCGTCCGCAACGAGAACTACCAGGGCTTCGCGGACCGCAAGAACGGCGCGGTGACGATCCGCTACTTCAAGACGTCGTCCGCCATGGTCGGCGCCCTGAAGGCGAAGAAGATCGACGCAACCTTCCGCGGTCTCGCGGCCGACGACATCGTGAAGCTCCAGGACAGGCAGGGCACGGGCGGCGTGCAGCTCGTCGAGGGCGCGGGCACGGAGATCAGCTACCTGGTGTTCAACCCCAAGGACCCCTGGGCGGGGAAGACCGCGGTGCGCCGCGCGGTCGCCCAGGTCGTCGACCGCGGGGCGATCGCGGACAAGGTGTACGCGAACACCGTGGAACCGCTGTACTCGATGGTCCCCAGAGGTCTCGCGGGGCACACCACCGACTACTTCGACGAGTTCAACGACCCGAGCCCCGCGAAGGCGGCCGAGATCCTCTCCAGGGCGGGCATCAGCGCGCCGGTACCGCTCACCCTCTGGTACACGTCGGACCGCTACGGCTCCGCCACCGCGCCCGAATTCGCCGAACTGAAGCGGCAGTTGGAGGCGTCGAAGCTCTTCAAGGTGACGCTCAAGAGCCGGCCCTGGAAATCGTTCGAACAGGGCTACAAGAAGGGCGAGTACCCGGTGTTCGGGCGTGGCTGGTTCCCCGACTTCCCCGACGCCGACAACTTCATCGCCCCCTTCGTGGGCGAGAAGAACGCCCTGAGCACGCCGTACGTCTCGCCCAAGATCACCGACGAGCTGCTGCCGAAGTCCCGCAAGGAGCGCGACCGCGGCGCCGTGGTGCGGCAGTTCGAGCAGGCGCAGCGCATCATGGTGCGCGACGCGCGGCTGCTGCCGCTCTGGCAGGGCAAGCAGTACATCGCGGCGAGCGAGGAGATCTCGGGCGGCGAGCGGGCCCTCGACCCGTCGACGATCATGATGATGTGGGAGCTGCACCGCAAGACGAGTTGGTGAGCGGGGCGGGGCCGGTGGTGCGTCCGCGGCTCCGGGCGAGGGCGTCGATTGTCAGTGGCCGCCGGTAGGTTTCTGAGTGTCGAAAGCGGCCGCGTCCCCGGCACGGTGGGGGCGCGGGCGTGCACTTGCCCGTACCCCGGAGGTTGTTGACGTGACCGACACCGCGATGCTGCCCGAGTCCTGGCGCGGCGTCCTCGGCGACGAACTGCAGAAGCCCTACTTCAAGGAGCTCACCGAGTTCGTCGAGGAGGAGCGCGCCAAGGGTCCCGTCTACCCGCCGCGCGAGCAGGTCTTCGCCGCGCTCGACGCGACGCCCTACGACAAGGTGAAGGTGCTCGTCCTCGGCCAGGACCCGTACCACGGCGAGGGGCAGGGGCACGGACTGTGCTTCTCCGTGCGGCCCGGCGTGAAGACGCCGCCCTCCCTGCGCAACATCTACAAGGAGATGCAGGCCGAGCTCGGCACCCCGATCCCGGACAACGGATATCTGATGCCGTGGGCCGAGCAGGGCGTGCTGCTGCTCAACGCGGTGCTGACCGTGCGGGCCGGCGAGGCCAATTCGCACAAGGGCAAGGGCTGGGAGAAGTTCACCGACGCCGTGATCCGCGCCGTCGTCGACCGGCTCGACCCGGCGGTCTTCGTGCTGTGGGGGAACTACGCGCAGAAGAAGCTCCCGCTCATCGACACCGAGCGGCACGCGGTGGTGAAGGGCGCGCACCCCTCGCCGCTGTCGGCGAAGAAGTTCTTCGGTTCCCAGCCGTTCACGCAGATCAACGAGGCGATCGCCGCGCAGGGCCACACGCCGATCGACTGGACCGTGCCCGACCTGGGCTGAGCGCGGCGGCCCCGGCTCGCGGGGGAACCGCGCCTGAGCTGGATTGTCAGTGCCGCCGGTTAGCGTCGTCGGATCGGACATCGTGGTCGGGCGCGCCGGGCGGCCGAGCTTGGAGGAGACAGTGGCACAGCAGCGTGAGCAGGCGTCGGACGACGCCATGATGAGCCGCATCGGACAGGCGGTCATGCTGCACCACGGCGGTGACCGGGAGGAGGCGCAGGGGCGCTTCCTCGGTCTGTGGGCGGAGATCGGCGAGGAGGGCGACGCGCTGCACCGCTGCACGCTCGCCCACTACATGGCAGACACGCAGGACGATCCGTCGGACGAGCTGGCCTGGGACCTGCGCGCGCTGTCGGCAGCCGACTCGCTCACGCAGGAGCGGCTCGCCGAGCACGAGTCGTCCCTCGCACTGCAGGCGTTCTATCCGTCGCTGCATCTCAACCTGGCGGCGGACTACGTGAAGTTGGACCGCCCGGCGGCGGCGCGCAGCCATCTGACGCGGGCCCGCGCGGCGGCTGGGGCCCTGGGGGACGACGGGTACGGGGACGGGATCCGTGCCGCCCTCACCCGGCTCGAGCAGCAGCTGGCCACGATGGGGCCGGGGCCGCAGGAGCCGGGGGAGCGGCGGGGCGGGGGCGAGGGCCGGACCGGCGGGGAACCGCTGGGGCCGCCGCGGAGCGGTTCCTAGCGGTCGCGGTACGGCCCGGCGTCGGTCAACCGCCGTACGCGTCGTGGCAGATGGTCGACTCGGGGCTGTCCGGCTTCCAGCCGCCGTAGTGGCGGCCGAGGGCGCAGACGTCGGTCCGGGCGGGGTCCTTCGGGGGCTTCTTGTGGGCCTGCCGGGGGATCGGGACGGCGGGCGGTTCGGGGACGGCGTTCCGGTGCGGGGCCGGGTCGGCCGTCGGAGCGGTGCGCGGGGGAGCGGGTGCGGCGGTCCGGGGCGGCGGCTGCTCGGGGTGGCGCGCCGGGCGGTGCTGCGGACCGGTCGTCCTCATCCGCTCCAGGGCCTCGCGCGCAGGCGCCTGGACGACCGGGAGGCCGGCGTGGCCCTCCGGGCGGGGCGCGGCGGCGGAGACCGTGGGGGAGGGCGCCTTCGGGGCGGTCGGCGGACGGACGCTGACGCAGCCGGAGGCGGTCGCGGCGGTGACGGCGGCGGCGGCCGCGGTCAGCAGGATCGTGGCTGAGCTGGACGTTCTGGGCACGAGGTCACTGTGTGGGACGTCGAGGGTGCCGGGGGAGTGATCGGGGCGAGGATGCCCCGCATGGGTGACGGGTGCTCCGCAGGGGGCCGGGGCGCTGCTGACGACACGGGGCGCTGCCCCGGACCCCGCTGCTCAATCTCCCCCAGCTACCGCTGGGAGGTGCCCCCTGCAGGGGCTTGATGGGTCGGTTCCGTCAACGCGGGGGTCGCCGCCCGGCCCAGCGCGCGCCCTGTGGCGCGCCGTATGCTGCCCAGACCCGGCGGCGGACAGGCGCGGACCGGTCTTCGCAGGACAGGAGCACACAGACGTGAAAGTCGGCGTCATCGGACTCGGCGACATCGCCAAGAAGGCGTACCTGCCGGTGCTCGGCGCGCAGCCCGCGCTCGAACTGCACCTGCAGACGCGGACGCCCGCGACCCTGGCCGAGGTCGCCGACCAGCTGCGGGTCCCCGGACCGCAGCGCCACGCCGACCTCGACTCGCTGCTCGCGCAGGGCCTCGACGCCGCCTTCGTGCACGCGCCGACCGCCGCGCACCCGCAGATCGTGACGCGGCTCCTCGAAGCGGGCGTCCCGACGTACGTCGACAAGCCGCTCGCCTACGAGTTCGCCGAGTCCGAGCGGCTCGTGCGGCTCGCCGAGGAGCGCGGGGTGAGCCTGGCGGTCGGCTTCAACCGCCGCTTCGCGCCCGGCTACGCGCAGTGCGTCGAGCACCCGCGCGAGCTGATCCTGATGCAGAAGAACCGTGTCGGGCTCCCCGAGGAGCCGCGCACCATGGTCCTCGACGACTTCATCCACGTCGTCGACACGCTCCGCTTCCTCGCGCCGGGCCCGGTCGACGACGTGACGGTGCGGTTCCGCGCCGCGGACGGCCTGCTGGAACACGTCGTGCTCCAGCTCGCGGGCGACGGCTTCACCGCGCTCGGCGTCATGAACCGGCTGAGCGGCTCCACCGAGGAGATCCTCGAGGTGTCCGGGCAGGACTCCAAGCGGCAGGTGCTCAACCTCTCCGACGTCGTCGACCACAAGGGCCAGCCCACGGTCCGCCGGCGCGGCGACTGGGTGCCGGTCGCCCGCCAGCGCGGCATCGAGCAGGCGGTGCTCGCGTTCCTCGACGCGGTGCGCGCGGGCAAGACGCTGAGCGCCGCGGACGCGTTGGCCACGCATGAGCTGTGCGAGCGGGTTGTGCGAGAGGTGCTGCGGCGGGCGTGATTCAGCGGACGTCGAACATGTCGTTCAGGCGGCGACGGCGTTGCGGACTCGGGGCTCCGCCCCGTACCCGGCTGCTCCACCGCGCGGCTTCCACCGCCGCGAGCAGCACCAGCACCGTGACCGCCGCGTGCACCGGCCAGTCGCCGAAGCGCACATACAGCGTCGTGCCCCGCGCGGTCGGCATGTCGTAGACGCGGGCCGCGCTCGCCGACGTGCCGAGCCAGGCACCGGCGCGCGCGCCGTCCGGGCCGTACACCGCGGACACCCCGGTCAGCGTCGCGTGCACCATCGGACGGCCCGTCTCGGCGGCCCGGATCGCGCCGAGCGACGCGTGCTGCTCCGGCGCCCAACTGTGCTGGAACGTCGACGTCGAGGACTGCGCGAGCAGCACCTGCGCCCCGTCCTTCGTCAACTGCCGCGTCATGTCGGGGAACGCCGACTCGAAGCAGACGAGCGGCCCGAAGCGCAGCGCGCGCCCGTCGTGCAGGGCGTCCATGACGACCTGCCGCTTGCCGCGCATCCGGTCCTCGCCCGCCGCCTTGCCGACCGAGGTCGCCCAGCCCAGCAGCGAGCGCGCGGGCACGTACTCGCCGAACGGGACGAGCCGCATCTTGTCGTAGCGGTCGCCCGTCAGGCCGGTCCGCCCGACCAGCACGGAACTCTTGTAGATGCCCTGTCCGTCGCCGTCGGCCGCGCGGCGCCGTGCGTCGACGTTCACCAGGATGTCCGCGTCGACCTCGCGGGAGAGCGCGGCGAGTCGGCGCGCGAGATCCGGGCGGCGCGGCAGGTCGTAGCCGACGCTGCTCTCGCCCCACACCACGAGGTCCACGTCCCGGTCCGCCAGTTGACGGGTCAGCCGCACCTCCCGGTCGAAGCGGGCCTTGATGCTGCCGAGGCCGTCGACCACGCCCGGCTGCACCACCGCGATCCGCGCCTGCCCGTCCGGCTCGGGGCGCGGCGCCCACGCCCACGCGACGCCGGTGACCGTGACCGTCGCGACGAGCCCGGCCACCGCGGGGGCGCGGGCGCCGCGCGCGACGACGAGGAGCGTGACACCGGTGTTCACGGCCACCACGAGCAGGCTCACCAGCCACACGCCGCCCACCGACGCGAGCCGCAGCGCGGGCGCCACCTGCCACTGGCTGGAACCGAGCAGGCCCCACGGACCGCCCAGGCCCTGCCAGGAACGGACCAGTTCGACCATCAGCCAGCCCGCGGGGACGGCCACGAGCGCGGCCGTCGCCTGCCCCGGCGTCGGCCGCCAGTGCAGCAGCCGGCGCAGCAGCCAGCCCCACGGCGCCCACAACGCGCCGAGCAGCGCCGCGAGGACGACCGTGAACACGTGCAGGCTCGGCAGCAGCCAGTGGTGCACCGCCAGCATGAACCCGAGTCCGCCGAGCCAGCCGTCGAGCGCCGCCCGGCGCGGCGTGCCGGCCGAGCCTGCGAGCAGCATCCACGGCACGAGCGCGACGTACGCCAACCACCACAGGGCGGGCGCGGGGAACGCGAGGGCGGGCAGGGCTCCGGCGCCGACCGCCGCGGCGCCCCGCCACCAGCGTGACGTCTCGAGCCGCTGCCGCCATCGGGCCATCCGCCGCGCCTCCCCGCTCGTACTCGTACGACCATCTCCCCGAGCCCCCAGTGTGCGCGCCGCCCACGATCAACGACAGTGGGCGCAGGGCAGGGGGATGAGGTCAGCTGCCCCTGGTGGTCCGCTGGGGCGTGCGGCGCCACTTCTCGTAGACGGTGACCCGGTGCAGTCGCCAGCCGCCGGTCGTCCGTACGAGGTCGAAGGCGTAGCGGCCGCCGCAGATGAAGTCGGGGGCGGACGAGTCGCCGTCGCCCGCGAAGCGCATCGGGTTGAAGTAGTCGGCCCGGACCCGGGCCGTGTCGCCGATGTCGCGGTCGACGGTGTCGAAGCGCACCCGCCGGTTCACGATCAGGTGCTGGCGCATCGGGAACAGCTCCATCGTCGTCGCCAGCCACTGCGCGATCTGTTCCGCGCTGCCCTCCACCCCTCCCGCCTCCCGGTAGTCGGCCCGCCCCTCCGGTTCGAACAGGGCGCGGTACGCGGCCCAGTCGCCGTCGTCCACGGCCGCGGCGTAGTCCGTCACCAACTCGTCGACGGCGAGCCGGTCGAGGAGGGTCGCGAGTTCCACACGCTGCGTCATCGGCTCAGTTTCGGGCCCCCGCCGCACGGAGCCAAGAGGCGTGCGCCACCGGGGCGAAAACACGTGGGGCGCCCGGCGTGCGCGCTGTTACGGTCGCGCCATGTCAGCTGATCCGAACACGCAGCTCCCGGCCGCGGCGCCGGGCCCGGTCACCGCGGACGACGTCGCGCGGGCCGTCGAGGTCACGGTCGACGCACTGCGGACCGCACTCGACGCGGACTGGAACGCTCCGGCGGGCTCGCTCGAGTGGACGTGCTGGGAGACCGGCGAACACCTCGCCGACGACCTCTTCTTCTACGCCGCGCAGATCGGCTCGCTGCGCCCCCTCGCGGACGACTACGTGCGCTGGGGGTCCAGCAGGCGCCGCCCCGACGGCCCGGAGAACACCATCACCGTCGACGTCGACGCGGGCCCTTCGGCGCTGCTCGGGGCCCTGGAGTCGGGCGGCGGGATCCTCGCCGCGGTGGTGCGCGCGACACCTTCGACCGCCCGCGGATTCCACGTCTTCGGCGCTTCCGACCCCGAGGGCTTCGCCGCGATGGGTGTCGTCGAGACGCTGGTGCACGCGCACGACCTGGCGCTCGGACTCGGCATCGCATTCCGGCCACCGGCCGAACTGTGCGCACGCTCGCTGCACCGCCTGTTCCCCGACGTCCCCGGTGGCACCGAGCCGTGGGCGACACTGCTGTGGGCCACGGGACGTGGCGAGCTGGAGGGCAGGGAGCGGCGCGGGAAGTGGCGCTGGTACGGTGCGCCCGGCGCGACATGATCTTCGTCGGCGTGGCCACATCCCGGTCCACGGAGACGTACTTCTGACCAGGAGGCCCCCTTGACCCGCCCCGTCACCCTCGTCACCGGCGGCAG
This sequence comes from Streptomyces sp. EDA2-14, assembly GCF_054963755.1. NCBI lineage: Bacteria > Bacillati > Actinomycetota > Actinomycetes > Kitasatosporales > Streptomycetaceae > Streptomyces > Streptomyces sp. EDA2-14. The sequence goes on from NZ_JBUEGE010000004.1 coordinate 42,827, forward strand.
CCGAGGCATCGGCGCCGCCACGTCCGTGCGTCTGGCGCGCGAGGGGCACGATGTCGCGCTGTCCTTCGTCAGCGACAAGGACGCCGCCGAGCGCACCGCCGAGGCCGTGCGCGCGGCCGGTGCCCGGTGCGCCGTCGTGCGTGCCGACACGTCCCAAGAGGCCGACGTCGAGCGGATGTTCGACGAGGCGGTCGCGCACCTCGGGCCGCTCACCGGACTGGTGAACAACGCGGGCGTCACCGCGCCGGTCGGCCCCTTCGCCGACGCGCGCACCGAGGACCTGCGACGCGTCCTCGACGTCAACGTCCTCGGCGTCCTGCTGTGCTGCCGCCGCGCCGCGCGCGACATGACGGCGGCGGGCGCGGGCGCCATCGTGAACGTGTCCTCGGGGGCCGCCACCATCGGCAGCCCCGGCCAGTACGTGCACTACGCCGCGTCCAAGGCGGCCGTCGACACGATCACGCTCGGCCTCGCCAAGGAACTCGGCCCGGCGGGCGTGCGGGTCAACGGCGTCGCGCCCGGCATCATCGACACCGAGATCCACGCGAGCAGCGGCACACCCGACATCGCACGGGAAGCGGCGCCCGGCATCCCGCTGCGGCGGCCGGGCACCGCCGACGAGATCGCGGGCGCGATCGCCTGGCTGCTGTCGCCCGACGCGTCGTACGCGACGGGCACCGTGGTGCGGGTGGCCGGCGGGCGCTGAGCCGGTCAGGGGCGTGGTCGCTGAGCCGGTCAGGGGCGTGGAGGCGGTTCAGGCCGCTTTCACGACCTCCGCGCGCATCGCGTCCGCCCACTCCGTGACCAGGAGCGCGTATTCGGCGCGCTGCTCCCCGGTGAGCCGGCCTCCTGTGCGCAGCCACAAGCCGCGGATCTGCTCGTTGACTTCCGCGGCAGACCGCACAGGACGGGACGGGGCGGGCGGCATGTGCCAAGGCTACGTTCGGGATGGCTGATTGGGAACCCTGAGCGAACGTTCCTGAGCATCAAGTGACCAATGCTGTAAAAGAGTTGACGAAGCGCCTGGTCACGCGCCGACCAGCGTCGGCAGCACCTGCGCGGCGAGCAGCTCCAGACGGTCCGCGTCCGGAGTGCCGGGCTCGGCCGTGTACAGCATGACCCGCAGGTCGTCGCCCGCCACCGTGAGGATGTCGCAGTCCAGCGTCAGCGGACCCACCTGCGGGTGGTCGACCGTCTTGCGCGCCGCCGTGTGCCGGCCGACCGCGCCCGACTCCCACAGCTCGGCGAACCGCGGGCTGCGCGTGCGGAGTTCGTCGACGAGGGTGTGCAGCCGCGGGTCCAGCGGGTAGCGGCTCGCGGTCTCCCGCAGGTCCGACACGAGGGCCGTCTCCATGGCCTGCCGGGCGTCGGGGGACTGGCGGACCCGGCTCGTCGGTCCGAGGAACGTCCACCACACGCCGTTGCGCCCGTGGCCGCCCCACTCCGGGCGCTCGCCGAGCAGCGCCGTGTACAGCGGGTTCGCGAGCAGCAGCGTCCACGCCGCGTCGAACACCGCGGCCGGGGTCCCCGACATCCGCTCCAGGATCCGGCGGACGCCCGGCGTGAGCCCGCCCGGCACCGTCTCCAGACCGGGCGGCGCGAGGCCCGCGAGCCGGAACAGGTGCTCGCGCTCGGCGTCGGTGAGGCGCAGCGCACGGGCCAGCGCCTCCACGACCTGGTCGGAGGGGTGGGTGGCGCGGCCCTGTTCCAGTCGGGTGACGTAGTCCGCCGAGATCCCGGCGAGCAGCGCCAGCTCCTCGCGGCGCAGGCCCGCCGCCCGGCGCGGCCCCACGGCGGCGATCCCCGCGGCCTGCGGCGAGACCCGGCCCCGCCAGCGCCGCACCGTCTCCCCGAAGTCGCCGAGCTCCGCATGTGCCATGCCACCACTGTGCCCCGTCCGGCACGGATCTTCCTGGTACCGGCGGTCCCGGGAAGACCGGGCGGCTGGTTGCGGGGCCGCCCGGGGCGCAGCCTGGACGCATGACCACCACACTGATCACCGGGGCCAACAAGGGCCTCGGCCGCGAGACCGCCCGCCACCTCGTCGAGGCCGGCCACACCGTCTACGTGGGCGCCCGCGACCCCGGGCGGGGCCGCCGCGCCGCGGAGGAGGTCGGCGCGCGGCACGTCGTCATCGACATCACCGACGACGCCTCCGTCGCGGCCGCCGCGAAGACGATCGAGGCCGAGGGCGGACTCGACGTACTGATCAACAACGCCGGTGTCGAGGGCCGCACCGACGGCAACGGCATCGTGCTCCCGGCCGAGGAGACCGTCGACACGCTGCGCCCGCTGTTCGAGACCAACGTCTTCGGCACCGTCCGCGTCACCCACGCGTTCCTGCCGCTGCTGCGCCGCTCCGCCGCCCCCGTCGTCGTCAACGTCAGCAGCGGCCTCGCGTCCCTGGCCGGGGCGAGCGACCCCGGCAACCCGGCGTCCGGCTACCCCGGCCTCGCCTACCCGGCCTCCAAGACGGCCGTGAACATGCTGACCGTGCAGTACGCCAAGGCGTTCCCGGAGATCCGGATCAACGCGGTCGAGCCCGGCTTCACCAGGACCGACCTGAACGGCAACACGGGCGTGCAGACCGTCGAGGAGGGCGCCGAGATCATCGTCCGGATGGCGCGGCTCGGCCCGGACGGGCCGACGGGCACGTACGTCTCCGCGGAGGGCCCGCTGCCCTGGTGACGCCCCGCCCGCACCTCTACGGGCGGAGCACGATCTTGCCGTGGGTGTGCCGCTCCTCCAGCTCGCGGAAGGCCTCGCGCACCTGCTCCAGCGGGTAGCCGCGGGCGATCGGCACCTCCAGCTCCCCGCGGGCGGCGAGCCGGGCCAGTTCGCCGAGCACGACCGCGCTGGCCGCCGCGCCCTCCCCGTAGGTCCGGGCGCCGACCCGGCCCGCGACCGCCCAGTCGCGGATGGTGTTGATCCGCTCGGGCCGCACCCCCAGCTCCACGGCCAGCTCGACGTATCCGGTGCCGTACGTGTCGATGAACGCGTCGATCTCCCGGCCGTCCGCGGCCTGCCGGATCCGCTCGCGCACCCCGTCCCCGTACGCGACGGGGATCACGCCCTTGCCCTTCAGCCAGGCGTGGTTCGGCTCGCTGGCGAGTCCGATCACGGTGGCGCCGTGGCGGCGGGCGAGCTGTACGGCGGTCGATCCGACGCCGCCCGCCGCGCCGGACACCACCACCGTGTCGCCGGGTCCGAGGTCGACGGCCCACACACAGGCGTACGCGGTGGCCCCGGCGACGTACAGGGAACCGGCCACGTCCCAGGAGAGACCGGCGGGCCGGTGCACGACATGCACGTCGTCGACGGCGACGAACTCCGCGTGGCTGGCCCTGCGGTGGGTGAACCCGACGACCTCGTCGCCGACCTCGAAGTCCCGCACGTGCGAACCGGCCTCGACGACGACCCCGGCCAGATCGCTGCCCTGCCCGGACGGGAACGCGGCGGGCCACCGCTCGTGCAGGAAGCCCGTCCTGATGCTCACCTCACCGGGCTGGAGCCCGGCCGCCCGCACCTCCACCAGCACCTGGTCCGGCGCCGGGACGGGCCGCGGCACGTCCTCGACCCGCAGCACATCGATCCCGCCGTACTCGTGGAACCGCACTGCCCTCATCCCGCGCCCACCCGTCTCCTCGGCCCAACTCGAATGTGAGCCGCAACACTTGGGGTGGCCGGTCTCTTCCCGGAGGCCGCCGTCAGCCCGCCGACTCCGCCGCGTGCGGGCTGAGCACGCCCACGCTCACCAGGATGAACAGCGCGATGCCGAGGATGATCCGGTAGTAGACGAACGGCATGAAGCTGCGCGTCGAGATGAACTTCATCAGCCAGGCGATCACCGCGTAGCCGACGCCGAAGGCGATCAGCGTGGCGAAGACCGTGGGCCCCCAGGAGACATGGCCGCCCTCCGTCGCGTCCTTCAGCTCGAAGACGCCGGAGGCCAGGACCGCGGGGATCGCCAGGAGGAAGGAGTAGCGGGCCGCGGACTCGCGGGTGTAGCCGAGGAAGAGGCCGCCGCTGATCGTGGCGCCCGAGCGGGAGACGCCGGGGATCAGGGCGAGTGCCTGGCAGAGGCCGTAGATCAGGCCGTCCTTGACCGAGAGGTCCTTGAGCTCCTTGCGGGAGCGGGCCGCCCGGTGCCGGCCGCCCGCCTCGTCGCGGGCCGCGAGCCGGTCGGCGATGCCGAGGACCACGCCCATCACGATCAGTGTCGTCGCGGTGAGCCGCAGATCGCGGAACGGGCCCTCGATCTGGTCCTTGAGCGTCACGCCGAGCACGCCGATCGGGATCGAGCCGACGATCACCAGCCAGCCCATCTGCGCGTCGTGGTCGCCGCGCATGGTCTTGTCGGTCAGCGACCTGAACCACGCCGAGATGATCCGCGCGATGTCCTTGCGGAAGAAGATGACGACCGCCGTCTCGGTGCCGAGCTGGGTGATCGCGGTGAACGCGGCGCCGGGGTCGCTCCAGCCCGCGAAAGCGGCCGTGAGACGCAGATGGGCGCTCGACGAGACCGGCAGGAACTCCGTGAGCCCCTGGACGAGTCCGAGGATGAATGATTCGAACCAGGACATGAGGTGAGTACGCGATCCAGGTGCTCGGCGGAACCGGCCGCGAGACGCGGGCCGGGCAGGGCGGCGCGAACGTCCGTCGCACGGGGCCCGGTTGTCCGCGTGGGGCAGAGTAGCGCCCGAAAGTGACGAGATCACCACAGGGGCGTGAGCGGCGTCTTCACGGGCCCGGCCGCTGCGCCGCCAGGAGCGCGTCGCCGGCCGGCGTACGGAAGTAGAGCACCGAGCGGCCCGCCCGGCGCCGCTCCACGAGCCGGGCCTCGTGCAGCACCTTCAGGTGCCGGCCCACCGAGCCGAGGCCCTGGCCGGTGAGCGCCACCAGCTGGGTCGTCGTCAGCGGCTGCCCGAGCAGCACCAGGACCTGGGCGCGGGCCGTACCGATGAGCGCCGCGAGGCCGTCCGGCGGCGCCGTCCGGTCCGCGTCCGCGAGGGCGCCCGCGCACGGGTAGATCACCGCGTACCGGTCGACCGGTACCTGCTCCGGCCACGACACCCAGCCCTGCTTCGGGGTGACCGGGACGAACAGGAGCCGCGTGCCCGCGATGTCCCGCGGCGGGTGGTCGTGGGCGTTGATCCGCAGCCGCCCCTCGCCGAGCCAGCCCATCGTGGGCCGCATCCCGCCGAACGCCGCGGCCCAGCCGCCCCGCGTCAACTCCCTGGTCCTGGCGAGGACGTCCGCCTCGATGATCCGGCGGCGGCGCGGCCACTCCGGCAGCACCGTCTCCCGCCACACCCACGCGAGCAGCGCCGCCGCGCGCTCCGCCAGGTCGTCGGAGCGGGCGAGCGCGTCGGGCAGCGGGCCCGGCGCCGACACCGCGAGGTCGGCGAGGACCGTCTCGTGCGGCGTGGCACGGATCCGCGCGAGACCGTCGGCGAGGTCGTCCTCGTGGGCGCCGTCCGGGGTGGGCGTGAGGAAGTCGGCGATCCAGTGCGCGCCGAAGCCGGCCTCGATCAGCAGCGCCGTCACCGGCTCCGCGGCGAGCCGCGCCCGGTAGGCGGACAGATGGACGTCGAGCCAGCGCCGCTCGCCGGGATGCGCGGCGACGGGATCCGCCAGCTTCCGCAGACTCGCGGTCGCCTCGGCGAGCCGCGACACGATGAACCGGCTCCCCGCGAGCGTGTCCGCGTCGACCTGCCAGATCCCCACCCCGTACCCCCCGTGTCCGCAGGTTTCGCGAGTGCGCGAAACATTAACGCCCGGCGCGGCCCGCCCCGCAGGGTCCCCGCATGGACACCTACCGGGAGCTGTTCCGCACGCCCGAATATCCCGCCCTCTTCGCCACCGTCTCGCTCCAGGCCGCCGGTCAGACGGTCGGCGGGCTCGCCCTCGGCTCGCTCGTGTACGCCTCGACCGGATCACCGCTGCTGTCCGCGCTCGCCATGTTCGGGCCCGCGCTCGCCCAGGTCGTGGGCGCGCTCACGCTGCTGTCCGCCGCGGACCGGGTGGCGCCGCGCGCCGCCCTCGCCTCGCTCGCGCTCTTCCTCGGCCTCGCCACGGCCGTGCAGGCGGCGCCGGGGCTTCCGACGGCGGCGGCCCTCGCGCTCGTCCTCGTCCAGGGCGTGCCCGCCGCGCTCGGCGGCGGTGTCCGCTACGGGCTGCTCACCGGCATCCTCGCCCGCGACGGCTATCTGCTCGGCCGGTCGGTCCTCAACATGAGCACGGGCGTCTGCCAGATCCTCGGGTACGCCCTGGGCGGGCTGCTCGTCGCCGTGCTGTCGCCGCGCGGCACGCTCCTCGTCGCCGCCGGGCTCTACGCGCTCGCCGCGCTGGTCGCGCGGTGCGGACTGGCCCGGCACCCGGCGCGCGCCGCCGGACGCCCGTCCCCGCGCGAGACGATGCGCGGCAACGCCGCCCTGTGGTCCTCGACCCCGCGCCGCTACGTGTATCTCGCCCTGTGGGTGCCCAACGGGCTGATCGTCGGCTGCGAGGCGCTGTTCGTCCCGTACGACACCGAGCACGCGGGCGTGCTGCTCGCGAGCGCCGCCCTGGGCATGCTCGCGGGCGACGTCCTCACCGGCCGCTTCCTGCCGCCCCGGTGGCGGGCCCGGCTCGCCGCACCGCTGCGGCTGCTGCTCGCCGCCCCGTACCTGGTGTTCGCCGTGCGTCCCGCCCTGCCGTTCGCCGTGGGCGCGGTCGTCCTCGCCTCGGTCGGCTTCTCGGCGAGCCTGCTGCTCCAGGAACGCCTTGTGGCGCTGACCCCGGAGAGCCTGAGCGGGCACGCGCTCGGCCTGCACACGGCGGGCATGCTGACCATGCAGGGCGTGGGGGCGGTGCTCGCGGGAGCCCTCGCCCAGGTGACGTCTCCGGCGACCGCGATGGCGGTGCTCGCCGTGGCCTCCGTCGCCGTGACGCTGCGGCTCGGCCGGGGGCTGACGGGGGAGCCGGTCAGTCCGCCTGCTTCTTCCCCAGATGGTGCCGCTTGCACCACGCCACGACCGCGCCCGCGCACCCCGTGACCACGATGAATCCCATGGCGATCAGGAACACGGGCGACGTGGGCGTCGACGCGCGGGCGCCCGCCACCACGTACGCCGCCGTGTTCGGGATCGAGCCGAGCGCCGTGGCCACCAGGAAGGGGACGATGCTCATCTTCGAGATCGACGCGCAGTAGTTCGCCGCCCAGAACGGGATGCCGGGGAACAACCGCGCCGCGAGCATCGACCGGAAGGCGTGCTCGCTGAGCTGCCCGTCCGCCGCCTTCAGCCACCGCCCGCGCAGCAGCGGCCGCAGCGCGTCCTGGCCCAGTACCCGGCCGAGCACGAAGGCGAGCCCGGCGCCCAGCGTCGTCCCGCCGAGCGCGCCGAGCAGCCCCAGCTGGGAACCGAACAGCGCGCCCGCCGCCAGATTCAGCAGCGGTCTCGGCACGAACGCGACGGTGCACACCGCGTACGCACATCCGAACAGGACGACCGCCGCCGCCCCGTTCACCTGGGGCGGCCAGCCGTGCGTGATCAGCTGCTGCGGCTCGAAGAGCAGCACGCACGTCGCGCCCGCGGCCAGCAGCACCACCAGCAGCGAAAGCCGCGACCACGGCGACAGCAGGGCCTGGCCGCAGCGGGCGGCGAACCCGGTGGGACGGGCGGGGACGGTCTCGAACATCCGGGGAGAGTAACCGACCCCCACATAAGATCGCCGTAGGTTGTGTCTCACTTTCCCGGCTCTTGCCCCAGTTGCGAGGAGCGTCACGTGCCCGTCGCCGCGCCGCCGCCCAGTCTTCTCGCCGACACCCTTCTCGTCCGGCTCCCCGAGGTGTACGGCGCCGCCGCCGACCCCGATCGGGCCGCGCGGATGCGCGCGTACATGAAGGATGTGGCCCCCTTCCTCGGTCTCGCGTCCCCCGTGCGCCGCGAGCTGACCAAGGTCGTCCTCGACGGCACCGCGCGCCCCGACGAGACCGACCTCACCGCCGTCGCCCTGCGCTGCTGGGCGCTGCCTGAGCGCGAATACGCCTACTTCGCGATCGACTACCTGCGCCGCCATGTGCGCCGTCTCACGTCCGGCTTCCTGCCCGTGGCACGCGAGTTGATCACCACGGTGCCGTGGTGGGACACGGTGGACCTCCTGGCGGCGCACATCGTGGGCGGTCTCGTCGCCGCCGATCCGAAGCTGCGCGCGGACATGGACGCCTGGATCGAGGACGAGAACCTCTGGGTCGCCAGGACCGCGCTGCTCCACCAGCTCCGCCACAAGGACGCCACCGACACCGACCGGCTCTTCGCGTACTGCCTGCGCCGCTCCGGGCACCCCGACTTCTTCGTCCGCAAGGCGATCGGCTGGGCCCTGCGCGAGTACGCCAAGACCGACTCCGACGCCGTACGGTCCTTCGTCGCCGCCCACCGGGACGCCCTCTCGCCGCTCTCCGTGCGCGAGGCCCTGAAGAACGTCGGCGGGTAACTCCCACCCGGCGGACGGAAATTCGGTCGACGCGGGGTGCCGCGTCGGAGAAGATCTGGCACATGTTCCGGCAGACCCTTCTCGCAGCTCCGCCCGCAGTCGCGGGCGCGGCTCGGGCTGCCGTCCTCCCGACCGCCGTCGCGGCAGCAGCCGGCGGCGCGCGAAGCTGACCCTCTCCGGACATTCCGGCGGACCCCGCAGGGGGAGGGTCGGTCCGGCTCAGGGGTCCCCGCCTCCCGATGGGAGGCCACCACTTTCCCGGAAGTTCCGGAAGGACCTCATCGCCATGCCCAAGACGGCATACGTGCGCACCAAGCCGCACCTCAACATCGGCACCATGGGTCACGTCGACCACGGCAAGACGACGCTGACCGCCGCCATCACCAAGGTCCTCGCCGACCGCGGCGCGGGCGGCGGCAGCACCCGGTACGTCGCGTTCGACCGCATCGACAAGGCGCCCGAGGAGGCGCAGCGCGGCATCACCATCAACATCGCCCACGTCGAGTACGAGACCGACACCCGGCACTACGCGCACGTGGACATGCCGGGCCACGCCGACTACGTCAAGAACATGGTCACGGGCGCCGCCCAGCTCGACGGGGCGATCCTCGTCGTCTCGGCGCTCGACGGGATCATGCCGCAGACCGCCGAGCACGTCCTGCTCGCCCGGCAAGTCGGCGTCGACCACATCGTCGTGGCCCTCAACAAGGCGGACGCGGGCGACGAGGAGCTGACCGACCTCGTCGAGCTGGAGATCCGCGAGCTGCTGTCCGCCCACGGGTACGGCGGCGACTCCGTCCCCGTCGTACGGGTCTCCGGTCTCGGCGCCCTTGAGGGGGACCCGCGGTGGACGGCGTCCATCGAGGCGCTGCTCGACGCCGTGGACACGTACGTGCCGATGCCGGAGCGGTACGTGGACGCGCCGTTCCTGCTGTCGGTGGAGAACGTCATGACCATCAGCGGCCGCGGCACGGTCGTGACCGGTGCCGTCGAGCGCGGGCGCGTGCGGGTCGGCGACCGGGTCAGGGTCTACGGGGCCGACGACGTCGAGACCGTCGTCACCGGCGTCGAGACCTTCGGCAAGCCGATGGAGGAGGCGCAGGCGGGGGACAACGTCGCGCTGCTGCTGCGCGGGGTGCCGCGCGACGCGGTGCGGCGCGGGCACGTCGTCGCCGAGCCCGGCACGGTCGAGCCGGCCCGCCGCTTCACCGCGCAGGTGTACGTGCTGTCGACGGCGGAGGGCGGCCGGACCACCCCCGTCGCCACCGGCTACCGGCCGCAGTTCTACCTGCGTACGGCGGACGTCGTGGGGGACGTCGACCTCGGCGACGCGGCCGTCGCGCGGCCCGGCGACACCGTCACCATGACGGTCGAGCTGGGCCGGGACGTGCCGCTCGAAGCGGGCCTCGGGTTCGCGATCCGCGAGGGCGGGCGGACCGTCGGCGCGGGCACCGTGACGTCTGTGGAGTGAGGGGTGGCGGTCTCGGGGCTCTGTCCCGGGACCGCCGCTCAATTGCCGCGGGGGCCTGAATTGCGCCCGGCACAATAGGGGCGTGAACGCATCCGACCCCGAAGACGAGCCGATACCCGTCACCCGCGACGTCGACCACGGCACGGCGAAGCTGCTGCCCGACGTGGACCGGGGCCGGGCCTGGCTCCTGACGGTGGACGGGGCGCCCCAGTCGTACGTCGACCTGGACGACCCCGCCCACCTGGAGTTCGAGTACGCGCGCCGCCTCGGCCACGTCCTCGACTGCCTCGGCGAGGAAGGCGCGCCGCTCGACGTGCTGCACCTGGGCGGGGGAGCGCTGACCCTGCCCCGCTACGTCGCCGCCACCCGGCCAGGCTCCCGGCAGGACGTCGTCGAGGCGGACCGGGGGCTGCTCGCGCTCGTCGCCGAACATCTGCCGCTGCCGGACGACGCGGGCATCACGGTGCACGGCGGCGACGCGCGAACCTGGCTGGAGGCGGCGCCCGACGCCTCGGCGGACGTGCTCGTGGGGGACGTGTTCGGCGGCTCCAGGGTGCCCGCGCATCTGACGACCCTCGCGTATGCGCGTCAGGCGGCGCGGGTGCTGCGACCCGGCGGGACGTACGCGGCGAACCTCGCGGACGGCGCGCCCTTCGCGTTCCTGAGGTCCCAACTGGCCACGTTCTCCGCCGTGTTTCCGCAGGTCGCGCTAATCGCCGAGCCGGCGGTGCTGCGGGGGCGGCGGTTCGGCAACGCGGTGCTGCTCGCCTCGCGCGAGGAGCTGGAGGTGGCCGAGCTGGCCCGGCGCACCGCCCGCGACGCGTTCCCCGCGCGCGTGGAGCACGGGGCCGCGCTGCGCCGCTTCGTCGGCGACGCGAAGCCGGTGGCGGAGGCGGACGCGGTGCCCTCGCCGGAGCCGCCCGGGGGCTCGTTCAGAGTGGGGTGACGGAGTCCGTCGCGGCCCGGCCGCCGCCCTCGGTGACCTTGGCCCCGCCCGTCTCGCGCCGCCGCAGGTGACGTACGTCCGGTACGAACAGGACGGCGGTCGTCGCCACGACCACGAGCGCCGCGCAGCCCCACAGCGAGGCCGTGCGCCCGAAGGCGGACTCCGCGGGTCCCGCGAGCGCGGTGGCCAGCGGCACCATCGCCACCGAGCCGAACCAGTCGTAGGAGGAGACGCGGGAGAGCTTCTCCTCGGGGATCTCCTGGTGCAGGGCGGTGATCCAGGAGACGCCGAAGATCTCTATGGTGACGCCGCTGACGAACATCACGGCGATCAGCGCCCCGAGCGGCACCGGGACCGCGAGCGCCGCCGACGGCAGCGCGAGCGAGAACACCGAGAGCGTCGCCGCGAACAGCAGCCGCTGCGGCTTCCAGCGCATCATCAGCAGTCCGCCGAGGATCGTGCCCACGCCGAACGCGCCGAGCGCGAGGCCCCACGGGCCCGCCCCGCCCAGTTCGTCGCGGGCCACCAGCGGACCGAACACCGCCTCGGCGGCGCCCACCACCGCGACCACGACCGCGAACTGGACGATGATCGTCCACAGCCAGGGCCGGCCGACGACCTCCCGCCACCCGACCCGCATGTCGGCGAGGAGCCCGCCGGGCTGCCGCGGCGGGATGTGCCGCACGTCGAGGAACATCCGCAGCCCGCCCGCGACCAGGAATGCGACCGCGTCCACGGCGAGCACCCAGCCGGCCCCGAAGGCCGCGACCATCGCCCCGCCGAGCGCGGCGCCGCCCACGCCCGCCCCGGACATCCCCATCCGGAACAGGGCGAACGCGCGGCTGGCCTGCTCCCCGGAGACGGAGGCCATCAGCATGCCCTCGGCCGCGGGATTGAAGAACGCCTGGCCCGTGCCGCCGAGCGCGCTGAGCGCCATCATCTGCCACAGCTTCGGATCGCCCTGCAGCACGATCAGCGCGAAGGCGCCCTGGGAGAGGAAGTTGAGGGCGTTCGCCGCGACCATCACGTGGTGCCGCGGAAGCCGGTCCGCCACCGCGCCGCCGACCAGCAGGAACACCACGAGGAACAGCGTGCGGGCCGCGGCCACCAGGCCCACGTCGCCGCCGTCGCCGCCCGCGTCGAGCACGGCGAACGACGAGGCGATCAGCGCACCGTGCGACCCCAGCGTCGTGACGATCGCCGAGGCGGAGAGCAGCGTGTAGTTCCGTCCGGCCCAGGCGGGGCGGAGGCGTGGACGCTTCGGGTCGGGGGTGGCGGCAGAGGTCACGGAGGGACTATCGCCGCCATGCGGTCGAATCGACAAACCGATTACCCGGACACCGAGTGTTTGATCGCCTGATGCCTGATATCTCCGGGTTCTTCGCGTGCGGGCGCGGGGATGGTCAAGCTTGCTACTGGTGGGTAACATTCACGGCATGAGCGCAGATCAGATGTCCATCGGCGAGATGCTCGCCGCCACGGTGCCGATGGCCCGCACCCTGAACCTCGAGTTCCACGAGACCACGCCCGAGAAGGCGGTCGTCTCGCTGCCCGACCAGGCCGACTACCACAACCACGTCGGCGGACCGCACGCCGGCGCGATGTTCACGCTCGGCGAGTCCGCGAGCGGGGCCATCGTGCTCGCCGCCTTCGGCGACCAGCTCTCCCGTGCCGTGCCGCTCGCCGTGAGCGCCGACATCGCGTACAAGAAGCTGGCGATGGGTCCGGTCACCGCCACCGCGACGCTCGGCCGCCCGGCCGCCGACGTGGTCGCCGAGCTGGACGCGGGCGAGCGCCCCGAGTTCCCGGTGAGCATCGCGATCACGCGCGAGGACGGGGCCGTGACCGGCGAGATGACGGTCGTCTGGACGCTGCGTCCCAACAGCTGAACCGCGGCCGTGTCGCGCGAGGGGTGCCGTCCGGCAGGGGTGGCGCCCCTCGCGCTTCTTGTTCGATCTGTTGACACGAGTCAGCGCCGGTCGTAGTTTCCGCTGCGGTTTTGTGGTGTCTAACGAGGCGTCAGGTCCGTTCTGTCGCACAGTGCGTTGAATGCTCGAACGCAACGAGGAGAGACAGCCCATGCCCCACAGCGGAAGCAGTACCGACGGCATCTCCAGACGGGTGGCCCTGCGCCGGATGGGCGGCGCGGCCGTGGTGGCCGCCGCCGTCACCACCGGCCTACCGGGCCTTGCCGAGGCGTCGTCGCGGCGGCCCGACCGATCCGCCGGACGCACGGTCGAATCGCTGCTCGGCAGGCTCACGCTCGACGAGAAGCTGACCTTCCTGCACGGCGGCCAGGACCCCGACGACCTCGGCCAGGCGGGCTACATCCCCGGCGTCCCCCGCCTCGGCATCCCGCCGCTGCGCCTCGCCGACGGCCCCGCGGGCGTCCGCGTCACGCAGCACGCCACCGCCCTGCCCGCCCCCGTCCTCCTCGCCTCCTCCTTCGACCCGGCGCTCGCCCGCCGCTACGGCGAGGTCATCGGCCGCGAGGGCCGCGCGCTCGGCCAGGACGTACTGCTCTCGCCGATGGTCAACCTGATCCGCACGCCGTACGCGGGCCGCAACTTCGAGACGTTCTCCGAGGACCCGCTGCTCTCCTCCGACATGGTCGTCGAGGAGATCGGCGGCATCCAGGACGAGGGCCTGATCGCCACCGTCAAGCACTTCGCGCTCAACAACCAGGAGAAGAACCGCACGTCGGTCGATGTGCGCGCCGACGAGCAGACCATGCACGAGCTGGAGCTGCGCGGCTTCGAGGCCGCCGTCGGCGCCGGCGCGGGCTCGGTCATGAGCGCGTACAACAAGGTCAACGGCACGTACGCCTGCGACAACAAGGAGCTGCTCGGCGACATCCTGCGGGAGAGGTGGCACTTCGCGGGCTGGGTGATGACCGACTGGTACGCCGCGCACACCACCGTCGCCGGGATGGCCGCGGGGCTCGACATGGAGATGCCGGGCGAGATCGCCTTCGGCGCCGCGCTGAAGAAGGCTGTCCAGGACGGCACCGTGCCCGAGGCGCAGGTCGACGGGGCGGTGCGCCGGATCCTGTCGGTGATGGAGCGGTTCGGGCTGCTCGCCGCGGAGGCGCCGCCCCGGCCCGGCCGGGACGCGGCGGCGGGCGCGGCCGTCGCCCTCGACGTCGCCAAGGCGGGCGCGACCCTGCTGCACAACCGCGGCGGCACCCTGCCGCTGCCCGAGGGCGACTCCGTCGCCGTCCTCGGGATCACCGGCCACATCCCGTTCGTCAGCGGCGGCGGCAGCGCGCACGTCGTCCCCGACCACGCCGACAGCCCGTACGACGCGATCAAGGCCCGTGCGGGCAGGGGCGGTTCGGTGACGTACGCCGTCGGCGCCGACGTCTACGGACAGGACCTGCCCGGCGGCGCGCTCGCCCCCGCGGCCGGGCTGGCCGAGCAGACGGTCGGAGCAGGGCGGACCTGGACGTACGAGGGGACGCTCACGGTCGACGAGGACGACGACTGGACCTTCGCCGTCCACTACTCGGGCGAGCGGCCGAAGGTCGTCCTCGACGGCACCGAACTCTTCCCCAAACTGCGCGGCAGCGCCGAGCACTTCAGCGGCGGTCTCGTCGCCCTCGCACCCGACGGGCTCGCCGTGCGCCGCACGTCCCTCGACCTGACGGCCGGGGCGCACCGCCTCCGGATCACGGCGAAGGGCGGCGACCAGGGGCAGACGTTCCGGCTGCGGCGGGTCACCGGGGCGATGCGGGCGGGCGATGTCGCCGAGGCCGTGCGGGCGGCGCGCGGCGCGGACCACGTGATCCTCTTCGCGTACGAGGACGCCACCGAGGGCTCGGACCGCACCTCGCTCGCGCTGCCCGACCAGCAGGAGGCCCTGATCGCGGCGGTGGCCCGCGCCAACCCCCGCACGACCGTGGTGCTCAACAGCTCCTCCGCGATCACCATGCCGTGGCTCGACCGGGTGGGCGCCGTGCTGCAGATGTACTACCCGGGCCAGGAGGGCGCGGAAGCCACCGCCGCCGTCCTGTACGGGGACTGCGACGCCGGGGGCCGGCTCACCCAGTCCTTCCCGACCTCGGAGGCCACCCACCCGATGTCCGGCGACCCGCGCCGCTACCCGGGCGTGAACCGTGTCGAGGAGTACTCGGAGCGCATCCACCTCGGATACCGCTGGTACGACGCGCAGAAGGTGCGGCCGCTGTTCCCGTTCGGGCACGGGCTCTCGTACACCACGTTCGCGTACGAGGGACTGACCGCGCGCTGGACCGGCGGCGGTCTCGACGTGGGCTTCACCGTGCGCAACACCGGGCGGCGGGCGGGCATCGCGGTGCCCCAGGTGTACGTCGGTCCGTCACCGGACGTCCGGGTCGACCAGGCCGTACGGATCCTCGGCGGGTACCGCCGCATCGAGGTCGGGGCGGGGGAGCGGCGGCGGGTCACCGTGCGCGTCGCGCCCCGCACCCTCTCGTCGTGGGACAGCGCAGCGCACGACTGGGTCCTCGGCACCGGCCCGCGCACCGTATGGCTCGGTGCCTCGGCCGGGGACCTGTCGCAGAGCACGGAGGCGGTGGTCGAGTGAGCGGGATCACCGTCCACATCGATGTTCGTCGCGCCTGGCACTGCGCCTTCTGGGACGCGGTCGCGTCATAGGGAGCAGGTAGGCTGCCCGGCGTGCGCGTACCGGAGGGGAGCGCGCGCCGGGCACAGGCACTTTGGTGGGTACGGGAGGCGACGTCGATGCACGTCCAGGAATGGCTCGACACGATTCCGGCGGTCGCCGTCTACGCCCTGGTGGCCGGGGTGATCGGCATCGAAAGCCTCGGCATCCCGCTGCCCGGCGAGATCGTGCTCATCTCCGCGGCCCTGCTCTCCTCGCAGCACGGCGACGTCAACCCGTTCGTCCTCGGGGCCTGCGCCAGCGCGGGCGCCGTCGTCGGCGACTCCATCGGGTACGCGATCGGCCGCAAGGGCGGCCGACCACTGCTCGCCAAAATGGGCCGCAAGTTCCCCAAGCACTTCGGGCCGGGCCATGTCGCCACCGCCGAGCGGTCCTTCGAGAAGTGGGGCATGTGGGCCGTCTTCTTCGGCCGCTTCGTCGCGCTGCTGCGCATCTTCGCGGGACCGCTCGCGGGCGTCCTGCACATGCCGTACTGGAAGTTCCTCATCGCGAACGTGCTGGGCGGCATCGTCTGGGCCGGCGGCACCACCGCGGTCATCTACTACGTGGGCGTGGTCGCGGAGGACTGGCTCAAGAAGTTCTCCTACGTGGGCCTCGGCGTGGCCGTCCTGATCGGCCTCGGTTCGATGCTCATCGTGAAGCGGCGGGCGGCGAAGATGGCGGCGGAACACGAGGCGGCGGAGGCGGAGCCCGAGCCTGCGAGCTGAGGCACATCAAGCCCCGTCGGCGTCCGGAGGTAATTCAAGCCCCTCCGGCGATTGAGGAGCGGGGTCCGGGGCGGAGCCCCGTGACCGCAACCCCGCCACCGGTGAGCGACTACTGGTGCGCCTCCCGATGCACCTTCGCCAGCTCCACGTAATGCGTCCCGTTGAGCGTGACCATCTCCCGCTCCTCGTCGGAGAGCTCGCGCCGCACCTTCGCCGGGACACCCGCGACCAGTGAACCGGGCGGCACGACCATCCCCTGCGGCACCAGCGCCTGCGCCGCGACCAGCGAACCCGCCCCGATCACCGCGCCGTTGAGGACGGTCGCGCCCATCCCGACGAGGCAGTCGTCCTCCACGGTGCAGCCGTGCAGCACCGCGTTGTGGCCGACGGAGACGCGCTCGCCGATCGTCGCCGGGAATCCGGGGTCGACGTGCACGGTGCAGTTGTCCTGGATGTTGCTGTCGGCGCCGAGCGTGATCGGCTCGAACTCGGCACGCAGCACCGCCCCGTACCAGACGCTCGCGCCCGCGCGCAGCGTGACGTCGCCGACCACCACGGACGTCGGGGCGGTGAACGCCTCCGGGTCGACCTTCGGTTCCTTGTCGCCGATCCCGGTGACGAGTGCCTCGTGGGACATGAGGTCTGTGCTCCCTACGTGTCGTACGTGTCATGCATGCGTCGCGCCCACCGAACCGTACCCGCGAACTCCCGTCGTTCTGTGGGGCGAAGATCACAGGGCATCGAGGTGGGGGTGGAAGCTACGCGTGGGTAACGTGTCGCCGTGCCGAACAAGCGGAGTGACAAGGGTGGGCTCGGCCACCGGCTCGTCCAGGCCGGCTGGCGCTGGGCGCAGCGCAAGGGCGCGGTCACCGCGCGGCAGCCGGGCGGGCACCGGTTCGGCGCGATCGGGCACGGTACGAAGCTCGCGTTCCCCCAGGGCACGGTGTTCGGCGAGCCGTGGATCCGGCTGGGCGCGCACTGCATCATCGGGGAGCAAGTGACCCTGACCGCGGGCCTGATGCCGGACCTGGACCTCGGCCCCGACCCCATCCTGACCCTCGGCGACGGTGTCGTGATCGGGCGCGGCAGCCATGTCATCGCCGACACGACGGTGCGGATCGGCAGCGACGTCTACATGGGCCCGTACGTCTACATCACCTCGACCAATCACTCGTACGACGATCCGCACGAGCCCATCGGCAGGCAGTGGCCCCGGATGGAACCGGTCGAGATCGGTCCCGGCTGCTGGATCGGCACCGGCGCCGTGATCCTGCCGGGCGCCCGCATCGGCCGGAACGTGGTGGTCGCGGCCGGGGCCGTGGTGCGCGGCGAGGTGCCCGACCACGCGGTGGTCGCGGGCGCGCCCGCACGCGTCGTCCGCAGCTGGGACGCGGAGTCCGGCTGGCAGCCGCCGCTCAGGACACCGGCGCCGCGGGCGATCCCCGAGGGGGTCACTCCGGACCAACTGCTCGCTCTGTCCGAACTCGACGACGACGCCTGGGACACTGAACCCCGGACCGGATAGATGTAGCGAGCAATCAGGGAAGTCGTGGACAAGAGCGAGACGAGCGGGACGAGCGGGACGAGCGGGACGAGCGACGAGAGCCGGACCGCCGACGAGAGCCGGGCCGCCGAGGGGAGCCGGGCCGCCGACGGCACGGAGGCCGAGGCGAAGCCGCGCGGCTGGCGGCGTTTCGCCATGGACACCCGACCGCTGCGCATCCCCGCCTACCGCCGCCTGTGGTCCTCGACCATCGTCACGGCCGTCGGCAGCCAGCTCACCGCCGTCGCCGTGCCGAAGCAGATCTTCGACATCACCGGGTCCTCGGCGTGGGTCGGCGCCGCGAGCATGGCGGGGCTCGTGCCGCTCGTCGTGTTCGCGCTGTGGGGCGGCGCGATCGCCGACCACATGGACCGGCGCAAGCTGCTCCTGATCACCAACAGCGGCATCGCCGTGACCTCGGTCCTGTTCTGGCTGCAGGCGGTGTCCGGGCTGAACTCGGTGGGCGTGCTGATGGTGCTGCTCGCGATGCAGCAGGCGTTCTGGGGTCTGAACGCCCCGGCCCGCAACGCGTCCATCGCGCGGCTCGTCCCCGCGAGCCAATTGGCGGCGGCGAACGCGCTGGGCTCGACGGTGATGCAGACGGGCCAGGTGGTCGGTCCCCTGCTGGCAGGCGTCCTGATCCCCGTCATCGGGCTGCCCGAGCTGTACCTGATCGACGCGCTCGCGCTGTGCGTCACCGTGTGGGCGGTGTACCGGCTGCCGGCCCTGCCGCCGCTGGCCGCGGTGGCGGCGAAGCGGGCGGGGGTGCGGGCGATCGTCGACGGCTTCCGCTACATGTCCACCCGCAAGGTGCTGCTGCTGTCGTTCCTCGCGGACATCATCGCGATGGTGTTCGGCATGCCGCGCGCGCTGTTCCCGCAGCTCGCCGCGGAGACGTACGCGCCGTACGGGGAGGGGCTCGCGCTCGGGCTGCTGTTCGCGGCGATTCCGATCGGGGCGGTGGTCGGCGGGCTGTTCTCCGGGACGTTCTCGCGGGCGAAGCGGCACGGGTGGATGGTGATCGGGGCGATCGTGGCGTGGGGCCTCGCGATCACCGGGTTCGGGCTGAGCGGGAATCTGTGGCTCGCGGTCGTGTTCCTCGCGGTGGCGGGGGTCGCGGACATGGTGTCGATGGTGTTCCGCGGGGCGATCCTGCTGTCCGCGGCGACGGACGAGATGCGTGGGCGGATGCAAGGGGTGTTCACGGTGGTCGTGGCGGGCGGTCCGCGACTGGCGGACGTCCTGCACGGCTCGGCGGGCTCGGCCTTCGGCGCGCAGCCGGCGGTGGCCGGCGGCGGCCTGCTGGTCGTCGTGGCAATGCTCTCCCTGGCCTTCACGGTCCCCGCCCTCCGCCGCTACCGAATCTGACCTGTGCCCCGCATTCGGTTGCGCGGCACCGTGCGCCGCCTTGGGCAAATCAAGCCCCTGCAGGGGGCACCTCCCAGCGGTAGCTGGGGGAGATTGAGCAGCGGGGTCCGGGGCAGGGCCCCGATCTTTGAAGCCCCGTCGGCGATCGGGGCGCGGGCTCCGGGGCAGGGCCCCGAGTCTTTCGAGCCCCGTCGGCGATCGGGGCGCGGGCTCCGGGGCAGGGCCCCGAGTCTTTCGAGCCCCGCCGGCGATTGAGGCGCGGGGTCCGGGGCGGAGCCCCGTGGGTGCAACCACGGGTGGGTGACATCAACCCGTGGCCAACAGCACCGTCCCCACCAACGCCAGCCCCGCCCCCGCGGCCTGCACCCCACGAAGCCGCTCGCTCAGCACCCCGCGCGCAGCCAGCGCCGTAACGATCGGATACAAGGACGCCAGCACCGCCGCCACCGTCACCGGCCCCTCCTGAGCGGCCAGCGCATACGTCCCGTTGGCCGCCACATCCGCAAGCCCCACAAACGCGAGCGCCGGCAACGAGGCCCGCACGAGCCCCCACCCGCCCTCCGCGGCAGCGGGCCGCACGGCACCCCCACGCCGCGCGGACACCCGCAGCGCGGCCCCGCCCGCCACGACATTCGTCACCCGCTGCACGAACAGCGCGAGGAACAGCCCGGTCAGCGTCGTCGACGCCTCCGCGATCAGCGCCATCACCGCGCCGAAGCCGAACGCCGCGAGCAGCGTCAGCAGCACCGCCTGCCGCTGCACGGGCTCCCCCCTGAACTGCGGCCCGCCCGCGAGGACCACGCCCGCGACGGCGACCAGGATCCCGGCGAACTGCAGCAGCCCCGGCCGCTCGCCGAGCACCAGACCGACCCCGACCGGCACGGCGACGCCGAGCGAGCCGAGCGGCGAGACGACGCCCATCGGGCCGAGGGCGAGCGCCTTGTAGAAGGCGAGCATGGCGACGGGCCCGACCAGCCCCGCGGCGACGGCGAACCACAACTGCGGTCCCGCTTCGGAGAAGGCGCCCGTGGCGAGCACGATCGCGCCGAGCACGACGACGGTGATCGTCTGCGAGACGACCACCACGGTGAGCGCGGGCGTCCGTCGCGTCAGCAGCCCGCCGCCGAAGTCGGCCAGCCCCCACAGGAGGGCGGTGGCCAGGGCGAAGAGTGCTGTCATGCCGGACCTCGCAGTACAGTTTGCTGGACGCTTTGGTGCACCACACCGTAGTCCAATGAACTGAACGCTGTCATCCAAAATATTGAACCCTGATCCCTATCCTGGATGGAACGTGGCGGACCTCGATCTCCTGAACCAGGCACTCGCGCGCAACGTCAAGCACTGGCGGGCCGAGCGCGGATTCACCCTCGACGCGCTCGCCGGCCGCGCGGCCGTCAGCCGCGGCATGCTCATCCAGATCGAGCAGGCCCGGACGAACCCCAGCATCGGCACCGTGGTCAAGATCGGTGACGCGCTCGGGGTCAGCATCACCACGCTGCTCGACTACGAGCAGGGGCCCAACGTCCGCATCGTGACGGAGGACCAGGCGGTGCGCCTGTGGCACTCGGAGGCGGGCAGCTACAACCGGCTGCTGGCCGGGACCGAGTCCGAGGGCCCGCTGGAGATGTGGGACTGGCGGCTGGTGCCCGGCGACGGCAGCGACTCCGACCCGCACCCGCAGGGCACCGTCGAGCTGGTCCATGTCACGGCCGGTGTGCTGACCCTCGTCGTGGACGGCGCCGAGCACACGGTGCCCACGGGGGCGAGCGTCTCGTTCGAGGCGAGCACCGCGCACTCCTACCGCAACGACGGCACCGGGGACCTCGAAATGATCATGGCCGTATCGGTGCCTTTCGTACGCTGAGACGCCCGGTCGCCGGGCGCGCGGTGGCTGTTAGCGTGCCGCCATGCGCGCACCCATCGGCACCTTCGACCACGTACTCGCCGCCCCCGAGGCCCTCGACCTGCTCACCCGGCCCGTCGCCGACGCCGTGCGCGACTGGCGCGGCACGGTGCCCGCGCGGGACCTGATCCACGTCGACACCGACCCCGAGTGGGCCGACACGGCGACGTTCGTCGAGCACTACGGGCCCGAGCTGCTCGACGCCTCGGCGAACTGCGTCGTCGTCGCGGGCAAGCGGGGCGGCGAGACGACCCTCGCGGCCTGCGTCGTCCCGTCCGCGACGAAGCTCGACGTGAACGGGGTGGTGCGGCGTCAACTCGGCGCCCGTAAGGCCTCGTTCGCCCCGATGGACACCGCGACCGGCGAGTCCGGCATGGAGTACGGCGGCATCACCCCGATCGGCCTGCCCGCCGACTGGCCGGTCCTCGTGGACGCGGCCGTCGTCGACCTCCCGCACGTCCTCATCGGCAGCGGCACCCGCCGCGGCAAGCTGATCGTGCCGGGCAAGGCCCTGTCCGAACTCCCGGGCGCCGTGGTCGTCGAGGGGCTCGGCATCGCGGTCTGACGTGCGCGCCGCGGGTCACCCCCGCCGCGCCGCCGCCGTGCTCTCCCGCACCACAAGGCGCGTCGGCACCAGTGTCGTGCCCCGCTCCGCCTCGCTCTCGCGCACCTGGCGCAGCGCGCTGTCCACGCAGCGGCGGCCGACCTCGGCGAAGTCCTGGTGGACCGTGGTGAGCGGGGGCTGGAACGAGCCGGAGTCGGGGATGTCGTCGAAGCCGATGACCGAGACGTCCTCGGGGACCTTGCGGCCGCGCTCCTCCAGGGCCCGCAGCAGGCCGAGCGCCATCTGGTCGTTCGCCGCGAACACCGCGGTGCAGTCGGCCTGTTCGGCCAGGCGCAGGCCCGCGCGGTAGCCCGACTCGGCCGACCAGTCGCCCCGCACCGGCGGTGGGACCGCGCGGCCCGCGGCCTCAAGTGCCGTGCGCCAGGCGTCCGTTCGGCGCTGGGCCGCGTACGAGTCGGAGGGGCCCGCCAGATGCCAGACCGTGCGGTGGCCCAGGTCGAGGAGGTGGCGCACCGCGTCGCGGGTGCCGCCCGCCTGGTCCGTGTCCACCACCGCGTATCGGTCGCCGGCGTCCGAGTCCGCGACGACGACCTTCACGTGCGGCGGCAGCGTGAGGCTCGCCGAGTCGAGGAGGTGGACCTCCATGATGACGATGACCGCGTCCACCGCCAGCTCGCCGAGCCGTGAGAACGCGCCGCGCACCTCGTCCTGCGTGGGCACCGCGACCGGGAGCAGCGTGACCGCGTAGCCCTCCTGTGCGGCCGAGGTGGCGATGGCCTCCAGTGTGCGCATGTTGCCCGTCGTGGACAGCGTGAACGTGATGACGCCGATGGTGCGGAAGTCGCCCCGTTTCAGCGCGCGCGCCGCGCTGTTGGGCCGGTAGCCGAGCTCCTTCATCGCGGCGCGGACCCGGTCGCGCGTCTCCTCGTTGACGCCGGGGAAGCCGTTCGAGACGCGGGAGACCGTCTGGGACGAGACGCCCGCGACCCGGGCGACGTCAGCCATCGACGCGTTCTGTGTCCGGCGCCTGCCGCCCTGCGGGGCGCTCTCCTTGGTTGTCACCGTGTCCCTCACCGACTCTTGACCGTCGTCCTCGGGGCAGTGTAGACATGCCGCCACCGAATGTTTACGTAAACATAACAGCTGTCGGGTCCTTCACGCCCAAGGATGTTTACGCAAACATCGCGACCTGTGACGCATGGACGAGTGAGGGACGCGAGATGACCACGCTGCAACCGCCGGTCGCCGTGAGGCGGCGCCGCTCGTGGACGGGCTGGGGGTTCATCGGCCCCTTCGCGCTCGTCTTCGCCCTGGTCTTCCTGGCGCCGCTCGCGTACTCGGTCTATCTGAGCCTGTTCCGTACACAACTCATCGGCGGCACCACCTTCGTCGGCCTCGACAACTACCAACAGGCCTTCCAGGACGGCCGGTTCTGGGACGGGGTGCTGCGCGTCGGCCTGTTCCTGCTGATCCAGGTGCCGGTCATGCTGGGCATCGCCCTGCTCGTCGCCCTCGCGATCGACAGCGGCCGCCTCTACGGCAAGGACTTCTTCCGGATCACCGTCTTCCTGCCCTACGCGGTCCCCGCCGTCGTCGCGACCCTCATGTGGGGCTTCATGTACGGCACCCGCTACGGCCTGGTCGGCGACCTGGGCGACGCCTTCGGCACGAAACTGCCCGACCCGCTCTCCGCCGACCTGGTCCTCGCGTCCATCGGCAACATCGTGACCTGGGAGTTCGTCGGCTACAACATGCTGATCTTCTTCGCCGCGCTGCGCGTCGTACCGCATTCGCTGTACGAGGCGGCCGAGATCGACGGCGCCGGACAGTGGCGCGTCATCACGGCCATCAAGCTCCCGGCGATCCGCGGCGCCCTCGTCATCGCCACGATCTTCTCGATCATCGGCAGCTTCCAGCTCTTCAACGAGCCGGCGATCCTCCAGAAGCTCGCGCCGAACGCGATCACCACGGACTACACGCCGAACTTCTACACGTACTCGCTGTCCTTCGCGGGCCAGCAGCAGAACTACTCCGCGACGGTCGCCATCGTCATGGGCGTGATCACGATGATCGTCGCCTACGTCGTCCAGCTGCGCGGCATGCGCAAGGGAGCGTGAGCGCGATGACCACCACCACGTCCGTGCGGTCCACGACACCGCTCAAGCCCGCCGCCCCGCGCCTGCGCACCGTACGGCGGCGCACCGCCGGCCGCCCCCGGCGCAGCGTCCCGCTGACCGTGCTCACCGGGGTCGTCCTCGTCTACAGCCTGCTGCCGCTGGTGTGGCTCGTGATCAGCGCCACCAAGTCCCCGCAGGGCCTTGCCCGTTCGTTCGGCCTCTGGTTCGACGGCGACTTCGACCTCTGGCACAACATCGGCGCGACCTTCACGTACCAGGACGGCGTCTTCGGCCGCTGGCTCCTCAACACCCTCCTGTACGTGGTGGTGGGCGCGGGCGGGGCCACCTTCCTCGCGGTCCTCGGCGGGTACGCGCTCGCCAAGTTCGCCTTCCCGGGCAAGCGCGCCGTGTTCGCCGTCGTCATCGGGGCGGTCGCGGTGCCGGGCACGGCGCTCGCCGTGCCCACGTTCCTGATGTTCAGCAAGATGGGGCTCACCGACACCCCGTGGGCCGTCGTCATCCCCTCGCTGATCTCGCCGTTCGGCCTGTATCTGATGTGGGTGTTCGCCACCGAGGCGATCCCCGCCGAACTGATGGAGGCCGCCCGCATCGACGGCGCGAGCGAGCTGCGCACCTTCTTCCAGGTCGCCCTGCCGCTGCTCGCACCCGGCACCGTCACCGTCCTGCTCTTCACCACGGTCGCGACCTGGAACAACTACTTCCTGCCGCTGATCATGCTGAAGGACCCCGACTGGTATCCCCTCACGCTCGGCCTCGACTCCTGGAACAAGCAGGCGCAGACGGCCGGTGGCGACGCCATCCCCCATCTCGTGCTCACCGGCTCGCTGCTCACCATCGTGCCGTTGATCGCCGCTTTCCTGCTGCTCCAGAAGTACTGGCAGTCCGGCCTCTCCGCCGGAAGCGTCAAGGAGTAGGCGCAGCCGCGCAGTTCACCCCCCGCATGCCCCCTGCCCGACCACGACGAAGTGGAAGCACGCCCATGCCCCAGCACTCCCGCCGCGTTCTGCGCGGCATCGGTCTCCTCTGCGCCCTCGCCCTCGGGGCCACCGCCTGCGGCGGCTCCGATGACGACGCCGCCGACAAGAAGGTCGGTTCGGCCGACATACAGTCGGCTCTCAAGAAGGGCGGCACCGTCACGGTGTGGGCGTGGGAGCCCACCCTCAAGCAGGTCGCCGCCGACTTCGAGAAGAAGTACCCGAAGGTCGACATCAAGCTGGTCAACGCGGGCACCAACAACGACCAGTACAAGGCCCTGTCGAACGCGATCTCGGCGAAGAAGGGCGTCCCGGACGTCGCGCAGATCGAGTACTACGCCCTCGGCCAGTACGCCCTGACCAAGCAGTTGGACGACCTCAAGCCGTACGGCGCCGAGGAGCTGGCCGACTCGTACTCGCCCGGGCCGTGGAACTCGGTCAAGTCCGGCGACGGCGTCTACGGACTGCCCATGGACTCCGGCCCGATGGCGCTCTTCTACAACAAGAAGGTCTTCGACAAGCACAAGATCGCGGTCCCGACGACGTGGGACGAGTACGTCGAGGCCGCCCGCACGCTGCACAAGGCCGACCCGAAGGCGTACATCACCAGCGACGTCGGGGACGCGGGCCTGACCACCAGCCTGCTGTGGCAGGCCGGCTCGCACCCGTACAAGGTCGACGGCACGAAGGTCGGCATCGACTTCACCGACGCGGGCGCCAAGAAGTACACCGACACCTGGCAGAAGCTGATCGACGACAAGCTCGTCTCGCCCGTCACCGGCTGGACCGACGACTGGTACAAGGGCCTCGGTGACGGCACCATCGCCACGCTGCCCATCGGCGCCTGGATGCCCGCCAACTTCGCCTCCGGTGTGAAGGGCGCCTCCGGCGACTGGCGCGTCGCCCCCCTGCCGCAGTGGGAGAAGGGCGCGCACACCAGCTCCGAGAACGGCGGCAGCTCCCTCGCGCTGCCCGAGCTCGGCAAGAACAAGGAGCTCGCCTACGCGTTCGTCGAATACGCCAACTCCGGTGCCGGCGTGCAGACCCGCGTCAAGAACGGCGCGTTCCCGGCCACGACGAAGGACCTGAACTCCTCGTCGTTCCAGAACACCGAGTTCCCGTACTTCGGCGGTCAGAAGGCCAACAAGATCTTCGCCGAGTCCGCGAAGAGCGTGCCCACCGACTGGAAGTACCTGCCGTTCCAGGTGTACGCCAACTCGATCTTCAACGACACCGTCGGCAAGGCGTACGTCTCCTCGGCCAGGCTCACCGCCGGGCTGAAGTCCTGGCAGGACGCGTCCGTCAAGTACGGCAACGAGCAGGGCTTCACCGTCGAGAAGTAGCGCGCACGGCTTCAACTCCGCATTCCTGGAAGGACGTTCATGGTCGCCCCCCTCACCTCCCGTTTCCCGTACGCGACAAGCTCGGACGGCACCCGGCGCCTCGGCTACGGAGCCGACTACAACCCCGAGCAGTGGTCACGGGAGGTGTGGGCGGACGACATCCGGCTGATGCGTGAGGCCGGGGTCAACGTCGTCTCCCTCGCCATCTTCTCCTGGGCGCGGCTCCAGCCCGTCGCCGACACCTGGGACTTCGGCTGGCTCGACGAGATCATGGACCGGCTGCACGCGGGCGGCATCGGCGTCGACCTGGCCACCGCCACCGCGTCACCGCCGCCGTGGCTCACCGCTGCGCACCCGGAGATCCTCCCCGTCACCGCGAGCGGCGAGACGCTGTGGCCCGGCGCCCGGCAGCACTGGCGGCCCACCTCGCCCGTCTTCCGCGAGCACGCCCTGCACCTCGTCCGCCGACTCGCCTCCCGCTACGCCGACCACCCGGCCCTGGTCGCCTGGCACGTCAACAACGAGCTGGGCTGCCACAACGTCTACGACCACTCCGACGACGCGGCCCGCGCCTTCCGGGCCTGGCTGCGCCGCCGCTACACCACGCTCGACGCCCTCAACGACGCCTGGGGGACGGCCTTCTGGTCGCAGCGCTACAGCGACTGGGAGCAGCTCCTGCCGCCGCGGCTCGCCGCCTCGCACCCCAACCCGACCCAGCAGCTCGACTTCAAGCGCTTCTCGTCGGACGCGCTCAAGGACCATCTCCTTGCCGAGCGCGCGATCCTGCGCGAGCTCACCCCGGACATCCCCGTCACCACCAACTTCATGGTGATGGGCGGCACCAAGGGCATGGACTACGCGGACTGGGCGGACGAGGTGGACTTCGTCGCCAACGACCACTACGTCGTCCCCGGCCCGCAGGACCGCGACGAGCTCTCCTTCTCCGCCAACCTCACCAGCGGCATCGCGGGCCACCGGCCCTGGTTCCTGATGGAGCACTCCACCAGCGCCGTGAACTGGCAGCCCGTCAACGTGCCCAAGAGGCCGGGGGAGCTGGCCCGCGATTCGCTGCTGCACGTGGCGCACGGCGCCGACGCCGTCTGCTTCTTCCAGTGGCGCCAGTCGGCCGCGGGCGCCGAGAAGTACCACTCGGCGATGCTCCCGCACGCCGGGGCCGACAGCGAACTCTTCCGCTCCGTGGTCGAGCTGGGCGGCACCCTCGACGCGCTCGCCCCGATCGCCGGCAGCGTGCGCGAACCCGCCCGTGTGGCGATCCTCTTCGACTGGGACTCGTGGTGGACCAGCGAGCAGGACTCCCACCCGACCTCCCGCCTCGACTACCACCGCGAGGCCCTCGACTGGTACTCGGCGCTCCTGCGCCTCGGGATCCGCGCCGACGTGGTGCCCGCGCACCGCACCGACCTGTCCGCGTACGACGTCGTCATCGCGTCCGTCCTGCACGTGGTGCCGCAGCCGCTGGCCAAGGAGCTGACCCGGTACGCCGAGGGCGGCGGCCACCTCGTCACCACGTACTTCTCCGCGATCGTCGACGAGAACGACCACGTGTGGCTCGGCGGCTATCCGGGTGCGCTGCGCGACGTCCTCGGCATCCGCATCGAGGAGTTCGGGCCGCTGCTCGACGGCGCCACCGTCGACCTGGACAACGGCACCACCGGCAGCCTGTGGACCGACCGGATCTCCGTCACCGGCACGGACGTCGAGGTGCTCGCCGGGTACCGCACCGGCACGTACGCGTCCCGTCCGGCCGTCACCCGGCGCGGCACCGGCCGCGGTTCGGCCTCGTACGTCTCGACCCGCCTCGGCGTCGACGGCCTGACCTTGCTGCTGCCCGAGCTGCTCGCGCCCGCCGGGGTGCGCAGCGAACTCCCGGAGCAGGCGCGGGGGCGGGTCGAGCAGGTCGTGCGGCGCGACGCCGGGCACCGCTACGTCTTCCTGGTCAACCGGAGCGACGAGCGGGTGGCGCTGCCGGGGCCGACCGGTGAGGTGCTCGTCGGGCCGGAGACCGAGGGGGACGGGCTCGTCCTGGAGCCCCGTCAGGTCGCCGTCCTGAGGCAGCCCGTCACCTCCTGAGCCGACGGAGCCCCACCCTCTGAGCCGCATGTCCTGAACACCCCCCATGAACCACCGTTCGGCACCACCGACACCCCACTCACACCGGGAGTACACGTTGGCGCGTTTGACCCGCAGACGGTTCATCGGTATCGCCGCGGCCACGGCCGCTGCCGCAGGAACCCAGATCTCAGCCGCACCGCTCGTCGCCGCGGCCACCGCGGCGACGGTCACGGTCACCCCCGACCCCTCGTACCGGCACGACCGGTTCGAGGGGTGGGGCACCAGCCTCGTCTGGTTCGCGAACGCCACCGGGCACTACCCGGACGAGATCCGGGAGCGGATCGCCGACCTCGTCTTCGGACGGGACGGCCTCGCCCTGAACATCGCCCGCTACAACATCGGCGGCGGCAACGCACCCGACGTGCCCGACTACCTGAGGGCCGGCGGGGCCGTCGAGGGCTGGTGGCAGGCGCCCGAGGGCACCACCCGCACCGATACGGACTGGTGGAACCCCGGCGACGCGGACCACTGGAACGAGGACGCCGACGCCACGCAGCGCTGGTGGGTGGACCGGATCAAGAAGGACATCACCCACTGGGAGACGTTCTCCAACTCCCCGCCGTACTTCATGACGGTCAGCGGATATGTCTCCGGCGGCCTCGACGCGTCGAAGGACCAGCTGAAGGAGGCGTCCGTCGACGATTTCGCCGCCTACCTGGCCGGTGCGACGCGGCGCCTGGAGAAGGCGCACGGCATCAAGGTGAAGACCGTCGATCCGTGCAACGAGCCCAACACGAGTTACTGGGGCACCCAGTTGGGCGCCGACGGGATTCCGACCGGCGGCCGTCAGGAGGGCTGCCACATCGGCCCGGGCCTCCAGCAGAAGCTCGTGCCCGCGCTCGACGCCGCCCTGCGCAAGGCGCGGACCACCGCGGTCGTCTCGGCGATGGACGAGACCAACCCGACGACCTTCGTCACGAACTGGACCGGCTACCCGGCCGACGTGAAGCGGCACGTCGCCCAGATGAACGTGCACACGTACGGCACCGGCGGCCGCACCTCCGTCCGCGATCTCGCCAAGGCCGAGGGCAAACCGCTGTGGATGAGCGAGGTGGAGGGCGACTGGGGCGACGGCCAGTCCTTCACCGACATGCGGCCCGGCCTCGGGCTCGCCCAGCACATCGTCGACGACCTGCGGGAACTGGAGCCCAGCGCCTGGATTTTCTGGCAGCCCGTCGAGGACCTCGACAACATGAAGCCGGGCGGCGAGTCCGCCAAGGGCGGCAACTGGGGCGAGGTCCAGGTCTCCTTCAGCGCCGGCCCCGACGACACCCTGGAGACCTGCCCGGTTCACACGAACACGAAGTTCGACACGGCCCGGAACTTCACCCACTACATCCGCCCGGGCGACCACCTCGTCAAGGTCGACGACACGAACAGCGCGGCGGCCGTCACCCGTGGCGGCAACGGCGCCACCGTCGTGCACGTCAACAGCACCACGAGCACCCGCACGGTGACGCTCGACCTGTCCCGGTTCGCGACCGTACGCCGGGGCGCGACCGTCACCCCGGTCGTGACCAGCACGGACGGCAAGCTGGCGGAGGGGGCGCCGGTCGCGGTGACCGGCCGGACGGCCACCTTCACGGTGCCCGCCCAGTCGGTGACCACGTTCGTGATCGAAGGCGTGTCCGGGGTCGCGAAGGACGCCGCGGAGCTGCGCCAGGGACGGACGTACGAGCTGACCGGTGTGCAGAGCGGCAAGGACCTCACCGTCGCCGACGGCGGGAGCACGCTCGTCATCCGGTCCAAGGCGGGCGCGGCCGGTCAGCGGTGGCGGCTCGCGCGGATCGGCGGCGACGGTCCCGGGAACCGCAGGCGGCACGTGTTCACCAGTGCGGCCGACGGCAAACGGCTCGCCGTCCGCGAGGGTGCGGCGGTCGTCGAACCCGACACGGGCGAGCGGGACGCGGCCGCCCAGTGGATCCTGTCGACGACGGGCGACGGCACGTACACGCTCGTCAACGCAGGTACGGGCCGCCTGATCGAGGTCGGCGGGCAGGCCACGAACGAAGGCGCCTCCGTCGGTACCTGGCAGCCCAACTCCGGCTCCAACCAGCGGTGGCGGGTCACCGACGTGACGTCCTGAATCAACCGGTACTCGCGCCCCACGGCCCGTGCCGTGGGGCGCGTCCGGCTGTCAGGCCGGGGGCGCGCACTCCCCGGCGAGCCCGTCCATGAGCGCCGCCGCCCAGCACGCATGGTCGTGGCCGCCGCTGTAGACGTGCAGGGAGACGTCGAAGCCGCGGCCTGTCATGAGGTCGTGCAGCCGGTGCAGGTCGGCGACCGTCGCGCCCTCGTTCGAGCCGACGTCCATGCGGACGCGGACGTCTCCCACCGGCGCCGCGGCGGCCTGCTCGTACAACCAGGTGTGCACTCCTTCCGCGGGCCGGCCCGGACGTCCCGTCATGCCGGGGCGCCACCAGGTGGAGGCCGAGTGGGCGAGCACCGTGCCGAAGGCGTCCGGCCGCCGCAGCGCCGTCGCGAGCGCGGTCAGTCCGCCGAGGCTCTGCCCGCACAGCACCGTCCTGCGGGGTTCGGGAATGCCGGGCAGGTTCTTCGTCACGGTGGGCAGCAGCTCGTCGGCGAGCATGTCGATGAACTGAGGGCGGGCGCCGAGCTGCCGCATCCGCGCCGCCGGATCGGCCCCCGCCTCGATCCCGACGACGGCCATGGGCGGGATCCGGCCGGCCTCCGCCGCCGCGGCGACGGCTGCCGTGATGCCGTACCGGTCGAACCACTGCTCGCCGTCGAACACGACGAGCAGCCCCGGCGGGGGACCGGTGTCACCGGTGTCCGGCACGAACTGCCGTACCCGGTACGTGGATCCGTCGGCGGCGTCGAAGTCGAAGGTCTCGCTGCGGCCCGCCGTGGAGCGGGCGCCGGGAGCCGCGGGCCACTCGCCGAGTGACGGCGCCCCGTCGAGCTCGATCAACGAGCCGAACGGCCCGCCCGCCTGCCGGTTCAGCGGATCCATGCGGTCGTCCGGCAGCCCGCGGGAGGCGCCGCTGCGCGGCCCTTCCGCCGTCATGTGCGGATCGTCCGGGCCGAACGGATGGACGCGGTAGCCGCAGCGCAGCCCCAACGGCAGCCGCAGGCTGACGTACCAGACGTCGGTGCCGTCGAGCCGGCGCATCATCCCCTGCCGTACGCGGTGCTTGTCGGTGAGCCGGTTGGCCAGCAGGTAGACGCCCTCGACGGGCCGCTCCTCCCGCCACACCACCGTCACCAGCCGCTCGTCCGGGGAGTGTTGGACGGGTTCGATCAACGGTGCCCCCGTATGGGCGACTTCGCGCCAAAACCGATCGACGGCTTCGCGTCCGTCCGCTCTCACCTCGCTCAACAGCCGTTCCAGTCGCGGACTTTCGGGTTCCGCAGCCGCTGCCGTGTGCGCCATCGCTCGGTCGCCCCTTCCGAGAAACTTGTGATACGAACTTAGGTAAGCCTAACCTAACCCCCACAGGAGTTGTTCATGCGCGTGCTGTTCGTCGGTCCTCCTCTCTATGGGCTGCTGTATCCCGTTCTCTCACTGGCGCAGGCGTTCCGGGCCGAGGGGCACGACGTCGTCGTGGCCAGCGCCGGGGACTTCGTGAAAAGAGTCGCGGATGCCGGACTCGTCGGCTTCGATGCCGCACCCGACCTGGACTCCGAGGCCGAGTACCGGGCGGGGGAGGGCCGCCGCAAGAGCCTCAAGCTCGGCACCAAAATGGGCAGGTTCTCCTTCTTCAGCGACGAGATGACCGACGCGCTCGTCGACTTCGCCGGTGCGTGGCGTCCCGACCTCGTGGTCTACCCGCCGCTCGGCGTCGCGGGGCCCCTGGTGGCGGCCAAGTACGACGTGCCCGTCGTCATGCAGACCGTCGGCTTCGGCCACCAGCGCTGGCACATCGAGGGCGTCACCAAGTCGATGGACGAGGCCTACGCCCGGCACGGCGTCGCCGCGCCTCAGCAGGACCTGCTGTGGCTGGACGTCGCCCCGCCCAGCATGAAGGTCCTCGACGAACCCGACCTGTGGTCCATGCGGTACGTCCCCTTCAACGGCGGCACCGTCCTGGAGGACTGGTGGAGCGCCGACACCGGACGGCCGCGCATCGTCGTCAGCCTCGGCACCCTCAAGCCGATGGTCGACGGCATCGACCTGATCAAATGGGTCGTCGAGTCCGCCCACGAGTCGGAGGCCGAGTTCGTCCTCTCGCTGGGCGTGCACGGACAGCAGGAGATCGGCGAACTGCCCGACAACGTCCGCCTCGTGTCCTGGATCCCGATGGGACCGCTGCTCGGCCGCGCCGCCGGATTCATCCACCACGGCGGAGCGGGCAACACGCTCACCGCGCTGTCGGCGGGCGTCCCGCAGATCGTCTTCGGCCAGGGCGCGGACCGGCCCGTCAACGCGCGCACCGTCGAGGAGCGCGGCTGCGGATTCGTGCCCGGCGAGCACGGCCTCGTCAAGGCGGACATCGACCGGCTGCTGACCGACCCCGGCTTGCGGATCCATGCCGACGCCGTGCGCGACGAGATGCGCGCGCAGGACCCGCCGACCGTGATCGCCCGGCGGCTCGCCGACCTCGTCGCGTCGGGCGCCCGCCCCACCGCCGCGACCGTACCCGCGCAGAACACCTTCTGAGGAGACATGCCGACTTCACCGTTCCCCACGACAGGGCCCGGCTGGCTCCGGCGCCTGATGGGCATCTGCCTGCGCCGAAGGCGGCTCATGGCCGCGATCGTTTTTTCCTCCATCCTGAGCATCGTCCTGGTGACCGTCGGCCCGCTGCTCACCAAGGACGGCGTCAATCAGGCCGTCGCCGGTGACAGCAGCGGCATCGGCTGGGTGGCCGGCGGGCTCGTCCTCATCGCCGCGATCGACTTCGTCGGCAACTACGTACGCCGCTTCACCGGCGGGAAACTCGCCCTCGACGTGCAGCACGGCCTGCGCGAGGACGTGTTCAACAGCATCCAGCGGCTCGACGGCCCCGGCCAGGACAAGCTGCGCACCGGCCAGGTCATCTCGCGCACCAACAGCGACCTTCAGCAGATCCAGCAGATGCTGACCATGCTGCCGGTGCCGCTGACCGTCGTCACGTACTACCTCTTCGGCATCGCCGCGATGCTCTGGCTCTCGCCCCGGCTGACCCTGGTCACCGTGCTCGTGGTCATCGCGCTCGGCGGCGTCGCACTGTGGACCAGGCGGCGGGTCTTCGAGGCCTCCGCGCGCGCGGCGAACGACGCGGCCGAGGTGACCGAGCACATCAAGGAGGTCATCGACTGCGTCCGCGTCGTCAAGGGCTTCGGCCAGGAGGAGCGGGAGATCCGCTGGCTCGACCGGGCCACCCGCGGCCTGTTCGGCCGGCGCATGCGGATGATGCGGGTGCACGCCGCTCCCGGCGCCACCATGCTCGCCCTCCCCGTCCTCGGCCAGATCGCGGTCCTGGTGTACGGCGGCAGCCTGGTCATGGACGGCTCGATCGACATCGGCACGTTCATCGCCTTCGCCGCGTATCTGACGATGCTCACCGGTCCCACCCGGGTGTTCGCGTCGTACCTCGTGATCGCCCAGCGCACCCGCGCGTCCGCCGAGCGCATCTTCGAACTCGTCGACTCCCGTCCCGAGGTGCACGACGGCACCGAAGAACTGGTCGGCAAGCCGACGGAGCTGGTGTTCGAGAACGTCGGCTTCGGCTACACGCACGACGACCCGGTCCTGCACGACGTCTCCTTCCGGGTCGGCGCGGGGGAGACCGTCGCCGTCGTCGGCCCCTCCGGATCCGGCAAGTCGACGCTGTCGCTGCTCATCCCGAGGTTCTACGACGCCACCTCGGGCACCGTCGCCCTCGGTACCGGGGACGGGCACACCGACATCCGTGAGCTGCGCCTGGAGTCCCTGCGCGCCCACGTCGGCGTCGTCTTCGAGGAACCGTTCCTCTTCGCCCGTACCGTCCGCGAGAACATCGCCTACGGGCACGAGGACGCCACCGACGAGGAGATCGTCGCCGCGGCCGAGGCGGCGGGCGCGCACGCGTTCATCACCGCCCTGCCGTCCGGCTACGACACCGCGCTGACCGAGCGCGGCCAGAATCTCTCCGGCGGTCAGCGCCAACGCCTCGCGCTCGCCCGCGCGTTGCTCAACCGGCCGCAGGTGCTGATCGTCGACGACGCGACCTCCGCGGTCGACGCCACGACCGAGGCCGCCATCCACCGCGCCCTGGAGAGCTACGTCGGCGGGGAGCGGATCACCGTCCTCATCGCCCGCCGCCGCTCCACCCTGGAGCTCGCCGACCGGATCGTGGTCCTCGACGACGGCCGCGTCGCCGACAGCGGAACGTACGCCGAACTGGCCGAACGCAACGTCGTCTTCCAGGAGTTGATCGCGGGCGACACCGACGAGATCGACGCCCGCACCGCCCGTACGCCCGGCGAGCTGTGGCCCGAGCCGGAGCAGGAGAGCGAGCCGGAGGCCCCGGCGTCCCGCGACCGGTTCGCCGAGATCCCGGCGAAGGTGCTCGCGGACGTCGCACGGCGGACGCCGCCCACCCTCGGCGCGATCCTGCGCCCGGTGCGCGGGCTGCTTCTGGTCGCCCTCGCCCTGATCGCCTTCGACGCGCTGGCCCGCGTGCTCGTGCCGATCCTGCTCCAGCGCGGCATCGACGACGGCATCTCGCCCGGCACGATGAGCACGGTCTGGTGGATCGCCGGGATCTCCCTCGCGCTGTGCGCGGCCAACTGGTTCGTCTACACGTACCAGACCCTGATCAGCGCGCGGGTCTCCGAGTCCGTCCAGTACGGACTGCGGCTGCGCAGCTACCGGCACCTCAACCGGCTCGGGCTCGACCACTACGAGAAGGAGAGCGCGGGCAGCCTGCTCACCCGGATGACCGTCGACATCGACTCGCTGTCGAAGTTCCTCCAACAGGGCATGGTGCAGGGCCTGGTGAGCGTCCTGACGATGGGCGGCATCGCCGTCGCCATGTTCGTCCTCGACTGGCGGCTCGCCCTCGCCGCGCTCGCGCCGTTCCCGGTGATCGCGCTGATCACGCCGGTCTTCCGGAGGCTCAGTTCCAGCGCGTACAAGGAGGCGCGCGACCAGCTCGGCAAGGTCAACAGCTCGCTGCGGGAGAACGTCGCGGGCCTGCGCGTCGCCCAGTCCCACGGCAAGCAGAACAGCACGGCCAAGCACTTCAGCTCCCTGTCGAACCTGAACCGGCTCATCCAGGTGAAGGGGCAGCGGTACATCTCGCTGTACTTCCCGTTCCTGGCGTTCTGCTCGGAGCTGTCGATGGCGCTCGTCGTCCTCGCCGGGGGACACCTCGTGGCGAGCGGCACGGTGACGACCGGTGTGCTCGCGGCGTTCCTGCTGCTGCTCGGGCAGTTCTACGGGCCGATCCAGCAGCTGTCGAACATCTACGACTCGTACCTGCAGACCCGCACCAGCGTCCGCAAGGTCACCCAGCTCCTGGCCACCGAGCCGACCCAGCGCCCGGTCGCCGACCCCGTCGCCGTGACCGGACGGTTCAGCGGGCACATCGCCCTGCGCGACGTGACCTTCCGCTACGAGGGGGCCGCCGAGGACACCGTCACCTTCGACGACCTCACGCTGGAGGCGGGCAGGAGCGTCGCCGTCGTCGGCGCCACCGGGGCGGGCAAGTCCACCCTGGTGAAGCTGCTCGCCCGGTTCTACGACCCGGCGTCCGGCACCGTGCGGCTCGACGGGGTCGACATCGGCCGGTACGAACTCGCGGGCTACCGGCAGCGGGTCGGCATCGTCCCGCAGGAGGCCCACCTGTTCGAGGGCGACATCGCGGAGAACATCCGCTACGGCCGCCCCGACGCGAGCGACGCCGAGGTCGCCGCCGCGGCCGAAGCGGTGGGCGCCACCGCGACCATCGCCCGCCTCCCCGGCGGATTCCGGCACGCCGTACGCCAGTCGGGCGGCAACCTGTCCGCCAGCGAACGCCAACTGATCGCCCTGGCGCGGGTGGTGCTCGTCGACCCGGACGTGCTGCTGCTCGACGAGGCCACGGCCATGCTCGACGCCGGTACGGAGAGCACCGTGCTGGACGGCATGTTCAAGGCCGCACGCGACAAGACGGCCCTGCTCGTCGCCCACCGCCTGACGACGGCCGCGCGCTGCGACCGCGTCCTGGTGATGGACGGCGGCCGGCCGGTCGAGTACGGCCCGCACGACGAACTCCTCGCGGCGGACGGCGCGTACGCCCGTCTGTGGCACAGCGGACGCCCGCAGGAGCCGGTGCGGGACACGGCAGGTGCGCCCGCCTGAACCCGTGAAGACGCCGGTCCCGCCACGTACGACGTGGCGGGACCGGCGTCTTTCGGTCGGGTCGGACCAGGTCAGACGTGCTGGGCCCGGCGCTCCCGCAGCAGCAGCCAGGCGAGGAAGAGGCCACCGGCCACGCCCGTCACCACGCCGACCGGCATCAGCGCCGAACCGGTCACCCGCTGCGTCAGCAGGTCGGCCGCCGTGACGAGCAGGGCGCCCGTCCACGCGGCGGGCAGCACGTTCGGCCCGGCCGCGCGGGTGACGCGGCGGGCCAACTGGGGGGAGGCCATGGCGAGGAACGGGATCGGGCCCGCGGCGGCGACCGCGAGCGCGGTCAGACCCGTGCCCGCGCACAGCAGGATCAGCCGGCTGCGCTCCGGCGGCACACCGAGGGCGCCCGCCGTGTCGTCGCCCATCTCCAGCATCGTAAGGCGGCGTCCGAACACCAGGACCACGGGGACGCAGAGGACCAGGCCGAGCGCGGCCGTCCGGGCCTCCGTCCAGCCGCGGTCGTTGAGCGAGCCGATCATCCAGCTCGCCGACTGCGCGGCCTTGCCGATGTCGGCGCGGATGTAGAGAAAGCTGGTCGCCGCGCCCAGCACCGCCGAGACGCCGATGCCGACGAGCACGAGCCGGTAGCCGTGCACGCCCCGGCGCCAGGCCAGCAGATAGACCGCGGCAGCGGTGGCGAAACCCCCGCCCAACGCGCCGAACGCGGTCTGCGCCGCACCCGCGTTGAACACGATGATCGCGACGAGTGCGCCCGCCGAGGCGCCGTTGCCGAACCCGATGATGTCCGGGCTGCCCAGCGGATTACGGGTGAGCGACTGGAAGACGGCGCCCGCCATGCCCGTCCCGAAACCGACCAGGACCGCCACGACGGCCCGCGGCAGGCGCAGGTCGAGCACGATGAACTCGGCGCCCGGCGGCCCGTTCCCGGCGAACGTCCGCACCACCTCGACCGGCGACAGCTCGTACGTGCCCGTTCCGACGGAGAGCACCACCAGGCACGCCGTGAGCACGATCAGCGCCAGGCAGACGAGCACCGTGCGCGGGTCGAAGCGCACCGAGAACCGGCCCGCCCGCACCCGCCCGCTCCGCAACCCGGCCTTGAGGAGACGTGGTTCGTCCTGCACGAGCGTCACAGCTGCGCCACCTTCCGCTGCCGTACGAGATGGATGAAGAGGAGCCCGCCGAGGAACGACGTGACGATGTCCGCCTGGATCTCCGAGGGCGGCACCACGATCCGGCCGATCACATCGGCCACGAGCAGCAGCGTGGGCGCGAACAGGGCACAGTAGGGGAGCATCCAGCGCGGATCGGGTCCGGTGAACGCGCGGACCGCGTGCGGGATCATCAGGCCGACGAAGCCGATCGGCCCGCACACGGCGGTGGCGCTGCCGCACAGCAGCGTGATGGCGGCGACGGACAGGACGCGGGTGCGCCGCACCGAGGTGCCGAGGGCGCGCGCGTGGTCCTCGCCGAGGGAGAGGGCGCCGAGCGGCCGGGCCAGGGCGAACGCCAGGAGCGCCCCCGCGATCAGCAGCGGCAGCGCGGTCAGCAGCAGGTGCGGATCGCGCTTCTCCAGGGTGCCGACGGACCAGTGGCGCATCGAGTCGAGGGCGTTCAGGTCCCACTGCTGCAGCCCGTTGACGTAGCCGAACAGGGCCGCGTTGACGGCCGTCCCGGCGAGCGCGAGCCGGACCGGGGTCGCCGAGCGGGTGCCGCCCAGGGCGTTCACGGCGACGGCTGCGACGGCCGCCCCGATCAGCGCGAACCACAGGTATCCGCTGAACGACGTGATGCCGAACACGCTGATCGCGGTGACGACGGCGGCCGACGAGCCCGCGTTCACGCCGAGCAGTCCGGGGTCGGCGAGCGGGTTGCGGGTCAGCACCTGCATCACGCCGCCCGCGAGACCGAGCGCCGCACCGACCGCGATCCCGATGAACGTTCGCGGCAGCCGCAGCTCGCTCACGATGTTGTCGTGTCCCGAGCCGGACGGCGTGAAGAGCCCGCTCCAGACCTGGCCGAGCGGGATGTGCTCGGTGCCGACGCAGAGCGAGAGGGCGCCCGCCGCGACGAGGAGCACAAGGCCGAGAACGAGGCCCGCGGCACGGGGTGGGCGGCTGCGTGGCTCGGTGGCCGGGAGTTGTCGTGTTCCGCCGGGGCGGAGTCGTGTTCCTGCGGGCATGTGATTAGCTTAGGCTAACCTAACTCGATCTGCTAACAATTGTGTCGACAGAAACCGCAGTTCGTTTCCGGAGGAAGAGGAGCCATGAGCGTCCAGTCCGTCGCCGCCCTGCCGGACCACCGGCCGGTCCGTGTCACCGGCGCCCGCGTCGCGCGCCTCGAGGAGCGCATCGCCGCGGCCGACGACGCTCAACGCGCCCGGATCGCCGAGGAGTTCTGGCGGGAGGCCGCCGCGCACGGCACACCGCTCGTCGAGGAGATCGACGGCGAACCCGACCACCGAGCGGTCACCTTCCTGTGGCGCGGACACCGCGCCACCCGGCAGGTGCTGCTCATGGTCAGTCACCTGGGCGACCGTGCCCACCTCGCCGGCTCGCTCATGGAGCGGGTTCCCGGCACCGACATCTGGCACTACGGCCTGCGGCTGCGCGCCGACCACCGGGCTTCGTACCGGATCGCGGCCGACGTCTCGGCCAAGGAGCCGCCCGACGACCCCGAGGTGCTTCAGGCGCGGCTGCGCTCCCTCGCGGTGCACGCCTCGGGCGACCCGCTCAATCCCCGGCGTCTGCCGACCCGTTGGGGTGCGGGCGACAACTCGGTCTTCGCCCTGCCGGACGCGCCCGCCCCGGCGTGGGGAGAGTTGCGCGGCCCCGCCCCCGCCGGACGCGTCGAACGCCACAGGGTCGGCGCCACGGCGCTGGACGGTGAGCGCGATGTATGGGTATATATCCCGCCAAACTTCCGTGGCGCTCGCGGCGGCGGCAGTGGCCGCGACGAACGTGGCGACACGGAGCGGCTGCCCGTCCTCGTCCTCTGCGACGGCGACATGTGGTTCGGCCGCGTAGGCCTGCAACAGACCCTCGACGCGCTGATCGCCGACCGACTGCTGCCCCCGCTCGTCGTGCTCGCCCCGGACGCCGTCGACCGCCACACCCGCAACCGTGAACTCGGCGCGCGGGACCCCTTCGTGCAGTTCCTCGCCGACGAACTGCTGCCGTGGGCGGCGGGCCGCTGGCCCCTCGCCACGGACCCGGCGCGCACCGTCGTCGCCGGACAGAGCCTCGGCGGCCTCGCCGCCCTGCACGCGGGGCGGCTGCGACCGGACCGATTCGGCCATGTCGTCGCCCAGTCGCCCTCACTGTGGTGGCGGCCGGGACTCCCGCCCGGCGTGGTCCACAAACACGTCTTCGGCGTGCCGTGGCTCGTCGCCCGGTACGCGGAGGCCGCACCGGCGCCGATCACCGTCCACCTCGACGCCGGTCTGCACGAGGGCACGATGGTCGACCACTGCCGCGCGCTCTACGACACGCTGCACTCGGCCCGCTACCAGGTCACCCGCAACGAGTTCAACGGCGGCCACGACTACGCCTGTTGGCACGTCGCGCTCGTCGACGCCCTGATCCGGGTGCTCGGCGAAGGCCCTGCCTGACGCGGCCCCTCGCACTTCCCCCCACACACACCATCTCTCTCATCCCGTTTCCCCTAAGGAGCCCTCCGCACATGTCCTCCCTGAGATTCCGCCGCGCCGCCCTCATACCGGCCGCCGCCGTCACGGGCGCCCTGCTCCTGAGCGCCTGCGGCAGCGACGGCGGAGACGACGCCGACAGCGCCGCGAAGGCCGGATCGGCGTCGAAGACGCGGCAGCTCACCGACGCCCAAGGCCGCAAGGTCGAGGTGCCGAGCGATCCCAAGAAGGTCGTCGCGCTCAGCGAGCCGACCCTCGACGCGGCGCTCGCCCTCGGCATCGAGCCGGTCGGCGCCACCGCGGGCCGCGGCCAGAAGGGCGTGTCCTCGTACCTCGCCGACAAGGCGGCCACGTCGAAGGTCGTCGCGTCCGTCGCCGAGGCCGACATGGAGAAGCTGGCCGCGCTGCAACCCGACCTGATCATCCTCGACGAGACGACCGGCGCGAAGAAGACCGTCGACAAGCTCCAGGAGATCGCGCCGACCGTCGTCACCGCGAAGCTCAACGAGGACTGGAAGAAGTCCTTCACCGACACCGCGGACGCCCTCAACAAGAAGGTCGACGCGAAGAAGTGGCTCGCCGACTTCGACACGCAGGTCGCCGACACGAAGAAGAAGCTCGGCGACAACGCCGGCCGGTCCGTCTCCGTCATCCGCTGGCAGGACGGTGCCCCGTCCGTCGTCGGCAAGGGCGCGGGCCACGTCGGCTCGACGCTCAAGGCGCTCGGCATGGACCGGCCCGAGGACCAGCAGGGCGCGAGCACCGGACACAGCGAGCCGGTCTCCCTGGAGAAGCTCTCCACCATCGACGGCGACTGGATGTTCTTCGGCAACCTCGGTAGCGAGGCCGAAGGCAAGAAGGCCTACGCCGAGGCCCGCAAGGTCACCAACTTCGGCAAGCTGAAGGCCGAGAAGGACGGACGCGTCGTCGTCATCGACGGCTCCGCCTGGAACAGCGCGGGCGGACCGCTCGCCGCGCGGACCGTCCTCGACGACATCAAGGGGGCGCTGGCCAAGTGACCACCCCCACCCCTGGTCAGGACCTGGCCGGCCGGCTCGCCCTCGTCACGGGGGCGGGCCGGGGGATCGGCGAGGCGGTCGTCGCCGCGCTCGCCGCGCGCGGAGCCCGCGTCCTCGCCGCCGACCTCGACTCCGAAGCCGTCGCGAAGACCGCGGCGCCCTACGCCGACGGGCAGGTCGTCGCCCGGTCCCTCGACGTCACCGACGCCCGCGCCGTCGAGGCGCTCGTCGCGGAGACCGAGGACACCCTCGGCCCGGTCGACATCGCTGTCAACGTCGCCGGGATCCTGCGCGGTTCACCCGTCGTGGACCTCACCGACGAGGACTGGGCCGCCTGCTTCGCCGTCAACACCAGCGGCGTCATGCACGTCTCCCGCGCCGCCGCCCGCCGCATGACCCGGCGCGGCACCGGCAGCATCGTCACCGTCGCGTCCAACGCGGCCGGGATCCCCCGCCAGGGCATGGCCGCGTACGCCGCGTCGAAGGCGGCCACCGCGATGTTCACCAAATGCCTCGGCCTGGAGGTCGCCGCGCAAGGGGTGCGCTGCAACACCGTGTGCCCCGGCTCGACCCTCACCGACATGCAGCGCGGCATGTGGGAAGCGGCTCCCGGTGGCGACGCCGAGGCCGGCGCCCGCTCCGTCGTCGAGGGCGACCTCGCCGCGCACCGCACCGGAATTCCGCTCGGCCGCATCGCCGACCCCGAGGACATCGCGGAGGCCGTCGCGTTCCTCGCCTCCGACCGGGCCCGGCACATCACGATGCAGGACCTGTACGTCGACGGCGGCGCCACCCTCCGGGGGTGACCGGGAGGCCGTCCCCACGTCGCGGGGCTCCGCCCCGGACCCCGCTGCTCAAACGCCGCAGGGGCTTGAACTGCCCCACCCCACCTTGGAGATCGCCCATGACCACGGTCGCCAGTCCCACTGTGCCCGAGATCGTCTCGCCCGGATCCGCCACCGCGCTCCTTGACGAGTACGCGCCCACCACCGACCGCTTCCTCGCCACCCCCCACCGCACCCTCCTCGGGCACGGCACGGTTGCCGAACTGCCGCACAGAAGCGGCCCATTGAGCCCCCGCGTACGCGCGCTCCTCGACTCGCGGCGGCGGGCCGGGGACCCGAACCCCGTCGTCATGGGCGCCCTGCCGTTCGCGCCCGACGCGCCGCCCGCCCTCGCCGTTCCCGAGTCCGTGCGCTGGGCGCCGCCGCTGCGTGAGGACCCGCTCATCGCGCTGCCCGTGCAGCCCGCCGGGAACGCGGCCGACTGGACGGTGCGCGAGGTGCCGGAGCCCGAGGTGTACGGCGCCGCAGTCGCCGCGGCCGTCGACCGCATGAAGGCCGGCGAGTTCGACAAGGTCGTCCTCGCACGCACCCTCGAACTGACCTCCCCGCAGGCCCCCGACCTGCCCGCGATGCTGCGCCGCCTGGCCCGCCGCGACCCGGCCGGCTACACCTTCGCCGTGCCCAGCGGCCCCGGCCGCACGCTCGTCGGCGCGAGCCCCGAACTCCTCGTGTCCCGCTCCGGATCCACGCTCACCGCGAACCCGCTCGCCGGTTCCGCGCCGCGCAGCGCCGACCTCGCCGAGGACGTGCGGCGCGCCGCCGCGCTCCTGGAATCGGCGAAGGACCTGCACGAGCACGCCGTCGTCGTGGACGCGGTCCGCGCCGCCCTCGCCCCGTACTGCCGGACCATCGATGTGCCCGCCCGGCCCACCCTCGTCCGCACGGCCGCCATGTGGCACCTGTCCACCACGGTGACCGGCGAACTCGCCGACCCCGAGCGCACCACCGCGCTCGATCTCGCCTCCGCCCTGCACCCGACACCCGCCGTGTGCGGCACCCCGACCGGCCTGGCCCGGC
Source organism: Streptomyces sp. EDA2-14 (assembly GCF_054963755.1). Taxonomy (NCBI): domain Bacteria; kingdom Bacillati; phylum Actinomycetota; class Actinomycetes; order Kitasatosporales; family Streptomycetaceae; genus Streptomyces; species Streptomyces sp. EDA2-14. The sequence goes on from NZ_JBUEGE010000004.1 coordinate 85,863, forward strand.
AGGTCATCGCCGAGTCCGAGCCGTTCGACCGCGGCGCCTACACCGGCATGGTCGGCTGGCAGAACGCCGACGGCGACGGCGAGTGGGTCGTCACCATCCGCTGCGCCGAGGCCGAGGGCTCGCTGCTGCGGCTGTTCGCGGGCGCGGGGGTCGTCGCCGAGTCCTCGCCCGAGGCCGAGACCGCCGAGACCGGCGCCAAGTTCCGTACGTTCCTGAACGCCGTGGGAGCGACCCTGTGACCAGCAGCCCCCTCACCCCCGGTGTGGACAGCCCCACCTGGCCCGCCGCGTACGCCGAGCGGTACCGCGCCGCCGGGTACTGGCGCGGCGAGACCTTCGGCGGCGTGCTGCGCGAGCGCGCCGAGCAGCACCCCGACCGCGTCGCGCTGATCGACCCGGCGCCGGCCCGGCGCACCTGGACGTACCGTCAACTCGACGAGCTTGTCGACCGGTTGGCGGCAGGGTTCGCCGGGCGCGGGATCGGCCGGGGCGACCGTGTCGTCGTCCAGCTGCCGAACATCGGCGAGTTCGTCGAGGTCGTCTTCGCCCTCTTCCGGATCGGCGCGCTGCCCGTGTACGCGCTGCCCGCCCACCGCGAGAGCGAGATCGCGTACTTCTGCTCCTTCACCGAGGCCGTCGCCTATGTGATCCCCGAGCGGCACGCGGGCTTCGACCACCGGGCGCTCGCGAGCAAGGTCCGCGCCGACACCCCGGGCCTGAAGCACGTCTTCGTCGTCGGTGACGACCCGGGCGAGCACACCCCGCTCACCGACGTGCCCCGCGAACCGGTCGAGGTGGCCGGGCCCGAGCCGCACGAGCTGGCGTTCCTCCAGCTGTCCGGCGGCACCACCGGCCGCCCCAAGCTCATCCCGCGCACCCACGACGACTACCTGTACTCGCTGTGGGGCTCGAACGAGATCTGCGGCGTCGACGCCGACACCCGCTTCCTCGTCGTCCTGCCCGCCGCCCACAACTACCCGATGAGCTCACCGGGTTGGCTGGGCGTGCTGTACGCGGGCGGCACCGTCGTGCTGGCGCCCGCGCCCGACCCGGAGACCGCGTTCCCGCTCGTCGCGCGGGAGCGGATCACCATGACCGGGCTCGTCCCGCCGCTCGCCCTCGTCTGGACCGACTCCGCCACCGGCACCGCACACGACCTGTCGAGCCTGGAACTCGTCCTCGTCGGCGGCGCCAAGTACAGCGAACAGGCCGCACGCCGCCTCGAACCCGCCCTCGGCTGCAAGCTGATGCAGGTCTTCGGCATGGCGGAGGGGCTCGTCAACTACACGCGCCTGGACGACGACCCGGAGACGATCGTCGCCACCCAGGGCCTGCCGATCTCCCCGGACGACGAGGTACGCGTCGTCGACGACGCCGACCAGGACGTCCCCGACGGCGACTTCGGGCATCTGATCACCCGCGGCCCGTACACCATCCGCGGCTACTGGCGGGCCCCCGAGCACAACGCCCGCTCGTTCACCGACGACGGCTTCTACCGCACCGGCGACATCGTGCGCCGCACCCCCACCGGGCACATCGTCGTCGAGGGCCGCGCCAAGGACCAGATCAACCGCGGCGGCGAGAAGATCGCCCCGGAGGAGATAGAGAACATCCTCCTCGCCCACCCCGCCGTCCACGACGTCTCCGTCGTCGGCGTCCCCGACGAGTACCTCGGCGAGCGCTCGCTGGCCTACGTCATCCTGCGCGCGGACGCCGGAGCCCTGCGCTCCGTCGCCGTGAAGCGGTTCGTACGGGAGCGGGGCGTGGCCGCGTACAAGGTGCCCGACCTCGTCGAATTCGTCGACGCCTTCCCGCAGACCGGCATCGGCAAGATCAGCAAGAAGCACCAGCGGTCCGCCGCCGAGCAGCACTGAGAGGTACCCCCCACCATGGCCCTGCCCGCCATCGCCGCCTATCCGCTCCCCACCCCCGCGGAACTCCCCGCCAACCGCGTCCCCTGGACCGTCGACCCGGCCCGCGCCGTGCTGCTCGTGCACGACCTCCAGCACCACTTCCTCGCCAAGTACCCGCAAGCCGAACAGCCGTTGACCGGAATGCTCGACAACACCGCGCGGCTGCTCAAGGAGAGCCGCGGACTCGGCATCCCCGTCTTCTACTCCGCGCAGCGCGGCGGCCAGACCCCCGAGGAGCGCGGCCTCCAGCTCGACTTCTGGGGCCCCGGCGCCGCCGACGACCCCGCCGTCCTCGCCATGCCCGACGCGGTGGCGCCCGAGGACGGCGACACCGTCCTCACCAAGTGGAAGTACAGCGCGTTCGTCCGCACCGAACTCGAATCCCTGATGCGGGAGTCGGGCCGCGACCAGCTGGTGATCGTCGGCGTGTACGCGCACATCGGCGTCATGATCAGCGCCGCCGACGCGTGGATGCGGGACATCCAGGCCTTCGTCGTCGCCGACGCCGTCGCCGACTTCACCCGCGAGGACCACGACATGGCGCTGCGCTGGTCCGCGGGCCGCTGCGCCGTCGTCACCACCACCGACCAGCTCATCGAGGAGGTACGGGCCGCATGACCACGCTCACCGTCCAGAGAATCCGCGAGGACGTCGCCGACTGCCTCGGCGAGGACGATCCCGCCGAGATCCCGCTCGACGAGAACCTCGTCGACTACGGTCTCGACTCCGTACGCGTCATGACCCTCCTTGAGCGCTGGCGCAGGGACCACGGCGTCGAGGCCTCGTTCGTCGACCTCGCCGAGCAGCCGGCCGTCGAGGCCTGGGCGAAGATCCTGGGGGTGGCCGCCTCATGACCGCGACCGTCAGCGAGACCACCGCCGTCGGCGACCTCGTCCTGCCGCTCACCTCCGCCCAGTCCGGCATGTGGTTCGCGCAGGCCCTCGACCCGCTCAGCCCCGCCCAGAACACCGCCGAGTACCTGGAGATCGACGGCGAGCTCGACCCCGCGCTCTTCGCCGACGCGCTGCGCCGCGTCGTCACCGAGGCCGACGCGCTGCGCGTCCGCGTCGAGGACACCCCCGACGGGCCGCGGCAACGGGTCCGCGGCAGCGTCGAGCTGCCGCTCACCGTGCGCGAGGACCTCACCGAGGACGAGGCCGTCGACTGGATGCGCGCCGACATCGCCGAGCCCTGCGACCTGTCCGCCGGACCGCTCTTCGGGCACGCCCTGTTCCGCGTGGGGGAGCGGCGCTGGCTCTGGTACCAGCGCATCCACCACCTCGTCATCGACGGCTTCGGGTACTCGCTGCTCGTCCGCAGGACCGCCGAGATCTACACGGCCCTCGTGCACGGCGAGGAACCGTCGCCCCGGCCCTTCGCGTCGCTCGCCGACCTGCTGGCCGTCGACGCCGAGTACCGGTCCTCCGAGGCCTTCGCCGCCGACCGGGCGCACTGGGGCGAGGCGTTCGCCGACCGCCCCGAGGCGCCGCGGCTCGCCGGGCGCGGCGCCCTGCCGTCCCGCTCCTTCCGCCGCCGCACGACACGCATCGAGTCCGGCACCACCGAGCGCCTCAAGGAACTCGCCGCCCGCACCCGCGCCACCTGGCCCGACGTCCTCATCGCCGCGCAGGCCCTCTACACCGCCCGCGCCACCGGCCGCGAGGACGTCGTCCTCGGCCTGCCGATGATGGGCCGCATGGGCTCGGTCGCGCTGCGCGTACCCGGCATGGTGATGAACGTGCTGCCCCTGCGGCTCACCGTCACCCCGGACGCCACCTTCGCCCAACTCGTCCGCCAGGTGGTCCTCGGCGTGCGGGCGGTCCGCCGCCACCAGCGCTACCGCTACGAGGACATCCGCCGCGACCTCGGACTGCTCGGCGAGAGCCGCGGCCTGGTCGGACCGCTCGTGAACGTCATGCCGTTCGACTACGGCACCGAGTTCGCGGGCGCCCCGGCCCGCGCCCACAACCTGTCGGCGGGCCCCGTGGACGACCTCACGGTCAACATCTACGACCGGGCCGACGGCCGCGGCCTGCGCATCGACCACGACGGCAACCCTGCGCTCTACGAGGACACGGACCTCGCCGCGCACCAGGCCCGCTTCCTCGACCTCCTCGGTCGTCTCGCCGACATCGACCCGCAGGCCCCGCTCGCCACCCACACGATCGCCACCCCCGCCGAACTCGCCCTCGTGCTCGACGAGTTCAACCGCACCGAACGGGCCCTGCCGCCCACCACCCTCGTCGGCCCCATCGAGGCGCAGGCCGCCCGCACCCCCGACGCGACCGCGCTCGTGTACGACGGCACGGTGCTCACGTACGCGCAACTGAACGCACGCGCGAACCGGTTGGCGCGCCACCTGCAAGCGCTGGGCGCCGCCCCCGGCCGCCTCGTCGCGGTCTCCGTGCCGCGCTCGGCCGAGCTGATCGTGACGCTGCTCGCCGTCCTCAAGTCCGGCGCGGCGTATCTGCCGCTCGACCCGGACTACCCCGAGCAGCGCCTCACGTACATGCTCCAGGACGCCGACCCCGTGTGTGCCGTCACCGACGTCGCCGACCGCCTCCCGGCCGGCGCGGGCACCCCGCTGGTCGTCCTCGACGGCCTCGACCTCTCCCTGTACGCGACGGTCGACCCGGGCCGCGCGCTCACCCCCGCACACCCCGCGTACGTCATCTACACGTCCGGATCGACCGGCCGGCCCAAGGGCGTCGTCGTTCCGCACTCGGCGATCGACAACCGGCTGCGCTGGATGCAGAGCGAGTACGGCATCGGGGCGGCGGACGTCGTCCTCCAGAAGACCCCGTCGTCGTTCGACGTGTCGGTGTGGGAGTTCTTCTGGCCGCTGCGCGAGGGCGCGACGCTCGTCGTCGCCGAGCCCGGCGGCCACAAGGACCCGGCGTATCTGGCCCGGCTGATCCGCGAACAGGCCGTCACCACCTGCCACTTCGTGCCGTCGATGCTCCAGGTGTTCCTCGCGGAGAGCGGCGCCGCCAGGTGCGCGGGCGCGCTGCGCCGCGTCTTCTGCAGCGGCGAGGCCCTGCCGCGCGAGACGGCGAACACGTTCGCGCGCACCCTCCCCGGCGTCGCGCTGCACAACCTGTACGGCCCGACGGAGGCCGCCGTCGACGTCACGTACCACGCCTGCGAACCGAACGGCTCGGGCCCCGTGCCCATCGGCCGCCCGGTGTGGAACACCCGCCTGTACGTCCTCGACCCGGCCGGACAGCCCTGCCCGCCCGGCGTGACCGGCGAACTCCACCTCGCGGGACGCCAGTTGGCCGACGGCTACCTCAACCGCCCCGAGTTGACCGCTGAACGCTTCGTCCCCGACCCGTTCACCGCCTACGAGGGCGGCCGCATGTACCGCACCGGCGACCTCGCACGCTGGACCGACCGCGGCGAGGTCGAATACCTCGGCCGCACCGACCACCAGGTCAAACTGCGCGGCCAGCGCATCGAACTCGGCGAGATCGAGGCCGAACTGGCGGCCCTGGAGGGCATCGACGGGGCCTGCGCGCTCGTCCTCGACGACCGCCTCGTCGGCTACGTGACAGGGACCGACGTCGACCCGGCCGCCGTCCGCACCGCGCTCGCCCGCACCCTGCCCGAGCACATGGTGCCCTCCGCGATCGTGCCGCTCGACGCGTTCCCGCTCAGCCCGAACGGCAAGCTGGACCGCCGCGCACTGCCCGCGCCCGTGTTCGCGGGCGGCACGGCGGGCCGCCGCCCGGCCACCCCGCGCGAGGAGACGCTCACCCGCCTCTTCGCCGAAGTGCTCGACGCCGAAGGCACCGGCCCGGACGACGCGTTCTTCGACCTGGGCGGCACCTCGCTGCTCGCGGTGCGCCTGGTCAACCGGGTCCGCGAGGAACTCGGCGCGGAGCTGACCATCGGCTCCCTGTTCGCGTCCCCGACCCCGGCCGCCCTCGCTGCCCGCATCGACGACGCGTCACCGGTCTCCGCCGACGCCCTCGGCGTCGTGCTGCCGCTGCGCGGCCGGGGCACGCGCCCGCCGCTCTTCGCGATCCACCCCGCGGGGGGCATCTCCTGGTGCTACGCGGGACTCACCGCCCGCCTCGGCCCCGACCAGCCGGTCCACGGCCTCCAGGCACGCGGCCTCACCACGCAGGACCCGCTGCCCGGCACCCTGTGGGAGCAGGCGGCGGACTACGTCGACGAGATCCGCCGGATCCGCCCGCACGGCCCCTACCGGCTCATCGGCTGGTCCGTCGGCGGCATCCTCGCGCACACCGTCGCCGTACTGCTCCAGGAGGCCGGGGAAGAGGTCGAACTCCTGGCGCTGCTCGACGCGTTCCCCGCCGAACAGTGGCGCGAGCGGCCCGCCCCGGAAGAGGGCGACGCGCTCACCGCCGTCCTGCGCATGGCCGGCTTCGAGCGCACCGACGAAGCCACCCGCGAGGACGTCCTGGCCACCCTCCGCAAGGCGGGCAGTCCGCTCGCCGGCCTGAAGGACAGCACGCTCTCGCGGATCGTCGACATCGTCCCCAACCACGCCCGCATGATGCGCGCCCACGAACACCGCCGCTACGAGGGCGACGTCCTCTTCTTCACCGCGGCGGCCCCGCGCCCCGAGGACTGGCTGACCCGCGAGGCCTGGCGCCCGCACATCACGGGAGACATCACCAACCACGATCTCCCGTGCACCCACCCCGAACTGCTCAGGGAGGAGCACGCGGACCGGATCGCCGAGGCCCTGAAGGACCGCCTGAAGGAGCTGGACGACTGAGCAACCTTGGGGCACGCCCCTGAACAGCGGATTCGGTGCCGGGGGAGCGGCCGTGACGAGAGGGGCGGCCGGTCCGGCATGCGGGAACAGATGTCGCACGCATTGCAGGGTCGTGAAGCGCGCCGACGGAGCCTTGACCGGCGCCCGGGCCGCTGGCCAAGCTCCTGTTCATGACCGCGACGACGACGCAGCAAGCGACGCGGCTCCACGTCGACCTGGAGCTCCCGCTCCCGGCCCCGTCCGCGTGTCCGTGCCGCTGACGATCGCGACCCGCATCTCCCTTTTTCCCCGCCCCCGGTACGCGTGCCCCGCGCCACGGCACGCCGCTCCGGCGGAGGGGGAAACCGCCCATCACCCAGTCGAAGGGGTCCCTCCATGACGTCCACCGCACCTGCCGCACCCGCCGCGACCGCCGTCACCGTCGAGAAGGTCGGCGGCAGGCTCGGCGCCGTGATCTCCGGGGTCCGCCTCGGCGGAGACCTGGACGAGGCCACCGTGGCCGCGGTCCGCGCCGCCATCCTGGAGCACAAGGTCGTCTTCTTCCGCGGCCAGCAGCACCTCGACGCGGAGAGCCACGAGGCCTTCGCCCGACTCCTCGGCACCCCGGTCGCCCACCCGACCGTCCCGTCCGTCGACGGCCGCTACGCCCTCGGCATCGACAACCAGCACGGCGGTCGCGCCAACCAGTGGCACACCGACGTCACGTTCGTGCCGGCGTACCCCGCCTTCTCCATCCTGCGCGCCGAGGTCGTCCCGCCGTACGGCGGCAACACCCTGTGGTCCAACACGGCCGCCGCCTACGCCGAACTCCCGGAACCCCTGCGGGTGCTGGCCGACAGCCTGCGCGGTGTGCACACCAACGACTACGACTACGCGGCCGCCCGCCCCGAGGCCCCCTCCAAGGCGCTCGAACAGCACCGCAAGGTGTTCACGTCCACCACGTTCCAGACCGAGCACCCCGTGGTGCGCGTGCACCCGGAGACCGGCGAGCGCACGCTGATCCTCGGCAACTTCCTGCAGAAGCTCACCGGTTTCAACGCCCGCGACTCGCGCGCCCTCATCGGCGTCCTGCAGTCGCACGTCGAGCGGCCGGAGAACACGGTCCGCTGGCAGTGGAGCGTCGGCGACGTCGCCATCTGGGACAACCGGGCCACCCAGCACTACGGCGTCGACGACTCCGACGCCCACACGCGCACCCTGCGCCGCGTCACCGTCGACGGCGACGTCCCGGTCGGCACGGACGGCCACCGTTCGACGCTGCTGTCCCCGGAGTCCGTGCCGGAGCCCGAGTACGGCATCGCCTCCGGCGCCTCGACCGACGGCGCGATCGCGGCGGCGTAAGGGGTCTTGCGGGGTGGGTCAGCCGAGCCGCGGGATCTCGATGGCGGGGCATTTGTCCATGACCATGTCGAGTCCCGCGGCGCGGGTGCGCTCGTAGGCGGCCTCGTCGACGACGCCGAGCTGGAACCAGACGGCCTTGGCGCCGATCGCGGCGGCCTCGTCGGCGACCGGGCCCGCGAGGTCGCTGTTCACGAAGACGTCGACCACGTCCACGGGGAACGGGATGTCGGCGAGCGAGGCGTAGCCCTGCTCGCCGTGCACGGTCTCCGCCTTCGGGTGCACCGGCACGATCCGCTTGCCGAACCGCTGCAGGACGTCGGCGACCCCGTAGGCGGCGCGGGCCTTGTTGGAGGAGAGGCCGACCACCGCCCAGGTGTCCCCGGACTCGGTGAGGATCTTGCGGACCGTGTCGTGATCGCCGTACATGGGACCTCCTTGGAGCGTGCTTCTCTTCCTCGTACGGGACAACTTCCCGGGCGGCGCGGGGATTCCGGCGGGCTCAGCCCACGTGCACGCGCGGGCGGCGCTGCGGGTCCGGTTCCGCGCGGCGCAGCACCTCGCGGGTGACCGGGGCGACCTCGCCGTCGCCGAACACCAGGAAGCGCAGCAGATGGCCGACGGGGTGGCCCTCGGTCCAGTTGAAGTAGGCGTGCGGGACGCTGCCGGTGCGGTCGCGCAGGTCCATGAGGACGGCGGCGGCCGTGTTGGGGACGCCGGGGCCGTGCACCCGCAGCCGCCGCACCCCGTGCTTCTCGTCGCCGTGGACGAGCAGGTCCTCGGTGAAGTCGGAGGAGTCCTGGATGAAGACCTCCAGGAACAGCACCCGGCCGTCCTCCGGCATGGGCGTGTCCTCGCGCTGGCAGTGCTCCTTGTCGCGGTACTCCGCGGTGGTGTGCTCCTGCGGCTCGTTCGCGATGATCCGCAGCGGCCCCTGCGCCGCCGCCTCTTCGACGAGCCGCAGCGCCGTCTCGTCGTACGTGACCGCGCCCGCGCGCAACTCGAACGCGCGGTGGACGCGGGAGGCGAAGGACGAGACGAGGATCGCCGCGATGAAGATCAGAGCGATCTTGATGCCGTCGGGGCGCTCCACGACGTTCGTGACGAGGGTGTACGCGAAGACCGCCGTGATCGCGCCGAAGCCGATCGTCGACTTGCGGTGGCCGTGCCGGTGCACCGCGACCGTCGAGGCGAAGGAGGCGGAGAGCATGAGGACCAGTACGCCGGTCGCGTACGCGCCGGACTGGTCGTCGACGTTCGCGTTGAACCAGAGCGTGATGAAGACGGCGGCCGCCATGAAGACGAGGACCAGCGGGCGCACGGCGCGCGTCCACTCAGGGGCCATGCCGTAGCGCGGCAGATAGCGCGGGACCAGATTGAGCAGCCCCGCCAGCGCCGAGGCGCCCGCGAACCACAGGATGCAGATCGTCGAGACGTCGTAGACCGTGCCGAAGCCCTCGCCCAAGTACGCGTGCGCGAGATACGCGAGCGCGCGCCCGTTCGCCGAACCGCCCGACTCGAACTCGTGCTGCGGGATGAGGATCGTCGTGGCGAGGCTCGACAGGAGCAGGAAACAGCTCATGATCAACGCAGCGGTCGTGAGCAGCTTGCGTGTGTCGCGGATGCGGCCCTTCGGCTGCGCGTACGTGTCCGTGGAGTCGCCCTGGACCTGCGGCATCACCGCCACACCGGTCTCGAAGCCGGACATGCCGAGCGCCAGCTTCGGGAACACCAGCAGCGCGACGCCGATCATCATGAACGGCGAGGAGTGCTCCGCCGTCATCGCGTCCCACCAGTTGCCGATCTTGACCGGCTCGGTGAACACATGGACGGCCGCCGTGAGCAGCACCACGACGTTCAGGGCGAGATACGCCCCCACCAGCACCACCGCGACCCGGATCGCCTCCCGGAACCCCTTCAGGAACACCGCGCCGAGCGCCGCGAGCAGCGCCAGCGTGATCCACGTGTTCTCGCCGTGCAGACCGCTGGGCGCGAACGGGTTCTCGACGACGTGCGCCGCCGCGTCCGCCGCCGACAACGTCATCGTGATCATGAAGTCGGTGGCGGCGAAGCCGAGCAGCACGAGGACGAACAGCTTCCCCGCCCACCAGGGCAGAAGCCGCTCCAGCATCGCGATCGACCCCTCGCCGTGCGGCGACTCCTTGGCGACCCTCCGGTACACCGGGAGGGCGCCGAGCAGGGTGAGCGCGATCAGCACGAGCGTCGCGAGCGGCGAGAGCAGCCCGGCGGCGAGCGCCGCGATACCGGGCTGGTAGCCGAGCGTGGAGAAGTAGTCCACACCCGTCAGACACATCACCCGCCACCACTTGTGACCCTTGTGCTCCTCCGGGGCGTGTCCGTGCGGCCCCTGATGGCGGGCCGTCTGCTCGCTCAGCCCCTCCAGCAGCCAGGAGCGCCAGCGGCTCGTGGTGGCTGCGGGGGTGGCCTGACTCTCGGCCTGGGTGCCGGTCATGTGAGGGTGCTTCCTGTCGGACGACTCGGGGGCGACTGCCCGGGACGACGAGCGAGTATCCAGCACATCGTCACCTGTGCCTCGGGCGGGGGCGAGTCCTGTGTCGCCTCCGCATACGCTGGTCGGATGCAGGACGAGTACCGCACGGTGGCCCGCGAGGGCGTGCACGAGACAGAGATCAGCCGCTCCCGGTTCCTGTGCGCGCTCGCGCCCGCCGCGACCGAGGAGGAGGCACAGGCCTTCGTCGCGCGCGTCCGCAAGGAACACCCCACGGCCAACCACAACTGCTACGCCTACGTCATCGGGGCCGACGCCTCCGTACAGAAGGCGAGCGACGACGGCGAACCGGGCGGCACCGCGGGCGTCCCCATGCTGCAGATGCTCACCCGGCGCGACATGCGCTACGTCGTCGCCGTCGTGACGCGCTACTTCGGAGGCGTGAAACTCGGCGCCGGCGGCCTCATCCGCGCCTACGGAGGCGCGGTGGGCGAAGCCCTCGACGCGCTCGGCACGGTGACCCGCCGCCGCTTCCGCCTCGCCACCGTGACGGTCGACCACGCGCGCGCGGGCAAGATGGAGAACGACCTCCGGTCCACCGGCTGCGAGGTTCGCGACGTGCGCTACGCCGAGGCCGTCACCATCGAGATCGGCCTCCCCGAAGCAGACGTCGACCGCTTCCGCGGCTGGCTGGCCGATGTGAGCGCGGGCACGGCGGACTTCGAACTGGGCGGGGAGGCGTACGGGTGAGTGCGTCCTTTTGCGGCGATTTGGGGGCTGAGCGACCTCGGCGGCGATTGCGACAATCAAGCCCCTGCAGGGGGCACCTCCCAGCGTTAGCTGGGGGAGATTGAGCAGCGGGGTCCGGGGCGGAGCCCCGAGTCGTGAGAAACGCCTCCCGCAACAGGCCCGCCAGACGTAAACCCCCGCCATGTCAGACCCACCCGTTAGCCTCGTGCACCATGAGGCTGCTCCACACGTCCGACTGGCACCTGGGCCGCTCGTTCCACCGCGTGAACATGCTCCCCGCCCAGGCCGACTTCATCGCCCACCTCGTCGCCACCGCCCGCGAGCGCAGCGTCGACGCGGTGGTCGTCTCGGGCGACGTCTACGACCGCGCGGTGCCGCCCCTCGCGGCCGTGGAGCTGTACGACGACGCGCTGCACCGCCTCGCCGAGCTCGGCGTGCCCACGGTGATGATCTCCGGGAACCACGACTCGGCCCGCCGCCTCGGCGTCGGCGCGGGCCTCATCGGCCGCGCCGGCATCCATCTGCGGACGGAACCGGCCCGCGCCGGGGAGCCGATCGTGCTGCCGGACGCGCACGGGGACGTCGCGTTCTACGGACTTCCCTACCTTGAACCGGCCCTGGTCAAGGACGAGTTCGGGGTGGCGAAGGCCGGGCACGAGCAGGTGCTCGCCGCAGCCATGGAGCGGGTGCGGGCGGACCTCGCCGAGCGCGCGCCCGGCACCCGGTCCGTCGTCCTCGCGCACGCCTTCGTGACCGGGGGCGCGCCCAGCGACAGCGAGCGGGACATCACGGTGGGCGGCGTCTCGGCGGTCCCGTCCGGCGTGTTCGACGGCGCGGACTATGTGGCCCTCGGCCACCTGCACGGCAGCCAGACCATCAGCGACCGGGTCCGCTACTCGGGCTCGCCGCTCCCGTACTCGTTCTCGGAGGCCGACCACCGCAAGAGCATGTGGCTGGTCGACCTCGACGCCGAGGGCGCGGTCACCGCCGAGCGGATCGACTGGCCGGTGCCGCGCCCGCTGGCCCGCATCCGCGGCGACCTGGAGGACCTCCTCGCCGACCCGGACCTCGCCCGCCACGAGGAGTCCTGGGTGGAGGCCACGCTCACGGACGCGATCCGCCCCGACGACCCGATGGCCCGCCTCGCCGACCGCTTCCCGCACACCCTCAGCCTCCTCTTCGACCCGCGCCGCACGGACGAGGGCGAGCCGGACGCCAGCTACGCCGAGCGCCTCAAGGGGCGCGACGACCACGAGATCGCGGAGGACTTCGTGACACACGTCCGGGGCGCGGGGCCCGACGAGAGCGAGCGGGCTGTACTGCGCGCCGCGTTCGACGCCGTACGCGAGCACGACGTGGTGCGCGAGGTGGCGCGTTGAGGCTGCACACACTCACCATCACGGCGTTCGGCCCCTTCGGTGCCACCCAGAAGGTCGACTTCGACGATTTGTCGGCGGCCGGACTCTTCCTCCTGCACGGCCCGACCGGCGCGGGCAAGACCTCCGTCCTCGACGCGGTCTGCTACGCGCTGTACGGGTCCGTGCCCGGCGCCCGGCAGAGCGGCAGCGGCCAGGGGCAGAACCTGCGCAGCGACCACGCCGAGGCGGGCGTGCGCACCGAGGTCGCCCTCGACCTGACCGTCGCGGGCCGCCGCCTGGAGATCACCCGGCAGCCGCCGCACCTGCGCCCCAAGAAGCGCGGCACCGGCTTCACCACGGAGAAGGCGCAGAGCTGGCTGCGCGAGTACGACGCCGTGGCGGGGAAGTGGAAGGACCTCAGCCGCTCCCACCAGGAGATCGGCGAGGAGATCACGCAGCTGCTCGGCATGAGCAAGGACCAGTTCTGCCAGGTCGTGCTGCTTCCGCAGGGCGACTTCGCGCGCTTCCTGCGCGCCGACGCCGAGGCCCGCGGCAAGCTGCTCGGCCGCCTCTTCGACACGCACCGGTTCGCCGCCGTGGAGCAGCGGCTCGCCGAGGACCGCAAGGCGGCGCAGAAGCAAGTGGCGGCGGGCGACGCGGAGTTGCTGGCCGACGCGCACCGTATGCAGCAGGCGGCGGGCCATGTCGTGGAGCTGGACCCGGTCGACGCGGCCCCCGGTGACCCCGGTATCGCGGACGCCGTGCTGACCTGGGCGGCCACGGCCCGCTCGACCGCGCGCGAACACTTCACGCACGCCCATCTCGCCCTGGACGCGGCCGAGTCCGCGCGGATCGCGGCGCAGCACGACCTCACGGACGTGACGGAGACCCATCGCCTGCAACTGCGCTTCGCGCAGGCCCGCGAGCGGGAGGCCGCACTGGAGGAGCGTGCCGAGGACCACCGCGCCCTCAAGGACCGGATGGACCGCGCCCGCAAGGCGGCGACGGTGGAGCCGGCGCTGGCCCTCCGGGACGAGTCGGAGACGGCGCACCGGTCGGCACTGGAGGAGGACCGGCGGGCCAGGGAGGAGCTGGCGGGGGAGTGGCCGGGGGCACGCGACGGTTCGGACGTCGGCCGGTCCTACGGGGCCGCCCCCGACGGCACCCCCGACCTCGACGGCAACCCCGACCCCGATCCCGGCATCCCGGCCTCGCCGGAGGCGCTCGCCGAGGCCGCCCGGCGTGTCGCCCAGGAGCTCGGTGGGCTCGACGCGGCACGCCGGGCCGAGCGGCGCCTCGCCGACCTCACGCGGGAGCGCGCCGACCTCGACCGTGAGGAGTGTGCCGACGCCGACCTGCTCGCCGACACCGAGGGCTGGCTCGACGGCTGGGACGCCCGGCGCGCCGACCTCCAGGCCAGGGTCGACGAGGCCCAGGAGGCCGCGACCCGCGCCGAACACCTCGCGGGACAACTGGAACCGGCCCGCAAGCAGGCCCGCGCCGCCGTCGACCGCGACCGGCTCGCCGAGCGCGCGGACGCCGCGGAGGCCGACGCCCTGCGGGCCCGCGAGCAGTCGGCGGCCGCGCACGAGCACTGGCTGGGCCTGAAGGAGCGGCGGCTGCGCGACGTCGCCGCCGAACTCGCCGAGGCCCTCGTCGACGGCGCGCCCTGCACCGTGTGCGGCGCCACCGAACACCCCGCGCCCATGCGGAAGTCCGAGGGACACGTCGACCGGGCCGCCGAAGAGGCCGCCCTCGCCGCCTACCGCGCCGCCGACGAGCGCCGCACGGAGGCCGAGCGCGCCCTCGGCGACGTACGGGAGGAGCGGGCGGCGGCGAAGGCGGCGGCCGGTGACCAGCCCGCCGCGCAACTCGCCGATGCAGTCAGCGAATTGGCGGAGCGACACGCCGAGGCGCACGCCCTCGCCGCGACCGCGCACCCCGCCCGCGAGGCCCTCGCCCACGCCGAGGGCGAGCACGACCGCCGGGTCGCCGCCCGCCAGCAGGCCGCCCAGCGCACAGCGGCCCGCACCTCCCTGCGGGAGGCGCTCGACCGTGAACAGACGGGACTTGAGGGCGAGTTGGCACAGGCGCGCGGCGGCGCCGAGAGCGTCGAGGTGCGCGCGACGCAGCTGGAGCGGCACGGGGCGCTGCTCACCGAAGCGGCCGACGCGGCCCGCGCCGTCGAGGACACCGCACGGCGCCTCAAGGACGCGGACGCGCGACTCGCCGACGCGGCGTTCCGGGCCGGGTTCGACACGCCGCAGGCCGCGGCGGCCGCGCTGCTCGACGACACCCGGTACCGCGAGCTCCAGCACCGCCTGGACGCCCGGCAGTCGGAGGAGGCGGCCGTACGCGCGGTGCTCGCCGAGGAGGACACCGCCGAGGCCGCCCGCAGACCGGCCGCCGACGTGGCCGCGGCCCGCGCCGCCGCGCAGGCCGCCGACGCGCGCGTGCGGACCGTCGGCTCCGCGCGCGACGAGGCACAGCGCCGGTGCGCCGAACTCGACCGGCTGTCGCGCCGCGCCGCCACCGAGGCCCGCCGCCTCGGCCCGCTGCGCGAGACCTACGACAGGGTGGCCCGGCTCGCCTCCCTCGCGGCCGGCACCGCCGCCGACAACGAGCGCAAGATGCGCCTGGAGTCGTACGTACTGGCCGCCCGCCTGGAGCAGGTGGCCGCGGCGGCGACCGCACGGCTGCGCCGCATGTCGTCGGGCCGCTACACGCTGGTGCACTCCGACTCCCTCGCGGGGCGCGGCCGTTCGGGTCTCGGCCTGCACGTCGTCGACGCGTGGACGGGCCGCGAGCGCGACACGGCGACGCTCTCCGGCGGCGAGACGTTCTTCGCCTCGCTGGCCCTGGCGCTCGGCCTCGCGGACGTCGTCACCGACGAGGCGGGCGGCGTCCGCCTCGACACCCTCTTCATCGACGAGGGCTTCGGCAGCCTCGACGACCAGACCCTCGACGAGGTCCTCGACGTCCTCGACTCCCTGCGCGAGCGGGACCGCAGCGTCGGCATCGTGAGCCACGTCGGCGACCTGCGCCGCCGCGTCCACGCGCAGTTGGAGGTCGTGAAGGGACGGGAGGGCTCGGTGGTGCGGCAGCGCGGGGCCACGGAAGGGTGAGGAGGACGGGGCCCTAGCTGCGGGCGGCGGTGAGGATGGCGCTGGTGCGCGGGAAGTCCTTGAGCTGGCCGAGGAGCGAGTCCAGAGCGGGGAGCAGGCACCGTGCCGGGACGTCACGGGCGGTCAGAACGTCCGCGGTCCACGTGATGAACCGGGTGAAGAGGTCGGCGTCGTCGACGTAGAGGGCGGTGGCGAGGTAGCTGACGATGAAGTCGATGTCCTCGACAGTGCGATCCCGCTGGTACTCGCTGTACCGGCGCATCTCGGGAAAGCCCGTCTCGACATCGGAAAGGGCCTGCTTGACCAACTGCTGTTTCGTGCGGTGGACCATGCTGTATTCCTGGTCGCCCAGATGCGGCAGGTCCGCCGACGGCAGACGGGCCGCGTGCGCATCGGGCCGTGCCGGGTTCCGGTCGAGCAGAGAGGCCGCGCCGGGCGCGTCCTCGGCCCACTCGGCCCGCATCAGCCGGGCGTAGCGGCCCTGCGGTCCGAAGGCCCGCCCGCCGGTGAGTACCGGAACGCCGACGGCCAGGCAGGATTTGATCGCGTTGTGGGCGCCGGGCAGCAGCGTCGGAATGGACGAGGACAGCAGCACCGCCTGAGCGCGCGTGTGGTGGACGTGCGCGACCAGATGCTCGGTGGGGACGTGCGCCCCGAGGTAGTCGACGCGCCAGCCCCGCAGCCGCAGCACCTCGCTGACGAGTCGTGCGGGCAGGGCGTGCCACTCGCCGTCGACGCACGCCACCAGGACCCTTCCCTTGGGCGCGTCCGCGAGGGCGGGAGCGGTGGCGTCGGCGACGACCGAGACGCATCGCTCGCCGATGGCCGTCGCGGCGTGTTCCTGGGCCACCGTGATGTCATTGGCCGCCCAGGCCCGGCCTATCCGCTCCTGGGTCGGCGCGATCAGTTCGAGCAGGACCCGCTCACCCGTGGCACGCAGTTGTGCGGCGGCCGAAGCGGACGTGGTGGACGTGGTGGACGTCCGCCCGGACTCTGCCGTGCCGAGCACGCGACGCACCAGTGTGAGGGCGCTCGTCTCGTCACCGTCACCGACTGCCTGCCACAGTTGCTCACGTGGCTCGGCGAGGGAGTTCGTGCCCATGGTGTCGTTCATGCGATTCACCTTCCCCGGGGGGATTTGTTCACGGTTTTCGTACGGTTGTCGCGGGGCGCGCCGATCGCCAGGACGGCCATGTCGTCGTGCCGGCGCTCTCCCACCCACTGGGAGACGACCAGTTGCACGCGTTCGGTGACCACCTCGGGCGGCATTCCGGCGCATCGGCTCAATACGGTGCGCAGTCTGTCCTCGCTGAACATCGCGTCGCCCGTCGGCCCGCCGCGCGCCTCGGTGATCCCGTCGGAGTACAGCAGGCAGGTCTCGCCCGGACGCAGGGCGACCTCGGCGGTCGTGAACTCGACATCGGCGAACGCGCCGATCAACGTCCCGTGGGTCCCGGTCTCCTCGACACTGCCGGTGGTGCGCACGACGAGCGGGGCGGGATGGCCCGCGCTCGAGACGCGCAGCCGTACCGACGCGCCCCGGCGGACGGCGCTGGCCAGGACCAGTGTCACGAACGGGGTCCGGTTCACGGACATGAGTGCCTTGTTGAGCAGGGTGAGCACGCGGGTGTGGTCGGCTGCGAACGGCACCAGCGCCTGTAGCGAGTGACGCACCCGGCCCGCCGTGACCGCGGCCTCCAGCCCCTTGCCGCACACGTCTCCCAGCACCGCGACGGTCTCGGCCTCGGGCGAATCGGCGGGGAACAGGTCGTAGAAGTCGCCGCCGACGCGTTCGCCCGCCACGGAAGCGCGGTAGCGGCCCGAGAAGCAGATGCCGTGCACGCGGTCGAGTGCGGGCGGCAGCAGGTCGCGCATCAGGACTTCGGAGGTGTGGGCCTGTCCGGCGTACCAGCGGGCCGTGGACAGCGCGGCGCCGGCGCGTGCGGCGAAGAGCTGGGCAAAGGACTCCTCGGAGGGAGTGAACACCGCCTCCTGGCGACGGCGGAGCAGGATGAGGCCGCCGGTCGACGCACCGTGCCCCGGCAGCGGCACCACGGCGACGGAACCGATGTCGGCGGCGTCGTCCACGAAACCTTCGGGAACGGCCCAGGACGGCACCTGGTGGGGATCGATCCACTGGGAGGACACCGCGGGAAGCCCCATCAACGCCTCTGCCAGGCCCGGCAGTTGCCCCGGGTCCAGGGCGATCCGCTCCCGCGCCACCGCCCCGCCGGCGGTGCACCGCGTCACGGGGAAGCCGTATCCGTCGTCCGCCCCGACGACGACGGCCGCGTTCGCCAGATGCCGCGCCGCCCGCTCCACGATCACCGCCGTACAGCGCTCGACGTTCAACGAGGCGAGCAGGTCGGAAGAGAGCTCCTGCAACAGACGGGCTTTCGCCCGCTCGCGCACCAACTCCTGCTCCACACCGCCCAGAGCACGGTCACTGACCAGCCACCAGGTCACCGCACCGTCCACGTCCGGCCCGGCGAGCGCCTTCACGTGGTGGCCGTCGATCCGCCCGCCCGCCCAGGTCGGCAGCGCCTCTTCCGTGCCTCCGGCGCGCCGTATGTGTGCCTCGACCAGCCAGGCGGGCGCGACCTCGCTGAACGCGACACCGACACCGACCTGCGCCAGCAGCGCCCCGGCCTGCTCACTGTGGGACAGCACGACGCCGTCCGCGCCGACTGTCACTGCTGGATACGGGGTGCGGGGCTGCGCGGCGGGCCCCACACCGCACGAGCTTCGCTGCTCTGGCAAGGAGGTCATCGATCTGGGACCCGCTGGTACGGACCCCCACCATCCGTCCACTCGAAGGCAGGTGACCGTCACAATACCGACGGCATATGACTACTTTCTGTACTTTCCCATAACGGGTGACATTCCTGCCAGAGTGCTGGACAATCCGCCCAGCGTCCCCTAGTTGCCGATGGCCCGCCTCGGCAGGGGCGAGGAGTACACGACGCTCGTCGTCACCGATCCCAGGGTGCCGATCCTGCCGGAAACCTCCTCCAGATGTTTCATCGAGCGCGCCGCGACCTTGATGACGAAGCAGTCGTCGCCGGTGACGTGGTGTGCCTCCAGGATCTCCGGCGTCGCCTCGACGAGGTCGTGGAACGGCTTGTAGTTCCCGTTCGGGTAGCGCAGCCGTACGAAGGCCAGGATCGGCAGGCCGAGCCGCTCCGGCACGACCACCGCCGTGTAGCCCGCGATCACCCCGGCCTCCTCCAGCCTGCGCACCCGCTCGGTCACGGCGCTGGCCGACATGGACACCGTCCGCGCCAGTTCCGCGTAGCCGGCGCGGCCCTCGCTCTGGAGTGCCTGGAGGATGCGCCAGTCGGTGGCGTCGGGAACGTAGGGCGTGGAATCAGCGGTCATGGTTGAGAAATAGCAGGGGAATCCCCGGCCGGACAAGGGGATTGCCGGGGATCGTGCCTTCAGCCGGTGGGCCGTCGGCCGTAGATTTCCGGTCATGACATCCACCACGCCGGTCGCCAATCCGGTCCTCCGCGTCGCTCCCGCCTCGCCCTCCGCCGCTGCCGCGTACTTCGGCGCGAGCCTTGCCTTCCACGCCGATGTGTCCGACGTCGCCGCCGCGCTGGCCTCCGGCGGTGATCCGGGATTCGTCGTCCTCGATTCCCGTTCCACCGAGTCCTGGAACCAGGGGCATGTTCCCGGTGCGGTTCATCTGCCGACCGCGCTCATCACCGAGCAGGCCGAGCGGATCCTCGACAAGTCCGTGCCTGTGGTGACGTATTGCTGGGGGCCCGGATGCAATGGGGGCGCGCGGGCGGCGCTTGCGCTTGCGGAGCTCGGGTTCCAGGTCAAGGAGATGCTCGGCGGGTTCGAGTACTGGGTTCGGGAGGGGTTCGCGTACGAGACGTGGGAGGGGCCCGCGCGCCGGGCCGCCGATCCGCTCACGGCTCCGCTCGGCGCGGACTGCGGTTGCTGACCGGGCCCGGGCCCGGGCCCCGGCCGCGGAAATCGGGTGTGCTCCCGGTGGGCGCCAGGCATCATGCGCACCATGCCGAAACTTCCTCACCCCACCCCGACCGAACTCCGCCGCGACCCGCTCCCGTTGCGCGGTCGCACCGCTCTGATCACCGGGGCGAGTCGCCGTGGCGGGATCGGGTTCGCCGTGGCGCGGCGGCTCGTCGCGTACGGAGCGAGCGTGTATCTGCACCATCACGTGGCGCACGACGAGGCGATGCCGTGGGGCGGCGACCGGCCCGCCGAGGTCGCCGACGCCGTGCGGGCCGCGTGCGGTGATCCGGACGCCGTGGTCGCGCACGGCCCGGCGGATCTGACCGAACCCGAGGCCCCCGCCCAGCTGGTCCAGGAGGCCGCCAAAGCGCTCGGCGGCCGGATCGACATCGTCGTCGCCAACCACGCCCTCAGCGGCTCCGACGGCACGCTCGACACCATCGACGCCGCCATGCTGGACGCCCATTGGGCCGTCGACGCCCGCTCGGTGGTGCTGCTGGTGCAGGCCTTCGCCCGGCACCGGGCCGCGACGGCCGCGGAATCAGGAGGTCGCGTCGTCATGATGACCTCCGGCCAGGACATCGCCGACGGGATGCCCGACGAGATCGCGTACGCCCTCCAGAAGGGCGCGCTCGCCTCGATCACCCGCTCCCTCGCGACGGCCCTCGCCCCGCAGTTCGTGACCGTGAACACCGTCAACCCCGGCCCCGTGGACACGGACTACCTGGACGGCGAGACGTACGACGCGATCGCCGAGCTGTTCCCCGCCAAGCGGTGGGGGATGCCCGACGATCCGGCGCGGCTCATCGCGTGGCTGGCCACGGACGAGGCCGCGTGGATCACCGGGCAGGTCATCGACTCGGAGGGCGGATTCCGCCGCGCCTAGAGGCGAGGAAACACGGCCCCCTCAGAGCTTCGACAGCTCGTCCACCAGATCGTCGAGCCCCAGCGAGCCCTGCGACAGCGCCGCCATGTGCCACGCCTTCGCGTCGAAGGAATCGCCGTGCGCGGCCTGCGCGTTGGCGCGCCCGAGCAGCCACGCCCGCTCGCCCAGCTTGTAGCCGATCGCCTGGCCTGGGATAGACAGGTACCGGGTCAGCTCGCTCTCCACGAAGTCCGCGGGACGGCTGCTGTGCGCGCCGAAGAACTCCTGCGCCAGCTCGGGCGTCCAGCGCTCGCCGGGGTGGAACGGCGAGTCCGCGGGGATCTCCAGCTCCAGGTGCATGCCGATGTCGACGATGACGCGGCAGGCCCGCATCATCTGGGCGTCCAGGTAGCCGATGCGGGTCTCCGCGTCGGTGAGGAAGCCCAGTTCGTCCATCAGCCGCTCCGCGTACAGCGCCCAGCCCTCCGCGTTCGCCGAGACGATGCCGAGCGTCGCCTGGTAGCGGGAGAGGTCACCGGCGACGTGCGCCCACTGCGCGAGCTGCAGGTGATGGCCGGGGACGCCCTCGTGGTACCACGTCGACACCAGGTCGTAGACGGGGAAACGGGTCAGGCCCATCGTCGGCAGCCAGGTGCGGCCGGGGCGCGAGAAGTCCTCCGACGGCGGCGTGTAGTACGGGGCGGCGGCGCTGCCGGCCGGTGCGATGCACGACTCCACCTTCCGCACCCGGTCGGCGAGTTCGAAGTGCGTACCGTCGAGCCCGTCGATGGCTTCGTCCATCAGCCTCTGCAGCCACTGCCGGACCTCGTCGACGCCCTCGATGTGTCGGCCGTGCTCGTCGAGATGCGCGAGCGCCACCCACGGGGTCTCCGCTCCCGGCAGGATCTTCTCGGCCTCCGTGCGCATCTCCGCGAGCAGCCGGTGGAACTCGCTCCAGCCGTACGCGTACGCCTCGTCCAGGTCGAGGTCCGTGCCGTTGTAGTAGCGCGACCAGCGCGCGTACCGCTCACGGCCCACCACGTTCGGCGCGCCCTCGACGGCGGGCGCGTACACGTCCCGCATCCAGTCGCGCAGTGCGACGGTCGCGGCGTCCGCCGTGCGGGCCGCGGCCGTCAGCTCCTCGCGCAGCGACTCGGGCCCGGCGCCCGTGAACTCCTCGAACCAGCCCTGCCACTCCTCCAGTTGGCCGATGAACGTCCTGGTCGGGCGCGGCGCACCGTGCAGCTTCCGGTCCAGGCCGAGCGCGAGCGTCTCCCGGTATCCGGCGAACGCCGCGGGCACCGCGCGCAGCCGCTCGGCGATCGCCGCCCAGTCCTCGTCCGTCTCGGTCGGGGTGACCGTGAACACCTCGCGGACGTTGTGGACCGGCGAGCCCAGATTGCAGACCTCGCGCAGGTGCTCGTCGGCCTCGTGCACCGCGAGCGTGGCGGTCAGGCGCTCGCGCAGCAGCCGGGCGCAGCGCCGCTCGACGTCGCTGTCGGCGCCGGGCGTCCGCTCCGCCTCGTCGAGCCGGGCGAGGGTCTCGCGCGCGAGGTCCGCGACGGCGGCGAGACCGGCAGGGGACAGGTCGGGCAGCTTGCTGTGGGACTCGCGCACACCCAGATACGTGCCCTCGACGGGATCGAGGGCGACCGTGGCGTCGACGAACGCGTCGGCGACCTGCCGGGGCAGTCGGGCGGTGGGGGGCTGAGAGCTCGCGGTGTGTGGCATGTGACACATCCTCGTACGAGTCAGGGGGCCGCGTCACCATGATTCGCCGCAGGCGGAAGCAGGGGGCCGCACTCCCACTGCTGGAAGATCAGCCGGGTCTCGACGCGGGCCACTTCGGGGCGTGCCGTGAACGAGTCGAGCACGAGCCGCTGGAGGTCCGCCATGTCGCGCACCGCCACGTGCACCAGGTAGTCGTCGGGCCCGGTCAGATGGAACACGGTGCGGGCCTCGGGCAGTGCGCGGACCCGCTCGACGAACGGCCCGACGAGCTCTCTGCGGTGCGGGCGCACCTGCACCGAGAGCAGCGCCTCCAGACCGCGGCCCAGCTTGGCCGGGTCGAGCCGCAGCACGTGCCCGAGGATCACGCCGCCGCGCCGCAGCCTGTTCACCCGGTCGAGACACGTCGAGGGCGCGACGCCGATCTGCGCCGCGAGGTCCCGGTACGTGGTGCGGGCATCGTTCTGAAGGAGCCGCAGTATGTCCAGATCGACCGGATCGAGTACGACGGAGTCGGCCATTCACCGAACGTAGCACGGGAGTTGAACCGTTCGCCCCGCCCGTTGTTCAGCATTCCGGTCATGGATACGCACTGGGACAAGAGCGCGGCCCGCACCCGGGCCTTCGCCACCGAAGCCGTGCACGCGGGCCGCGACGACCTCGCCGCTCTCGGCCTGCACGCCCCGCCCCTCGACCTGTCCACCACCTATCCGTCCGCCGACACCCGCGGCGAGGCCGCCCGCATCGACGCGTTCGCCGCCGACGGCGCCCTCGACGACGGGCCCCCCGTCTACGGCCGCCTCGGCAACCCGACCGTCGCCCGCTTCGAGACCGCGCTCGCCCGTCTCGAAGGCACGCAGAGCGCGGTCGCGTTCGCGAGCGGCATGGCGGCACTGACGGCCGTGCTCCTCGTCCGGCTCGGGGCGGGACTGCGCCATGTCGTCGCGGTCCGGCCGCTGTACGGGTGCAGCGACCACCTGCTGACGGCGGGCGCGCTCGGCTCCGAGGTGACATGGGTGGACCCGGCGGGGATCGCCGACGCGGTACGGGCCGACACCGGCCTCGTCCTGGTGGAGTCGCCCGCCAACCCGACGCTCGCGGAGGTCGATCTGGCGGCCGTCGCGCACGCCTGCGGATCGGTGCCGCTGCTCGTCGACAACACCTTCGCGACGCCCGTGCTGCAACGGCCCGCGGAGCACGGCGCCCGGCTCGTCCTGCACAGCGCCACGAAGTACATCGGCGGGCACGGGGACGTCCTCGGTGGCGTCGTGGCCTGCGACGAGGCGTTCGCGCGCGAGCTGCGCAAGGTGCGGTTCGCGACCGGCGGTGTGCTGCATCCGCTCGCCGGCTATCTGCTGCTGCGGGGCCTGTCCACGCTGCCCGTACGGGTACGGGCGGCGTCCGCGACGGCCGCCGAACTCGCCGGGCGGCTCGCCGCGGACCCGCGCGTCACCCGCGTCCACTATCCGCGGATCGGCGGCGCCATGGTCGCCTTCGAGGTCGCGGGCGATCCGCACGCGGTGACCGCCGGGGTCCGGCTGATCACCCCGGCGGTCAGCCTCGGCAGCGTCGACTCGCTGATCCAGCACCCGGCCTCGATCAGCCACCGCGTGGTCGCCGCCGACGACCGCAGGGCGGCCGGGGTGAGCGACCGGCTGCTGCGGCTCTCGGTCGGCCTGGAGGACGTCGAGGACCTGTGGGCCGACCTGGACCGGGCGTTGGGCGCGGCCGAGGCCGGACTCAGTGCCGCTCGGCCTGCTGGTACGCGTCCTCGTGCTCGTACGGAAGCAGGGACGCCACCGGTGTCGCATCGAGCCGCGCGGTGATCACCAGCGTCCCTTCCTCGATCTGGTAGTCGAGCGGGAGGCCGAGGCCGCGCATCGCCGCGACCATGCCCGTGTTGGCCGACTGCGTCACCGCGTACACGCTGGCGCAGCCCGCCTCGACCGCCATCGCGACCAGTCGGCCGAGGAGTTCGGCGCCGATGCCGCGGCGCTGCCAGTCGTCCTCCACGAGCAGCGCGATCTCGGTCTCGTCGCCGTCCCACAGCAGGTGGCCGAGGGCGACGATCCGCCCCGACGCGGTCTGCGCGGCGAGGGTGCGGCCGAAGCGCGGGCTGAGCAGGTGGTTGAGGTAGCGGTCGGCGTCGGCGACGGGCCCGTGGTAGCGGCTGCTCAACGTGGCCCGCGAGCAGCGCTCGTGCATCGCCCCGGCGAGGGCGAGATCACCGACGTCGGCGCGGCGCACCGTGATGTCGTTGCCCTCGGGCAGCGTCAGGACGTCCTCGCCGTGCGGCACCCGCGGGCCGAGCCGGGTGTCCAGCTCGACGAGGGCGCGGGCGCGCGCGAACTCGGTGGGCGTGAACGGCAGATACGGCCGCTCGACCTCGATGGCGCCGCCCTCCGGGGTGCGCAGGCGCAGCACGGTGTCGTCGAAGCCGCCCTCGACCGGTGTGCCGTCGCCGGAGCCGGTCACGGCCTTCGCGGGCAGTGACCGGATCGTGCAGCGGCCCAGCAACTGGCGCAGTGCGAGCGGGAGCTCCGCGGCGTCGAGCGCCGTGCGGGTGGCGAGGCCGAGGATGCGGGTGGGGGCGTCCACCAGGTCGTGGGCGTCCGCCCGCTCGACCCAGGTGTCGGCGCCGCCCGCGCCCGCGACGGCCTCCGTCAGCTCGCCCGAGGTCAGCTCCTCGGGTGCGCGCAGCAGGAACTCGTCCACGGTGCCCTCGGCCAGCGGGTGCGTCTGAAGACTCAGGATGTCGACGCGCAGCCGGGCCAGGACCGTGCAGAGCGCGGCCAGCGAGCCCGGCGCGTCCCGCACGGTCGTGCGCATCCGCCACAGCGCGCTGCTCGCCGGGTCGAGCGGCCCGGCCGCGGCCTCCGGGGAGGCGGGCGGCCGGGTGCCGGTATCCGCCGTCGGTGGAGCGTGCTCCTTCTGTCGTGACCACAGCAAACGGAGACCGGCGGCGGCCGTGGCGAACAGGGCCGCGGCGCAGCAGAGGACAACAGTGACAACTTGCGTCTCATTACTCATGCGTCCACTGTGCAGGACCGGTGTTGCGTGATCACAAACGCTTTGTGACCGACGGGTTAAGCGTGCTTATGTCGGATTTCGGCGAGGCCTCACTGTCCGACCCGCCCCGGCTGCAAGGTCTGCGAGAACAGCACGTCGCCGCCCTCCTGCCGCAGCCGTACGGTGAGTTCACCGCTGCCGCCGTCGATCTCCACCTCGCCGAAGTACGGCGGGGTCTCGGCCGGCGAGGTGTTGTTCCGGTCCGGCGCCTTGACGAAGGCCTGCCGCGGGCCGAACGTCCCGTCCAGCTTCAGCGCCTTGAACCCGCCCGCCGCGAGCGGCCCCGACACGAACTCCCAGAACGGCTCGAAGTCCTGATACGCCGCGTTCGACGGCTCGTAGTGCTGCGCAGACGTGTAGTGCACATCGGTCGTCAGCCACAGGGTGCCGGTGATCCGCTGGTGCTTGATGTGCCGCAGCAGCTCGGCGATCTGCAGCTCACGCCCGAGCGGCGCGCCCGGGTCGCCCTGCGCCACCGCCTCGAAGTTCGCGGTGCCGTCCGGGACGACGAGGCCCAGCGGCATGTCGGAGGCGATCACCTTCCACACGGCGCGCGAGCGGGACAACTCCCGCTTCAGCCAGGCCAGCTGTTCGGCGCCGAGGATGCCGGTCGCGTCGTCGGCCTGCCGGCCGGGCGAGTTCGCGTTCCGGTACGTACGCATGTCGAGCACGAACACGTCGATCAGCGGCCCCTGGTGCAGCACGCGGTACACCCGGCCGTCCGCGTCGCCCGGCGGCAGCGTCGAGACGGGGAAGTACTCGCTGAACGCGCGCAGCGACCGGGCCGACAGCACGTCGACGTTCTTCTCCGTGTAGCGGTCGTCGCTGAGGATCTGGCCGGGGTACCAGTTGTTGTGCACCTCGTGGTCGTCCCACTGCGTGATCGTGGGGACCTGCGCGTTGAAGCGGCGCAGGTTCTCGTCGAGCAGGTTGTAGCGGAACGCGCCGCGGAACTCGGCGAGCGTCTCGGCGACCTTGGACTTCTCCTCGGTGGTCACATTGCGCCACACGCGCCCGTCGGGCAGCGTCACGCTCGGCAGGATCGGGCCGTCGGCGTAGATGTTGTCGCCGCTGCACAGGAAGAAGTCCGGGTCGAGGGCGCGCATGTCCTCGTACACGCGGTAGCCGCCGCGGTCCGGGTTGATGCCCCAGCCCTGCCCGGCGATGTCACCCGACCACAGGAACCGCACCCCGTCCTTGCGCGACACGGACGCGGTACGGAAGGTCCCCTCGACGGGCTCGCCGGTGCGCCGCGGGTCGTCCGGGTCGGCGAGCAGCACGCGGTAGTGGACCTGCTCGCCGGGCGGCAGCCCGCGCAGCCGGGTCGTCCCGGTGAAGTCGGTGTCGGCGCCGATCAGCGGCCCCCGCCATCTGGTGGCCTTCTTGAACGACTCGGTGGCCGAGGTCTCCACGACCATCCGGGCGGGCCGGTCGGAGCGCACCCACACGAGCCCCGAGTGCGCGCCCACGTCACCCGCCTGGACGCCCCAGCCGGCCTTCGGACGACCGGAGAGCGCGAACGCGGGAGCGGCGATCCCGCCGGCCGTGGGAAGGGCCAGCGCCGCGGACGTGGCGAGCGCGCCGCGCAGCACGCCGCGGCGGCCGGGCAGGGGAGTGTGCGGACGGTCTGACATGGACGCCTCCAGTGACGGTCTCGACGACAGTGCGGTGCCATGGCCTGCGCGTGGCGCCGCCCAGCCACTCCTACTGCTGTGCCACGGCGCACACGCGAACCCCAAGTGAACAACCGCCCCCGCCGTCAGGGGAACGGGGCGCGCGCAGCGGCCTGTGCCAGGAGTCGTACCCCTTCGGTGATGCGGGCCGGTGACAGGTGCGCGTAGCCGAGCACCAGGGACACGCCGTCGTCCCCGCCGCCCCCGTAGTGGTCCAGCGTGCGGACGGACACCCCGGCGGCCGCGCAGCGGTCCACCAGGGCGCGGCGCGGACCGTAGCGGCCGGGGAGCGTGGCGATGGCGTGCAGGCCCGCCGCGATGCCGGAGACCTCGGTGCCCGGCAGGTGCTCGCGCAGCGCCGCGACGAGCGTGTCGCGGCGCTCCCTGTACGCGCGCTGGCAGCGCCGCAGGTGCCGGTCGTACTCGCCGCGCTCGACGAAACGGGCCAGGGCCGCCTGGTCGAGGGCCGGGTTGCCGAGGTCCATGTAGCGCTTGCGCGCGACGACGTCGTCGTTCAGCTCGTCCGGCACCACCAGCCAGCCGAGCCGCAGTCCCGGCGCCAGCGACTTGCTCACCGACCCCGTGTACGCGACGTGCTCGGGGTCGAGCCCCTGGAGCGCGCCCACCGGGGCGCGGTCGTAGCGGAAGTCGCCGTCGTAGTCGTCCTCCACGACCAGCCCCGACACCTGCCGCGCCCAGTCCAGGAGTTGGGTGCGCCGGCCCGCCGAGCAGGCGATGCCCGACGGGAAGTGGTGCGACGGCGTGGTGATCGCCGTGCGGACCCCGGAGTCCCGCAGCGGCCCCATGGCGAGCCCCTCGTCGTCCATCGGCAGGCGCACCGCCCGCGCGCCCACCGTCGCGAACAGCTCCTCGTACTGCGGGCTGCCGGGGCTCTCCACGCCGATGCCGTGCTGCCCGCGCGCGCGGAGCACGATGCCGAGCAGTGTCACCGCCTGCGTCACCCCGGAACACACGATGATCCGCTCCGGGTCCGCCACCACACCGCGCCGCCGGGTCAGCAGTTCGGCGAGGGCTGTACGCAGGCGGGGGAGGCCGCGCGGATCCGGGTAACCGAGCGTGGGATGCGGCAGCTCGGAGAGGACCGCGCGCTGCGCCGCCGACCACGCGGCGCGCGGGAACAGCGACAGGTCCGGGCTCCCCGCCACGAAGTCGACGCGCACACCGGTCGCCGGGCGCGGCGCCAGATCGCTCGCACCGGTGGGCGCGGCCCGCGCCGCCTCCCCGACCCACGTCCCGGCACCCCGCCCGGCGCGCAGGTACCCCTCGGCGGTCAACTGCTCGTACGCCTCCGTGACCAGGCCCCGCGACACCCCGAGATCCCGCGCCAGATCCCGGCTCGACGGCAGCCGGGTGCCGCCCGCGAGCCGCCCCGAACGCACCGCCTCCCGCAGCGCGGACTGCAACGCACGACCACGCGCGCGTGCCGGTGCGGAGGTGGCGGGCAGCAGCAACTCCCAGGCGGGTGACGGAAGATCACGGCTTTCCGGCGCGGGCGATCGGGTCATGCCGAGGACCCTAAGGCCCCGAGGGAGGAGTCCCGCGCTCGGCCGATTGGTCCCCGACGGGGCTCCTCAAGTGGACCTCGTGGCGGACCACCCGCCCTTCCTAACGTCGCCCCCATGAACGCCACTTCACTGCGGGGCTCCCTGCTCGCCACGCTCGCCTGCGTCCTCGTGGGCGGCTCGTTCACCGCCAACAGCGTCCTCGGCCACTACCCGTACGCGGGCGGCCAGTTCCTCCGCTACGCCGTCGCGTGCCTGCTGCTCCTGCCGCTGGTCGGGAAGGGCGGTCTGCATCCGCTGCGGCGGCTCGCGGCGCGCCAGTGGGCCAGGCTCGCGCTGCTCGCCGCCGTCGGCATGGTCGGCTTCAACCTCGCGATCCTCGCCGCGGAACGCTCCGCCGAACCGGCGGTACCCGGCGTCTTCGTGGGATGCGCGCCCGTGGTCGTCGCCGTGCTGGTTCCCATGGTGGGCGGGGTCAGGCCCCAACGGGCGGTGCTCTACGGTGCGTTGCTCGTGGCGGCCGGGGCCTTCACCGTCCAGGGCTGGGGACGTGCGGACGCCACCGGGATCGCCTTCTCCGTGTGCGCCCTCGCGGGCGAGGTCGGCTTCGCCGTGCTCGCCGTACCGGTGCTGCGCCCGCTCGGCCCCCGGCTGCTGTCCTGCGCGGTGTGCGGGATTGCCGCGCTGGAGGCGGCCGTCGTCGGGCTCGTCGTGGACGGTGCGGGCTGGCTGCGCGGGCCGGACGGCGCCGAACTGGCGGCCCTGGCATGGCAGGCCGTGGTCGTCACGGTCGTCGGCTTCGTGTGCTGGTACTCGGGCATCCAGCGGATCGGCGCCGAGCGGGCCACGCTGTTCTCCGGGCTCATCCCCGTCGCGGCGGCCTGCACCGCGCCGCTGGTGGGCTCCGGGACGTACGGCGTCGCCCAGGGCGCGGGCAGCGCGCTCGTCGCCGCCGGGGTCGCCCTGGGCTCAGGGGTGTTCGGCCGACCGCCGCGTACGTCAGCGGCTGCCGTCGAGGATCACCCGCGCGACGAGCGCCGGGTCGTCGTTCATCGGGACGTGCCCGCAACCGGGGAGCCTGACCAGCCGCGACCGGGGGATGACCTGCTTGGCGCGGACGCCCTGGCGGCGCACGAGGAGCCGGTCCTTGGTGCCCCACGCGATGGTGACGGGCAGCTCCTCGATGTCGTCCCGGAACAGCACCGAACGCCCCGCCTCCAGCGTCTTGCGGAACCCGGCGGCCTCCCGCAGGGCCAGCGTCTCCGCGACGACCGCCTCGGGTGAACGGCGGCCGGGCCGGGCGTAGATGGTGCTGGTGAGCGCCGCGCGCCCGACCGCGGTACGGGACAGCCGCTCGATCACCGGCACCGGCATGGCCCGCGCGCCCGCCCGCATCGCGAGCAGCGTCCCGAAGGCGTACCGCCGCTCCGCCTCGGTCCAGAACCCGGCGGGGGAGAGCGCCGTCACGGACCGCACCAGCTTCTCCCGGCCGAGGTCGAGCGCGAGCAGCCCGCCCAGCGAGTTCCCCGCCACGTGCGGCCGCTCGATCCCGAGGTGGCGGCAGAACGCGTCGAGGACGGGCACCACACCGGCCAGGTCGTACGCGTGCCCGTCCGGCAGGGCGGGCGACTTGCCGAACCCCGGCAGATCCACCGCGATCACGTCGCGCTCCGTCGCGAGGATCGGCAGCACCGGCTGCCAGGCCTCCCAGTGGTGCCCGATCCCGTGCAGCAGGAGCAGCGGCTCGCCGGAGCCCGTGCGCTCGTACGCGAGCCGCACGGTCTGGGACCCTCCGGCGCTCTCGATGCTGAAGGACGCCTCTGTCGCCATGTCGCCCGTTCCCTCTCCCCGCCACACCGCGACGGTTTCTTAGACTCCCTGTCAGCAACAATTACCGCCCGGTAGCCTTCAGTTCAAGGGGCGTACGGGAAGTAGTCCGACGCCCGCTGGACAGCGTGCGACGCGTCCTATGGGATGGGTGGGTGGCCACCGACATCGACATCGATGACTTCGAAGAGCACCGCCCCGTCCTCATGGGCGTGGCCTACCGGATGCTGGGCCGGGTCGCCGACGCCGAGGACGTGGTGCAGGACGCCTGGCTGCGCTGGTCCCGCGCTGACCGGTCCGACGTCCGTGAACCGCGCGCCTACTTGGTCCGCATCACCACCCGGCTCGCCCTCGACCGGCTGCGCCAGGTCCAGTCCCGCCGCGAGTCCTACGTGGGACCCTGGCTGCCCGAGCCGCTCGTCACCGACTTCGGGCCCACGGTGCCCGACACCGCCGAGCAGGCCGTGCTCGCCGACTCCGTGTCGCTCGCGGTCCTCGTCGTCCTGGAGTCGCTCTCGCCGCTGGAGCGCGCCGTGTTCGTCCTGCGGGAGGCCTTCGGCCTGTCGTACGCGGAGATCGCCGGCACGCTGGAGCGGGGCGAGGCCGCCGTGCGGCAACTCGCGACCCGCGCGCGCAAGCACGTCGACGAGCGGCGGCCCCGCTTCGACGTCGACCCGGTCCAGCAGCGCGATCTGACCGAGCGCTTCCTGGCCGCCGCGACCGACGGCGACCTCGACGGGCTCATGGCCCTGCTCGCCCCGGACGCCCGGCTCGTCGGCGACAGCGGCGGCAAGGCCAGGGCGCCGCTGCGGGTCATCGAGACCGCCGACAAGGTGGGCCGGTTCGTGGAGGGCGCCGTGCGGCAGGGAAGGGGTGGCGGCTTCGAGTTCCGTCTCGTGGAGTTCAACGGCACGCTCGGCGTGCTCGTCACGGGCGACGGCAAGCCGGACGCCGTCCTCCAACTGGGCGTCCACGAAGGCCGCATCCAGCAGATCTACATCGTGCGCAACCCGGACAAGCTCGGCTCGCTCGGCTAGCCGCGGCCCCGTCCTCCGGACCGCGAGGCCCGCTCCCGACACGCATGTGGGGGCGGGCCTTCCGCTTGCCCCCGCGTTCCACCACGTGAGAACCGTCGACGATTGGTATTGACCAAGTTCCGAGGGCGGCCATACGCTCGCTGGGATAAGGCAGGAACCTTTAATAAACAAGGGCGACAAAAAGCCGCCAGGGCACGGCTGTTGCGGAGGACAGGGTGGGGACCACGCAGTTGGAAGCGGCACCGGAGCCGAAGTACTGGCATCTGAAGACCGTGCTCACCGATGCGCTCGACTCCGAGTTCGCGGTGGGCGAGATCCTGCCGAACGAGCGGGACCTCGCGGCCCGCTTCGGCGTCGCCCGTGCCACGCTCCGCCAGGCCCTCGAGCAGCTGGAGCTGGAAGGCCGGTTGCAGCGCCGCCGTGGCGTCGGCACCACGGTCGCGCCGCCCCGCGTGGGCGTCGCCGTCGCGTCGAACGACCGGGAGTGGCCCGGTGGCAGCGCGGACGCGTGGCAGGCCGTCGACTCCGCCGTCGAGGTACCGCCGAGCGCCGTCGCCGCCGCCCTGGAGACCGCTCCCGACACCGAGGTGCACGTCCTGCGCCGCACGCGGGGCTCGCACGGCCAGCCGGTCGCGGCCGAGCTGCTCTACGTACCCGCCTCCTCGGCCCCCGACCTGACGGCCATCGACGCCCCGTCCGGCGCGGCACGCGCGCGTGCGGTCCTGCGCGAGCTGCAGCGCCTCGGGCTCGACGGCGAGGACCGTGCGGTCGAGCTGGGCTCGGCGCGCGCCGACGACGCGAAGGAACTGGACCGGCTGCCCGGCGCCCCCGTCCTCGTCGTCACGACCCGCTACTTCAGCCGTGGCGCGACCGCCGCCGTCTCCGTGGCGACCTACCGCGCGGACACCTGCCGGCTCACCTTCGGCGACACCGCGGGCGTGGAGATCCACCACGCCCCGCAGACGAAGGCTTCGTAGCGCCGCGACCGATGATCGGCGGCGCGCCTGTTCAGCGGTGCGCCCGATCAGCGGCGCGCCGCGACCGTGCTCCGACCCGCCGTGACCGTGCTCTCCATGGCGAACAGCTGCTCCTCGACGTGGTCGAGGGCGAGCCGCAGCGCACCCGTGGCCACCGCCGCCCCGCCCAGCGTCGACAGCGCCACCCGCGGCGGGCGCAGACAGTACCGCTCCAGCTCCCGCCGCAGCGGTTCGAGCACGCCGTCCAGGCCCGTGGCCCAGCCGCCCACCACGACCAGCTCCGGATCGAGCGCGAGCACCAGCGCCGCCACGTCGTGCACGAGCCGCTGAAGGAACCGCTCGACCGCCTCGGCCGCCCGCGCGTCGCCCGAGCGCGCGAGCCGGAACACCTCCGCCACGGCGAGTTCGTCCAGGGGGTGCAGCGGCTCGTCCGTCGTGGACAGCAGCGCCTCGGGCCGCACCTCGCGGCCCAGCAGGTGCAGCGCCCCGATCTCGCCGGCCGCGCCCCCGTAGCCCCGGTGCAGCCGGCCGCCGATCAGGGCCCCGGCGCCGGGGCTCAGCCCGGCGAGGACGAACACCATGTCGTCCGTGTCCGCGCCCGCACCCTTCCAGTGCTCGGCGACGGCCGCCGCGTTCGCGTCGTTCTCCACGAGGACCGGGCACTTGAACGAGCGCCGCAGCCGCTCACCGAGCGGCAGCCCGGTCCAGCCCGGCAGCGCCGTCCCGAGCCGCACCGTCCCGTCCGCCTCCACGATCCCCGGGCTGCCGACGCCGACCGCCCACAGCGAGTCACGGGCCACGCCCGCCCGCCGCAGCAGTTCGGCGACGGTGCCGCGCAGCTTGTCGAGCCGCTCGTCCGCGCACGCGGCCTCGTCGACGTCCTTGGCACCCGAACCGAGCACCCTGCCGTCGAGCGCGGAGAGCACCGCGGCCACCCGGTGCGGGCCGATCTCCAGGCCGAGCAGATGCCCGGCCTCGGCCCGGAAGCGGAACTTGCGCGCGGGCCGGCCCTGCTTGCGTGCGCCCGGCTCCTCGACGGTGGTCTCCACGACGAGCCCGGCCTCCATGAGGCCCTCGACGACACCCTCCACGGTGGGCCGCGACAGGCCGGTGACCCGGGTGACCTCGGTGAGCGTCGCGAACTCGGTGGAGCGCAGCGCGTGCAGCACCACCGCGGAATTGATCCGCCTGAGCAGAGAGGGATCCCCGCCGGTCAGTCGACCCACCGTCGTCCTCCCCGCCGTCGCGCGTGTTCGCCGGATGGTACCCGCAGCCACCGACAGCAGCGAGACCAGGGTGCACTTCTGGGACGCGTGCCGCTCAGCCGGGCGCCACGAACCCCGACTCGTACGCCGCGATCACCGCCTGCGTCCGGTCCCGCGCGCGCAGCTTCGTCAGGACGGCGCTGACGTGCGATTTGACCGTCTCGGTGCCGACGACGAGGTCCGCGGCGATCTCCGCGTTCGACAGTCCGCGCGCCATCAGCCGCAGCACCTGGCCCTCGCGCTCGGTCAGGGCCGCCCGCTCCAGCGCTTCGCGGGCCGCCGAACTCCCGTACTCCGCCGCCAGCTTGCGGACCGCCGCGGGGAACAGGAGTGACTCGCCCGCGGCGACGAGGCGCACCGCGTGCACGATCTCCTCGGGGCGTGCCCGCTTCAGCAGGAAGCCGTCGGCGCCCGCGCGCAGCGCCCCGTACACGTACTCGTCGTTCTCGAACGTCGTGATCACGACGATCTTCGGCGGGCGCTCCGCGCCGCGCAGCACCGCGCGCGTGGCCTCGATCCCGTCGAGCAGCGGCATCCGGACGTCCATCGCCACGACGTCGGGGCGCAGCTCGCGGACCAGGGGGACGACCGCCGCGCCGTCCGCGGCCTCGCCCACCACCGTGATGTCGGGCTGCGCTTCGAGGACCGCGCGCAGGCCGGCGCGGACCAGGGGTTCGTCGTCGACGAGGAGCACGGTGAGCGGCACCCGGTCAGGTTAGATCACCCGACGGGCAGTTCGACGTGAACCTGCCATTCGTCGCCGACCGGTCCCGTCCGGGCGTGCCCGCCGAGCAGCGCCGCCCGCTCCCTGACTCCGCGCAGTCCGCTGCCCGTGCCCGCCGCGTCCGACGTGCGACCCGGAGGCAGCGCGTTGCGCACGTCGAGGACGAGCCGCTTGTCCGCGACCTGGAGGGTCACGGTGACCGGCACGGTTCCGCAGTGCCGCAGCACGTTCGTGAGCGCCTCCTGGAGGATGCGGTAGCCCTCGCGTGACACCGGTCCCGGCACCGTCTCCAGCGCTCCGGAGACCGTCACCTCCACCTTCGTCCCCGAGGCCCGCGCCGAGTCGAGCAGCCGGTCCGCCTCCTGGAGCGTCGGGCGGCTGCCCACCGGCCGCTCCGCCTCGCGCAGCACCACGAGCACGCGCTCCAGATCCTCCAGGGCGGCCCGGCCGGTCTCCTCGATGGCGCTCAGGGCCCGGTCCGTGAACGCCGGATCGCCC
The DNA here is from genome assembly GCF_054963755.1 of Streptomyces sp. EDA2-14. Taxonomy (NCBI): domain Bacteria; kingdom Bacillati; phylum Actinomycetota; class Actinomycetes; order Kitasatosporales; family Streptomycetaceae; genus Streptomyces; species Streptomyces sp. EDA2-14. The sequence goes on from NZ_JBUEGE010000004.1 coordinate 120,733, forward strand.
GCCGCCCGCGCCGCGCCCGCCTGCACCACGGCGACGGTCAGCGCGTGGCCGATGGAGTCGTGCAGCTCGCGGGCGATGCGATTGCGCTCCAGCAGCTGCTCGGTGCGCTCCTCCAGCGCCGCCAGCCGCTCCGCCCCGGACGGGCTGAGCAACACCCGGGCCGTGCGGGCCGTCAGCCATCCTGCGCCCGCCACCGCGTACACCAGGAAGAGCAGGACGACGGGGATCGTCGGCCCGCACAGCCAGTCCGCCTCCGGCACGGGCAGGGGCGACAGATCCTCGGACCGCACACCCATGGCAGCGGCCGCCAACTCCATCGTCCAGGAGAAGACTTGGCCCGAGAACAGGGCGACCGTGAGCCCAAGGAAGAGCCGCAGCACCAGCCATACCGACGTCCTGCCGCGGTCCCGCCACGACGCCGAAGGCGCCACCGAGATCTCGCGCTCCGCACCGGCGTCGGCCCCGCGCGCGTGCTTGCCCGGAAACAGCATCATCCGCGCCTGCAACCCCTCGGAGCGCCGGATCACCGGAACCGTGCCGAGCACGAGCAGCAGCGGCATGGGCGTCAGGTAGACGAGAACCCAGTCGTGCACGGTGGGGGAGGAGAGCCCCGGGGACACCATCGCGAACACGAAGGCGATCACCGACGAGCACAGCAGATGCAGCCAACGCGTGTACGTCACCGCGCGCGCCGGCGGTCTCAGGAAGCGGGGCATGCCGTCATCGTGCCAGCCGCCCCGCACCCCACGGCTCCCCCGTGCGGGGGAGGCGAACTCCACGGGCGGGGGAGGCCCGGCGCCCCTGGTGCGGACGACGCTGAAGCCATGACCAGTATCGACGTCCAGGACCTCACCAAGGTGTACGGGACGACGCGCGCCGTGGACGGCCTGAGCTTCCAGGTCGAGCCCGGCCGCGTCACCGGCTTCCTCGGCCCGAACGGCGCCGGAAAGTCCACCACCATGCGCCTCGCGCTCGGCCTCGACCGCCCCACCTCCGGGACCGCGCTCATCGGGGGCCGCCCCTACACGACGTACGACGAACCACTGCGCGTGGTGGGCGCCCTGCTCGACCCGCAGGCGGCGCACGGCGCCCGCACCGCGCGCGAGCACCTGCGGGCGCTCGCCGTCAGCAACCGCATCCCGGTCGAGCGCGTCGACGAGGTGCTGGAGCAGGCCGGGATCGCCGCCGTGGCGAAGAAGCGCGTCAAGACGTTCTCGCTCGGGATGCGGCAGCGGCTCGGCATCGCGGCGGCGCTGCTCGGCGACCCCGAAGTGGTGCTGCTCGACGAGCCGTCCAACGGGCTCGACCCCGAAGGCATCATCTGGATCCGCGAGTTGCTGCGCGACCTCGCGCGCGCCGGACGCACGGTCCTGGTCTCCAGCCACCTCATGAACGAGACCGCGACCTTCGCCGACCACCTCGTCGTCCTCGGCCGCGGGCGGCTCCTCGCCGACACCCCGATGCCCGAGTTCATCGCCGCGCACAGTGCCCGCCGCGTACGGGTGCGCTCCACGGACCCCGCCCGGCTGCGCGCCGCACTCGTGCGCGCGGGGCACACGGTGACGCTCGCCGACGACGGCCGCTGCGACGTGGAGGGCGTCACCGCCGCCGACGTGGGCGCGCTGGCCGCCGCCGAGGGCGTCCCCGTCCTCGAACTCGTCGACGAACAGGCCTCGTTGGAGCAGGCCTACCTCGCCCTCACCGCGAACGACACCGAGTTCGCCGCCACGCCCCTCCAGGAGGTCTGACCGTGTCACCCACCGCCGTACTGCACTCCGAGTGGATCAAGGTCAGGTCGCTGCGCGGCAGCTTCGGCTCGCTGCTGGCCGTCTTCGTCGCCACCCTCGCCGTCACGACCCTCGCGTTCGCCACGATCGGCCAGGCCGAGGCCGACGACGGCGGGGACCTGCTCTTCGGGGCCTTCTACGCCCTGAACTTCGGCCAGATCGCGGCGCTCGCCTTCGGCGCCACGGCCGTCTCGTCCGAGTACCTGAACAACGCGCTGCGCGTCTCCCTCGCCGCCGTGCCGAACAGGAACCTCCTCTACGCCTCCAAGATGGCGGTCGTCGGCGCGGGCGCGCTCGTCGTGGGGGTGGTCACGACCTTCGCCGCGTTCCTCGTGGGCCAGGCGTTCATGGGCCCGTACGCACTCGGCCTCGGCGATCCGGGGGCGCTGCGGGCCTGCGTCGGCGGCGGTGTGTACCTCGCGCTCATGGCGCTGTTCGCGGCCGGGCTCACGGCGGTGCTGCGCAGCGCGGTGGCCGTGCTGAGCATCCTGGTGCCGTTCCTGCTGATCGTGTCCTTCGTCGTCGGGGACGTCGCCGGCTCGGCCGCCGACTTCCTGCCCGACCGCGCGGGCCAGCAGATCCTCCGCCAGCACGCCGAGGGCTCCCTCGGCCCGTGGGCCGGGCTCGCCGTCACCGCGCTGTGGGCGACGGCCGCCGTGCTCGCCGGATGGTGGTGCGTGCGGCGCAGGGACGCATGACGCGGCGGGCCCCTCGCGCGCCACATCGAACTCCCGTGCCACTATGGGATCTTGAGTCGGGACCGGGAACAGACGAGGGAGAGCGCATGAGCGACGCCGACGGGGCCAGGCCGGAGGGGCGCATCGCCAGCCACATCGCGCACAACGCGCGCGTGTGGAACTACTGGCTGGGCGGCAAGGACCACTACGAGGTGGACGAGAAGGTCGGCGACATGGTGACGTCCATGTACCCGAGCATCGGCGAGGTCGCCCGCGCCGACCGCAAGTTCCTGGGCCGCGCCGTCACCTTCCTCGCCAGCGAGGCGGGCGTGCGCCAGTTCCTCGACGTCGGCACGGGCCTGCCGACCGTCGAGAACACGCACGAGGTCGCGCAGCGGATCGCGCCGGACGCGCGCGTCGTCTACGTGGACAACGACCCGATCGTCCTCACCCACGCCCGCGCGCTGCTCACCAGCTCCGCCGAGGGCCGCACCAACTATGTGGACGCGGACGCCCGCGACCCGCGGGAGATCGTCGAGGCGGCCTCCGAGACGCTCGACTTCGACCAGCCGGTCGCGGTCATGCTCCTCGGCATCCTGAACTTCGTGCTCGACACGGAGGAGGCCGCGTCGATCGTGCGTCACCTCGTCGACGCCGTCCCCTCCGGCAGCTACGTGGTCCTCACCCACCCCACCCTCGAACTGGGCGGCGAGGGCAACGAGGAGGCCATGAAGTTCTGGAACGAGAACGCGAAGCCGCCGATCACCGCCCGCACGGGCGCCGAGATCGCGGCGTTCCTCGACGGCCTGGAGTTCGTCGAGCCCGGCCTCGTCTCGTGCGCCCGCTGGCGCGACGGCGACGCCACGCAGGTCGCCCAGTACGGCGTGGTGGCCCGCAAGCCGTGAGCTACGCGGCGGCCTCGCGGACCCGGGGCCGGGGCAGCCGTCCCGCCGCCCCGGCCACGACCTTCTGCAGCAGGCTGTAGGAGAGGATCGGCAGCAGCACTTCGGGTCGGTGCGAGAACCAGCCGCCGGCGAGCACGGCCGCCGCGCTGCTGTTGTTCATGCCGGTGGCGAAGGTGAGCGAGACCGTGTCCTGCCGGTCGCACCGGGTCCAGCGCGACAGCCGGCGCCCGCAGTGGAACGTCAGGCAGCACACCGTGCCGGACAGGGCGAGCGCCAGCATCAGCAGGTCGGGGTCGGGCCGGGACAGCGCCCGCCCCAGGGCGCCGGCGGCGTTGATGTAGCAGAGCAGCAGGATGTTCACGAGGTTGACCGCTTTGACCGGGGACAGCACCCCGCGCACCCGGTCCTCCCCGAGCACGATCCGTACGACGATCCCGGCCAGGCACGGCAGCACCACGGCCACCAGTGCGAACACCCCGGCCCCTGTCCGGGCGACGGCGTCGATCCGCGCCGTGTCGTCGAGGGCCCCGGTGCCGCCGGGGCCCACGAGCGCACCGGCCACCTGGATTCCGAAGGGGACCGTGAGCGGGCTCAGCAGCGTGGAGCCCATGACCATCGCGACGACCAGCGGGACATTGCCGCCCGCGGTCTGGCCCCAGGACGCGGCGCCCCCGGCGATCGGCATCGCGAGGACCAGCAACAGCCCGACCACGAGTCCCTCGGCCTCCGTCGGATCGGGCCAGGTGCGCAGGCACAGGGCGACGACCGGCAGCACCACCAGGGGCAGCAGGGCGTTGGCGGCGATTCCGAGGGCGAGGCGCACGGGCCGCCCCGCCACGGCGCGCAGCTCGGCGACGCGTACCCCGAGCCCCGCGTTGAACAGCATCACGGCCAGCAGCGCCGTCGGCACGTGCGGCGCGGACTCCCGCAGCCGCTCGCCGGGGGCCGGGAGGACCCCGGCGAGCAGGTAGCAGAGCAACATCAACAGCAGCAGCCGGCGGTGCACGGCGGCGATCACGGTCTTCACGCGGTGGAGCGTAAGCGTGACCGTGCGTGAGGTCCGGTCGTGTTGGCGGCGACTTGACCAAGCTCTCACCCGGATTGCCAGGAACGGGCTACCGCGCGGCCGCCGCCTCGCGAAGCCGCGCGTACTCCTCGGCCATCGTCGCCGCCGTCCAATGCGCGTTCAGACCGCTGGGGTTGGGCAGGGCCCACACGCGGGCGCCGCCGATGGTCCGCTCCTGCGGGCCGATCCTCGCCTTGGGCTCGCCGAAGGCCGAGCGGTACGCGGTCACGCCCACCACGGCGAGCCACGCGGGCCGCAGTTCGGCGACCTTCTCCTCAAGCGCGCGGCCGCCCTCCCGGTACTCCTCCGCGCTCAACTCGTCCGCCCGCGCCGTGGCCCGCGCGACGACGTTCGTGATCCCGAGCCCGTACGTCAGCAGTTCCTGCTGCTCGGACGGTTTCAGCTGCCGGGGCGTGAAGCCGGAGAGGTGCAGGACCGGCCAGAAGCGGTTGCCGGGACGGGCGAAGTGGTGGCCGGTCGCGGCCGTCATCAGGCCGGGGTTGATGCCGCAGAACAGAACCCGAAGGCCGCCCGCGACAACGTCCGGAACGAGACGGTCGCGAGCGGCCTCCAGGTCCGCTTGAGTGAGGCGGGAGGTCAGAGGATCGCCCCCGGCGTGTAACCGGCGGCCTCCGGGCGCTGCTTCACGATCTCCTCGACGCGGGCCACGATCTGCGCGACCTGACCGGCGGCGGCGCCCGTGAACGACAGCTTGTCCGCCATCAGCTCGTCGAGCTGCGCGCGGTCCAGCGGGATCCGGGAGTCGGCGGCCAGCTTGTCGAGCAGTTCGTTGCGCTCGACGCCCTGCTCGCGCATCGCGAGGGCCGAGGCCACCGCGTTCTCCTTGATGGCCTCGTGGGCCTCCTCGCGGCCGACGCCCGCGCGCACCGACGCCATGAGCACCTTCGTGGTGGCGAGGAACGGCAGGTAGCGGTCCAGCTCACGGGCGACGACGGCGGGGAAGGCGCCGAACTCGTCGAGCACGGTCAGGAACGTCTCAAGGAGACCGTCGAGCGCGAAGAACGCGTCCGGCAGGGCCACGCGACGCACCACCGAGCACGAGACATCGCCCTCGTTCCACTGGTCGCCCGACAGCTCGCCGGTCATCGACGCGTAGCCGCGCAGGATCACCATGAGGCCGTTGACGCGCTCGCAGGAGCGGGTGTTCATCTTGTGCGGCATCGCGGAGGAGCCGACCTGGCCGGGCTTGAAGCCCTCGGTGACCAGCTCGTGCCCGGCCATCAGGCGGACCGTCTTGGCCAGCGAGGACGGGGCCGCGGCCAGCTGCACCAGCGAGGTCACGACCTCGTAGTCGAGCGAGCGCGGGTAGACCTGGCCGACGGAGGTGAAGGCCTGCGAGAAGCCGAGGTGCTGCGCGATCCGCTGCTCCAGGTCGGCCAGCTTGTCGGCGTCGCCGCCGAGCAGGTCGAGCATGTCCTGGGCGGTGCCGACCGGACCCTTGATGCCGCGCAGCGGGTAGCGGTTCAGCAGCTCCTCGACCCGGCCGTACGCGACGAGCAGCTCGTCGGTGGCGGTCGCGAAGCGCTTGCCGAGGGTGGTGGCCTGCGCGGCGACGTTGTGCGAGCGGCCGGCCATGACCAGCTCGCCGTACTCGCCGGACAGCTTGCCGAGGCGGGAGAGGACGGCGACGGCGCGGTCGCGGACCAGTTCGAGGGAGAGCCGGACCTGGAGCTGCTCGACGTTCTCCGTCAGGTCGCGGGACGTCATGCCCTTGTGGACCTGCTCGTGCCCGGCGAGCGCGTTGAACTCCTCGATGCGGGCCTTCACGTCGTGCCGCGTGACCTTCTCGCGCTCCGCGATGGAGGCCAGGTCGACCTGGTCGAGCACCCGCTCGTAGTCGGCGATGGCGGCGTCCGGGACGTCGATCCCGAGGTCCTTCTGGGCCTTCAGCACGGCGAGCCAGAGCTGTCGCTCCAGCTTCACCTTCTCCTCGGGGGACCAGAGGGTGGCGAGCTCGACGGAGGCATAGCGGCCGGCGAGAACATTCGGGATACGGGGCTTTGCAGGCGCAGTCACGTGGAGGAAGTTTACCGGCCGTCCCTACAGGCTCCGAACCGTCGTCCGAATGTAGGAACGTACAGGTCGCGGCGGGCGGCGCCGGGCGTGAGGCACCGCACGGTCAGTGGCCGCCGCCCGGACCACTGGCACCCTCGCTCCCGGAGTCCACGGTCCCGCAGGCCAGGACCGTCCCGCGGAACGAGGACACGACCGGGCGCAGGTCGACCTCGTGCCATACGGCCCACAGGCGAACGGACCTGCGGAACCAGGGGAGTTCGCGCACGGTGACGCCCTCGGTGCCGCGTTCGTGCAGCATGCTGCGCTGGACGAACGCGGCACCGAGCCCCGACGCCACCAACCCCACCGCGGTGAGCGGTTCGGGTGCCTCGAAGCGGATGTCCGGGGTGAACCCGGCGGCGGCGCACGCCGCGACGAAATCGTCCCGCCACACGTGGTCCTGCCCGTCCTCGACGGCGATCCACGGTTGGCCGTCGAGGTCCTCGGGCCGCACCTCGTCCGCACGGGCCAGCGGATGGGCGCTGGGCACGGCAAGGAGCAGCGGGTCCTCAAGGAGCAGCGCGCTGCGCAGGTCCGGATCGTCCTCGGGCGGCGCCTCCGGGACCAGCGCGATGTCCAGGCTGCGCTGACGCAGGCCCTCGAACTGCTCGTGCGCCGTCATGTCGTAGAGGGCGACGTGGATACCGGGCCGCTCCTCGTTCAGGTTGCGCAGCGCGCTGGGCAGCAGGCCGGTGTGCATGGCGTCGCCGACGTAGCCGACGCACAGGCCGCCCTCCTCGCCGCGGCCGAGGCGGCGGCCGAGGTTCTCCAGGCGGGCGGCGTGCCGCAGCAGCGCCCTCGCCTCGGTGAGGAAGACGCGGCCGTCGGAGGTGAGCCGGATGCGCTGCTGGCTGCGCTCGAACAGGGTCAGACCCAGGTTCTTCTCCAGCTGCGCGATCTGCCGGCTCAGCGGCGACTGCGAGATGTGCAGCCGCTCGGCGGCCCGGCCGACGTGCTCCTCCTCGGCCACGGCCACGAAATAACGAAGTTGTCGCAGGTCAAGCATGTCGGACCTCGGGGGACTCAAGTGTGTCCAAGTAAGTCTTGGACAGTCTTACCCGTTGATCCTAACCTCGGAGGAGCAAGAGGCGCGGAGCAGGAGAAACCAGCACAAAACTCCTCAGGCCGCGTAAGCCACCAAGGCGTCGAGCACCACGGCGTCACGCACCAAGGCAAGGAACTCTCTCCATGGGCATCAAGTCCCTCCTCCCCGGCAAGCTCGGCTTCGGTACCGCCCCCCTCGGCAACATGTTCCGCGCGATCCCCGACGACGAGGCCCGCGCCACCGTCGAGGCGGCCTGGGACCACGGCATCCGCTACTTCGACACCGCCCCCTTCTACGGTGCCGGGCTCGCCGAGGAGCGCCTCGGCGAGGTGCTCGCCACCAAGCCCCGCGACTCCTACGTCCTGTCCACCAAGGTCGGCCGCGTCATCCTCGACGAGCACGAGACGGACGTCCCCGACTTCGGCGAGAAGGGCGGCCTGTTCGAGCACGGCAACCCGAACAAGATCCTCCACGAGTGGACCGCCGACGCCACCGAGCGCTCCATCGAGGGCAGCCTCAAGCGCCTCGGCACGGACCGCCTCGACATGGTCTGGGTCCACGACATCGCCCAGGACTTCCACGGCGACGAGTGGATCCAGAAGTTCGAGGAGGCCCGCACCGGCGCCTTCCGCGTCCTGTCCCGGCTGCGCGACGAGGGCGTCATCAAGGCCTGGGGCCTCGGCGTCAACAAGACCGAGCCCATCGAGCTGACCCTCGCCCTCGACGAGCCGAAGCCCGACGGATTCCTGCTCGCCGGCCGCTACACCCTCCTCGACCACGAGCACGCCCTCACCCGCCTGCTGCCGATGGCGCAGGAGCAGGGTGTCGACATGGTCGCGGGCGGCCCCTACAGCTCCGGCATCCTCGCCGGCGGTACCCACTTCGAGTACCAGGAGGCCCCCGCCGAGATCATCGAGCGCGTCGGCCGCCTCAAGGCCCTCACCGAGAAGCACGGCATCGGCATCAAGTCCGCCGCCCTGCAGTTCTCCCTGGCCCACCCGGCCTCCGCCGCCGTGATCCCCGGCGCCACCCGCCCCAGCCGCATCGCCGAGGACACCGCCGCCCTCGCCGAGGAGATCCCCGCCGCGTTCTGGACCGACCTGCGCGCCGAGGGCCTCGTCAGCCCGGCCGCTCCGCTCCCGAACAACGCCTGAACCAGCACTACTTGAACGTGAAAGTGAGGCCTGTCATGGCTTCCACCACCGCATCCCTCGACATTCCGCAGAGCCCCGACCGCGTCTGGCAGCTCATCGGCGGCTTCGGCTCGCTGCCGGACTGGCTCCCGTACATCCCGCAGAGCGAGCTCGGTGAGGGCGGCCGGGTGCGCCGTCTGACCAACGCGGACGGTGGCGTCATCGTCGAGCGCCTCCAGGCCTTCGACCAGGACGCGCGCAGCTACTCGTACGCCATCGAGCAGGCGCCGTTCCCGGTCACCGGCTACCTCTCCACCATCACGGTGCACGAGGTCCCCGGCAGCCCGGACGCCTCCCGCGTCGAGTGGTCCGGCTCGTTCACCCCGGACGGCGCGAGCGTCGCCGAGGTCGAGGAGCTGTTCCACGGCATCTACGCCGACGGTCTCGCCGCGCTCCTGAAGACCGTTCAGGTCTGACGGACACACCGACGCCGGGCGCCGGAGGCGGAATGCCTCCGGCACCCGGCGATCCGTATCCTTGCCTCGACCCGACCCGGAGGTAAGGACCCATGGCGCGGCGGCCGACCGTCACCAGCGTGCAGATCGCCCGCGAGGCCGGAGTGGCGCAGTCGACCGTCTCCCGCGTCCTGAACGGCGGGAGCGTGGCGCCCGAGACGCGCCGCCGGGTGCTCGACGTGGTCGCCAAGTACGACTTCCAGCCCAGCCAGGCCGCGCGCAGCCTCGTCGGCTCACGCTCCGGCCTGATCGGCGTCGTCATCCGCGATCTGACCAACCCGTTCTACCCGGTCATGGTCAAGGCGATGGAGCGCGTCCTGCACGAGCAGGGCATGCGCCTCACGCTGGTCACGGACGTGATGACCGCCGAGGAGGGGCTCGCGCAACTGCGCCGCGAAGGCGTCGACGGGGTCGTGTTCACCTCGGCGGTGCAGGACGAGCCGCTGGCACACCGCATGGCGGGCCACGGCATCCCCGTCGTGCTGGTCCACCGCACCCTCGCGGACTTCCCCGCCGACCAGGTCGAGGCCGACAACCCGACCGCCGGTGACCTCGCGGCCGGGCACCTGCTGGGCCTCGGGCACCGACGGATCGGCATGGTCTGCGGCCTCGCCGGATCGAGCACGGCCCAGCAGCGCGGCCGCGGCTTCCGCGAGCGGATGCGGGCCGCGGGCGACGCCGACCTCGTCGAGATCGACGGCGACTACGACTACGCCACCGCGTACGAGGCGGTGCGCACGCTGCTCGCCGCCTCAGCCCGGCCCACGGCGCTCTACTGCCACAACGACATCATGGCGTACGCCGCGCTCAACGCCGCCGCGGCCGAAGGCGTCGCCGTGCCGGGCGAGTTGAGCGTGGTGGGCTGCGACGACGTGCCGCTGTCGGCGTGGGAGCGGATCGACCTGACGACCGTGCGCCAGCCGCTGGAGCGGATCGCGCAGGTCGGCGTGGAACTGCTGCTCGCCCGCCTGGAGGACCCGGACCTGCCGTACCGGCACGAGGTGCTGCCGGTGGAGTTCGTCGGACGCTCCACCACGGGCCCCGCGCACATCCCTTCGTAAATCCCGCGGCCAAAATCCTCGGCCAAATCCTCGGTCAAAATCCTCGGCCAACCCCTCTTGACCGTTCCGCCCCTCGTCTTCCATCCTGTGGATACGTATCCAATGGATACGTATCCACAACGAGTGAGGAGCTGGGCGTGTCCCGCACCATCAAGGCCGCCACCACCCCGTCCACCGCGCCGTCCGGTGACGACACCGTCGGACGTGCCGTCCGCGAGCTGATCGCCGACGTACGCGGCCGCGGTGACGAGGCCGTCCGCGAGCTGTCCGCGCGCTTCGACCGCTGGGAGCCGGAGTCCTTCCGGCTGGAGGGCGAGCGCCTCGCCGAGATCATCGGCACTCTCGACCCGCAGGTCGTCGAGGACATCAAGACCGTCCAGGCCAACGTCCGCCGCTTCGCCGAGGCGCAGCGCGACTCGATGTCCGAGATCGAGATCGAGACCGCGCCGGGCGTCTTCCTCGGCCACCGCCACGTGCCGGTCCAGTCCGTCGGCGCCTACATCCCCGGCGGCCGCTACCCGCTGACCGCCTCCGCGCACATGACGATCGTGACCGCCAAGGCCGCGGGCGTGCCGCGCGTCGTCGCCTGCACCCCGCCGATCCGCGGCGAGATCCCCGCCGCGACCATCGCCGCCATGCACTTCGCGGGCGCCGACGAGATCTACGTGCTCGGTGGCGTCCAGGCCGTCGCCGCGATGGCCGTCGGCACCGAGACCATCGAGCCGGTGAACATGCTGGCCGGGCCGGGCAACGCGTTCGTCGCCGAGGCCAAGCGCCAGCTGTTCGGCGAGGTCGGCATCGACCTGTTCGCCGGGCCGACCGAGATCCTGGTCGTCGCGGACGAGCACGCGGACCCGTTCGTCGCCGCCGTCGACCTGCTCTCGCAGGCCGAGCACGGGCCGGACTCGCCCGCCGCCCTGATCACGACGAGTCAGCAGGTCGCCGACGAGGTGCAGCGGCACATCGACGAGATCCTGCCCGGCATGCAGACCGGCGACATCGCGGGCCCGGCCTGGCGCGACCACGGCCAGATCGTCCTGGTCGACGACCTCGACGAGGCGTACCGCGTCGCCGACGAGTTCGCGTACGAGCACGTCCAGATCCTCACCGAGAACCCCCGCGAGGCCCTGGACAAGATGCACGCCTACGGCGCCCTGTTCCTCGGCGAGGGCACCTGCGTCTCCTACGGCGACAAGGTGATCGGCACCAACCACGTGCTGCCCACCCGTGGCGCCGCCCGCTACACCGGCGGCCTGTGGGTCGGCATGTACCTGCGCACCGTCACATACCAGGAGGTGCGCGAGGAGAAGTCCTCCGCCGAGCTCGGTGAGCTGTGCGGTCGCGCGGCCCGCGTCGAGCTGTTCGAGGGTCACGCCCGCTCCGGCGACGTCCGCGCCGCCAAGTACGCCGGCGCCACGCTGCCGTGGACCGACCACTACGAGGCGGCCCGCGCCTGAGACCGGGCGACCCCACGCCCGCGCCGTGCGGCCCGGCGCCCACGCTCACGCTGCGCCGAGCGCCTCGGCTGCCGGGCGGCCCCGGCGCCCCAGCCGCGTCACGCGCCGCACCACCGGGCCGCGCTCTCCGCGCGGCCCGGGCGGGCCTCTCGATGTCCGCCGCACCTGCCGCACTCGCCGTGCCTGCCGCACTCGCCGTGCCTGCCGCACTCGCCGTGCCTGCCGCACTCGCCGTGCCCGTCGCACTCGCCGTGCCCGTCGCGTCCGTCGCCGGGCGGGCGGCCACCGGACCGGGTCCGGTCCCGCGGCCCCGCCCCGCTCACCCCGATCAACGGAGATCCCCATGCCCACCGCCACCCCGACACCGGAGCAGCTCCGGCGCCGGTCACTGCAGTCCGGCACCATCGGCGCGATCGTCGAGTGGTACGAGTACACGATCTACGGCACCGCCGCGGCCCTGGTGTTCGGGCACCTGTTCTTCCCGAACCTGTCGCCCGGCGTCGGCCAGATCGTCTCGCTCGCCTCGTTCGGCGTGGGGTTCCTGGCCCGCCCGATCGGCGCGTTCGTCGCCGGACACCTCGGGGACCGGATCGGCCGCAAGTCCACGCTGATCCTCACGTTCTCGATCATGACGGTGGCCACCGCGGCGATCGGCCTCGTGCCGACCTACGACCAGATAGGCGTCGCGGCACCGCTGTTGCTGTGCGTGCTGCGTCTCGCGCAGGGCTTCGCGGTCGGCGGCGAGTGGGGCGGCGCGGCGATCGTCGCGGTCGAGAACGCGCCGAAGAAGCGGCGCGGTTACTTCGGCGCCTGGCCGCAGATCGGGGTCTCCGCGGGCCTGCTGCTCGGCACGGCGGCGGTCTCGCTGGCCTCCTGGATCTCCGGCGACGCCTTCGACACGTGGGGCTGGCGGCTGCCGTTCCTGCTCAGCGTGATCCTCGCCGCGGTCGGCTTCTTCATCCGCCTGCGGGCCACCGAGAGCCCGGCGTTCCTGGAGGAGAAGCGGAAGATGGACGCGGAGCTGGAGCGCCGCAAGGCGCCCGCGGCGGTCGTCTTCCGCGACCACCGCAAGGCCCTGCTCATCACGGTCTTCGGCCGCTTCGCGGAGGCCGGGAACTACTACCTGTTCACGACCTTCATCCTGTCCTACGTCACGAGCACGCTCGGCGCGCCGAAGAGCTACGGGCTGACGGCGTCGATGATCGGCGCCGCGGTGAACATCGTGATGATCCCGGTGTTCGGCGCCGTCTCCGACCGCATCGGACGCGTGCGCACCTTCCTCATCGGCGGCGCGCTGATCGTGCTGACCACCTGGCCGATCTTCGCGCTGGTGCACACGGGCCGCCTCTGGGCGATCGTCGCGGGCGTGGTCCTCTTCCTCGCCCTCGGCCACGCCATGGTGTACGCGCCGCTGCCCGCCCTGTACTGCGAGATGTTCCCCACGGCGGTCCGCTACTCCGGCATCTCCATCGGCTACCAGATGGCCTCGATCCTCCTGGCGAGCTTCACCCCCGCGCTGGCGGGCGCGATGGTGCTGTGGGCCGACGGCAGCCTCTGGATGGTGATCGCGTTCGCCGTCGTGACAACGATCATCTCCATGGTGGCCATCGCCTTCGCCCCGGACCTGCGGGACCGGGAGCTGTCGGAGGTCGGGGCCGCGCCGGAGCGTGACGCGCAGCCGGTGCCCGCGCACTGACCGGCCCTACGCGAAGGCCCGGTACGTGACACCGAGTTCGCTCAGCAGGCCCATCGCGCGAGGCCACCGACCGTGGCCGGACGCGGGGTTGAGGTGACCCACCGCGCCGAGGTCCACCAGACGGCTGCCCCAGTGGGCCGCCAGGGAACTCACCCGGTCGAAGGATGCCAAGGGGTCGTTCCTGCTCGCGGCGACGATGCTGGGGAAGGGGAGCCGCTCGCGCGGGACCGGTGTCCAGCCGTGCTCGCGCAGCTCCTTGCGGGACGGGTAGCCGTCCGGCAGCTCGGTCTCGAAGTCCGGTGGGGCGGCGAGCAGCGCTCCGACGACGCGTGCGCCGCACTGCCGCGCCCAGTGGACGGTGGTCAGCACGCCCGCGCTGTGCGCCACCAGCAGGACGGGCGCCGCAGTGTCGGCCAACTCCGCGTCCAATGCGGCCACTTGGGCCGCGCGGCTGAGCCGGTCGCGCTCCAGGGGCGGGACGGTGCGGGTGCGGGGGAGTTCGTGCGCGAGGTGGGTCTGCCAGTGGTCGGGGACGTGGTCCCGCAGGCCGGGGACGATCACCACGGTGGGCTGTTCGGGGCTGGTCATGACGAGGGCTCCAAAGTGGTCAGTCGGCGCAGGTCCTTCTCGTACGTGTGCCGGCCGACGGCGAAGGCCGTGGCACCGAGGAGCGCGACCAGCGGGATGACGCGCAGCGCCCCGTCCAGGCCCAGGTGGTCGGCGAGTACGCCGGTCAGGGCGGGGCCCGGTGCCAGGCCGATGAGGCTGTTCGCGAGGGTGAGCGTGGCGAGCGCCGTCGCGGCGACGGCGGCGGGGGTCAGGCTCGCCACCATCGCGGCCGCCGGGCCGGACGTGCCACCGGCGAGCAGCGTGCCGAGGCCGACGAGCACGAGCTGCGCCGGGCCGGTCGGAAGGAGGAAACCGGTGGTCAGGAGAGTCAGTGAGCCGAGGCTGCAGACGATCGCCACCGTCCAGTTGCGGATCCGCGCCCGTCGGCCGAGCCGGTCGGCGACGGCTCCGCACACGATCATGCCGAGCCCGCCGATGAGGGCGAACACGCCCGCCGCCAGGCCCGCCTTGTTCGTCGGCAGACCGTAGGCCCGGTCCAGGTAGCTGGGCATCCACGTCAGCAGCGCCATCGCCAGGAACATCTGCAGGCCGCTGCCGACGTAGGCGCAGACGACGGACACCGAGTTGAAGAGGTGCGCCAACTGCGGTCGGATCGGCGGGCGTCGGGCGCCCCGGGGGCGCCGCTCGCCGAGCTTGCGTTCCTTGACGACGAGTCCGTAGACGACCGCGAGCGCGAGCCCGTACAGGCCCATCACGCCGAACGCCCAGCGCCAGCCGTGCGCCTGTGCCACGACGCCGCCGACGGAGACGCCGAGGACGGACCCGAACGAACCCCCGGCCATGAACGCCCCGGCGAGCGTCGCCCGCAGACCCACCGGGAACACACTGAGCACGACCGCGATGCCGACGCTGCCGTACGCCGCCTCCCCGACGCCGACGACGAAGCGGGCCAGGAACATCTCGCCGTAGCCCGCCGCGACGGCGCAGCCCAGCGTCGCCAGGCTCCAGACGCCGGCCGCGGCGACCAGGATGCGCACCCGCCCCCAGCGGTCGGCGAGCAGCGACAGGGGGAAGGTCAGGACGCCGACCATCAGCGCGACGATGCCGCTCAGTGTCCCCAACTGGCCGTCGGAGAGCAGCCACTGGGCCTTCAGCATCGGGAAGACGGCGTTGAGCACCTGCCGTGACATGTAGTCGGACAGCAGCAGGGCGAAACTCAGCGCGAACACCAGCCACGCGTAACGACGTGACACCGCCGGCGGGGCGCCCACCGCCCGCGGCGTCAGCACGGACCCGGCCATCAGAACGGACGATCGCCGGTGATGCCGGCGCGCTCCATGCGGCGCACGGCGGGCCAGTAGTCCTGGACTGCGTAGTGCTGGGTGGAGCGGTTGTCCCAGATCGCGACGGAGTTCGGGGTCCAGCGCCAGCGCACCTGGTACTCGGGCACGGCGGCCTGGCTGATCAGGTAGCGCAGGAGGTCGGCGGCGCCGGGCGCGTAGTCCTGGCCGAAGCGCACGTTCTCGGGGCGGTGGTAGTTCACGAAGTGCGTGGTGAAGGCGTTGACGAAGAGGATCTTCTCGCCGGTCTCCGGGTGGGTGCGCACCACCGGGTGCTCCGGGTCCGGGAAGCGCGCCTTGAGCGCGTGGCGCTCCGCCGTCGGCATGACCGCGCCGAACGTCGCCTCGATGCTGTGCCGGGCGCGCAGTCCCTCGATGCGCCGCTTGACCCGGTCGGGCAGGCGCCGGTAGGCCTCGGCCATGTCGACCCACATCGTGTCGCCGCCGACCGCCGGGCCCTCGACGCAGCGCAGCACGGCGCCCATGGGCGGGCAGTCGCGCCAGGTCGCGTCGCAGTGCAGGGCGTTCTCGTAGTGCTCGGGCGGGCTGTCGAGGTCCTTGTAGATGCGGACGAGGCCGGGGTGCTCGGGGTCGCTGCCCGCCACGGGGTGGTCCTCCAGCGGGCCGAAGCGGGACGCGAACGCGACGTGCTCGGCCCGCGTCATGTCCTGGTCGCGCAGGAACAACACCTTGTACTGGAGCAGGAGTTGGCGGATCTCGGTGAACAGTGCGTCGTCGCGGGCGGCGTCGCCCAGCTGAACCCCGCGCAGTTCGGCGCCGAGGGTGCAGGTCAGGGGTTCGACGGTGAGGGATGTACGGGTGGTTACGGACATCGGGACTCCCATGGTTCAGAGGACGAAGACGGACGAGCCCGTCGTGCGGCCCGACTCCAGGGCGCGGTGCGCGTCCACCGCGTCCGGCAGCGCGAACCGCTGCGGGATCCGGACCGTGATCCGGCCGGCCGCCACGTGGTCGAACAACTCACCGGCGAGCGCGGCCCGTTCGGCCGGGTCTGCGATGTAGTCGGCGAGCGCGGGCCGGGTCACGAACAGCGAGCCGTGGACGGCCAGTTGCATGGCGTCGAGCGGCGGCACACCCGACGCCGTGCCGAAGCAGACGAGGAGCCCGCGGCGGCGCAGCGAGGCCATCGACGCCTCGACCGTGTCCTTGCCGATGCTGTCCAGGACGAGCGGAACGCCTTCGCCGCCGGTGAGTTCACGGACGCGCTCCGCGACGTTCTCGCGCCGGTACAGGATGGTGTGGTCGCAGCCGTGCTCGCGGGCGACGGCCGCCTTCTCCTCCGTGGAGACCGTGCCGATGACGGTGATGCCGAGCAGCTTGGCCCACTGGGTGAGGATCAGCCCGACCCCACCGGCCGCCGCGTGCAGGAGGATCGTGTCGCCCGCCTTCAACGGGTGGATGCGGCGCAGCAGATACGCGGAGGTCAGTCCGCGCATCGTCATGGCCGCCGCCGTGTCGAAGCCGATCGCGTCCGGCAGTTTGATCAGGGAGTCCGTCGGCATGACGCGCTCGGTGCTGTACGCGCCGAGCGGACTGCCCGTGTACGTGACCCGGTCGCCCGCGGCGAACCCCGTCACGCCGGGGCCGACGGCCAGGACGACGCCCGCCCCCTCGACGCCGAGCCCCGCGGGCAGCGGCGCCGGGTACAGACCGGTGCGGAAGTAGGTGTCGGCGAAGTTCAGGCCGACCGCCTGATGCCGGATGCGCACCTCGCCGGGCCCCGGGGCGCCCACCGCGACCTGTTCCCAGCGCAGCACGTCCGGGCCGCCGGTCTCGTGGAAGCGGACCGCGTACGCCATCAGCGGCCGCCCTCGGTCGCGGTGGAACGCAGCATCGCACCGCGCTGGCCGGGGCGGCGGTTGGGCACCATGCCGAGCTGCGCGAGGGTCTCGTCGGTGCTGTCGTACCACTCGCCGAGCCGGTAGATCTCGCGCGCCTCGGGCCCGGAAGCCACCTCGCGGCCGACCGCGTCGGCGATCCGCACCATCTGCTCGACCTGCTGCACGGACGACATCCGCTCGCCCTTGCGGCTCCACAGGTTGTCCTCGTTGCCGACGCGGACATGGGCACCGAGCGCGATCCCGACCGCGTTCATCGGGGCCACCGCGCGCATCGAGGCCTCGATCGTGAGGACGGCGCCGTCCGGCACGCGGCGGATGAACTCGACCAGGTCGGCGGGGTGCCGGCCCGCGAACCCGCCGCCGATCGCCACGTAGTTGAGGACGAGGGGCCCGTGGTACTCGCCCTTGCGGACGAGGCGCTCCACCGTCTCCAGCTGGGACAGGTTGGCGAGCTGGAAGTGCGGCTGGATGCCGCCCGCCCGCAGCCGCTTCAGGTGCTCCAGGTAGAACTCGGGTCCCGCCTCGACCACCATGTCCCGGTACGCCGTGTAGTAGCCCGGCTTGGCGATGGACGTGCCCTCGATGTCGGCGTCGTCGAAGAGCTCGACGATGTTCATCTGGTTGGTGTTGATGGCGATGGTCACCTGGTCGGGAGCCGGTGACACCTCCGCCAGCATGTGGCGGGTGTCGTAGCTGAGCCACTGCGCGTCGCCGCCCTCGTCCTCCGGGGCGAAGGAGATCGAGCCGCCGATCTGGAGCACCATGTCCGGCACGGCCTCGCGCAGCCTGCCCATCAGCTCGTTGAACATCGACAGACGCTTCGAGCCGTGCCCGTCGAGTTCGCGTACGTGGATGTGCAGGACGGTGGCGCCCGCGTGGTAGCAGTCCACGGCGGCCTGGACGTGCTCGTCCATCGTCAGCGGCAGGTCGTCGGCGTCGCCCGGCAGCCACTCGGGGCCGTACGGCGCCGCCTGGATGACCAGCTTCTGCTGGTTCTCGGGGTAGAGGGAGTCATCGTGGAAATGCATGGATTCGTACCCTTCGGTGCGGTTTCTCGCCTACCACCGCCACGTTAAGGACGGGTTACGCGGCCCGCTTAACCGAAAGGGACAGCCAACTTGTCACTTGGGGACAGGAGTTGAATCACCGGTGCGCCGGGCCCGCCAGGCCCTCGGTGTGCAGCCGAACTGCTCACGGAACCAGCGCGAGAAACCGCTGGGCGCGGAGAAGCCGAGGAGGAGCGCTACCTCGGTCAGCGGCTGGTGCGGATTCGCCACCAACTGCTCGGCGAGGCGGGCGCGGGTGGCGTTCAGCAGCGAGGAGAACGTCTGCCCCGCCGACGCCAGATGCCGGTGCACCGTCCTGCGGTCCACGCCGAGGCTGTGCGCGACCTCCTCGATGGAACAGCGCCCCGTCGGCAGCAGCGTCTCGATCAGCTCCCGCACCTGGTCGACGAGGGCGGCCCCGCGCGGCTCGGTGACCGATTCGAAGTACTGGCGGGCGTAGGCGTGCAGGAGCGGGTCCGATTGCGGATTGGGGGCATCGAGGTCACGCGCGTGCAGCACCAGGCCGTTGAACGCGCGGCCGAACTCCACCGCGGGACCGAAGAGGCGGTGGTGCGTGGCGAGCTCCGTGGGCGCCGCGTGGGTGAAGCAGACGGCAGCCGGGCGGCAGCGATCGCCCAGAATCTCCCGTACGACGTGGTGGAAGACGGCGACGGCCAGCTCCGTGGCCTGCCGTGCGGGGGCCGGCTCGCCCAGCTCCAGCCACACCTTCAGCACCGACCGCCCCCGGGACTCGTCGAGCCGCCCGTGCAGCATCTCGTTGTACGCGTCCTCGTGCCGGATCAGCAGGTCGAGCGCGCTGCGCAGGGTCGGCTCCTCGCGCGCCACCAGGCTGATCGGCCCCAGGTTCGCGAACCGCCGCCGGCCGGCGAGCAGCAGCCCGAAGTCCTCGCGGCCGGCCGCGGCGGCCGACCGTTCGAGCAGCCGGGTCACGGCGGGACCGGGGATCCACCGGTCCTGTACGGAGAGCTCGGCGGGGCGCAGGCCCACCTCGCGCAGCAGCGGTTCCGGGGCGAGGCCGAGCGACCGGGCGAGCGGGACGTAGCCGCTGAGCGCGGCGCTGCGGACGCGGGGCTTCATGGGCACGCTCCTTGCCTGTCCCCGTCGGATAAGTCGCACGTCACGGGAGGGCAAGCGGGGGGCCGTGGCGCGACCTAGCGTGGCAGCGCCGCGACGGACCCGGGGCCACCCGGCAACGGAGTACCGAACGCCAGGAAACCGGCCGGACAGCGCGTTGACAAGGCACCGGCCGAAGATCAGCCCTCGAAGGAGCCGCATGACCAACCTCGCCGACCTCCTCGTCGCATCCGTCCGCGAACACGGCGACCGGCCGGCCGTGCGGCAGGGCGGGGACCGTCTCACCTACGCGCAGCTGGGCGACGCATGTGCCCGGTTCGCCGGGCTGCTGGGGGAGCGGGGCGTGCGGCCCGGTGACCGGGTGGCCATGGCCGTGCCCAACGTCGTCGACTTCCCCGTCGCCTACTACGGGATCCTCGCCGCGGGCGCGGTGGTCGTCCCGCTGAACCCCCTGCTGAAGTGCGGGGAGTTCGCCCACGTGCTGGGAGACTGCGGGCCCCGTGCGGTGGTGACGGCGGCGTCGTGCGCGGACGAGGTCGCTGCCGCCGCCGCGCCGGCCGGCACACCGTGCCTGACCGTGGGCACGGGGGAGTTCGCGCAACAGCTGAGCAGGGTGCGGCCGATGAGGTCGACAGCCGAGCGAGCCGACCACGACACGGCGGTGATCCTCTACACCTCGGGGACGACCGGAGCGCCCAAGGGCGCCGAGTTGACCCACCGCAATCTGGCCGCCAACGCGCTCACCGTCGCACGCACCATCCTCCGGATCGGCCGGGACGACGTGGTCTTCGGCGGGCTCCCGCTGTTCCACGCGTTCGGCCAGACCTGCGCGCTGGGCGCCGCCGTGAGCGCGGGCGCCACGCTCACGCTGCTGCCCCGCTTCGACCCCGTGGCCGCGCTGGAGATCATGGCGCGCGACGGAGTCACCCTCTTCCTCGGCGTACCGACGATGTACTCGGCCCTGCTGCACGGCGGCGCGGGCGTACGGCCCGGACGGCTGCGGCTCGCCGTCTCCGACGGCGCCTCCCTGCCGGTGGAGACGCTGCGCGCCTTCGAGCGTGCGTACGGGGTGCCGATCCTGGAGGGGTACGGGCTGTCCGAGACGTCGCCGGTCGCCACGTTCAATCCGCCGGACGGGCCACGCCGCCCCGGTTCGATCGGACTGCCCGTCGACGGCGTCGCGCTCCGCCTTCTCGACGATGCCGGGCAGTCCGTCGGGCCCGGCGAGGTGGGCGAGATCGTGATCCGCGGCGACAACGTGATGAAGGGCTACTGGAACCGCGCGGCGGCGACCCGCGAGGCCTTCACGGACGGCTGGTTCCGCACCGGTGACCTCGCCCGCGTCGACGACGACGGCTACTACTACGTCGTCGACCGGAAGAAGGACCTCATCATCCGCTCCGGCTACAACGTCTATCCGCGTGAGGTCGAGGAGGTCCTCCACCAGCACCCCGCCGTCGCGGAGGCCGCGGTGATCGGCGTCCCGCACGAGACCCACGGCGAGGAGGTCGTCGCCGTCGTGAGCCTGCGCGCCGGTGAGCGCGCCGAGGCCCACGCCGTACGGGAGTTCGTGCGGGAGCGGATCGCCGCCTACAAGTACCCGCGCCACGTGAGGATCGTGGACGCCCTGCCGAAGGGGGCGACAGGCAAGATCCTCAAGCGCGGTCTCGCCGAGGGGTTCGTCGGTTGAGCTACTCCGTGCCCTGCGCGGGGAAGTGCGGCAGGACCGTTTCGGCGAGTTCCCGGAGGACCTCGTCGATCGGGCGGTCACTGGGGCGGAGGTTGAAGGAGACGTGGGAGACGCCGAGGTCGCCCATGGCCCGCAGATGCTCCACCAGCGCCTCGCGGCCGGTACGGAGGCCGAGGCGGATGGCGGTCGCAGGGGCGGCCGGGTCCGCCAGGAGGTCCAGCTGCATCGGGGTGAGGTACGGCTTGGGATCCTCGCCCGTCAGCTGCCGCCACTCCTGTGTCTTGAGGCGCAACGCCCCCAGCGGGCGGGGGTAGTTGAGGGACGCGTCGGCGTTCCGGGAGATCCACTCCGCGGACTGCTGGGCGTGCCCCGCGACGGCGATCGGGACGGTCGGGGCCGTCGGCTTGGGCAGTACGTCCAGGCGGCGGCCGGCGTCGAGGCCGAGCCCGGGCAGGCTCATGCCCTCGTCCCCCAAGCGCCCGGCCCAGGCCGCGCGCAGGATCTCCACGCCCTCGCGGAACGCGGCGCCGCGGGCGTGGAAGTCCGCGCCGAACAAGGGGTATTCGACCGGCCGGTCCCCGCTGGCGAGGCCGAGCACGAACCGGCCGCCGGACAGTGCGTCGACGCTGGCGGCCGCCTTCGCGACCAACAGCGGCTGCCGCAGCGGCAGGACGACGGCCGCGGTCCCGAGCACGGCGCGCTCGGTGACGGCGGCCAGATGTCCCAGGTGCGTGAACGTCTCGAACACGGAACCGGCGTCACCGAAGTGCTCCGGGTCGTACAGCGGGACGTCCCGCACCCAGAGCGCCGCGAAGCCCAGTTCGTCGGCGAGGCGGGCGAGTTCGGCGTGCCGGGTCAGGTCGGGGACGCCGAAGGGGCGCCCCGCGGCCCGGTCGGCACGGAGCCGGGTGCCGCCCCAGTCGTGGTCGAGGGGGAGTTCGAGGCCCAGGGTCGGCAGTCCCCCCGCGGGGTTCACGAGCCGGTCGAGGGCGGTGGGAGCAACAGACATCACAGGTGGTGCTTTCGCGTCGCCGGACCAGGGCCTAGTTCAGCTCGTCCGGGTGCGGGCCCGTGCGCAGATCGCGGTCGAGCGCGGCGATCGAGGCCATCTCGTCGTCCGTGAGGGCGAAGTCGAAGACGTCGAGGTTCTCGCGGATGCGGGCCGGGGTCACGGACTTGGGGATCACGATGTTGCCGAGCTGCAGGTGCCAGCGCAGGACGACCTGGGCGGGCGACTTGCCGTGGCGGGCGGCGGTCGTGGTGATCGCCTCGTCACCGAGGACGGTGCCCTGGGCGAGCGGGCTCCACGCCTCGGTGGCGATGCCGAGGTCGGCGTGGACGGCGCGCAGCTCGCTCTGCTGGAGGCCCGGGTGCAGCTCGACCTGGTTGACGGCGGGGACGAGCTCCGAGCCGTCGATGAGGCGGCGCAGGTGCGCGGGCTGGAAGTTGGAGACGCCCGCGGTGCGGACCCGGCCGTCGGCGACCAGCGTCTCGATGGCCTTCCAGGTCTCGCGGTAGAGGTCGCGCTCCGGGGTCGGCCAGTGGATGAGGTACATGTCGACGTAATCGAGGCCCAGCTTGGCGAGGCTCGCGTCGAAGGCCTTCAGGGTGGCGTCGTGGCCCTGGTCGGCGTTCCACAGCTTGGTCGTGATGAACAGGTCCTCGCGGGCGATGTCGGAGGCGGCGAGCGCGTGGCCGACGCCCGCCTCGTTCCCGTAGATCGCGGCGGTGTCGATGGAGCGGTAGCCGGCCTCGAGGGCGGCGGTCACGGCGGCGGTGGTCTCGTCGTCCGGCACCTGGAAGACGCCGAAGCCGAGCTGGGGGATCTCGACGCCGTTGTTGAGGGTGACGGTGGGGATGGAGGGTGCCATGGTGTGTGCGGCCTTTCGGGTGGTTCGGGCCTTACGGGTGCTTACGCCGAACGACAGTACTTGCATGCGCGGGATAATTGCAAACGCATGTATCGGTGGCCTGCATTTACCTCTGCGTGCAATCATTGGGCCCATGAGAGCCATCACCCTGAACGGATACGGCGGCCCCGAAACGCTGCAGCTCACCGACCTCGCCGAACCGAAGGTGGCGCCCGGTGAGGTGTTGATCCGGGTCAAGGCCGCCGGGGTCAATCCGGTCGACTGGAAGCTCGCCGCGGGCGGACTCGACCCGATCATGGAGACGCACTTCCCGCTCGTCCCCGGCTGGGACGTGTCCGGGACCGTCGAGCGCGTCGGCTTCGACGTCGAGGAGTACGCGCCGGGGGACGAGGTCTTCGGCTACATCCGCAAGGACGTCGCCCAGCTGGGGGCCTACGCCGAACTCGTCTCCGCGCACGTGCGGATGCTGGCCCGCAAGCCCGCCGCGCTCTCCTGGGAGCAGGCCGCGGGCGTCCCGCTCGCCGGGCTCACGGCCCACCAGGCCATTCAGCGCGTGGGCGTCGGCTCCGGTGACACCGTCCTGGTGCACGCGGCAGCGGGCGGCGTCGGCTCGTTCGCGGTCCAGATCGCCGCGGCGCTCGGCGCCCGCGTGATCGGCACGGCGAGCGAGCGGAACCACGATTTCGTACGGGAGCTGGGCGCGGAGCCGGTGGCCTACGGTCCCGGACTCGACGGCCGCGTCACGGAGTTGGCGCCCGAGGGCATCGACGCGGCCCTCGACTTCGTCGGTGGCGCGGAAGCCGTCGACACCTCGCTGCGCCTGCTCGACCGGCCCGACCGGTTCGCGTCCATCGTCGAGGCGGAGGCCGCGGAGAAGGGCGGCCACTACGTATGGGTCCGCCCGGACTCGGCCGACCTCACGGCCCTCGCCGGCCTCGCCGACGCGGGGAAGCTGACCGTGCCGATCGCGCGGGTGCTGCCGCTCGCCGAGGCGGCGGAGGCGTGGCGGCTCAACGCCGAGGGGCATACGCGGGGCAAGCTCGTGCTGTCCGTCTGAGCCGACGTCGTCCTCGGCGAGGCACTCTCCGGTCCGCATGTCATCGCCGAGGACGTCCTGCGTGCCACGGTCGCCGTCGCGCCGGCCTTCGAGATCGTCGGCAGCAGATGGCGCGGCGGCGCGCGCACCCTGCCGATGCTCGTCGCCGACAACACCTACGCGGCCTGGATCTCCCTGGGCCCCGAGATGACACCGCCGCCGAAGGACCTGCGGAACGTCACCGCCACCTTGTCGGTCGGCGCGCGGACGGCGAGCGGGGACGCCACGGCGGTCATGGGCGACCCGGCCGAGGCGGTCGCCTGGCTCGCCCGCCACCTGTCGAGCGGGGGCGCGGGTCTCGAAGCCGGGGACATCGTGCTGAGCGGGACGATCTGCACGCCCACGGCCATCACCAAGGGCGACCACCTCGTGGCCGACCTCGGCGCGCTGGGCGGCATCGAACTCGACGTGGAGTGAGACGTGGAGTGAACGGCACAGTCGTGGTGCCACAGGGCCTGTCGCCCCGCGGCGACAGGCCCTAGGAACCGGTGCCGTTGCGCGGGTCCTCGGCGTACGGGCTCAGCTCGGCGCGCTTCGGGGCCCGGCCGTCGCCCGACGACCTTCCCGTCAGGCGGCGGCCGATCCACGGCCCGAGGTGCTGCTTGGCGAAGCGGGCGTCGGCGACGCGGCGCGTCACCCAGTTCGGCGGGGCGGAGGGCGGCAGCGCGGCACGCCAGTCGGACTCCGCCTCGTAGCCGAGCGACTGCCAGACCGCCTCGGCGACCCGGCGATGGCCCTCGGCCGTCAGGTGCAGGCGGTCCACGTCCCACATGCGCTGGTCGCCGAGGGCCGGCTCCCCGTACAGGTCGACGACGAGCGCGCCGTGCTTCGCCGCGAGGTCGTCGATGCAGTCGAACAGCTCCTCCATGCGCGGCCGGAAGCGCTGCAGCACCGGGCCGTTGCGGCCGGGGCTGCGCATCAGGACGAGCTGCCGGCACGACGGGGCCAGCGTCTCCACGGACTGCGTCAGCAGATCGCGGACGCGGACCATGTCGCACTTGGGGCGCAAGGTGTCGTTGAGCCCGCCGACGAGGGTCACCACGTCGGCCTTCATGGCGGCGGCGACGTCGATCTGCTCGTCGACGATCTGGCCGATGAGCTTGCCCCGTACGGCGAGGTTCGCGTAGCGGAAGTCTGGCGTCCGCGCGGCCATCCGGGCGGCGAGCAGGTCGGCCCACCCGCGGTAGGAACCGTCCGGCAGCAGGTCGGACATGCCTTCGGTGAAGGAGTCGCCGAGCGCGACGAGGCTGGTGTGGTCAGGGTTCGTGTGCATGGCTGCGTAGATCGTATCCCGAGGCAACGAAGTGGTGCGCGCCGCGGGTCTGGGCAGCCGGGCCCGGCGGCGGTATGCCAGGAACGGACACGGCGAACGGGGGAGTACGTCATGTGGAACATCGCTTTCTGGAAAGCCACCGCGGAGCGTGCGGTCAGGACCTTCGCGCAGGCGCTCGCCGCCGTGCTGGTCGCGGGCGCGACGAACCTGCTGAACGTCGACTGGGCCGCGGCCCTCGGCACCGCGGGCCTCGCCGCACTGCTCGCGGTCCTCACGGCGGTCGGCACCGCGGGCGTCGGTCCGCACGGACCCGGCATCCTGGAGACGCCGACGTCGACGCCGGAGCCCGCGCCTCACCCCACGACGGACCCGCCCGTCACCCGCACCTGACGGCCCTCGAAGCGGGCCCGGAGCCTGCGGTCGTGCGAGACCACGACGAGCGTGCCCGCGTAACCGGCGAGCGCCGCGTCCAGGTCCTCCGCGAGCGCGGGGGAGACGTGGTTCGTCGGCTCGTCCAGGAGCAGCAGATCGGCGGGGCGCGTGACGAGCCGGGCCAGATCGAGGCGGCGGCGCTGGCCGACGGACAGGTCCCGCACCGGCACGGCCAGGTCCTCCTCGCGGAACAGGCCGAGCGCCAGCAGGGCCTCGGCATGGTCCTCGGGCAGCCCGCCGAGCCCCGCCGCGAACGCGTCGAGGAGCGGCTGCGCGGCGCCGTCGTGCGCGACCTCCTGCGTCAAGTACCCGATCCGGGGCGGGAGCCGGACCGTCCCGCGGTCCGGCGCGAGCCGCCCGGCGAGCAGCGAGAGCAGCGTCGACTTGCCCGCCCCGTTCGGTCCGGTCACGAGCGTGCGCGAGCCCGGCTCCAGCACCAGCCGCTCGACCGCGAGCCGCCCCTCGACGACGACGTCGGTCAGCTCCACGGGGCGCAGGAAGGGGTGGCGACCGCCTTCGAGGACTCCGCCTTCGAGGACCCCGCCTTCGAGGACTCCGGCCGCTGGGACGCCGCCTGCTGGGACGCCACCTTCTTCGAGGCCCCCTTGGGCGGGGCTCTCGCCCACCCGGAACCGCAACGGCTCCGGCGGCTTCGGCACCGGGTCCGCGCGCAGCCGCCGCAGGCGCTCGCGTGCGTTGCGGACCACGCCGGAGACCTGGCCCTCCACGGACCGCTGGTGCTTGGAGAACTTGGCGAACGTGCTGCTGTCCCGCATCCGCCAGCCGCCGGACAGGCGCGCCGAGGTGTCCTCGGCGATGCGTTCCTGCCGGTCCACCTCGTCGGTCCACGCCCGGTACCGCTCCTCCCAGCGGCGCCGCGCGGTCGTCCGCTGCTCCAGGTAGCCGTGCCAGCCGTTGCCGTACCGGGCGACGGAGCGCCGGTCGCCGTCGACCTCGACGATCGCGCCGGCCACCCGGTCGAGGAAGACACGGTCGTGGGTGACGGCGACGACGGTGCCGCGGTGCGCCCGCAGCCGGTCCTCCAGCCAGCTCAGCGCCTGGTCGTCGAGGTGGTTCGTCGGCTCGTCCAGGAGGAGGAGCTCGGGCTGCGGGGCCAGGACACAGGCGAGCGCGAGCCGGGCCGCCTCGCCGCCCGACAGGGAGCCGAGCGTGCGCGTGCGCGCCAGGTGCGGGACGCCGAGCCCGTGCAGGGCCGCGTCGAGGCGGGCGTCGGCCCGGTAGCCCTCGCGCGCCTCGAAGGCCGAGACCAGGTCGGCGTAGGCGGTCAGCGCGCCGGGTCCGGCCGAGCCGAGCGACGCCTCCGCCTCCGCGATGCGCCGCTCAAGGTCGCGCAGCTCGGCGAGCGCCGCGTCGACGGCGTCCTGCACCGTGGCCCGCGGCGGCAGCGGCTGCGTCTGGGCGAGGTAGCCGGTGCCGCCGTCGGCGTCGACCACCACGGTGCCGTCGGCGGGGGCCAGCTCGCCCGCCATCAGCCGCAGCAGCGTCGACTTGCCCGAGCCGTTCTCGCCGATGACGCAGGCCTTCTCACCGGGCCGCACCGACAGCGAGATCCGCTCCAGGACGGGCCGGTCCGGGTATCCGTACGTCACGTCCTTCAGGGCGAGCTGGCTCATGGATCCCCTTCCCCTTCACCGGACCGCGCCCGTGGTCACACCGGCTGGCCGAACAGCTCCCGCAGCACGTCCTCCATCGTCACCAGACCGGCGAGCCGGCCGTCCGCGCCGAGCACCGCCGCGACGTGCGTGCGGCTGCCGCGCATCGCGGTCAGTACGTCGTCCAGCGGCGTCGTCTCCCGCACGCGCGCGATGGACCGCATGTCGGGTACCCGGAACGGCAGATCGCGCGGCGTCGCGTCCAGGGCGTCCTTCACGTGAAGGTAGCCGACGATCCGCCGGCCCTCGTCCACCACGGGAAAGCGCGAGAAACCCGACTCGGCGGATAGCCGCTCCAGCTCCTCGGGCGTGACGCCCACGCGCGCGTAGACGACCTTCTCGATCGGCAGGACGACGTCCTTGATGGGCCGCCGGCCCAGTTCGAGCGCGTCGTGCAGCCGCTCCTGCGCCCGGTCGTCGATCAGGCCCGCGTCGGAGGAGTCCTTGACCATGCGGGCCAGCTCGTCGTCCGAGAACGTCGCCGCCACCTCGTCCTTCGCCTCGACGCGGAGCAGCTTGAGCAGTCCGTTCGCGAAGGCGTTGATCGCGAAGATCACCGGGCGCAGGGCGCGCGCGATCGCCACCAGCGGCGGGCCGAGCAGCAGCGCCGAGCGGACCGGCTCGGCGAGCGAGATGTTCTTCGGCACCATCTCGCCGAGCAGCATGTGCAGATACGTCGCCACGGTCAGCGCGATCACGAACGAGATCGGGTGGACCAGGCCGTGCGGCACCCCGACCCCGTCGAACGCGGGCTCCAGGAGATGCGCGATGGCCGGCTCGGCCACGATGCCGAGCACCAGCGTGCACAGCGTGATGCCGAGCTGCGCCGCCGCCAGCAGCGCCGACACGTGTTCGAGGCCCCACAGGACGCTGCGCGCCCGCCGGTCCCCCTCCTCGGCGTGCGGCTCGATCTGGCTGCGGCGCACCGAGATCAGGGCGAACTCGCCGCCCACGAAGAAGGCGTTGACGACGAGCGTCGCCAGACCGATCAACAACTGGACCGCGGTCATCGGGCCGCCCCCTTCTCCTCGGCAGCCTTGTCGGCCTTGGCAGCCTTTTCGTCCCTGGCGGCCTTGTCGGTCCTGGCGGTCTTCGCGGCCTTCTCGGCCTTGGCGGTCGACCGGCTGGTCCTCGCCTCGTCCGCCGTCCTGCCTGTCTCGGTGTCCAGGATCAGCGGCGCGTGCAGCAGGACGCGGGCCGCGCGGTGTCCGTGCGCGTCCACGACGTCGAGCCGCCACCCGGCGATCTCGACGCTGTCGCCGATGTCGGGGATCCGGCCCAGCTCGGTCGCGACGAGCCCGGCCAGCGTCTCGTACGGTCCGTCCGGCGCGCGCAGGCCGACCCGCGCGAGCTGGTCGGTGCGGGCGGCGCCGTCGGCCGAGTAGAGCGTGCGGCCCTCGGGGTCGGTGCCCGCGGCCGCGATGTCGGGGGTCTCGTGCGGGTCGTGCTCGTCACGGACCTCGCCGACGACCTCCTCGACGATGTCCTCCAGGGTCGCGACCCCGGCCGTGCCGCCGTACTCGTCGATGACGACGGCCATCGTCCGCTTGCCGGAGAGCCGGTCGAGCAGCCGGTCCACGGTCAGCGTCTCCGGTACGAGCAGCGGCTCGCGCAGCAGATCGGCGACGCCCTTGCGGGCCCGCAGATCGTCGGGGACGGCGAGGACGTCCTTGATGTGGACGACGCCGACGACCGAGTCGAGGCTGCCGCGGTAGACCGGGAAGCGGGACAGGCCGGTGGCCCGCGTCGCGTTCGCCACGTCCTCGCAGGTGGCCTGGAGGTCGAGGGCCATGACCTGGACGCGCGGCGTCATCACGTTCTCGGCGGTGAGGTCGGCGAGGTTCAGGGTGCGTACGAACAGCTCGGCGGTGTCCGCCTCCAGGGCGCCCTCCTTCGCGGAGTGCCGGGCGAGCGCCATCAGCTCCTGCGGTCCGCGCGCGGAGGCCAGCTCCTCGGTCGGCTCGATGCCGAAGCGGCGCACGAGACGGTTCGCGGTGTTGTTGAGGTGCGTGATGAACGGGCGGAACGCCGCGCTGAACAGGCGCTGCGGCGTCGCCACCTTCTTGGCCACGGCCACCGGCGAGGAGATCGCCCAGTTCTTCGGCACCAGCTCGCCGACGACCATCAGGAACACGGTCGACAGGGCGGTGCCGAGCACCAGGGCGACCGAGGTGGAGGCCCCGGCGGACAGGCCGAGGGACTCCAGCGGGCCCGCCAGGAGCTTGGAGATGGACGGCTCGGCGAGCATGCCGACGACCAGGTTGGTGACGGTGATGCCGAGCTGCGCGCCGGACAGCTGGAAGGTGAGGTTCTTGACGGCCCGCAGGGCGCCGGCGGCGCCGCGCTCACCGCGCTCGACCGCCGCCTCGAGATCGGCGCGCTCGACGGTCGTGAGCGAGAACTCCGCCGCCACGAACGCGCCGCAGGCAAGCGCCAGCAGTACTGCGACGGCGAGCAGGAGCACTTCGGTCATCGGGTCGTCACCTCCGTCCCATGGTCGGCCAGAGCGGGGACCGATGCGCGCTCGCGGGGGCCGCGCGGGGGGACGGAGCGGAGACTGGGGGGCTCGCCCATGGGCGGACGCTCACACCTTTCGAAGGAGTTCGAGTAATTCCTCCATGGTAAAGGAGCGGCAAAGCACGGTGTGCCGCAGCGGCGGGGCCGACGCACGGCTCAGTCGGCGAGCGCGCGGAGCAGGTCCACGAAGGCCGGAACCAGCGGCGCCGGGTCGGCTGCGGGCAGCTGCACGCCGTAGTCCAGTGTGGGGCCGTCCCGCAGCGGGACGAAGGCGATGCCGGGCCGGGCGTGGTAGGCCGCCGCCCGTGCGGCCACGATCGAGGCGCCGAACCCGGCGGCGACCAGTACCGGGATCTCGTGCCAGGAGGTCGCACAGGGCCCGAGGGACACCGGGCGTCCCAGCGGTGTGCGCGCCGGGACGTGGAAGTCCATCAGAGGCTTCAGGTGGTCCCCCTGGAGCCGGAGCAGCGGCACCTCCACCAGATCCTCCATGGACACGGTGTCGCGGGCGGCCAGCGGATGGTCCGCAGGCAGCATCAGCGCCCTGCGCTCGCGCAGCAGCACGGGTCCTGCGGTGACACCTGGTTCGACGACCGGGAACTCCGCGAGCTGCAACTGGAGTTCGCCGCGGTGCAGCGGCCCGTAGAGATCGCTGTGCTGGAGCTCCCTGATCCGTACGGACCATTGGGGGTGACGGCCGCGCAGCTCCTTTGCGGCACGCAGCAGGAGTTCGGCCAGCCAGGGCGTGGTGTATCCGGCGTGCAGTTCACCGGCCTCGGCCCGGCCCTCGGCGGCGGTCCGGTCCAGGGCCTGGAGGATGCGTCGATGGGCCGGGAGCAGCTCGTCGCGCAGTCGCTCGCCGGGCGGGGTGATCAGCACCGAGCGCGAGGTCCGCTCGAAGAGCCGCACACCCAGCCGGCGCTCCTGCTTCTTGATGACGTGGCTGACGCGGGACGGCGTGATGTGCAGCCGCTCGGCGGTCCGCCCGAAGTGCAGCTCCTCCGCCAGCGTCAGAAAGATCTCTATGTCCCGCAGCTCCATCGGTCCCCCGTCTCCCCGGTGACCGTGAACCTAGCGGTCAACTGTGCGGTGACACAACGCGCATTGATGTCCCGGTGGGCAACACAGCCTTGCCGAACTCGTCGTTGATCAGGGCCCCGGCGGGACTCAGGCTGATGCCCACCGGCCCGGACACCTCCGTGGCCTGCGTGGACATCGAGAGCGGGCCCGCTCGTACGGGCCCGGGCGACGGGGTGGGCGATGGGACAGATCAGCGGTGGCTTCTCCGAGGCGGGACAGCGCAGGATCCGTGATGTGCTGGCGCGACACGTCGAGTCGGGCCGGATCCCCGGCCTCGTCGTGCTCTACAGCCGGGGCGAGGAGACGTACGTCGAGACGCTGGGGACGACGCGGCACGAGGGCGGCGCGTCGATGAGCCGGGACACCGTCTTCCGTATGGCGTCGACGTCCAAGCCCGTCTCCGTCGCGGCGGGCATGGTGCTGCTGGACGAGTGCCGGCTGCGCCTCGACGACACGGTCGAGGAGTGGCTGCCGGAGCTGGCCGACCGGCAGGTGCTCAAGCGGGTCGACGGACCGCTGGACGACACCGTCCCGGCGCGCCGGCCGATCACCGTGCGGGACGTCCTCACGTCGACCTTCGGGCTCGGGATGGACATGACCGCGATCGGCACCCCGGTCTTCGGCGCGATCGCGGAGAAGGGGATCATCCCGAACCTCCCGGAGCCGATGCCCGCGCCCGACGAGTGGATCAAGCGCCTGGGCGAGCTGCCGCTGATGCACCAGCCCGGCGAGCGCTGGCAGTACCAGATCGCCAGTGACCTGCTCGGCGTGCTGGTCGCGCGGGTCTCCGGGCAGTCCTTCGGTTCGTTCCTGCGCGAGCGCGTCTTCGAGCCGCTCGGCATGAAGGACACCGGTTTCCACGTGCCGGCCGAGGACATCCACCGGCTGCCGCCGCTGTACGCGCCCGACCCGGCGACCGGCGAGTTCCACGTGTGGGACGAGGCCGAGGGCGGCCGGTGGAGCGCGCCCCCGGCCTTCCCCGGGGGTGGCGGCGGGCTGAACTCCACGGCCGACGACTACCACGCGTACTTCCGGATGCTCCTGAACGGCGGGACGCACGGCGGCGAGCGGATCCTGTCGAAGCCGGCCGTGCGGCTGATGACCACCAACCGCCTCACCCCGGAGCAGCAGGCCGCCCGGACGACCCTGGCCACCGAGAACGTCCACGTGTCGTTCGGCCAGGGACAGCAGGGCGGCTGGGGCTTCGGCATGGCGGTGCGCACGTACGTCGGCGACTACGCCCCGCTCGGCCAGTTCGGCTGGGACGGCGGCAGCGGTACGTCGACGTACGCCGACCCCGTGAACGACGTCACCGGCATCGTCCTCACCCAGGTCGGCACGTCCGTGGGGCACGCGGTCCGGCTGCACAACGACGTCTGGACCACTCTCTACCAAGCCATCGAGGACTGAGCACATGACCAGTCCCTGACCGAGCAGGACCGGCCGGAACTGCGCGCCACCGTAGCTGGGCGGCAGGACCCTGACCGGCGGCCTGTGCCCGGCCAAAACGCCTTGGCCCGGCACAGGCCGCCGTGGTCCACTTCTCGGGTGACCGATCTGAACATGCGCTCCGCCACGGCCGACGACATCGACGCTGTCCTCGCGTTCTGGCGCGAGGCGGCCGAGGGCACGAGCATCACCGACGACCACGACGGTATGACGCTGCTCATCGAGCGCGACCCGGACGCCCTGATCCTCGCGGAGCGCGACGGGGCGCTCGTGGGCACCGTCATCGCCGGATTCGACGGCTGGCGCTGCTCGGCCTACCGGCTCGCCGTGCACCCCGACCACCGTCGGCGGGGCATCGCGAGCGCTCTCCTGGAGGCGGCCGAGCAGCGCTTCGCCGCGCTCGGCGGACGGCGCGTCGACGCCATGGTCCTGGAGGCCAACACACGTGCCCACGGCGCGTGGTCGGCCTCCGGCTACGAGCGCGCGGACCACTGGCGGCGCTGGGTGAAGTCCCTGTAACCGCCTCGGCGGGCGGCGGACTCAGCGGCCCCGCAGCGCCTCGATCACCGGGGCGAGCGCCTCCATGGACGGCTCCAGGACCGTGATGTACGAGAACCCGAACCGCTCGCGCCGCTCCAGGAGTTGGCGCGTGATCTCCTCGACCGTGCCGACGAGCAGCAGGGGCGAGTCGAGGACCTGTTCCTCGGTGAGGCCCGGCAGATGCTCCAGGAGGGGCCGGACGGCGGCGGGCCGGTCGTCCGTCACCGCCACCAGCTGCACCAGCAGATTGAGTTCGGCGCTCTCCGGCCGGTCGGCGGCGAACTTCCGGTACGTGGCGACCCGCTCCGCCAGCTCCTCGGCGCTCAGCGGCTCCAGTCCGCCCGCGTTCCCCGCGGGCGCCCGCGCCCCGGTGAACGCGGCGATGTCGGCGTGCTCGGCGGCGGTCCGCAGCATCCGGTCGCCGTTCGCGCCGATCAGCAGCGGGGGCCGGGGGCCCTGGTCGGGCGCGGACAGCAGCCGGTCGAGCTCCGTGATCGTGTGCCTGAGGTGGTCCACACGGCTGCCGGGCGTGCCCCAGTCGAGCCCGGCCTGCTCGAACTCCTCGCGTACGTAGCCGGTGCCGAGGCCGAGTTCGAGGCGGCCACCCGTGAGCGCGACGGTGGTGGTGACCTCCCGGGCGAGCAGCACCGGGTTCCAGAAGGCACAGTTGAGGACGAACGTCCCCACCTGCGGCCGGCTCGTCGCGTCGGCCGCCGCCACGAGCGACGGGAACGGTGACGGGGCGCCCAGGTGGTCGGGCACGAGGAGCACGTCGTAGCCGAGCTCCTCGGCCCGCCGGCACTTGGCGCGCCACGCGTCGTCGGGCGCCGGGGTCACCAGATTGACCCCGAAGCGGAACGGGCGTGTCGCCTGCGGACCTTCCGTACCCATGAACTCTCCTCGGAACGCGGCCAGTTGCCCTGCCGACCCTACGTCCGCCCCGCTACTCGTGCGCGATCGCCGCCAGTACGTTCATCCGCGACGCCCGCAGCGCCGGGAGCAGCGCCGCCGCGAGCCCCACGACCACCGAGCCGATCACCACCGCGACGATCGTCGACCAGGGAATCGCCAGCGCCTTCATGCCCTCCAGGGCGAGCACCCGCTGTGCGACCACGCCCCACACCAGGCCGAGCGCGAGCCCGAGCACCGCCCCGAACACGGCGATCACCACCGACTCCAGGCGGATCATGCGCCGCAACTGGCGCCGTGCGAGGCCGATCGCCCGCAGCAGCCCGATCTCCCGCGTCCGTTCCACGACCGACAGGGCAAGGGTGTTGACCACGCCGAGCACCGCGATGACGATCGCCAGGCCAAGGAGTGCGTACACCAGGTACAGGAGCACCGCGATCTGCCCGTGCACCAGCTCCTTGTAGTCGGCGAGGTCGCGCACCTGCACCTGCGGATACGGGTCGAGCGTCTTCTCCAGGCGGGCGCGCAGCGTGTCGGGGGAGGTGCCGGAGGCTGCGTTCACGTACACCGCCGAGTCCTGGCCGCCCGGCGCGTACCGGTTCAGCGTGGGGATGCCCATCGCGAAGCCGCCGGACATGCCGAAGTCGTTCGCCTCCTGGTCGGTCAGCGCGCCCACGGTCAGCTCCGTGCGCCGCTCGCCGGGGAACTCCACGGGCAGCACGCTGCCGATCCGCGCCCCGTGCTCGTCGGCGAACTCCTTCTGCAGCAGCAGATGCCCGGGAGCGAGCCCGGTGGCGCTGCCGCCCCGCGCGTACGTGACGTGCGCGACGTCGTCGACGCGCCGGTCCCAGGCGGCGGCCGTCGTCTTCACGCGCTTCCCGTCCGGCATGCGCACGGCGAGCGCGGTGAACCGCTGGCGCACGACGAGGCCCACGCCGTCGGTCGCCCGGATCCTCCGGGTGACCTCCTGCGGGAACGGCATGAAGTTGGCGTTCTGCACGGTGAAGTCGGCGCCCAGCGTGTCGTCGATCTGCTGGTCGAACGACTTGCTCATGGAGGCGCTCGCCACCGACATCCCCGCCACGAGGGCGAGGCCCACCATCAGGGCGGCGGCCGTGGCGCCCGTGCGGCGCGGGTTGCGCAGCGCGTTGCGCTGGCTCATCCGGCCGACCGAGCCGAACACGGCGGGGAACGCGCCGCCGAGGACCCGGATCACGGGACGTACGAGGAGCGGCCCCGCGACGACCGTCGCGATCAGCGTGAGGACGATGCCGAGGCCGAGCAGCGAGGCCGCGGGCCCGGTCTCGTCCGCCGTCCAGCACCCGATCAGCGCGGCGGCGCCGGCCGCGCCGATCACCGCCCCGACCAGCGCCCGTACCCGCAGGGGCCGCCCCACACCGGCGATCTCCGCATCGGCAAGGGCGGCCATGGGGGAGACGCGGGCCGCGCGCCGGGACGGCAGATACGCGGCCACGAACGTGACCCCGACGCCGACCACGAACGACGCCACAGGCGTCACCCACGTCACGACCATCTCCGTGGACTTGAGGTTCATCCCGAAGACGCCCATCAGCTTGATGAGCCCGTACGCGAGCGCCACACCGAGCGCGAGACCGGTCGCCGAGCCGACGAGACCCAGCAGCACCGCCTCCGTGAGAACCGAGCGGCGCACCTGCCTGCGGTCCGCGCCGAGCGCCCTGAGGAGCCCCAACTCCCGTGTCCGCTGGGCGATCAGCATCGAGAACGTGTTCACGATCAGGAACACGCCGACGAGCACGGCGATCCCGGCGAAGCCCAGCATCACGTACTTGATGACGTCGAGGAACCCGCCCAGGTCCTCGGCCGCCGACTTCGCTTCCTCGTCGGCCGTCTTCAGGTCGTAGCCGCCGCCCAGCTCCCGGCCGATCCGCCGCTTCAGGGCCGCGTCGGAGACGCCCGGCGCCGCGTCCACCGCGATGCTCGTCGCCCGACCGGTGCCGCCGAGCAGCCTGCGCTGGGCGGTGGCCGTGTCCAGGAAGACGAGGGCCGCGCCCGGGTTCGTCGTACGGAACGTGGCGATGCCCACGACCTCGACCTTGAACGAGCCGGGCTTCGCCATGACGGTGAGCGGGTCCCCGATACGGACGTGCTTCTTGTCGGCGGTGTCGGCGTCGAGCAGCGCCTGCCGGGGGCCGCGCGGGGCGTTCCCCGACGTCAGGCGCACCGGACTGCGGTCCGTGGGCTCCCAGTTGGTGGCGATCGTGGGCGCGCCGGTGGTCGGCCCGACCGACTTGTTGTGCCGGTCGACGACCGTGATGTTCTCGACCCCGGCGTCAATGTGCGTGGCGGCCACGCCCTCGACCCGGTCGATCCGCCCGGCCAGCGCGGCCGGCACCGTACGCACCCTGCCCGACGGCACGGACTCGTCGAAGTCGTCCGCCTTGGGGCCCACCCGCACGTCCGCCGACGTCGACGCGAAGAGCCGGTCGAAGGTGCGCGACACGGTGTCCGAGAAGATCAGGCTGCCCGCGACGAACGCCACCGACAGGACGACGGCGAGCGCGGACAGGACGAGGCGCCCCTTGTGCGCGAGAAAGCTCCGCAACGTCGCCTTCAGCATGGCTACGCCCGCGGGGTCTGCTGCTCGGCGACGGCCTGGCGCGCGACGTCGAACTGCTTCATGCGCTCCAGGACGGCCTCGGCGGTCGGCTCCCGCATCTCGTCCACGAGGCGGCCGTCACCGAGGAAGAGGACCAGATCGGCGTGGGCGGCGGCGCCCGGGTCGTGGGTCACCATGACCACGGTCTGGCCCAGCTCGTCGACGGCCTGGCGCAGGAATCCGAGGACTTCGAGCCCGGCCCGCGAGTCCAGGTTCCCCGTCGGCTCGTCCGCGAAGATCAGCTCGGGGCGCGCGGCGAGCGCCCGCGCGCACGCGACGCGCTGCTGCTGCCCGCCGGAGAGCTGGGCGGGCCGGTGGCTCAGCCGGTCCCGCAGCCCGAGCGTGTCGATCACCTGCTCCAGCCACGGCCGGTCGGGGGACGTGCCCGCGATGTCCATCGGCAGCGTGATGTTCTCCGCCGCGTTCAGCGTCGGGATCAGGTTGAACGACTGGAACATGAAGCCCACTCGGTCCCGCCGCAGCCGCGTCAGCTCGCGCTCCTTCAGCCCCGTGATCTCCGTGTCACCGAGCCACACCTGTCCCGCCGAGACCGTGTCGAGCCCCGCCAGGCAGTGCATCAGCGTGGACTTTCCCGAGCCCGAAGGGCCCATCACGGCCGTGAACCGGCCGCGCGCGATGTCCACGTCCACCCCGTCGAGAGCGAGCACCCGCGTCTCGCCCGAGCCGTACGCCTTCGTCAGGTCCCGGGCCCGCGCGGCCACCGCGGCATCCTTGACCACACCCGTGTCCCCCACCCCAACTCCCTTACTCTGTAAGCCAGTTGCGCACCGGGTTCGATGTCAGGGTCCCGAGGATAGCCGGTCGGTGCAACAGCGTCCGTCAGAGTGTTGAGGTCCGCGCGGGAGTCGCACAGGCGATCGATCGTCCGCGCCTTGCCGGTGCTAGCACGAGAGCGCTAGCGTGGAGTCATGGCCAAGACGCAGCTGAACGTCAGGGTGGAAGAGGGCACCGCCCGCGCCGCCCGTGAGCGCGCGCTCGCCCGAGGGGTGAGCGTGAACCGGTACATCGAGGAACTGGTGCAGCGCGACGCGGGCGAGCAGGGGCGGACGTTCGTCGACGCCGCCGCCGACTTCATGAAGCAGTACGAGTCGGTGTTCGCCGAGGAGTTCGGTACGGAAGCGGAAGGCCGGCGCCGTCCCGTTGAGTGAACCCTCGTCGAGTGAGCCGCCGCGTCTCACCATCGACCTCGCCTGGCTGCTCATGGTCGCGGAGCAGAAGACGCCCGGTGACCCGCAGGTCACCGACTGGGGCGCCCTCGTGAGCGCGGTCGCCCGCCACCGGGCCGCGATATTCGACGTCCCCGTCTACGAGACCCCGTACGCGCGCGCCGCGTCGCTCCTCCAACTCCTGATCCATGTACCGGCGTTGGAGCGCTCGAACATCATGTTCGCGACGGGCGTCGCCTACGCGTACCTCGTCGCCAGCGGGCTGAAGATCGTCACGTCACCGGAGCAGATCCGCGATCTGGCGCGGCTGGTGAAGACGGGCACGGCGACGGTCCACGACATCGAGAAGGAACTCCGCACCTGGAGTCTGTGACGCCCGGTTCCGGTGAGGTCAGGAGCGGCCGTCGGCCTCTGCGGGGCGCCGGGCCGTGCCCAGGACGCACGTCGACATCGGCTGCCGGGACCCGTGCCCCGGCATCGTCAGCGTGCGGTGGGCGCCGAGCTCGAACCCGGCCGCGCGCAGCGAACCCAGCGTGTCCCGTCGCAGGTGGCAGCCGCCGACACAGAGCGGCCATACGGTCCGGTCGAGGGCGCCCTGGACGAGCCGCATGCCGCGCCCCGGAGCCCGCACATGCTCGAAGAACCGGACCTCGCCGCTCGGACGCAGCACGCGCCGCACCTCACCGAGCGCCCGGGCCACGTCCCGCACGCTGCACAGCACGGTGCAGAGCACCACGGCGTCGTACCCCTCGCTCTTCACCGGCAGCGCCTCCGCGGCGCCCGGCACCACGTCGACCGGCACGTCCACGCGCTGCGCCGCGTCCACGGCGAGCCGGCGCAGGGTGCGCTCCGGTTCGATCGCGACGACCTCGGAGACCGTGGCCGGATAGTGCGCGAACCCGATTCCGGTCCCCGCGCCGATTTCCAGCACCCGCCCGGAGAGCCCGGCGACGAGCTCTTTCCGTACGGGGGCCATGACGGGTTCGACGCGCTCGACGGCCTGCGCGTAGTACCGCGCGAACACGGGATGGTGCACGGCATCCCCCCGCCGCCCACCCCGCCGGACCACCGTCCCCTGCTTCCCGATCCCCACGTCACCGCCTCCTCCGCGAACTGCCCTTCACCCTCCTTTCTTCCCCGTGTCGGGCGGTGCGGATCCTTGCGGGTGAGTGAGCCCCGTCGCCCACCCACCCGCGCCCCTAGGACGCCCCCTCGCGTGCCCTGAACTCCCCTCCGTCCCACACCCCACCCAGGTCCGCCCCGAGCCACTGCTCCGCCGTACCCCGAAACGCTTCCGGCGTCAGTGCTCCGGCCCCCGCCGACACCGCCCCCGCCAGGTCCGCCCCGGCCACCACCGGCAGATCCACCACGTTGCAGCGCTCCGCGAGGCCCGGTTCTGCCGGCCAGCTGCCGATGACGACCCCCGCCTGGCGCAGCCCCCGCGCCCGCAACGCCTCACCCGTCAACTGCACGGAGTTCAACGTTCCGAGCCCGGCCGCCGCCACCACCAGCACCGGCGCCCCGAGCTCCGCCGCCACGTCCGCCAACGTGGAGCCCTCCTCGTCGAACCGCACGAGCAGGCCCCCCGCCCCCTCCACCAGCACCAGATCGTGCGACGCCGCCAACTTCTCCACGGCCTCGACCACCTGCCACGGCCGCACGGGCGCGAGCCCGGCCCGCGCCGCCGCGGTGCCCGGCGCGAGCGGCTCCGGATACCGCGCCAGCTCGATCCCCGTCACCGCGTCCCCGGCGAGCCGCACCACCTCGTCGACGTCCCCCGGCTCGCCGGGCGCGACGCCCGTCTGCGCCGGTTTGAGCACGGCCACCGAACGCCCGGCCCGCGCCGCGACGGCCGCCACCGCGGCCGTCGTCACCGTCTTGCCCACCTCGGTGCCGGTCCCGGTCACCACCAACACGCTCACGTCACCACTCACCCTTCCCGCGCGACCGCGCACACCGCGCGACCGATCCGTGCCAGATCCTCGTCACTCGTGACGTACGGCGGCATCGTGTAGACGAGGTCCCGGAACGGCCGCAGCCACACGCCCTCCGCGACCGCGGCCCGCGTCGCCGCCGCCATGTCGATCTCGTGGTCGAGCTGGACGACGCCGATGGCGCCGAGCACGCGGACGTCCCGCACCCCGTTCACCCCGCGCGCCTGCGCCAGGCCCTCGCTCAGCCCGGTCTCGATCCGCTTCACCTCACCCCGCCAGTCCTGCCCGAGCAGCACATCGATCGAGGCGCAGGCGATCGCCGACGCCAGCGGATTCCCCATGAACGTCGGCCCGTGCGCGAGCACCGGCACCTCGCCCCGCGAGATCCCCTCGGCGACCCGCGCCGTGCACAGCGTCGCCGCCATCGTCAGATAGCCACCGGTCAACGCCTTCCCGACGCACATCACATCGGGCGCCACCCCCGCATGGTCGGCCGCGAACAGCTCCCCGGTCCGCCCGAACCCCGTGGCGATCTCGTCGAACACCAGCAGCACGTCGTGCGCGTCGCACGCCTCCCGCAGCGCCCGCAGATACGCGGGGGAGTGGAACCGCATCCCGCCCGCTCCCTGCACCACGGGCTCCACGATCACGGCCGCCACCTCGTGCGCGTGCCGTCCGATCGCCTCCCGCAACTGCTCCGCGTACGACGCGTCGTACGCGTCGAACCCGCTCGGCGGCGCGTCGACGAAGATCTGCTCCTGCAGCACCCCCGCCCACAGCCCGTGCATCCCGCCCTCCGGGTCGCACACGGACATCGGCTGCCAGGTGTCACCGTGGTAGCCGCCGCGCCACGTCAGCATCCGCCGCTTCTCCGGGCGGCCGAGCGAACGCCAGTACTGCAGGCACATCTTCAGGGCGACCTCGACCGACACGGACCCCGAGTCGGCGAGGAACACATGCTCCAGGCCCTCCGGCGACATGTCGACAAGGCGTTCCACGAGCCGTACCGCCGGCTCGTGCGTGAGTCCGCCGAACATCACATGGCTCATCCGCCCCAACTGCCCGTGCGCCGCCTCGTCGAGGACCGGGTGCCGGTAGCCGTGGATCGCCGACCACCACGACGACATCCCGTCGACCAGCTCGCCGTGGCCCGCGACCCGCAGCCGCACCCCGGCCGCCGACTCGACGACCAGGGGTGCCTGCGTGCCGGGCATCGGACCGTACGGGTGCCAGACGTGGCGCCGGTCCAGGTCGAGCAGTTCGGCCACGTTCGACTCAGGCATTGGGCGCCAGATCCGTCCCCGCGCCCCGACGACGTACGGCCACGAGGTCGGTCCGAGCCGTCTCGGCTCCGGCTTCCGCCTCATCCTCGGACGAGGACGACCCGCACGAGGACGAGGACGCGGGCTCGCACGCCGATCCGCATCCGCCACCGGCCCGGTGCTCCGGCAGGGTCACCCGGTCGGTGCCCTCCACCTCGAACCCGGCGTCCGCGATCATGTCCAGGTCGGCCTTGCCCGCCTGGCCCTCGCTCGTCAAGTAGTCGCCGAGGAAGATGGAGTTGGCGATGTGCAGCGCGAGCGGCTGCATCGACCGCAGGTGCACCTCACGGCCGCCCGCGATCCGTACCTCCACGTCCGGGCACACGAACCGCACCATGGCGAGGATCCGCAGACACCGCTGCGGCGTCAGGTTCCACTCCTTGGCCAGCGGTGTCCCCTCGAACGGGATCAGGAAGTTGACCGGCACCGAGTCGGGGTCGAGCTCACGCAGCCCGTAGACGACGTCGACCAGGTCCTCGTCGCTCTCGCCCATGCCCGCGATCAGGCCGGAACAGGCGGAAAGGCCCGCCCCGTGCGCCTTCTTCACGGTGTCGACGCGGTCCGCGTACGTGTGCGTCGTGGTGATGTCGCCGTACGTCGCCTCGGAGGTGTTCAGGTTGTGGTTGTACGCGTCGGCGCCCGCGCCGCGCAGCCGCTCGGCCTGTCCGTCGTCGAGCAGGCCGAGGCAGGCGCACACCTCCACGCCCTCGTTCTCGGACTTGATCGCGTCGATGGTCCGCGCGACCCGGTCCACGTCCTTGTCGGTCGGCCCGCGCCCGCTCGCCACCAGGCACACCCGCTTGGCGCCGCCCGCGACCCCGGCGGCCGCCGCCTTCGAGGCCTCGTCGGGCTTCAGCCACGTGTACTTGAGGATCTCCGCCTTCGAACCGAGGCGCTGCGAGCAGTACGAGCAGTCCTCCGGGCACAGTCCGGACTTGAGGTTCACCAGATAGTTGAGCTTCACCCGTCGCCCGAACCACTGGCGGCGCACCTTGCCGGCCGCGGCCACCACGTCGAGCAGTTCGTCGTCCGGCGTCGCCAGTACCGCGAGCGCCTCTTCACGGCTCGGCAGTTCGCGCCGAAGCCCCTTGTCCACCAGCGTGTTCAGCAGGTTCATGGGCCCTGATCCTTGCCTATCCCGTGCTCCCGTGGAAAGGAGACTCTCTACAAAGGACGGCGGATGACGTGTGGGTATTGCCACACCCTGCCCCTGTGGCACGGCGGCTAGTGTCTGTGCATTACCTACAAACCGCGGCACTCGACGGGGGAGCCATGACGACGGCCCACACACGCGCGTTCGGCTGGATCGGCGCGGAGCGCGGCGCCCGCGAGGCCGCCGGTCTCGTGCGCACCTTGCGCCCGCGCCCAGCGGAGAGCGAGGTGCTCGACCTCGCGAGCAACGACTATCTCGGGCTCGCCCGCCACCCGGAGGTGGTGGAGGGCGCGGCGGCGGCCGCCCGCCGGTGGGGCGGCGGCGCCACCGGGTCACGCCTGGTCACGGGCAGCACGGAACTGCACGCCGAGCTGGAGCGCGAACTGGCCGAGTTCTGCGGT
This sequence comes from Streptomyces sp. EDA2-14, assembly GCF_054963755.1. Classification (NCBI taxonomy): domain Bacteria; kingdom Bacillati; phylum Actinomycetota; class Actinomycetes; order Kitasatosporales; family Streptomycetaceae; genus Streptomyces; species Streptomyces sp. EDA2-14. Next base: position 163,229 of record NZ_JBUEGE010000004.1, read on the forward strand.
TTCGAGGCGGCCCTCGTCTTCTCCTCCGGGTACGCGGCGAATCTCGCCGCCGTCACCGCGCTCGCCCCGCACGGCTCGCTGATCGTGTCCGACGCGGGCAACCACGCCTCGCTGATCGACGGTTGCCGGCTCGCCCGCGGCGTCACGCAGGTGGCCCCGCACGCGGACCCGGAAGCCGTTCGCAAGGCGCTCGGCACGCACGAGGGGCCCGCCGTCGTCGTCACCGACTCGGTGTTCTCGGTCGACGGCGACCAGGCGCCCGTCGCCGAACTCGCGCGAGTGGCGCGGGAGGCCGGGGCGGGGCTGATCATCGACGACGCGCACGGTCTCGGCGTGGTCGGCCCCGGTGGGCGCGGCGTCCCGCACGCGGCGGGCCTCGCGGGCGGCCCCGACACCGTCGTCAGCGTCACCCTCTCCAAGTCCCTCGGCAGCCAGGGCGGCGCGGTGCTCGGCCCGGCCCATGTCATCGACCATCTCGTCAACGCGGCCCGCACCTTCATCTTCGACACGGGACTCGCCCCGGCCGCGTGCGGCGCTGCCCTCGCGGCCCTGCGGCTGCTGCGCCGCGCACCCGAGCGTGCTGCGCGGGCACGGGACGTAGCGGATTCTCTGTACCAACTGCTCACGTCTGAAGGGCTGTTGGCCGTACGGCCCGATGCCGCGGTCGTCTCCGTGCGTGCCCCCTCGCCCGACGCGGCGGTGCGCTGGGCGGCGGACTGCCGCGATGAGGGGCTCTCGGTGGGGTGCTTCCGGCCGCCGTCCGTGCCCGACGGCATCGCACGACTGCGGCTGACCGCCCGAGCCGACCTGACGGCGACCGAGGTCGCCGAGGCCGTCCGGGTGATCAGCCGCAATGCTCCCGAGGGAGCGGTTACCGCAGGGAGTTGACGAACCTCCGCCACGTCGTGGACGTGAACAGAAGTGCGGGTCCCGTCGTGCGCTTGGAGTCACGGACGGCCAGCAGGCCGGCCGTGGCGCTCGTGCTCAACGGGGCCGCCTCCACACAGTTGTTGGCGCCCGTGCTGCGGCTGCTGCGCCGCCATCGGACGCCGGTGAGCGACGTACTGCACGCGACGGTAGGAACGGACGGAACATACCGAGGCAGTGCGGTCATGGTGCCTCCTCTCGCGCTGCCGGCGCACGACGAGGTGTCGGCGACCTCGCTTACCCGGCAATCTCTGCGATGAATTCCAAGGAATCCTCGGGTGACCTGGCATGGAGCAGAAGAGCGTCGAAGGCGTCTGTATACGCCTTGAGGTCTTCTTTCCGTTCGAGGTAGAGGCTACTCGTCAAATGGTCGAGAACAACCACATCCAGATCAGAAGTGTTCGGAAAAGAGAACACAACGAAAGGTCCGGTCAGGCCGATATGGCCCCCTGACGAGAACGGCAGCACATGAATCCGGACATGCGGCATGGCCGCCGCCTCCGCCAGGTGCACCAACTGCCTACGGAGTACGCCGCTTCCGCCCACCTCCCGGCGCAGTACCGCCTCGTCGAGCACCGCGGTGAGCCGCAGCGGCGGCTCGGCGCGCAACACGTCCTGCCGCGCGAGCCGCACCTCCACCAGCGCGTTGATGTGCCGGTCCGGCGCCCCGTTCAGCACCGAGCGCGTCACCGCGTACGCGTACTCGGGTGTCTGCAGCAGACCCGGCACGACGCTGGTCTCCAGGGTCCTGATGCGGCACGCCTGTGACTCCAGGCTGATGAAATCCCGGTACGCGGGCGGCAGCAGCCCCCGGTACGCGTGCCACCAATGGTGCCCGCCGGCCTCGTTGCCACCGGCCAACGCAACGACCAATTCGCGCAGTTGGGGATCGCGCGCCTCGAACGCGTCGAGCAGGCGCAGTACGTCCGACGGCTTCACGCCACTGCGCCCTGTCTCGATCCTGCTCACCTTCGACTGATGCCATCCGACCAGCCTCGCCGCCTCCCCGCTCGTGAGGCCGGCCTGGACGCGCAGCGTCCGCAGTTCGGCACCGAGCTTGCGACGACGTACCGCGGGACCGTACTTCATGGAGGACTCCTCCGGCTCCTCGCGCCACCCGGCCGGGCTCCCTCCCGGCCCACTCGGGGGCGCGTTTCTGAGCAGACGGTAGAGGAAGGAGCGGGCGCCGACCCAAATACGGTCTACCGTCGCAGAGTTCACCGCATCGAGCGACAGATATATGCATATCTTGGGGGATCGCCACCACACTGGTAGGTCCAAGTGGCAATCTGGCGCGAAGCAGTTGCCGGGGCCCGCGCGCCAGCGATCCGCGAGGCCGGACGAGCCACCTCGGCGGGAAAGGGACACGTCGTCATGGCAGATCACCAGGAAGCATCCGTCACGCTGCCGAGCGATCCCGCCTCGGTCTCCACGGCCCGCAGGTACGTCGGTACCGTACTGGCGGAATGGGGCATGCCGGTCGGGTCGGAGGTGGCGGAGACCATCCGCCTGATCGTCTCCGAACTGGCGACCAACGCGGTGCAGCACACCCTCGGCCAGTCACCCACGTTCACCGTCGGCATCGAGCTGGAGCGTGACGAGCAGTTGCGCATCGGCGTCACCGACAGTCACCCCCGCTACCCCAAGCGGCTGCCCGCGGCGGTCCAGCAGGACAACGGCAGAGGCATGGTCATCATCCGCTGTCTCACGGCGGAGTGCGGCGGCAGCCTGTCCGTGCGCCCGACGCCCGAGGGCGGAAAGACGGTGTGGATCGCGCTGCCCTGGATGGTGCTGGCCAGCGGGGACAACGGGCAGGCGAAGGCCGTCCGGTGACGGCGGCTCAGCCGTCCCGCTTGAGCAGCGCGCGCCGCATCAGCCACGGCAGCAGCCCCCACAGTCCCGTACAGAAGCAGAATGTCCCCGCGCCCGCCGCGACCCCGCCCGCCCTGCCGACCGTCACATCGACCACGAGCAGTACGGACCCGCTCAGCGCGAGCACGAGTGCCGCCATCCCGTAGGCGGCGAGCCGCGAGGACACCCGTACAATCTGCCGCTTCGCACCCAGCTGGAACAGCATCCGGTGCACCGCGGCCGGCGCCGTGAGCAGCGCGGCCGCGATGACCGTGAGCAGCAGTGTCGCGACGTACGTGGCCCTTTGGACCTCGTCGAGCGACGGGAAACGCGTAGTGAACGCGAGCGTCAGCAAGAAGGCGAACAGGAACTGCACTCCGGTCTGCGTGACCCGGAGCTCCTGGAGGAGCTCGCCGAAGTTCCGATCGGCGCGCTCCAGAGGCGTCTCGTTGCGCTCGTGCATCTCTTACGAGTATCCGCGAAAGCAGCCCTCAAGCGCGAGCGCTGCCGCTCACCGCACCCGGCCGTACGAGACGCTGTTCGTCCAGATCCGCTCGAGCCGGACCACGGAGCCGGTTTTCGGAGAGTGCCAGATCCGGCCCTTTCCCGCGTAGATCCCGACGTGGTAGATGCTCCTGCCGGAACGGAAGAACACCAGGTCACCACGGGTGCGATGGGATTTCGCGATGTGCCGGGTCTTGTTGTACTGCTGAGCCGCGGTGCGGGGCAGTTTCTTGCCGGCCCGCTTGAACGAGTAGAGCGTGAGGCCGGAGCAGTCGAACCGGTGCGGCCCGGTAGCGCCCCACTGGTATGGCGCACCTTTCTTGGACGCCGCGATGTGCAGTGCCCTGACGGACGCCGAGGCTGCTGATGCCTCGGTGGCGGCGCCGGGGACCATGAGCCCCGCGCCGGCGACGGCGATGGAGAGGGCGGAAGCGGCACTCGCCCGGGTCAGCAGCGACGGAACACGATTCAGCGCAGTCATGCGCAACCCTTCGTCAGCCGCCTGTGAAGGATGACCTGTCGGGTTCGGGCCGGCGAAGTTGCCCGGCCGCGTGGTGCGGCTTCACCCCAAGGACCGTCCGTCGCGGCCTCTGAAGAGGTGCGGCGGGGGCCCGTCGTGCTCGGGTCCTCCACTCCTGCCGATGCACTCCTGTCGACCTGGCATCCGCACGGCGGCAGGACTCGGCGTCCGTGCGGACCGCCCCGCCGCGGTGGCGGGGGCTTGTCGTCGCAAGGGATCTTCACGCAAGGCCGACGTGAAAACCGAGCTGAACCGGCGGTAAGTGAGGCTCGTCACCCTTGACCCATTCAGGTGGACGGTGCGGCATTCGCCCGCACTCGGCGAGACACGACGAGCCCCGCACCAGGGGCGGAACATCGAATTCCGATGTACGCCCACAGCGTGTGCGCAACTCTGCCGGGCTCGTCGACGTACGGGGGGCTAGGCCGTACGGGGTACCCCATCTGGGTCGTTTGGATCGCCCGCGGGACGGTTCGGATCGCGGCGGAACGATTCAGGTCGCCTTTTGCTTGCCCGGTGAATGTTTTCCGACTTCAACTGACGGGTTCTGGCGGCAGGGTGACCCGCTGGGTGCGCCGCTCCCCGTCGAGGACGCGCAGCGCCCGCGCCAGCGTGTGTGCGTGCACCCGGCTCTCGCCCCTCTGGTGCATCAGGGTCAGCGCGTCCCGGAGCTCCGTCGCCCGGCTCACCAGCGCCTGCGCCGCGCGCAGCCCGCTGTACGTGTCGTCGCCCCTGGCCGGGTTGATCCGCGCGATGAGGTCGACCACCTCCAGGTAGCGGTCCACGAGCTCGCACTCGGCGCGGGTGAGCGCGGGCAGCGGTGGAAGTTCGGGTGGATACATCGGCCGGTCACCTCGTACCGGGGGAGTGCAGTGTCGCCGTCCGGTTCTCCACGACGTGGTCGACCAGTCCGTACTGGAGGGCCTGCTCGGCCGTCAGTACGGTGTCCCGCTCGATGTCCGCGCTGACCTCTTCCTTGCTGTGCGCCGAGTGCCGGGCGAGCAGCTCCTCCAACTGGTCCCGCATGCGCGTCAGTTCGCTCGCGTAGATCTCCAGGTCGCTCGGCTGCCCCTGGGTCGGCTCGGGCAGCGCGGGCTGGTCGATCACCACGCGCGCGCCGGGCAGCGTCATCCGCTTGCCCGGCGTCCCCGCCGCGAGCAGCACCGCCGCCACGGACGAGCACTGCCCCAGGCAGGTCGTCGACACGTCGCAACTGACGAACTGCATCGTGTCGTAGAGCGCGGTCATCGCGCTGAACGAGCCGCCCGGCGAGTTGATGTACAGGGAGATGTCCTGGTCGGGCGCCAGGTACTCGAGGTGCATGAACTGCGCCATCACATCGTTCGCCGAGATGTCGTCGATCGGCGTCCCGAGGAAGACGATGCGCTCTTCCAGGAGCTTCGAATACGGGTCGAGGGTGCGGCTCCCCGAGCTGGTGCGCTCAGTGAACTCGGGCAGGACGTAGCGGCCGGACGGACGGGTCATGGTGCCTCCTCAAGACGCTCGCAACGACGCTCAGGACGCTGCCTCCTGTAAAAATGTACAGGACGTACATGACGTACGATGGGAGCATGGCCTACGAGATTCCGGTGACGCAAGCCAGGGCTGAGCTCGCCGATCTGATCAACCGCGTCGTGTACGGCGGCGACCGTGTGGTCGTCACCCGGCACGGGAAGCCGCTCGTCGCCCTGGTCTCCGCCGCCGACCTGGAGCGACTCGAGGCGATGGGGGAGTCCGCGGGCGACCCCGTGGATGAAGCTGTGATCACGTCTGTGTCACGGATCGGGTCGCTTCCGTCCGCTCCCGGCGAACAGCAAAGGTTCGGTATTGCCGCCGAGCATCGTGGCCCCGAGATCAGGTAGCGCGGTCGGCGTTCAGCAATAAGAGGGTCAAGCGACGGTTAACGTCGTTGAAACTCCCCCCAATTAGCCTTACGTCCCAGGTCATCGACGGCTTTTCATGCCAGGGGTCGGCACAGTTGTGCGGATTCCTTGTGTGTTACATCTAGAGCCGTCGCGGTGGCCGCGGCAGCCGGACCCGCACGGCCCGGCGTGAAGGACTGTGAGGTGGGATTCGTGCAACTGACCCCGCACGAGCAGGAGAGACTGCTCATCCATGTGGCATCCGACGTCGCCGAGAAGCGTCGGGCCCGGGGTCTCAAACTCAATCACCCCGAGGCGGTCGCACTGATCACCTCGCACATTCTCGAAGGCGCCCGGGACGGGCGCACCGTCGCCGAACTCATGGCATCCGGCCGCAAGTTGCTCACGCGCGACGACGTCATGGACGGCATCCCCGAGATGATCCACGACGTGCAGGTCGAGGCGACGTTCCCGGACGGCACCAAGCTCGTCACCGTCCACGAGCCGATCGTCTGACGGGGGCGCGGAAGTCATGATTCCCGGAGAAATACTGTTCGCCGACGAGCCGGTCGCCTACAACGAGGGCCGCGACGTCCTGCGTATGACGGTGCTCAACGCCGCCGACCGGCCCATCCAGGTGGGCTCCCACTATCACTTCTTCGAGGCCAATCCCGGCCTCGACTTCGACCGCGCCGCCGCCCGCGGCAAGCGGCTGAACATCGCCGCGGGCACCGCCGTTCGCTTCGAGCCCGGCATCCCCGTAGACGTCGAACTCGTAGACCTCGCAGGCAATCGCATCGTCACCGGCCTGCGCGGCGAGACCGGAGGTGCCCTCGATGCCTGAGTTGTCCCGTGCCGCCTACGCCGATCTGTTCGGTCCCACCACCGGCGACCGTATACGGCTCGCCGACACCGATCTGCTCGTCGAGATCGAGGAGGACCGCTCCGGCGGCCCCGGACTCTCCGGCGACGAGGCCGTGTTCGGCGGCGGCAAGGTCATCCGTGAGTCCATGGGCCAGTCGCGCGCCACCCGCGCCGACGGCACCCCGGACACGGTCATCACCGGTGTCGTCATCATCGACCACTGGGGCATCGTCAAGGCCGACATCGGCATCCGCGACGGCCGCATCACGGCCATCGGCAAGGCCGGCAACCCGGACACCATGTACGGCGTCCACCCCGACCTCGTCCTCGGTCCGGACACCGAGATCATCGCGGGCAACGGCAAGATCGTCACCGCGGGCGGCATCGACACCCACATCCACTTCATCTCGCCGACCCAGTTCGACGAGGCCCTCGCCTCGGGCGTCACCACGCTCGTGGGCGGCGGCACCGGCCCCGCCGAGGGTTCCAAGGCCACCACCATCACCCCCGGCTCCTGGCACCTCGCCCGGATGTTCGCGGCGATGGAGAACAGCCCGGTCAACATCGGCTTCCTCGGCAAGGGCAACACCATGTCGAAGGACTCGATGCGCGCCCAGCTGCGCGGCGGGGCCATCGGCTTCAAGATCCACGAGGACTGGGGCGCGACCCCGGCCGTGATCGACGCCTGCCTCGACGTCTGCGAGGAGTCCGGCGTCCAGCTCGCCATCCACTCCGACACGTTGAACGAGGCCGGCTTCGTCCAGGACACCTTCGACGCGGTCGCCGGGCGCACCCTGCACGCCTTCCACGTCGAGGGCGCGGGCGGCGGACACGCACCCGACATGATCACCGCGGTGTCGCTGCCCAACATGCTGCCGAGCTCCACCAACCCGACCCGGCCGCACACCGTCAACACCGTCGAGGAACACCTCGACATGCTGATGGTCTGCCACCACCTCAACCCGGCGGTGCCCGAGGACCTGGCCTTCGCCGAGTCCCGCATCCGGCCCACCACCATCGCGGCCGAGGACATCCTGCACGACCTCGGCGCCATCTCGATCATGTCCTCGGACTCGCAGGCCATGGGCCGCGTCGGCGAGGTCATCATGCGGACCTGGCAGACCGCGCACGTGATGAAGCGCCGCCGCGGGTTCCTGCCCGGCGACACCCGCGCCGACAACGCGCGCGCCCGCCGCTACGTCGCCAAGTACACGATCAACGCGGCCGTTTCGCAGGGCATCGAGCACGAGGTCGGCTCCGTCGAGCCCGGCAAGCTCGCCGACCTGGTGCTCTGGGACCCGAAGTTCTTCGGCGTGAAGCCCCAGCTCGTCGTCAAGGGCGGGCAGATCGCGTACGCGCAGATGGGCGACGGCAACGCGTCCATCCCCACGCCGCAGCCGGTCCTGCCGCGCCCGATGTACGGGGCGTACGGCAAGGCGCCGCAGTCCAACTCGGTCAACTTCACCAGCGAGTGGGCCATCGAGGACGGGCTGCCGGAGCGGCTCGGGCTCGGGCGGTCCTTCGTGCCGATCCACTCGACGCGTGGCCGCGGCAAGTCCGACATGGTCAACAACGACGCGCTGCCGCGCGTCGAGGTCGCCGCCGACTCGTTCGCCGTGACCATCGACGGCGAGCTCGTCGAACCCGCCCCTGCCGCCGAACTGCCGCTCGCGCAGCGGTACTTCCTGTTCTGATGCGGGTTCGAGTGAACCGGGCGCGTACGTCATGACGCGCGCCGCACTGCTCGTCCTGGCCGACGGCCGCTTCCCCGCCGGTGGGCACGCCCACTCCGGCGGGGCGGAGGCCGCCGTCAAGGCGGGGCGCATCACCGACGCGGCGAGCCTGGAGGACTTCTGCCGGGGTCGCCTGCACACCAGCGGCGCCGTGACCGCCGCCCTCGCCGCGGCGGCCGCCCTCGGCATCGACCCCGTCACCCTCGACACGGCCGCCGACGCCCGTACGCCCTCGGCCGCGCTGCGGGTCACCGCGCGCAAGCTCGGTCGGCAGATGATGCGGGCCGCCCGCGCCACCTGGCCGCATCCCGAACTCGACGCCCTGGCGCGGCAGTTCCCCAAGGGCGCGCACCAGCCGGTCGTGCTCGGGCTCGCCGCACGGGCGGCCGGCCTCGGACCCGAGGACGCCGCGTACTGCTCCGCGTACGAAGGGGTGGGCGGGGCGGCGACCGCGGTGGTGCGGTTGCTGAGCCTCGACCCGTTCGACGCCACCGGGGCGCTGGCGCGGCTCGCGCCCGAGGTCGACCGGGTGGTCGCGGACGCCGTGGAGGCGGCGCGGCGGGCCGTCGAGCTCGGTGTCGACGCGCTGCCGGCCGGGTCCGCGCCGCTGCTGGAGATCGGCGCAGAGGCGCATGCGGCCTGGCCTGTGCGGCTGTTCGCGTCCTAGCGGGGTCCGCCGCACCCCGGGGGCTTCGCCCCCGGACCCCCTTTCGGCCTGAACGGCCTCGTGCCTCTCGTACAAAGGCGGGCTGGAAGGCCCGCACAGAACAGATTGGAGCCGTGGATCACCATGCACCTCGGACACACCCACGACGAAGCCTCCGCCGTCTCCGCCGACGCCCACCGGCCCGACGGGACCCGGCGGGCGCTGCGGATCGGGCTCGGCGGGCCCGTCGGCTCGGGCAAGACCGCCACCGTCGCCGCGCTGTGCCGCGCGCTGCGCGAGGAACTGTCGCTCGCCGTCGTCACCAACGACATCTACACGCGCGAGGACGCCGCGTTCCTGCTGCGCGAGGCCGTGCTGCCGCCCGAGCGGATCGCCGCCGTCGAGACCGGCGCCTGCCCGCACACCGCGATCCGTGACGACATCTCCGCGAACCTGGAGGCCGTCGAGGACCTGGAGGACGAGGTCGGCCCGCTCGACCTGATCCTCGTCGAGTCCGGCGGCGACAACCTCACCGCCACCTTCTCCAAGGGGCTCATCGACGCGCAGATCTTCGTCATCGACGTCGCCGGCGGCGACGACATCCCGCGCAAGGGCGGCCCCGGCGTCACCACCGCCGACCTGCTCGTCATCAACAAGACCGACCTCGCCCCGTACGTCGGCTCCGACCTCGCGCGGATGGAGGCCGACGCCAAGGAGGCGCGCGCCGAACTCCCCGTCGTGCTGCAGTCCCTGCGCTCCGAGGTCGGCGTCGGGGACGTCGCGGCCTGGGTGCGGGCGCAGCTCGCCGCGTGGACCGCGTGAGCGCCGGAGTCCGGTCCACCGCCCGGATCGCCGCCCGCGGCAACGGGCGGGGCGGCACCGTGCTGCCCGTCCTGGAGGGCGAGGGCTCGTTCGCGCTGCGCCGTACGCGCGGCGCGAGCGCCGACGAGGCCCGCGTCATGCTCGTCGGCGCCATGAGCGGCCCGCTCGGCGGCGACCGCTTCACCGTGGAGGCACGTGCCGAGGAAGGCGCCCATCTGCACGTGGGCTCGATCGCCGCGACCATCGCCCTGCCGGGGCAGGCCAAGGGCGAGGCCCACTACGACGTACGGCTCGACGTGGCCGACGGGGCGCGCCTCGACTGGCTGCCCGAGCAGCTGATCTCGGCCGGCGGGAGCGATCTGCGGGTGACCACGCGCGCCGATCTCGCGCCGGGTGCCCGGCTCGTGCTCCGCGAGGAGCAGGTGCTCGGGCGGGTCGCGGAGGAGCCGGGGCGGCTCACCAGCCGGCTCACCGTGTACCGCGCAGGTCGGCCGCTGCTCGACCAGGAGCTGGCCTGCGGTCCGGGCGCGCCGGGCGGCTGGGACGGCCCGGCCGTGCTGGCCGGTCACCGGGCCCTCGGGCAACTGGTTGTCGTCCGTCCGGAGTTCGATACGGACAAGCCCTCCGCCGCGGTCCTCGACGACGCGGGAACGGCCGCGCTCACGCCCCTCGCGGGCCCTGCCGTGCTGGTCACGGCGGTCGCGCCGGACGCGCTGCGGCTGCGCAGAACGCTCGACGAGGCGCTCGGCCGACTGGGCTGACCGCTCACCGGGTCGGCCCACACCGTTTATCGGTTTGGTCAAGAACTCGGACTTGTCTGTTGCAAGGGGCCCCGCACGCGGCAGGATCCGCGTACCGATCAGCAACACGATCGACGTACGGATCGAATCGATGTGCGGGAGGCCCCACTTGAGACGGACCAGACAGACAGCGCGCGGCAGCCGGAAGGCGGTGATCGGTTCCGCGGGCGCGTTCGCCGCCGCGGCGCTGATAGCGGGTGCGGTCACCGCCCCCGCGGCCCAGGCCGACGCCCCGAAGTCCGGCAGCAGCGCCGACCGCGAGGCGCGCGGCGCCGTCCTCGCCGCCGCCAAGGCCGCGAAGGCCGGCGTCGACTGGAAGGACTGTCCCGCGGACTGGGGCCTCGCCAAGCCCATCCAGTGCGGCTGGGTCAGCGTGCCGCTCGACTACACGAAGCCGAACGGCAAGCAGATCAAGCTCGCCGTCGACCGCATCGGCAGCACCGGCACGAAGGACGAGCGCCAGGGCTCCCTCGTCTACAACCCCGGCGGCCCCGGCGGCTCCGGCATGCGCTTCCCGACGCGCGTGACCACCAAGAACCCGATCTACGCGAAGATGGCGAAGGCCTACGACTTCGTCGGCTTCGACCCGCGCGGCGTCGGCCACTCCGCGCCGATCTCCTGCGTCGACCCGCAGGAGTTCGTCAAGGCGCCCAAGGCCGACCCGGTGCCCGACTCCGAGGCCGACAAGCTCGCCCAGCGCAAGCTCGCCAAGGAGTACGCGGACGGCTGCTACGACAAGAGCGCCGAGATGCTGCCGCAGATGACGACGCCGAACACCGCGCGCGACCTCGACGTCATCCGGGCCGCCCTCGGCGAGAAGAAGCTCAACTACCTCGGCGTCTCCTACGGCACCTACCTGGGCGCCGTCTACGGCACGCTCTTCCCGGGCCACGTCCGCCGCATGATCGTCGACAGCGTCGTCAACCCGGCCAAGAGCAACATCTGGTACCAGGCCAACCTGAACCAGGACATCGCCTTCGAGGGCCGCTGGAAGGACTGGCAGGACTGGGTCGCCAAGAACGACGCGACCTACCACCTCGGCGACACCCGCGCCAAGGTCCAGCAGCAGTGGGAGACGCTGCGCGCCGCCGCGAAGAAGAACCCCATCGGCGGGGTCCTCGGCCCGGCCGAGCTGATCGCCTTCTTCCAGAGCGCGCCGTACTACGACTCCGCGTGGGTGCCCACCGCCCAGGTGTGGAGCAAGTACGTCGCCGGTGACACGCAGGCCCTGGTCGACGCCGCCGCCCCGGACATGTCCGACACCGCGGGCAACGCAGCCTCGGAGAACAGCAACGCCGTCTACACGGCCGTCGAGTGCGCCGACGCCAAGTGGCCCACCAGCTGGTCCAAGTGGGACAAGGACAACACCGCGCTCCACAAGCAGTACCCGTTCATGACGTGGGCCAACGCGTGGATGAACCTGCCGTGCGCCACCTGGAAGACCAAGCAGCAGACGCCGCTGGACGTGAAGACCGGCAAGGGCCTGCCGCAGGTCTTGATCGTGCAGTCCGAGCGCGACGCCGCCACCCCGTACGAGGGCGCCGTCGAGCTGCACAAGCGCTTCAAGGGCTCCCGCCTCATCACCGAGAAGGACGCGGGCTCGCACGGCGTCACCGGTCTGACCAACCCCTGCGTCAACGACCGGGTCGACACCTACCTGCTCACCGGCAAGACCGACGGCAAGGACGTGACGTGCGCCCCGCACGCCACGCCCAAGCCGTAACCGGCTAGTCGCGCGCTACGCGGCCCGGGACGCCAGCCAGGCGTCCTCGGCCGTGTAGTCGAAGATCCCGGTCGTGTACGACGCGACCATCTTCGGGAAGCCGGCCTCCCAGTCCCGCTCCCGCAGCCGCGCGGTCAGCCACTCGACCGTCTCCGGCAGCGCGTCGGCGTACGTCGTCACCGGCTTGTAGCCCAGCTCCCGCTCGGCGGCGGACATGTCGAGGATCAGGGGCCGCGGCACCGACCACGGGCTGTCCCCGACGTTCGGCGCGGGGGGAGGACCGTCCACGAGCACCGTCTCCGTCTCGACGCCCATCAGCTCGTCGATCATCGCGCCGATCCCGGCGACCGAGGGATGGTCGGGGTCCGCCGCGTTCAGGACCCGGGATCCGGGCCGCGCCGCCGAGAGCCGTACCAGCTCCGCCAGGTTCCGTACGCTCGCCGGATGGAAGCGGCTCTCGCCGTTGTACGCGAGAACGCGCGTACGGCGACCGTCCAGGTTCCGCTTGACGAAGTAGAGCTCCCGGGGGGTGCGGCAGTACGGGCCGTGCACGGCGGACGGTCGCAGCACGGTCGTCGGCAGCCGTTCGCCGAGAGCCAGCAGATCCTGCTCGATCCGCACCTTGCGCGCTCGCAGGCCGTCGCCCGCCGCCGCCGTCGGCTGGGTCTCCGGGATCGGCACGGGATAGTACGGCCAGCCGTCCGGCTCCTCCTGCGTGTGGAAGCCGCGCCCCTGCTCGTCCTCGTACACCGCCGCGCTGGAGGCCACGACCGCCGAACCGATCCGGTCGGCGAGCCCCGCGAGCTGCCGCGCGTGGTCCGGCGTGAAGGCGACGAGGTCCACGACGAGGTCGGCCCCGTCCCCGACGAGCGCCGCGACGGCGTCCCCGTCCTCCCGGTCGAGCCGCACCGCCCGCACCCCGTCGGGCCACCCCGCGTCCCGGCCGCCGCCGCGCGAGGCCGCCGTCACCTCCCAGCCGTCCTCCGCGAGCGCCCGCACCGTCGGCCGCCCGATCTGCCCCGCCGCACCGATCACCAAAGCTCTCTTCATGACCGGACCGTACGTCGCTGCGGGCCGCCCGGTCCCCGGAATCTGCTCTGCGCAGAGCGCGGAACCCCCCGGAGATCAACTCAGCGGCAGCCGCGGGAACCTCCGGGCCTTCTCCTCCTCGGCCTCCGCCTTCACCAGGGCCGCGTACTTGTCGACGTACTCCTGCCCGGACAGCTTCAGGATCGCGTACATGATCTCGTCGGTGACCGCCCGCAGGACCGCCTTCTCGCCGTCCATCCCGATGTACCGCGAGAAGTCCAGCGGCTCCCCGAAGCGGATGGTCACCCGGCGCAGGTTCGGAATCTTCTGGCCCGGAGGCTGCGCCTCGAAGGTGCCGATCATCGCGCACGGCACCACCGGCACCTGCGCCTTGAGCGCCATCGCCGCGACGCCGACCTTGCCCTTGTAGAGGCGCCCGTCGTGCGAGCGCGTGCCCTCCGGGTAGATACCGAGCAACTCGCCGCGGCGCAGCACCCCGAGGCCCTCGCGGATCGCCGCCTGCCCGGCCTCCTTGCCCGAGCGGTCGACCGGAATCTGGCCCGCGCTGCGGAAGAACGCGGCGGTGAGGCGGCCCTTGATGCCTGGTCCGGTGAAGTACTCGGCCTTCGCCAGGAACGTGATCCGCCGCTTGATGATCGCGGGCATCAGGAAGTGGTCGGAGAACGACAGATGATTGCCGGCGACGATCGCCGCGCCGGCCTCCGGTATGTGCTCCAGGCCCTCGATCCTGGGCCGGAACATGAGCCGCAGCAGCGGCCCGAGGATCACGTATTTGAGCAGCCGGTAGAACATCCCGATCGCCTTCCCCCACGAACCACATGGACCGCTGCAGCGCGGTACCGCAGTGACCTTTCACCGCCCCGTGCGTGCGCACAGTAACCAATCGTCAGCGCCGACGCGAGAGCCCGATCGGGCCCAGTCGGCGGCCCGCACGGCGCGTCCGCTTGGCGGGGGAGGCCCCGGCAGGTGCGCTGTTCCCACCTCGACGTCCCAGCCCCGGAGGTTTCCCGCATGCGCCCCGTCCACCTGGCCGCCGCCGCGCTCCTGTCCCTCGCCGCGGCCGCCCCGGCCCACGCCGCGACCGCCGAGCCCGGGCCGGAGCCCGAGAGCGGCCTCTTCCTGACCGTCTCCGGCGCCGAGCACACCTGGATGCGCGGCGTCCGTCTCGACTGCGCACCCGAGCCCTCGGGCCGCCACCCGTACGCCGCCGAGGCCTGCGCCGCCCTCGACGCGGCGGACGGCGACCTGGACGCGCTCCCCGCCGACCGGCGGATGTGCACCAAGGAGTACAGCCCGGTCACGGTCGAGGCGGTCGGCACGCATCGCGACCGGCCGATCGGCTGGCACAAGACCTTCGGGAGCGCCTGCGAGATGTCGGCGGCGACCGGCTACGTCTTCCGCTTCTGACCCCCGGCGGCCGGGGCCGTCAGCTGCTGCGGGACGCCACCATGGCGACGGTGAGCAGGCCGAGCACCACCCAGCCGAACCACAACCACCCGTTGCTGCCGAGCGCCACCGTGTAGGCGGTCACGGCCACCAGGCCGCCCACGGTGAACGCACCCATCGTCTTCGTGGAACCGGGCATCACACACCCTCCTCCCAGCAGCCGGACCATGTCCGAGCCGCGACCAGGAGGCCATACTCACCCGTAACGGGGCAGTGGCGCTACTGCCACGCGCGGTGTGGCGCTACTGGCCGCGCGCGTTGAGGGAGGCCAGGTAGGCGTTGTACGCCTCCAGCTCCTTGTCGCCGTCCCGGTCCGCGGCCCGGTCCTTGCGGCGCGCCTGCCGGTCCTCGGACTTCTTCCACTGGAAGAGCAGGGCGAGCAGCACCAGGACCGAAGGCACCTCGCTGAAGGCCCAGGCGATGCCGCCCGCCGCCGTCTGGTCGGCGAGCGGATCGATGCCCAGCGAGGCCGGTGGATTCTCGAACGTGCCGACCATCGTCGTCGACGCCATCATCAGCGCGATCCCGAAGAACGCGTGGAACGGCATGCCCGCGAACAGCTCCAGCATCCGCATCACATAGCCGGGCCGGTGCGGACCCGGGTCCACGCCCATGATCGGCCAGAAGAACACCAGGCCGACGGCGAGGAAGTGCACCATCATCGCGATGTGCCCGATCTTGGACCCCATGAGGAAGTCGAAGAGCGGAGTGAAGTAGAGCGCGTACAGGGACGCGATGAACAGCGGGATCGTGAACGCCGCGTGCGTGATGATCCGCATGTAGCGGCTGTGCAGCAGCGCCAGGAGCAGCTCGCGCGGCCCCTTGCTGCCGCGCTTCGCGGAGACCGGCAGCGCCCGCAGCGCCAGCGTGATCGGGGCGCCCATCAGCAGCAGGATCGGCGACAGCATGCTGATGACCATGTGCTGCACCATGTGCACGCTGAACATGACCATGCCGTAGTCGTTGAGCTTGGTGCACATCACCAGGCCGATGGTGAGCACGCCCACGACGTACGAGATCGTCCGGGCCACCGGCCAGGCGTCACCGCGCCGGGTCAGGCGCAGCACGCCCCATCCGTAGAGGGCGAGCGCCAGCAGGCACCCGACGAGGAAGAAGGGGTCGGCCGACCATTCCAGCCCACGCCCCAGCGTGAACGGCGGCAGATCCATGTTCATGCCGTGCCCGCTGTGATCCATCCGCCGGCTCCTGTTGCTCGTTTCGTACGGATTGTGCGCAACCAGAGTAGAACTGCCCCCGGCCGCTGTATCGGCCGGGGGCAGTTCTACGAGGTTGAGCCGGGGAAGCGGATCAGAGCACGCACTCGGCTTCGGCGTACCGCTCGTCCGGCACCGTCTTCAGCGTCTCCACGGCCTCGGCGAGCGACACCATCACGATGTCGGTGCCGCGCAGCGCGGTCATCCGGCCGAACTCGCCGCGGTGCACGGCCTCCACGGCGTGCCAGCCGAAGCGGGTGGCGAGCACGCGGTCGTACGCGGTGGGGGTGCCGCCGCGCTGGACGTGACCGAGGATCACCGGGCGGGCCTCCTTGCCGAGGCGCTGCTCCAGTTCGATGGAGAGCTGCCGTGCGATCCCCGCGAAGCGCTCGTGGCCGTAGACGTCCTTGCCGCCCTCGTCGTACTCCATCGAGCCGACCCGGGGCTTGGCGCCCTCGGCGACGACGACGATGGCGAACTTCTTGCCGGCCTCGAACCGCTCGCCGACCTTCTTGGTCAGCTCGTCGATGTCGAAGGGCCGCTCCGGCACGACGACGGCGTGCGCGCCCGCGGCCATCCCGGAGTGCAGCGCGATCCAGCCGGTGTGCCGGCCCATGACCTCGACGATCAGCACGCGCTGGTGCGATTCGGCGGTGGTCTTGAGGCGGTCGAGCGCCTCGGTGGCGACACCGACGGCCGTGTCGAAGCCGAACGTCACGTCGGTGACCGCGATGTCGTTGTCGATCGTCTTCGGTACGCCGACGATCGGCAGGCCGCTGTCCGAGAGGAGCCGGGCCGCCTTGAGGGTGCCCTCACCGCCGATCGGGATGATCGCGTCCAGGCCGAGGTCCGCGACATGGCCCTTGGCCCGCTCGACGCCGTCACGCAGATGCGCGGGCTGGACGCGGGAGGAGCCGAGGATGGTGCCGCCGCGGGCGAGGATGCCGCCCACCGCGTCGAGGTCCAGCTTGCGGTAGTCGCACTCGAGCAGGCCCTTCCAGCCGTCGTGGAAGCCGATGACCTCGTCGCCGTGGTCGACGACGGCACGGTGCACGACCGAACGGATCACGGCGTTCAGACCGGGGCAGTCTCCGCCGGAGGTGAGGACACCAATACGCATAAGCCCGGAATACCTTTGCAAACGTGGGCCGATGACCGGACTGCGTCGTCCGGCTGGACCCCCGTACCTTATCGGCGTCCGGGGGCCCGTTCGCACGGGGCGTCCGACTGGTGGACTGGCCTGCTCACATGGGCGCGGGGGCGCCCTAAAGGGCCCCTCCGGAGGGGCCCTTGAAGGGGTCAGGCGGGCTGTGCCGTGGCCGCCGCGATCCGCTCGTTGCGGAGCTCCTCGTACCACCGGTCGTCCACCGGCGGCAGCGCGTTCACATCGAGCGCCAGCTTGATCAGCAGGTCGGCGATCTGCGGATTGCGCGCGAGCACGGGACCGTGCATGTACGTGCCGAACACGGTGTCGTTGAAGGCGCCTTCGGTACCGTCCCCCGTGCCGTTGCCCTTGCCGAAGCGGGTCCGGGCGAAGGCGCGGGCGGACGGGCCGAGGTGCGTGACGCCCTGGTGGTTCTCGAAGCCGGTCAGCTGCGGGAGGTTCAACTCCGGGTCGATGTCGGCCAGGACGTCACCGACGCAGCGCTCGCCCTCGCCGCGCGTCGAGACGACGTCGAGCAGGCCGAGCCCGGACTCGCGCTCACCGAGGTCGTTCACGAACTCGTGGCCGAGGATCTGGTAGCCGGCACACACGGAGAAGACGATCGCGCCGTTGCCCACCGCGCGCTGCAGGCCGCCGTCGCGGCGCAGCCGCTCCGCCGCGAGGCGCTGCGGCCGGTCCTCGCCGCCGCCGATCAGGTAGATGTCGCCGGAGGTCGGCACCGCCTGGTCGCTGCGCACGTCGTAGCGCTCGACCTGGAGGCGGCGCTGCTGCGCGCGGCGCTCCACCACCAGGGCGTTGCCCTGGTCGCCGTAGGTGCTCAGGAGGTCGGGGTAGACCCACACGAGACGCAGGCTGTTGTCACTCATGCTCATGATCCTTCGCTGGTCCTCGCAGGAACGGGGTCAGTTGCCCACACGCCGACGGACGTCCTGGAACGCGGTGTAGTTGGCGATCAGCTCGATCCGTCCCGGAGGCGACATCTGCACCGCCTCGTCAATGGTGTCGCAGACCCGGAAGTCCAGGCCCGCGACCTCGAGGCGGACCGCGAGGTCGAGCCGGCGGTCGCCGATCACGCAGATCGGGTGCCCGGCCAGACGCGTGTAATCCACGTCCCACAGCCAGGAGGTGTCCGTGCCGTCGGCGCCCCGCGCGTTCACCGAGAGGATCACCGGGGTCGGCGGCGGGTCGATCAGAGTGAACGTTTCGAGCCAGCCCGCCGGGTTCTTGGCGAGCAGCAGCCGCAGGTCGCGCTCCTGGAACTGCACGACGTCGTAGCGCCCGGCGACGGCCTGCACCTGGTACATGCGCTCCAGGGCGACCTGCGGGGGCACGCCGAAGCAGGCGGCCACGGCGGCGGACGTCGCCGCGTTCGCCTTGTTGGCGCGGCCCGGCAGCTGGAGGTGGATCGGCCAGGCCGAGCCGTGCGGGTCGATGACGTGGTCGCCCTGGAGCGCCCAGCTCGCGAGCGGACGGCGGAATCCGCACTCGCCGCAGAACCAGTCGTCACCGGGGCGCTGCATCACGCCGCCGCACGCCGGGCAGGACCAGGCGTCGTCCTTCCACTCCTGGCCCGCGGCGACCCACACCACGTTCGGCGAGGAGGAGGCGGCCCAGACGATCAGGGGATCGTCGGCGTTCGCGATCACGATCGCCTTGGAACCGGCCAGACCCTCGCGCCACTTCTCGGCGAGCATGCGGGTCTCCGCGGCGCGGTCCAGCTGGTCGCGGGAGAGGTTGAGCAGCGCGATCGCCTTCGGCTCGGTGTCGCGGGCGACACCGGCCAGGTACTTCTCGTCGACCTCGATCACGCCGTACTTGGACTCGCCGCCGCCCGCGAGGGCGGAGGTGATGCCCGCCGGCATGTTCGCCCCCAGCGCGTTCGACACGACGGGGCCGCTGGCGCGCAGGGCCTCCGCGATCAGTCGCGTGGTGGTCGTCTTGCCGTTCGTGGCCGAGACCAGCACCACGTCCAAGTGCTGGGCGACCCGCGCGAGCAGCTCGGGGTCGAGCCGCAGCGCGACCTTGCCGCCGATCACTGATCCGCTGCCGCGGCCCGCCGCCCGCGACACCGCGGCCGCGGCCCGGCCGGCCGTCACGGCCAGCTTGGCGCGCGGAGTCATCGGCTCCGAGTTGCCTGCCATCTTCCTGGGTCCTCCTTGCGTACGGCGCCGCGCCTGCCCCCGGCATCGTTTATGGGCTCAGCCTATCGAGATCCTCCGACAAGCCCGAACCGCGGCACCACCAGCACTTCGTGGTGCGCCCCGGACCGTACCCTTACCCGCATGCGACAAGGCTCGATCCCGGGCGCCTCGGGGCGCGTACGACCCCTGACCCTGCTCGGTGAACCCGTGCTGCACCAACCCTGTGCAGAGGTCACGGACTTCGGCGACTCGCTGGGGCGCCTGATCGAGGACATGTTCGCCACGATGTACGCGGCGCAGGGCGTCGGCCTCGCCGCGAACCAGATCGGCAAGGGACTGCGCGTCTTCGTCTACGACTGTGAGGACGACGACGAAGTGCGCCACATCGGACATGTCGTGAACCCGCGCCTCGTCGAGGCCGACGGCGAGGTGATCCGCGGCCCCGAGGGCTGCCTGTCGCTCCCCGGTCTGGAGGCGGGCACGCCCCGCTTCGACCACGCGCGCGTGGAGGGGTACGACGCCGACGGCGAACCCCTGGTGATCCACGGCACGGGCTGGTTCGCCCGCTGCCTCCAGCACGAGTGCGACCACTTGGAGGGGCGGACGTACACGGAGCGGGTCACCGGGTGGCGGCGCAGGAGGGTCCTGCGCCAGGCCGCGAAGGCGCCGTGGGCCTCCTGAGGCGTTCGTGGGCTTGAGGAGGCGGCGCTCGTGGGCCTCTTGAGGCGTTGAGGCGCGGGTGCCCCGGATCAGAAGCCCGGGCCGCCCACCTTGTCGCCGGCCGCGGCGAGCCGCCCCCACAGCAGGTCCGCGAGTCCGCGCACCAATTCGGCCCGCGAGCACGGACGTTCGCCCAGCCACCAGTCGCCGGCCGCGTGCATCATGCCGACGATCCCGTGCCCCCACACGCGCGCCAGCTGCTGGCTGCCGGGACCGAGATCCACGCGCTCCTCGATCACCTCGGCCAGCTCCTCGCCCATGCGGCGTAGCAGCGGCGCCGAGTGCCGCCCGACGTCGAACCCGGACTCGACGGGGGAGCCCTCCGCCGGATGCATCAGGAAGCGGTAGACCTGAGGACGGGCCTCGATCGCCGCGAGGTAGGTGTCGAGCGTCGCCTCCACGCGCTCGCGCCGCTCCGCGGGCGCGTCCAGGGCGGCCCGCAGCGAGGCGAGCAGCGCGTCCGTGTGGCGCGTGGCCAGCGCCGCGTAGAGGCCGCCCTTGTCGCCGAAGTGCCGGTAGAGGATCGGCTTCGTGATCCCGGCCTCTGCCGCGATGGCGTTCATCGAGGCGCCGGGGCCGTCCCGGAGCACCACGCGGTCCGCGGCCTCCAGCAGCTCGCGCCGCCGACGCTCGGCGGCGGACTGCTGGTCCGCGCGCTGCTCGGTGCGCTGTGTGGTCTCCATGAACTCTTCTCCCCGCCCCTGCGTGCGATTGCCTGACGCACGCGAAAGGTAACACCCGATGGCAATCCGGTATCGAACGCGTACTCGGAGGTTGACAGAGGCTACTCGCCAGTAACAGACTCGGGTTACCTTAAGTAACACAGCAGTGCGTGCGCCCTGGAGGGGTTATGGCCGAGTTCACCATGGATCTCAACGACGAGCAGAAGGAAGTCCGTGACTGGCTTCACGGCTTCGCCGCCGATGTGATCCGCCCCGCGGCCGCCGAGTGGGACGAGCGCGAGGAGACCCCTTGGCCGGTCATCCAGGAAGCGGCCAAGCTCGGAATCTACTCCCTGGACTTCTACGCGCAGCAGTTCTTCGACCCGTCGGGCCTCGGCATCCCGATGGCCATGGAGGAGCTGTTCTGGGGCGACGCGGGCATCGGCCTGTCCATCGTCGGCACGGGCCTCGCCGCGGTCGGCGTCCTCGCCAACGGCACCGAGGAGCAGATAGGCACCTGGATCCCGCAGATGTACGGCGACGTGAACGACGTGAAGGTGGCCGCTTTCTGCTCCTCCGAGCCGGACGCCGGCTCCGACGTCGCCTCCATGCGTACGCGTGCCGTCTACGACGAGGCCAAGGACGAGTGGGTCCTCAACGGCACCAAGACGTGGGCGACGAACGGCGGCATCGCCAATGTCCACGTGGTGGTCGCCTCCGTGGACGCGGAGCTCGGCTCCAAGGGGCACGCCTCCTTCATCGTGCCGCCGAACACCCCCGGCCTGTCCCAGGGCCAGAAGTTCAAGAAGCACGGCATCCGCGCCTCGCACACCGCCGAGGTCGTCCTGGAGAACGTCCGGATTCCCGGTTCCTGCCTGCTCGGCGGCAAGGAGAAGCTCGACGAGCGCCTCGCCCGTGCGCGGGAGAAGGCCAAGAAGGGCGGCGAGCGCGTGAAGAACGCCGCGATGGCCACCTTCGAGGCCTCGCGTCCCGCCGTCGGTGCCATGGCGGTCGGCACGGCCCGCGCCGCCTACGAGGAGGCCCTGGAGTACGCGAAGACCCGCGAGCAGTTCGGGCGCCCGATCATCGACAACCAGGGCGTGGCCTTCCAGCTCGCCGACATGCGCACCTCGATCGACGCCGCGCGTCTCCTGGTGTGGCGTGCCTCCTGGATGGCGTCCACGGGCAAGAAGTTCGAGAACGCCGAGGGCTCCATGTCCAAGCTGTTCGCGAGCGAGACCGCCAAGAAGGTCAGCGCCCAGGCCGTCCAGATCCTCGGCGGCAACGGCTTCACGCGTGAGTACCCGGTGGAGCGCATGCACCGCGACGCCGCGATCTACACGATCTTCGAGGGCACGAGCGAGATCCAGCGCCTGGTCATCGCCCGCACCCTCTCCGGCATGCCGATCCGCTAGTTCCCCGCGGGCCTCAGTGGCCGACCCGCGCGTCGTCGTCGGCGGAGCCGATCGCTCCGGCCAGCGCGGCGGCGGGGTCGGCCGACGCCGGTCCCGCCGGCGTCCAGCGGCCGCGCCGCTTGCGGTACGGCCACCAGCGCCCGTCACGGCCCAGCCGCAGCTGGGCCTGCCCGTCGGTGGTGCTCCAGCGGCTGCGGGCGGCCTTGAGCGCGGGGCGCTCGTCGTCGTCCCAGGCCGCGTCGAGCGCCGCACGCGCGCGTAGCGCGCCGTCCGCGTCCGGGGTCCACTCCTCGTCCAGCACGTCGAGTGCGGCGGCGCCTCCGTACTCCCAGGCGCGCACGGCGAGCGCCAGCCCCTCCCGGCCGCGGTCCCCGACCTCGGTGAGCCGGGCCCGGACGTGCGGTGCGGGCAAGGCGGCGGCCAGGCGTACGGCGTCCTGCCCCACGGCCGGTTCCGGCGGGACGGCCCGCTGTTCGTGCCCCGGCGACAGTGCGTCCGCGAGCAGTCGGTGCGCCTCGGCCGCCGCCTGCGCTGCCAGGAAGCCGAGCGCCTCCACATCCGTGCCCGCGGGCGGCGGTGTCTCCGTGTCGAGCGACGGCGGCAGGCCGGGCTCCTCGGGCAGCGGCGGTGGCCCCGGCAGCGGAGGCAGCACGATCGCCGACGCGTACGCCTCGGCCGCGTCCACGCCTTCGGCCTCCTGTTCCTCCCCGCGCGGCTCCGCAGGCCCGGCACCCCCTGTGCTGCGCACCTGAAGGTCGTCGAGCAGTGCGCGTTCACCGCGCCCGCGCAGCAGGAGCAGGACGAACGGATCCTGGTCGAGGAGGCGGGCGAGCTGATAGCTCAGGGCCGCCGTGTGCGCGCAGTGGTCCCAGGCGTCGCAGTCGCAGTGCGGCTCCAGATCGCCGATCCCCGGCAGGAGTTCCACCCCCGAGGCCGAGGCGTCCTCCACCAGATGCGGCGGCATGTCGCGGTCCAGGAGCGCCGCGATGTGCCCCGCCCGCTCGGCCGCCATCGTCAGGAAGCAGTCCCACGCGTCCTCGTCGAGGCACTGCAGCAGTACGTCGGAGCGGTAGGTCGCGCCGCCCCGGTCCTCCACCACGGCGGTGATCCGCCCCGGCCGGACCGACACCGCGCCCACCGCTCCCGCGCGCGCGAGCCTGCGCCCCGCCTTCAGCTGCGCGGTGTCGAGCGCGGTGTCCTCCAGCGCCTTCAGCCAGGCCTGCCCCCACCAGGTCTGGGCGAAGGCCCGCCCACGCGCGGGCGGCAGCGCCGCGAAGGTGCGCATCTCGTCGTCCGTGTGACTCATCGGGTGCCCCCTCGCAGTTCGACCAGGTCCGCCAGCTCCGCGTCGCTCAGTTCGGTCAGTGCCGCCTCTCCGGAGCCGAGCACGGCGTCCGCCAACTCCCGCTTGCGGAGCAGCATTTCCGCGATGCGGTCCTCGATGGTGCCCTCGGCGATCAGCCGGTGCACCTGTACCGGCCGGGTCTGCCCGATGCGGTACGCGCGGTCGGTGGCCTGCGCCTCCACGGCCGGGTTCCACCAGCGGTCGTAGTGCACGACGTGCTCCGCGCGCGTGAGGTTGAGTCCCGTGCCGGCCGCCTTCAAGGAGAGCAGGAACACCGGGACCTCGCCCTCCTGGAAGCGCCGCACCATGGCCTCGCGCTCCGCGACCGGGGTACCTCCGTGCAGGAACATCACCGGCACGCCGCGGGCTGCCAGGTGCCGTTCCACGAGGCGGGCCATCTGCACGTACTGCGTGAAGACCAGCGCGCTCGCGTCCTCGGCGAGGATCGTGTCCAGGAGTTCGTCGAGGAGTTCCAGCTTCCCGGAGCGGCCGGTGATGCGCGGCTTGTCCTCCTTGAGGTACTGCGCCGGGTGGTTGCAGATCTGTTTGAGGCCCGTGAGGAGCTTGACGATCAGACCGCGCCGCTCGAATCCGGCCGCCCCGGCGATCTCCGCGAGCGTCTCGCGCACCACGGCCTCGTAGAGACCCGCCTGCTCGGCGGTGAGGGACACCGCGCGGTCCGTCTCCGTCTTGGGCGGCAGCTCCGGTGCGATGCCGGGGTCCGACTTGCGCCGGCGCAACAGGAAGGGCCCCACGAGCTTGGCCAGCCGCTCCGCGGCGGCCGGGTCCTTGCCGCCCTCGACGGCCCGGGCGTAGCGCGTACGGAACGTGCCGAGGCGGCCGAGGAGACCGGGTGTCGTCCAGTCGAGGAGGGCCCACAGTTCGGAGAGGTTGTTCTCGACCGGGGTGCCGGTGAGCGCCACGCGCGCGCGTGCGCCGATGGTGCGCAGCTCCTTGGCCGTCGCCGAGTACGGGTTCTTCACGTGCTGCGCCTCGTCGGCGACGAGCATCCCCCAGGGCGCGGTGCCGAGGTGGGCGGCGTCCAGGCGCATCGTGCCGTACGTGGTGAGCACGAACTCGCCGTCGGCGAGGCCCTCCAGGGAGCGGCGGCCGCCGTGGAAGCGGCGTACGGGGGTGCCGGGGGCGAACTTCTCGATCTCGCGCTGCCAGTTGCCCATCAGGGACGTCGGGCAGACCACGAGGGTCGGCCCCGCGCTCTCCGAAGAGGTCTGGCGGTGCAGGTGCAGCGCGATCAGGGTGATGGTTTTGCCCAGACCCATGTCGTCGGCAAGGCAGGCGCCGAGCCCGAGCGAGGTCATGCGGGCGAGCCAGTTCAGTCCGCGCAGCTGGTAGTCGCGCAAGTCCGCGGCGAGCGCGTCCGGTTGGCCGACCGGCTCCATGCCCTCGGGTTCGGCGAGGCGGTCCCGCAGGGCCGTCAGCCAGCCTGTGGGCCGCACGTCGACCCGGCGGCCCTCGACCTCCGTGGAGCCCGTGAGGACGGCGCTCAGGGCGTCGACGGGGGTGACCTTGCGGTCCTGGTGGGAGCGGGCGCGCCGGGCCTCCGCGGGATCGATCAGCACCCACTGGTCGCGCAGTCGTACGACGGGACGATTCGCCTCGGCGAGCACGTCCAGCTCCGCGCGGCTCAACTCCTGGTCGCCCAGGGCGAACCGCCAGTCGAACGCAAGGAGGGCGTCCGCGGACAGGAAGGAAGGCGTGTCGGAGGACAGCCCGTCGGGGTCCTCGTCCTCGGCGGGACCGATCACCGCACGCGCCGTCAGCTTGCGGGCCAGTTCCTTGGGCCAGTGCACCTCGACACCGGCCGCGGACAACGCCCGCGCGCCCTCGCCGAGCAGCTCCGTGACCTCCTCGTCGGCCAGCTCGACCGCGTCCGGCACGGTCGCGGAGAGCAGCGGAGTGAGCGGTGACCACGCGCGCGTGGCGCGACGCAGCGCCAACAACGCGTCCATGCGGGCCCGGTCGCCGAAGGCCCGCCCCGCCGCACCCGTCCCCGCCCACACCTGTGCCGCGTCCGCGATCACCGTGGGATCGCTGACGCTGTGCAACTGGAGCACCGCGCGGAACGGGACGCGGGCCTCGTCGTCCACGCTCTCCTCAAGGCCCGGCACCTCCACGCGCAGCGAGATCCGCACGCCCGCGTCGTGCCCCGCCGCGACGTCCCCCGCCCAGGGGCGCAGTTCGGGCACCCGCCGTGGCGTGCGCGCCGCGAACGCCGGGCCGCCCGCGGCGTGCGCGGCGGCGGGGGAGCGGGGCAGGGCGTCGGCCACCGCGTCCAGGAACGCGCGCAACAGCCGTTCCGGAGCGTGCAGGCGCGGCGGTTCGAACCCGTCCAGCACCACGGCGTGCGCCTCGGGCGGCATCGCGGCGGACAGCTCCCCGACCCGGTCGAGGTCGTCGGCCCGCAATGGACCGGCACGCCACGCGTCGTGTCCTTCGGCGCTCACCCCAGGCAACAGCAGCCCACGGGCGACCAGTTGGAGCGCCAGGAGCCCGGCCGCGCCCCAGAACGCCGCGGTCGGGTCGGCGTCCGCGGTGGTACGCGCGCGGGTGAGCACCGGCAGTGCGGCACGCACGGGCAGGGCGACGGCCGGTACCGTCACGGGCTCCACGGCGCCCTCGCCGGGCAGCGCGAGGCGCAGCTCGGTGCGGGTGCCCGCGTCCGGCAGCGGCGGCTCGGCGCCGTCGGGCCGCCAGAAGGCCACGGTCGAGGTGCGGGCCGGATCGGCGGGGGAGAACACGACGCCGCAGCGCGCGAGTTCGGCGGTCTCGGTGGGGGTGGGCGGCGCGGTGCGGGTGTGCTCGGTGATGGCGACTTCCTCGTATTCATCAAACTTGACTACTCACCCTGGAGGCGCCGAGGGTACACCTCCCGATCCGTCGGACGCGTCTGCGTATGTCGTGATCTGAGTCACCCCACCCTTAAGGGTGGGGCTTACCCCCCTGTCGAGCGGGGGTGAACCGCGGCGGTACTCGGGTGGTGGCGCCATGGTCGATCAAGGTCCGTGATCCATAGGTTCCCAGTGGTCGGGCGACGTGCAGCCCGCCGCTCGGAGCCCACCCACCACAGACCGGAGAACCGCCATGCCCACGGCCGTCGGA
Organism: Streptomyces sp. EDA2-14; assembly: GCF_054963755.1. NCBI lineage: Bacteria > Bacillati > Actinomycetota > Actinomycetes > Kitasatosporales > Streptomycetaceae > Streptomyces > Streptomyces sp. EDA2-14. The sequence goes on from NZ_JBUEGE010000004.1 coordinate 189,759, forward strand.
ACCCTGCCGGAATCCGCCACGAGGCGCGCCCCCTCCGAAGGGGGAAGCGAGTTCACTCCACTGCTGCGCGTCGTCAAGGGGCAGGGCCTGCTGGAGCGGCGCACCGGCTGGTACGTGCGCACCATCGCGGTCAATGCCCTCTGCCTCGGCGCCGTCGTCACGGGCGTGGCCCTCCTGGGCGGCTCGTGGTGGGTGCTCGCCCTCGCGCCCGTCCTCGCCGTACTGGGCGCGCGCACCGCCTTCATCGGGCACGACGCGGGCCACGCCCAGATCACCGGTAACCGCTCGGTGAGCCGGCTGATCGGCCTGGTCCACGGGAACCTGCTGCTCGGAATGAGCTACTCCTGGTGGAACGACAAGCACAACCGGCACCACGCCAACCCGAACCACATCGAGAAGGACCCCGACGTCGCCGCCGACGTACTCGTCTTCACCAGCAAGCAGGCCGCCACGCGCGCGGGGTTCCGCGGCTGGCTCACCCGCCACCAGGCCTGGCTCTTCTTCCCGCTCACCCTGCTCGAAGGCCTCGCCCTGAAGATCTACGGATTCCAGGACCTGCGCCGCCAGAGCGGCCGCGAACGCCTCGTGGAGGGCGCCCTCCTGGTCGCGCACGTGGCCGGTTACCTCACCCTGTTGCTCATCACCATGCCGCTCGGCCACGCCCTCGTCTTCGCGGCGCTCCACCAGGCCCTGTTCGGGCTGCACCTGGGCATGGCGTTCGCCCCCAACCACAAGGGCATGGAGATGCCCGACCCGGACGGCGACAAGTGGGGCCATCTGCGTCGCCAGGTCCTCACCTCGCGCAACATCAAGGGCGGCGCCCTGACCGACTGGTTCCTCGGCGGGCTCAACTATCAGATCGAACACCACCTGTTCCCGAGCATGCCGCGCCCCCACCTGCGCCTCGCCCAGCCCATGGTCAAGGCCCACTGCCGCGAACTCGGCATCCCCTTCGTGGAGACAGGGCTCGTCGACTCCTACCGTCAGGCACTGCGGCACATGTATGAAGTGGGAGAGCCGCTGCGGGCCGACATCTGAGGTGTCCCGGCCGTGCGCGGGGGCACGGAATCAGGGATGTATCAGGGTCACCCGAAGGAACTGCGGGCGACGCGGGCCCGTTTTTCACAGCAGAGGGCGGACCCGCCCCACTCAGGCGAGGGCGGGCGTCCCGAAGGAGGCCACACATGTCGAGGAACGCGAAGATCGCCGCGGGAGGCGTGGCGGCCGGCATCATCCTGTTGATCTGGCTGCCCTGGTGGGCGGCCCTGCTCATCGTGCTGGGCGTGCCCACCGCGGCGTACCTGATGCTCGACCCCGGACAGCGGCGCAGGCTGCGCCGGGTGTCGCGCAAGGAACTGGGGCGCTGAGGGGCGGATGCGGTGCTCGGGGCTGTACGGGGTGCGGGCGTCCCGTGCGGCCCCGGCGGTTCACACCGGGCGTACGGCCGTCGTCACGTAGGACGTACGGCCATCTTGTCGAGCGCTTCGAGGAGACCCGGAAGCTCCCGGCCCCGGCCGACCGGCAGCACCTCGCCCGGCTCGTCGTCGAGGAGTACGAAGGCAATGTCGTCGGTCCGCGCGACCATCGACCAGCCGGGCCCGTCGGCGCGCAGTGTCCGGGAGTCGCCCGAGGCGAACGCGGAGCGCACGCGACCCAGGGGTGGCGGCGCGTCCACGTACCCACGCACCTCGGCCAGGACCCGCTTGATGCCCGAGTGCGAACCGCCCGACCCGGCGTCCGTGCCGTCGCCCTCCTGAGGGGCCCCGGAGTCGTCCTCCGTGTCCTCCTCCGTGGCGAACTGGGAGTCGTCGAGCTGTTCCCGCCAGACGGCCCACTGGAGCGCTATCTCGTCCGCTCCCAGGCGTCGCTGGGCCGGGCCCCACGTCTCCGTGTCGGGCGGCGTCAGCGGCCGCGTGTCGTCGTACTCGGGGTCGGGCTCCGGATCGTGCGGCGCGGGGACGCCCGGGGCGGCCACGGCGAGCGCGAGCGGCCAGCCCGGCAGCGCGGCGACCATGCTGTTCTCGTCCGGCGAGAGTTCGTACTCCATGCCGCAGTCCCACGACGCGATGGCGACGGCGACCAGCGACACGTCGTCGACCACGACGGTCCAGCGGGCGCCCTGCCCGTCCTGGCCGAGCACCAGCCCGTACCCCTCGGCCAGCGGCGCGAGGCCCAGCGCCGAGCAGGCCTCCGGGTAGTCGTCACCGAGCACGCTCGGGAACTTCGCAGGTGTCAGCAACACCGCCGTCAGCACGTACAGCGCGTCGTCCTCCTCGACCGCCGCTTCGTCCACTCCGGCCACGCCTGCCTCCCCTGAACTTCGTTCCACCGGCGAGACCTTAGCCAGTGCCCGACGGCGCCGTACAGGGGGGTCCGCGGTCGATGACCAGGAAAGTCGGCGGCAGTTGAGCCGCGGCGGTCCAGTGGTGAACAGCGTGTCGACATCCCGTGTGCGCCGTGTGTGCCTCGCGCGCGTGCGGGTCAGCCGACGGGCAGCCCGAGGAGGGTGCGGGCGACGGTCCGCGGCGGCTCGTCGCGCTCCCGGGCGAGGGCGATGACGGCCCTGCAGGCCAGCTCGTTGACCCCGAAGACCAGCGCGCTCGGCTCCACCCAGCCCGCCGCCTCGTCGGCGCGCTCCTGGTCGTCCTCGACGCACGCCACCACGTAGGAGGCCGCCGCGTCGAAGAGGTTGTGCGCACGCTCACTCCTGTCGCGTGTACCGGCGTGTTCGTGTCGCGCGATGTTCTTGCGCCATGTGCTCCACGCCTTGCGGACCCGGTCGATCATGAGCACCACCGTCCCCCTGCCCGTAACCGCCGACATGTGTCGCGCAGTTGCAGCCATGGTGACAGAACCGGGAGCGGAGCGGATCCCGCGCGGTACGCCTTCAGCGGCCCTCCGGGTGCAGCTCCTCGATCGTGGCGCGCAGCCACTTGAGCTCGGCACGGCCGGTCGCGCGGGCGATCGTCAGCATGCCGCGCCGGAAGGGATCGTCCAGCTCCTCCGCGCGCAACGGCCGGTCGCCGTCGTAGAAGAAGCTCGCGGGTTCCTCCAGGAAGTCGAGCCTGCGCCGGAGCACAGCGGCCTGTTCGCGCGGGGCGTCCAGATGGCGCAGGAAGGCGAGCACGGTGGACCAGCGGTTCACGTCGGTGATGTCGGACTGCGCCGGCTCGCGCACCCTGTCGCGCAGCTCCTGGCGGCCCTTCTCGGTGAGGCTGAGGACGTGCCGCGGCGCCGCCACCGCGCCCGGCTGCGTCTCGCGTGCGAGCAGCCCCGCCTTCTCCAGGCGCTTGATCGCCGGATACAGCGTGCTCTCGGCGACGGGCCTGACGTGCCCGGTGAGCGCCGTGATGCGCTTGCGCAGCTCGTAGCCGTGCAGGGGTGCGTCGTACAGAAAACCGAGGATCGCGAGCTCCAGCATGCCCTCATTGTGGCCCATGTCTGCGCTCGCGAAGTACATCGTTGACGTAGTACTGCGGCCCCGATGTATTGTAATGCGAAGGGAGATCGCGAGACCGAACGAGGAGGGCGACATGCGGCAGACGCCGTTCGACGAGCAGGGGAGCCGGATTCGCTGGATCGAGGTGGCCGGCGACGGACCGGCGCGCGTGTACGTCCACGGGCTCGGTGCGGCGTCCACCGTCTACCACGCGCACATCGCGGCCCGGCCCGAACTGGCCGGTCGGCGCACGCTGTTCGTGGACCTGCCGGGGCACGGCATCAGCGACCGTCCCGCCGACTTCGGGTACACGCTGGAGGAGCATGCCGACGCGCTGGCGGCGGCGCTCGATGCCGCGGGGGTGAGCGGGGCGGAGCTCGTCGGGCACAGCATGGGCGGCTCGGTGGCGATCGTCCTGGCGCACCGGCGGGGCGATCTCGTCTCCCGCCTTGTCGTCGCCGAGGGGAACCTCGACCCGTTTCCGCCTGACTCGGCGGGCAGCAGGCGGATCGCTTCTTATGAAGAAGAGGCGTACGTGTCGGGCGGCGGCCACGCGCGCGTGCTGGAGGAGATGGAGTCGCTGTACGCGTCCACCCTGCGCCTCACGGATCCGCGGGCCCTGCACCGCAGCGCGACCGGGCTCGTGCGCGGCACCGAGCCCACCATGCGGGAGATGCTGGCAGGGCTCTCGATCGACCGGGTCTATCTCCAGGGCGAGCTGAGTGGCGAACTCCCCGGCAGGGCCGGTCTTGTGGCCGCGGGCGTCCGGGTGGTCGACGTCCCCGATGCCGGGCACGTCGTCATGTTCGACAACCCGGACGCTTTCGCTGCCGCGCTCCTGGCCTGACGGCCGATCGGTCTGGCGGCCGGTCGGTCTGGCGGCCGGTCGGGCGGCGTCACAGGATGTGAATGCGCTCCAGGTCGCCGTCCTTCGTGCGGATCATCAGCTCGTTGCCCTTGGCCCGCTCGCTCTCGACGAGGCCGAGGAGCAGCACGGCGCGGTTGATGACATCGGCCTTGCTGACCCGGCCGCTCTCCGCCAGCTCGTTGACCGCGACGACCGCGGGCGGGGCCAGGGTGACGGAGAAGCGCTCGCTCGGCGGATGGTCGGGGTGTCCGGACATGGTGGTGCCTCCTGTTTCGCTGTGAACCACTCCCACGAGTGAACCAAATAAGCACCGAAGGTGCACCACATTTGCACCGCCGTCGATTGCGCCGAACGGCTCGGCCCTCTCAGCCCTCCCGGACCGCCAGCGCCAGGAAGCGCTCGTCCTCGTCGACGTACGAGGTCATGCGCCAGCCGGCGCCGGCGAGCAGCGGACGCAGATTGGGCTCGGCGCGCAGGTCGTCCGGGGTGAGATCGCGGCCGTGGCGGGCGGCGAGGGCGGCCCGGCCGATGGGGTGGAAGAGCGCGAGCCGGCCGCCGGGGCGCACCACGCGCGCCAACTCGCGCAGGTTCTCGGTCGGTTGCGGCAGGTGCGAGATGAGTCCCGCGCCGAACGCCGCGTCCAGCGCGCCCTCGCGCAACGGCAGCCGCGCCACGTCCGCGAGCAGCAACCGCCCGTCGGCGTCCCGACCCGCCCGCGCGGCCTGCTCCAGCATGGCCGGGGTCAGATCGACGCCCAGGACCGTGCCGGAGGGCCCCACGGCCGCGCGCAGCGGCGGCAGCGCCCGGCCCGTGCCGCAACCGGCGTCGAGCACCCGGCTCCCGGGGCGCAGCTCCAACGCGGCCACCGCGGACGCGTAGGCAGGGCCGTCGTCGGGGAAACGCGCGTCCCAGTCGGCGGCCCTGGCCGTGAAGAACTCCTGCACACGTGTGGCGTCATCGTTCATGCGCTCCATGATTGCGCAGCGCACTGACAGCGGCGCCCGGGCGCGTGCTGTGACACGAGTGGGTGACAGACGGGTGGCAGAGGATCGAAAGGTCCCGTTGTTCGCCGAAGACATCGCATGCACGTGCGGTGCGCATGTTCGACTTTCCCGCGATCGTTCCCCATCGCATCTCCGGCGTATTCCAAAACCTTTCGAACTGCGCCCCTGTTGTGCGCCCCCACCGGCATACCGTCCCTGACCCATGGGACACCTGGACCACGCCGCCTTCGGCTGGCTGACCCCCGTGCTGTCGTACGCGATGGCCTGCATCGGAGCGGCGCTCGGACTGCGCTGCACCGTACGCGCGCTGGACACCACGGGACGTGCGCGGCGCAACTGGCTGCTCACCGCGGCCTCCGCCATCGGCACCGGCATCTGGACCATGCACTTCGTGGCGATGCTCGGCTTCGGCGTCACGGGCACCGAGATCCGCTACAACGTCCCACTGACCATCCTCAGCCTGGTCGTCGCGGTGGCCGTCGTCGGCGTCGGCATCTTCGTGGTCGCCCGGCAGCGGGAGAGTGGACGTGCCCTGGTGCTGGGCGGCCTCGCCACGGGCCTCGGCATCGCCGGCATGCACTACCTGGGGATGGCCGCCCTGCGCCTGCACGGGCACGTCGCCTACGACCCGCTGCTGGTCGCCGTCTCCGTGGTGAGCGCCGTCGGCGCGGCGACCGTCGCGCTCTGGGCCGGTCTCCACATCAAGTCGCCCGGCGGCGTCGCGGTCGCCTCCCTCGTCATGGGCGGCGCCGTGAGCAGCATGCACTACACCGGAATGATGGCGGTGAGCGTGCGGGTGACGCCGTCCACCGCGGAACCCGCCGGGGCCTCCGCGATGCAGTTCATCTTCCCGCTGGCCGTGGGGCTCGGCGCCTACCTCTTCCTGACCTCGGCGTTCGTCGCACTGTCCCCGACCGCCGACGAACAGGAGGCATCCAGGTCCGCTCAGCGCCCCCTGGAGCACCTGACGCACTGACCACCCCTGCCTGCGTCGACACCAGCCCGGCACGTGAAGGTGCCCCGATCCCCCCACCGAGGAGGCCATGCGCCCGCCCCGCAGAACGTCCAGTTCCGTTCCTCCGCAGCCGAGTCGGCCCCCGGTGCGCGGACGGCGCGCACACGCCGGGCCGCCCGCCGAGGAAGACCTCCAGGCAGATCCGGAGCCCGACAGGGAGCCCCCCGCGCGCGGGGGAGCCGTCAATCTGCGCCCCCGTACGGTCCGGGCGAAAATCATCTGCCTCCTGATGGTGCCCGTCGTCTCACTGCTCGCCCTATGGGGCTACGCCACCGTGAGCACGGCCCGGGACGTCGCGCGGCTTCGGCAGGCGCAGCGGGTCGACGAGGTGGTGCGCGAACCGGTGGGCGCTGCCGTGGCCGCCCTCCAGGCCGAGCGCACCGCCGCCGTCTCCTACGCCACCAAGCCCACCGCCGGTCGCGGTGAAGACCTCAGGAGACGTGCCGCGGCCACCGACACCGCCGTATCCGCCCTGCGCATCGTCGGGCACGGCACGGTCGCCGACGGAGCGGACCTTCCCCGCGCGGTGACCGGCCGCCTGAAGTCGTTCGTCACCGGTGCCGAGCACCTGCGAAGGGTGCGCACGGCCGTCCTCGAACAACGCACAGGCTGGGACTCCGCGTACGGGCAGTACACGAATTCCGTCGACAGCGCCTTCGCCGTCAGCGGCTCGCTCACCGGCATCCAGGACTCGCGACTCGGCTCCGACGCGCGCGTGGTCCTGGAGTTCGGCCGCTCCACCGAGATGCTCGCCCGCGAGAACTCGGTGCTCGCCGGCGCCCGCCTCACCGACTCCCTGGACGGCGAGCGGCTGCGGCTGTTCACCGGAGCCGTGGACACCCGCAGGAGCCTGCTCGACACCGCCGCGAACGACCTGCGCGGACCCGAACGAGCCGCCTTGACGCACCTGGTGGCGGGCCGCGCCTACGGCGACGTACGCGCCATCGAGGACCGCACCCTCATCGCGGAACCGGGCAGGGACGCGCTCGCCGCCGCGTCTGCCGACACCTGGGGCCCGGCCCACGCGACGGTGCGGGACGGGCTGCGCGCCATCGAGACGGACGCCGCACGCGGCGCCGCGGACCGTGCGGACCCGCTCACCCGCGGACTGCTCACTCCGGCGGGCGCGGCCGTCCTGTTCGGGCTCGTCGCCGTGGCGGCCTCGCTGGTGATCTCCGTACGCATCGGCCGCGGCCTCGTCGTCGAACTGGTCGGCCTGCGCAACACCGCACTGGAGATCGCCCGCCGCAAACTGCCGGACACGATGCGCAGACTGCGCTCCGGCGAGGAGATCGACGTGGCCGTCGAGGCGCCTCAGGGACCACCGGCCGAGGACGAGACGGGCCAGGTGTCCGAAGCTCTCACCACCGTGCACCGCGCGGCCCTGTACGCCGCCGTGGAGCGCGCCGAACTCGCCAGCGGAATCTCCGGGGTCTTCGTCAACCTCGCCCGCCGAAGCCAGGTCCTCGTCCACCGCCAACTCGGTCTCCTGGACAGCATGGAGCGCCGCACCGACGATCCGGGCGAACTCGGCGACCTGTTCCGACTCGACCACCTCACCACGCGGATGCGACGCCACGCGGAGAGCCTGATCATCCTCTCCGGAGCCGCACCGGGCCGCGCCTGGCGCCGGCCCGTCGCCCTGACGAACGTCGTACGGGCCGCGGTCTCCGAGATCGAGGACTACGCGCGCGTGGAGGTGCGGCAGCTCTCCGACGCCCGGGTGACCGGCGCCGCCGTCGCCGACCTCACCCACCTGGTGGCCGAACTCGTCGAGAACGCCGCCCAGTTCTCGCCACCGCACACCAAGGTGCGCGTCAGCGGCGAGCCCGTCGGCAACGGGTACGCGATCGAGATCGAGGACCGCGGACTCGGCATGGGCAAGAAGACCCTCGCCGAGGCGAACCGGCGCATCGAGGACTCGGAGGCCCTCGATCTGTTCGACAGCGACCAGCTCGGCCTCTTCGTGGTCAGCAGGCTCGCCGGACGCCACGACATCAAGGTGCACCTGCGCACGTCCCCGTACGGAGGCACCACCGCGGTCGTCCTGCTGCCCACCCCCTTGCTCCACAAGGACGCCGAGATCGGGCCCAGCGCCCGTGACGACCACCAACTGTCCCAGGAAGAGCGCCGCTACGCGCGCGTGCCCGAACCCGAAGCAGCGCCGATGACTGACACCCACCCCGTCCCCGCACCGCCGCCGCGCCCGGCCCTCGCCCCCTCCGTGGTGGAGCCCGAGCGTCCCCGGCACCCACCCGGCGTGACCGCACTGCGCCTGCGCACATCACCGGAGCCGGAACACGCCGAGCGGACCGAGCACGTCGAGCCCTTTGAGAACAACGGGCACGCCGAGAGCAGTGCGGCCGCCCCGGCCCCGCCCCCCGACGGTCTCCCACGCCGCGTACGCCAGGCCCATCTGGCGCCCCAACTGCGGGGCCGTCCCGCCGAACCGACGCCCCCCGCGCGCGTGCCCGCGGCGGACGAGCGCACCCCCGAACAGGTCCGGGCCCGGATGGCCTCCTTCCGGGACGGCTGGGCCCGAGGCGGCGGTCGTCCGCCCGGCACCGACACCCATGAAGGAGACCCCGCATGATCAAGGAACCGAGCACCACGGGCGCGCCCCACGGTGCCGGCGAACTCGACTGGCTCCTCGACGACTTGGTGCGGCGAGTGCCCGAACTGCGACACGCCGTGATCCTCTCCAACGACGGGCTCGCCGTCGGCTCCTCCAGCGGCCTCCGCCAGGAGGACGCCGAACACCTCTCGGCCGTCGCCTCCGGCTTCAACAGCCTCGCCAAAGGCACCGGGCGGCATTTCGGAACCGGCGGAGTGCGGCAGACCATGGTCGAGATGGATGAAGGTTTCCTCTTCGTGGCGGCCGCGGGAGACGGTTCCTGCCTCGCCGTCCTGAGCACCGCCGCGGCCGACATCGGGCTCGTCGCCTACGAGATGGCGCGCCTGGTCAAGCGGGTCCGCGAGCATCTCTACACGGCCCCCAGGACCGCCGGGCAGCCGCCCACCGCGGGCTGACGGGCACGGTCGGCGACGTGAACGAAAACGATCCCGGCGGCCAATGGTTCGACCAGGAGGCCGGGCCGATGGTCCGCCCGTACGCGGTGACCGGTGGGCGGACCGCACCGGGGAGCGGGGGAGCGCACTTCGACCTGATCGCCCTTGTGTCCCTCGACACCGGGGCGCCCGCCGCCCACGACGACACCGCCCTCGGCCCCGAGCACCGGTCGATCATCGAACTGTGCCGCACGGAGACCCAGACGGTCGCCGAACTCGCCGCGGGCACCGACGTACCCGTGGGCGTGGTCCGGGTGCTCCTCGGTGACCTGCTCGAACTGGCCTGCGTGAAGGTCGGCAGGCCGGCGCCGCCCGCACAACTACCCGACGAGAACATCCTGAGAGAAGTCATCGATGGGCTCAGAGCACTCTGACACCACGGCCGAAGGACACAACGCGGCGCTGGCCCTGAAGATCCTGGTCGCGGGCGGATTCGGGGTGGGCAAGACCACCCTGGTCGGCGCGGTCAGCGAGATCAGACCACTGCGCACCGAGGAACGGCTCAGCGAACGGGGCCTGCACGTGGACGACACCGAGTCGGTCGAGCGCAAGACGACCACGACCGTCGCCATGGACTTCGGCCGCATCACCATCAGATCCGGCCTGTCGCTCTACCTCTTCGGCACGCCGGGCCAGGACCGGTTCTGGTTCCTGTGGGACGAACTCTCGCAGGGCTCGCTCGGCGCCGTCGTCCTCGCGGACACCCGGCGACTGGAGGACTGCTTCCCCGCCGTGGACTACTTCGAGCACCGGCGCATCCCGTTCGTCGTGGCGGTGAACTGCTTCGCCGAAAGCAAGGCCTTCGGCGCGCACGAAGTGGCCCGCGCCCTGGACCTCGACCGCGGCACCCCAGTGGTGCTGTGCGACGCGCGCGACCGTGACTCGGGGAAGGAGGTGCTGATCAGGCTGGTCGAGTACGCCGGGCGGATGCACACCGCCCGGCTGCTCGACTCGGTGGGCTGACCCCCGGCGGCGGTCAGCCGGTCATGTCGCCCAGCGCCACGACCTTCTCGACCCGTACGCGGACGACGAGTTCGCCCGGCACCGCGTTGCGCCGGCCGAACTCCTCGGCGCGGTCCGCGCCCATGTACCGGCCACCGATCCGAGTGGCTGAATCCAGTAGTGCGTCCGGGTCCTCGCTGAGTTCGGCGCGGCCCTGGATCGAGACGAACGAGAAGGGCGGCCGTTCGTCGTCGACACAGAGGGCGACCCGCCCGTCCCGTGCCAGATTGCGGCCTTTGACCGTCTCCTTACCGGTGTTGAACACGATGTCGTCGCCGTCGAGAATGAACCAGACAGGCGCGATGTGCGGACTCCCGTCGGCCCGCACGGTCGACAGCTTGGCGGTGTGTGTGCCCTCGGAGACGAAGGCCTTCCATTGCTCATCGGTCATCTTGTGTGCCATGCGCCCATCCTGCTTGCCCGGATCCCAACCGTGGGGAAGGCTGGCGAGAGAGATCCTCCGGGCAGGGGAGCGGATCCCCTCCGGGGTGGGGAGCCACAGGGAAGCGGGGACAGGGGATCATGGGGCAGCAGTACGAAGGGCTCGACTGGGTGCTGGACGACCTGACGCAGCGCGTCGAACATGTCCGGCACGCTCTGGTCCTGTCCAATGACGGCCTCGTGGCGGGGGCGAGCACGGGGCTGCGTCGCGAGGACGCCGAGCACCTGGCGGCGGTCTCGTCCGGACTGCACAGTCTTGCCAAGGGGTCCGGCCGTTACTTCGGCACCGGCAAGGTGCGCCAGACGATGATCGAGTTCGACGAGGCGGTGCTGTTCGTCACCGCGGCGGGTGAGGGCAGCTGCCTGTGCGTGCTCAGCGCGGCCGAGGCGGACATCGGCCAGGTCGCGTACGAGATGACGCTGCTGGTGCACCGGGTCGGCGAGCAACTCACCGTCGACGTGCGAAATCCGGAGCGGAGCTCGATAGCGGACCTCTGATCGGGTCGCCGAGCGGGGCGCCGAGTGGGGCTCTGAGCTGCTGTGATTCGAGGGCCTGTGGAGTTATCCACAGGCTCGCACGGCGAGGGGCGATCAGGCTACGGTTCTTCCCATCGGTCACGGAGAGTGACCGTGTCTCATGGGGAAGACGGGGGAGAACCGTGCAAGGCGACATCATGACCAGGCCGCAGAGCAGTGCGGCGCGTGAACTGGGTTTGAAGCGGGGCGAGTTCGATCTCGCCGTCCGGCTGGGCCGCATCCGCACCGTCCCGGCGCCGGGCGGTGGCCGACGCCGGGTCCCGCGCGAGGAGATCGAGCGCATCCGCGAGGCCGAGGGGTTCCCGGACGCGCTGCGCGAGCAGGTTCGGGTCGTGGGCACGGCGGAGGGCGCCGAGCTGATGGACATTCCGTCGACCCGCTTCACCAGGCTCGCCCGCGCCGGGATGCTGACGCCCGCGAGCTTCTACGTCAACCGGTACCGGACCGTGGTGTGGATGTATCTCGCCCAGGAGCTCAAGGAGTTCGCGGCGGCCGAGGTCAACAGGCCGCTCCTGACGGGCCGGGCGCCCGACAAGATGCGCGCCCGGCTGCGGGCCGGCGAGGATCTGCGGCCGAAGAACTGGCGGGCCAGGCACGCCGGATACCTGCTCGGCCAGGCCGAAGGCCCCTGGGAGCGGGCGGCCGCCGTCGCCACCCTCCTGGACCCGACGCAGCTCGCGGAGCTCGTGCCGAGTCCCTACGAGCGCGCCCACCTGAACCGGCTGCGGCCCGACGCGTTCTGGTACGGGGCGCCGGAGTCGCCGAACGCCGCGATCGTCCAGCGCATCCTGACTGCCGACCACGCGGACGAGATCAGCTGGCTGCGTGGGAACCTGCTGCTCAACATGGGGGAGGCGCGAAGGCGGCGCCCGGCGCCACGGCCGGAGGGGCACGAGGAACCCGCGGCGGCGAGGCCGGGGCCCGCACCCGTGCCCGTACTCGATCCCTCTCTCGATCCGGCGCCTGTGCCTGTGCCCGTGTCCGTGTCCGTTCCCGCGCAGGAGCGGTCGCGCGGACTGTGGGCGCGGCTCGTCGGTAGGAGAGGCTGAACTCCCGCGCCCACCTGGCCGGTTCGCTCCCGGTCGGCCCAGGCGGTCCCGTCAGCCTTCGAGCTTGCGGAACAGCCCTTCCTGGACGACGGAGACCAGCAGGCGCCCCTCCGTGTCGTAGATACGGCCACGGGCCAGGCCCCGGCCGCCCGTCGCGATCGGCGACTCCTGGTCGTACAGGAACCACTCGTCGGCGCGGAACGGACGGTGGAACCACATGGCGTGGTCGAGCGAGGCCATGTCGAATCCGCGCGGGCCCCACAGCGGTTCGATCGGCAGCCGCACCGCGTCGAGCAGCGTCATGTCGCTCGCGTAGGTGAGCGCGCAGGTGTGCACGAGCGGGTCGTCGCCGAGCGGGCCCACCGCGCGCATCCACACGGCGCTGCGAGGCTCGGCCGCCTCGATCTCCTCGGGCGACCAGCGCAGCCGGTCGACGTAGCGGATGTCGAAGGGCTGGCGGCGGGCCATCCGCTCCAGCGCGTCGGGCAGCGCGCCGAGGTGACCCCGCACCTCCTCGGCGATCGTCGGCAGCGAATCCGGGTCCGGCACCTGCCGTGCCGGCGGCAACTGGTGCTCGAAGGCACCCTCTTCGGGCTTGTGGAAGGAGGCGGTGAGATTGAAGATCGTGCGACCCTGCTGCACGGCGGTGACGCGCCGTGTGGTGAACGAGCGACCGTCGCGCATCCGCTCGACCTGGTACACGATCGGCACGCCCGGACGGCCGGGGCGGATGAAGTACGCGTGCAGCGAGTGCACGGGGCGGTCGCCCTCGGTGGTGCGTCCCGCCGCCACCAGCGCCTGCCCCGCGACCTGCCCGCCGAAGACGCGCTGGAGGGACTCGTCCGGGCTCAGTCCGCGGAAGATGTTGACCTCGATCTGCTCCAGGTCGAGCAGGTCGACGAGCCGCTCCGCAGGATTCGTCATGGATGGTTCTCTCTCGTGTGTGCGGCCGGACGCGTCCGGCCCGGGGGTGCGGCCGGAGTCCAGCGTCCGACCGCCATCGGATCTACAACTGGCCGACGTCCGTGACGCGGACGACGGCACGGCCCTCGGCGTCGGAGGCGGCGAGGTCGACCTCGGCGCTGATGCCCCAGTCGTGGTCGCCGTTCGGGTCCGCGAAGGTCTGGCGCACCTTCCACAGCCCGTGCTCCGGGTCCTCCTCGATCATGAGCAGCTTGGGGCCGCGCGCGTCGGGGCCCGTGCCCAGGTCCTCGTACTCGTCCCAGTACTTGTCCATCGCGTCGCCCCAGGCGTCCGCGTCCCAGCCCGAGTCGCCGTCCAGCTCGCCGAGTTCCTCGACGTTGTCGAGCGCCGCCAGTTCCACGCGGCGGAACATGGCGTTGCGGACGAGGACCCGGAAGGCGCGCGCGTTCGCCGTGACCGGCTTGACCTGGTCGGCCTTCTCCTGGGCCTCCTCGGCGGTCATCTCCGCCGGGTTGGCGAGCTGCTCCCACTCGTCCAGGAGGCTGGAGTCGACCTGGCGCACCATCTCGCCCAGCCAGGCGATGAGGTCCTCCAGGTCCTCCGACTTCAGGTCGTCCGGCACCGTGTGGTCGAGCGTCTTGTACGCGCTCGCCAGGTAGCGCAGGACGATGCCCTCGGTGCGGGCCAGCTCGTAGAAGGACACGAACTCCGTGAAGGACATGGCCCGCTCGTACATGTCGCGGATCACGGACTTCGGCGACAGCGGGTGGTCGCCGACCCACGGGTGGCTCTGCCGGTACGTGTCGTAGGCGTGGAAGAGCAGCTCCTCCATGGGCTTGGGGTAACTGATGTCCTGGAGGCGCTCCATGCGGTCCTCGTACTCGACCCCGTCCGCCTTCATCGCCGCGACGGCCTCGCCGCGCGCCTTGTTCTGCTGGGCGTGCAGAATCTGCCGCGGGTCGTCGAGCGTGGACTCCACGACGGACACCATGTCGAGGGCGTACGAGGGCGACTCCTTGTCGAGCAGGTCGAACGCGGCGAGGGCGAACGTCGACAGCGGCTGGTTCAGCGCGAAGTCCTGCTGCAGGTCGACCGTGAGGCGCACGATACGGCCCGTGGCGTCCGGCTCGTCCAGCTTCTCGACGATGCCGCCGTCCAGGAGCGAGCGGTAGATCGCGATGGCCCTGCGGATGTGCCGCAGCTGCGCCTTGCGCGGCTCGTGGTTGTCCTCCAGGAGATGCCGCATCGCCTCGAAGGCGTTGCCCGGACGCGCGATGACCGACAGCAGCATCGTGTGCGTCACGCGGAAGCGGGAGGTGAGCGGCTCCGGGTCGGAGCCGATCAGCTTCTCGAAGGTGTTCTCCGTCCAGGCGACGAAGCCCTCGGGAGCCTTCTTGCGGACGACCTTGCGGCGCTTCTTGGCGTCGTCACCCGCCTTCGCGAGGGCCTTCTCGTTCTCGATGACGTGCTCGGGTGCCTGCGCCACGACGAAGCCCGCCGTGTCGAACCCGGCGCGTCCCGCGCGGCCCGCGATCTGGTGGAACTCCCGCGCGCGCAGCGTCCGCACGCGCGTGCCGTCGTACTTGGTGAGGGCCGTGAAAAGGACCGTACGGATGGGCACGTTGACGCCGACGCCCAGCGTGTCCGTGCCGCAGATGACCTTCAACAGACCCGCCTGGGCGAGCTTCTCCACGAGACGGCGGTACTTCGGCAGCATGCCGGCGTGGTGCACACCGATGCCGTGTCGCACGTAACGCGACAGGTTGCGGCCGAACTTGGTGGTGAACCGGAAATTGCCGATCAGCTCGGCGATCTGGTCCTTCTCCGCGCGCGTGCACATGTTGATGCTCATCAGCGCCTGCGCGCGCTCGACGGCCTGCGCCTGCGTGAAGTGCACGATGTAGACGGGCGCCTGCTTCGTGTCCAGCAGCTCCGTCAGCGTCTCCGTGAGCGGCGTGACCCGGTACTCGTAGGAGAGCGGAACGGGGCGCGTCGCCGAGCGGACCACCGACGTGGTCCTGCCGGTGCGACGCGTGAGGTCCTTCTCGAACATGGAGACGTCGCCGAGCGTCGCCGACATCAGGATGAACTGCGCCTGCGGCAGCTCCAGCAGCGGAATCTGCCAGGCCCAGCCGCGGTCCCCCTCCGCGTAGAAGTGGAACTCGTCCATCACGACCTGGCCGATGTCGGCCTGCGCTCCGTCGCGCAGCGCGATGGAGGCGAGGACCTCGGCGGTGCAGCAGATGACGGGCGCGTCCGCGTTCACGGACGCGTCGCCGGTCAGCATGCCGACGTTCTCCGTACCGAAGAGCTTGCACAGCTCGAAGAACTTCTCGGACACCAGCGCCTTGATCGGCGCCGTGTAGAACGTGACCTCGTCCCGCGCGAGCGCGGCGAAGTGCGCACCGGCGGCGATCATGGACTTGCCGGACCCGGTCGGCGTCGAAACGATCACGTTCGCGCCCGACACCGCCTCGATCAGCGCCTCCTCCTGGTGGGGATAGAGGGTGAGCCCACGCTCCTCGGCCCACGACTCGAAAGCGTCGTAGAGGGTGTCCGGGTCGGCGGTCTGCGGGAGCTGATCGATAAGGGTCACAGCACCATCTTGCCTGCCTTCCGTCCCGATCCGGCAATCGGATGTCGGAGCGAAGATCACGAAGGCTACGCTGGTCCGTCGACGGGGCGTCAGGAAGCGCGCGGCCCTGCCGGGGCAACTCGACGCGGCACCAAGGAACATGTCGGCACATCGCGCGCGGCCGGCACAACAGAAACAGGGGCGGATCACAGCCATGATGGGACCGGCACACTCGCTGTCAGGAGCGGCGGCCTGGCTGGGGGTGGGGGCGGCGACGACGGCGGCCGGGTACCCGATGCCGTGGCCGGTCCTCCTCGTCGGAGCACTGATCTGTGCGGGCGCCGCACTCGCCCCCGACCTCGACCACAAGTCCGCGACCATCTCGGGCGCCTTCGGCCCGATCTCCCGCGGGCTCTGCGAGATCGTCGACAAACTCTCGTACGCCGTCTACAAGGCGACCCGCATGCAGGGCGACCCCCGGCGCTCGGGCGGTCACCGCACGCTCACCCACACGTGGGTGTGGGCGGTCCTCATCGGGGCGGGCACCTCGGCCCTGGCGATCTTCGGCGGCCGCTGGGCCGTCCTCGGGATCCTCTTCGTGCACATGGTGCTCGCCATCGAGGGCCTGCTGTGGCGGGCGGCCCGCGGTCACAGCAGCGACCTCCTCGTATGGCTGCTCGCGGCCACCAGCGCATGGATCCTCGCGGGCATCCTGGACCAGCCGGGCAGCGGCTCGGACTGGCTGTTCACGGACCCCGGCCAGGAGTACCTGTGGCTGGGCCTGCCGATCGTGCTCGGCGCGCTGGTGCACGACATCGGGGACGCGCTCACCGTCTCGGGCTGCCCGATCCTGTGGCCCATCCCGATCGGCCGCAAGCGCTGGTACCCGCTCGGACCGCCGAAGCCGATGCGGTTCCGGGCCGGCAGCTGGATCGAGCTGAAGGTCCTCATGCCGGTCTTCATGCTGGCCGGCGGCGTGGGCTGCGCGGCCGCGCTGAACTTCATCTGACGAAGCGGCGGCCCGCCCACGGGCGGGCGTCAGCCGTCCAGGTCCGCGGACGACCAGACGCGGCCGGCGGCGTCCACCAGGTCGACCCGGTCGATCGAACGGGCCGCGCCATGGGCGATCCAGGTGGCCCGCCCGGACTCCGGCAGCCACCAGCGGCCGGCGTCCCGGACGGTGCCGTCCTTCAGCAGGAGCCGGCACGTGTAGTAGCCGCCCCGGCCACCCTCCGCGATCTGCAAAACCACCACGCTGCGGTCGCCCACCCGGCTGGGCTCGACCGTGCCCACCGTCGCACCGGAGCCGGTGACGAGCTCCGCGCCGTACTCGCTGGCGGTGACCGAGGGCGGGTCCCCCTGGCCGAGACGGCCGAGGACCGTGGCGCCGACGCCGCCCGCGCACACGCCCGCGAGCGCGGCCGCGGCGACGAGCAGGGCCGGCCGCCGCAGCACACGGCGCCGCGCGGGACGGCGTACGTCGAGGCGTTCCAGGACTCGTGCGTCGAACCCGGCGGGGGCGGCGAACGCGGGCGCCGCGGGCAGCACGCTGTCGACGGCCGAGGCCAGGTCGTCGTACGTGGCGCGGCAGCCCGGGCACAGGGAGAGGTGGCGCAGAGGGGCGTTCTGCCCTCCGGGGAGCGTGCCGAGAGCGAGGGCGACCAGCTCGTCCTCATCGGGGTGGCGTGCCATCGCGGCTCTCCTCCTTCGACGCCTCACGCAGCCTCCGCAGACCGGTCCGGATCCGGGACTTCGCGGTGCCGAGCGGGATGCCCTCGTGCCGACCCACTTCCTGCGCCGTGCATCCGCCGAGCACCGCCAGGGCGACCGCGCGGGCCTGCTCGACCGGCAGCGCGCGCAGCCGACGGACGGCGCGGTCGCTCTCCAGCGAGACCAGCGCGAGGCGTTCCGGGCTCTCGCTCTGCAGCGTCACGTCGAGCAGCCGCTCCAGCGTCTCGGACAGGACCGGCACGGGCCTGCGGGCGCGCACCGAGTCGATGGCGGCGTTGCGCGTGATCGTCAGCAGCCAGGTGCGAGCCGAGGCCCGGCGGGCGTCGTAGCTGCCCGCGGCCCGCCAGGCCCGCACGAACACCTCCTGACTCACATCCTCCGCGAGCCCCGAGTCCCGGGTGACCGACAGCGCGAGCCCGTACACCGCGTCCTGGAAACGGCGCACGAAGGCGACGGACGCCTGCTCGTCACCCAGGGCGAACCCCGCGACGAGCGACGCGTCGTCGGCGCGGTCCGCACGCGAGAACAGTTCCACGCCCCCTTGTACGCACGAAAGAGGTGAAGAGATTGACCACGGCATCCGCGTTCCGTCGGACGGCACAATCCCTCGGTGTCCTCCGGCCGTACAACCTCCGCGAGAAGGGACGGAACGACCATGAAGAAAATCAGGATCGCCGTGGCCGGGTGCGCGCTCGTGGCGGCTACCGCGCTGGCCGGCTGCGGAGGCGGTGGCGGGGGTGGCGGCAGTGGCGGCAGCTCAACCGGTGGCACGAGTGGCGGCACGCCCGCGGCCAAGGGCTCCGCGACGCTCACGACCAGCGACTCCCCGATGGGCAAGATCCTTGTCGACGGCAGGGGACGCACGCTGTACCTGTTCACCAGCGACGGCAGGAACAGCAATTCCATGAAGTGCGGCGCGGAGTGCATCAAGGAGTGGCCGCACATGGAAGGCAGGCCGAAGGCGGGCGCCGGGGTCGAGGCGAACCTCATCGCGACGACGCAGGGCAGCGGCACGGCGCAGGCGACGTATGCCGGACACCCGCTCTACTACTACGCCGACGACCACAAGGCGGGGGACACGAAGGGCCAGGGCATCGACACGATCTGGTACGTCGTGGACCCGCACGGCAAGGCGATCAAGAAGGCCGCACCCGGAGGCGGCGGGGAGGAGGGCGACGAGGGCAGCGGTGGCTCCGGGTACTGAGGCGCCGCCGGTCGGGAACCACCCGCAAGGGAGGGCCCCCGACCGCCGCCGCCCTCGCGTCAGCCGTGCCAGGACCGCCACAGCGCCGCGTACGCGCCGTCGGCCGCGACCAGGTCGTCGTGACTGCCGAGCTCGCGGATCCGGCCCTCCTCCACCACGGCGATCACGTCCGCGTCGTGCGCGGTGTGCAGCCGGTGCGCGATGGCCACGACGGTGCGGCCGTCGAGGACCCGGCCGAGCGAGCGCTCCAGGTTGCGGGCCGCCCGCGGGTCGAGCAGCGAGGTCGCCTCGTCCAGGACCAGCGTGTGCGGGTCGGCCAGGACCAGGCGGGCCAGCGCGATCTGCTGGGCCTGCGCCGGAGTCAGGGCGACGCCGCCGGAGCCGACCTCCGTGTCGAGGCCGCCGGAGAGCCCACGGGCCCAGCCGTCCGCGTCGACCGCGCCGAGGGCGGCCCACAGCTCCGCGTCCTCGGCGCCGGTGCGGGCGAGGCGGAGGTTGTCGCGCAGCGAGCCCACGAAGACGTGGTGCTCCTGGTTGACCAGGGCCACATGGGAGCGCACGCGCTCGGCCTGCATCCGGGACAGCTCCGCGCCGCCGAGCGTGACCTGCCCGGTGCGCGGCGCGTAGATCCCGGCGAGCAGCCGCCCGAGCGTCGACTTGCCCGCACCCGAAGGGCCGACCAGGGCGAGCCGGGTGCCGGGCGCGACCTCCAGCGACACCTTGCGCAGCACGTCGACGCCCTCGCGGTAGCCGAAGTGCACCGAGTCCGCCTGGACATTACGGCCGTCGGGCCGCACGGAGGCGTCGCCCGCGTCCGGCTCGATGTCCCGCACACCGACGAGCCGGGCCAGCGACACCTGCGCGACCTGCAACTCGTCGTACCAGCGCAGGATCAGGCCGATCGGGTCCACCAGCATCTGCGCGATGAGCGCACTCGTGGTCAGCTGCCCCACGCCGATCCAGCCCTTGAGGACGAAGACCCCACCGATCACCAGGACCGACAGCAGCACGAGCACGTGCACGGCGTTGATCGCGGGGAAGAACATGGAGCGCAGGTAAAGCGTGTAGCGCTCCCAAGCGGTCCACTCTTTGACGCGCCGGTCCGACAGCTCGACGCGACGGGCGCCGAGCCGATGCGCCTCGACGGTGCGCCCGGCGTCCACGGTCTCGGCGAGCGCGGCGGCGACGGCCGCGTACCCGGCGGCCTCCGAGCGGTACGCCGACGGCGCCCGCTTGAAGTACCAGCGACAGCCGAGCACCAGGACCGGCACCGCGACGAGCAGTGCGGGCGCCAGCGGCGGCGCGGTCACCGCGAGTCCACCGATGAGCAGCGCCACCCAGACGACACCGATGGACAGCTGGGGCACGGCTTCCCGCATCGCGTTCGCGAGCCGGTCGATGTCCGTGGTGATCCGCGACAGCAGGTCGCCCGTGCCGGCCCGCTCCAGTACGCCCGGCGGCAGACCCACGGAGCGCACCAGGAAGTCCTCCCGCAGATCCGCCAGCATCCGCTCGCCGAGCATCGCCCCGCGCAGCCGCACCTGCCGGATGAACACGGCCTGGACCACCAGGGCCAGCGCGAACAGGCCGATGGTGCGGGCCAGTTCGGTCCCCTCCAGCGCGCCGGCGCCGCCCGGCTTCTCGGAGACGTCCTGCACCAGGCCGCCGAGCAGATAGGGGCCGGCCATCGACGCGACGACGGCGACCGTGTTCACGCCGATGAGCAGCAGGAACTCGCGCCGGTGGCGCTGGTACAGCTCGCGCACATAGGCGCGGACCGTGGCCGGGGCGCCGACCGGCAGGGTGTTCGCCGTGGTGGGGGCCGCCGGATCGTAGGCCGGGGGCGCTACGCCGATCATGCCGTCTCCTCGATGTCGATCTCGATGCCGGTGCCAGTGCCAGTGCCAGTGCCAGTGCCAGTGCCGGTGCCGGTGTGCCGGCCCTTCTTGCCCGGCAGCGACGCGGCGCCGGGGGAGTCCTTCTCCTCGTCGGTCTCGCGGGTGACGACCGCGCGGTACCGGGGTTCGGTACGCACCAGTTCGCGGTGCTCGCCGACCGCGGCGACCTCGCCCTCGTGGACGAACACCACGCGGTCGGCGCGGTCGAGGACCAGCGGCGAAGAGGTCAGCACCACCGTCGTGCGGCCACGCCGCAGCGTGCGCACGCCCTGGGCGATACGGGCCTCGGTGTGCGAGTCGACGGCGGACGTCGGCTCGTCGAGCACCAGCGTCTCGGGGTCGGTGACCAGGGACCGGGCCAGGGCGAGTCGCTGGCGCTGGCCGCCGGAGAGGGATCGGCCGCGTTCGGTGATGCGGGCGGTCGTCGGGTCGTCGTCCAGCGCGGCCTGGGTGAGGGCGTCGAGCACGTCGGAGCACTGGGCCGCGGCCAGCGCGTCCTCGGGTGCGACGGCTCCGGAGGACGGTACGTCGAGGAGTTCGGCGAGCGTGCCCGACAGCAGCACCGGGTCCTTGTCCTGGATGAGCACGGCCGTCCGCGCCACGTCCAGGGGCAGTTCGTCGAGCGGCACACCGTCGAGCAGTACCGACGGCGCCGCCTCGCCCGCCTCGTCGGAGCCGGAGGCGGGATGCCCACCGAGCCGGTCGGCGAGCCGCCCCGCCAGGTCCGGGTCCCCGCACACCACGGCGGTGAGCAGCCCCGCCGGGGCCAGCAGACCGGTCGCCGGGTCGTACACGTCACCGGTCGGCGCCTTGGCGTCGCGCAGTCCGCCGTCCGGTTCGGTGACGCGCTCCAGGGACAGCACCCTGGAGGCGCGCTGTGCGGACGGCCGGGAGAACGAGTACGCCATGGCGATCTCCTCGAAGTGCCGCAGCGGGTAGTTGAGGAGCATCACGCCGCTGTACACGGTGACCAGTTCACCGACGGTGATCCGGCCCTCGCTGGCGAGGTGGACGCCGTACCAGACGAGCACGATCGTCAGCAGGCCCGGAAGGAGGACCTGGATCGCGGAGATCAGCGACCACATGCGCGCGCTGCGCACGGCTGCCCGGCGCACGTCCTGCGAGGCGCGACGGTAGCGGTCGAGGAACAGTTCCTCGCCGCCGATGCCGCGCAGGACGCGGAGTCCTGCGACGGTGTCCGAGGCGAGTTCGGTGGCATGGCCCGCCTTCTCCCGCTGGTGGTCCGCGCGCCGGGTGGCGCGGGGGAGCAGCGGCAGTACGGCGAGGGCCAGGACCGGCATGCCGAGCGCGACGACGACGCCGAGCGCGGGCTGGTAGATCAGGAGCCCCACGGAGGCGATGACTACGGTGAGCGCGGCGGCGGTGAACCGGGAGAGTGCCTCGACGAACCAGCCGATCTTCTCGACGTCGCCGGTGGACACCGCGACGACCTCGCCCGCGGCGACCCGCCGGGTCAGGGCGGCACCGAGCGCCGCCGTCTTGCGGGCGAGGAGCTGCTGAACGCGGGCGGCGGCGGTGATCCAGTTCGTCACGGACGTGCGGTGCAGCATCGTGTCGCCGACCGCGACGCCGACGCCGAGCAGCAGGATCAGCGCGGCGGCCTTGGCGAGACCCGCGCCGGAGCGGTCGACGACGGCCTGCACCGCGTACCCGACGCCGTACGCGAGACCGGCGACGGAAGTGAAGTGGATCAGGCCCCAGACAAGGGACTTGGCCTGACCACCGAGCTGGTTCCGGCCGAGCCAGAGCAGGAACCGGGGGCCGGAGCGTGCGTCCGGCACACCGGGGTCTGGATACGGAAGGTCGGAGATCTGCATGACGTCCCAGGACTCGAAGCGGGGTGGATCGAAGAAGCGGACTCAAGGGCAGCAAACCGTGAAAGGTTCGCGTCCCGTACCGAGCCGAGGCAAACGGTTTTCCGGTGCCGGGCAAAGAATCGGCCGGGATTGTCCGAGGTGGTCAGGGTCGATCCCGAGTTTCGCGGGCCGGGGTGCGACCATGGAACGCATGCGTAGTGCGGGTGCGATCAGGGTGGGCGTCGCGATGGCGGCCTGCGGTGTCCTGCTGACGACGGTGGCCGCCTGTGGCGCCGACGGCGGCGACAGCGGGCAGAAGTCCACGGCGGGGGCGAACGCCTCGGGAGGCGAGTCCCGGGGCGCAGAGGCGCGCGCGGTGGACCTCAAGCGCATCCCGGGCGTGGGCGACCGCTACCAGAAGCAGATCCCGGCGAACGCCCGGCAGGTCCTCGCCGTGTACGGGGACGACAAGGACGCCACGGGCTCCAGCATCGCGCTCTACACCAAGAGCGGCGACACCTGGAAGAAGCAGCGCGCTTGGTCCGGGCACAACGGCAAGAAGGGCTGGACGACCAGCCACCACGAGGGCGACAAGCGCAGCCCCGTCGGTGTCTTCACGCTCAGCGACGCCGGTGGTGTTCTCGCCGATCCGGGCGCGAAGCTGCCGTACACGCAGACGGCCTCGATCCAGGCCCCGCACTACTGGGCGAAGTCGCACTGGCACGACTTCGACTACGTCATCGCCATCGACTACAACCGCGCCAAGGGCACCCCGCCCAACGACCCGACCCGACCGCAGGGCCAGTCCAAGGGCGGCAGCATCTGGCTGCACATGGACCACGGCAGCGGCACCTCTGGGTGCGTGAGCCAGTCGAAGGTGGACATGGAGTATCTGCTCAAGACGCTCGACCCGAAGCAGCACCCGGTGGTCGTCATGGGCGACAAGGCCGAACTCAAGGCGGCCTGAGCCCGGCCTCCCCGCGACGTCCTATCGCCTGGTGGCCCGCTCCAGCTCCACGAGCACCGAGTAGTACGAGCGGCCCGTCGCATGGTCCATGCCGACCTCGCACATCCGGTTCGCCGACAGATGGGCGTCGTACGCGCGCGAGGTGACCGCCGCGGCCTCCTTCGCCGTGGCGGACTCGGTCAACTCCTTGTGGAGCATGCCGCGGTCGCCCGCGAATCCGCAGCAGCCCGCGTCGTCCGGGATCTCCACCTCGTCGGCGCAGGCCTCGGCGACGGCCCTCAACTGCGCCACGTCGCCCAGGTGTTCCATGGAGCACGTCGGGTGCAGTACCGCGGAGCCGATCGTGCGCTCGATGGTGAGCCGCGGCAGCAGCTCCTCCGCCGCCCACACGAGGGAGTCCACGATGGTCAGCTCCGCGTGCAACTCCCGGTTGTCGTCGGTGAGATACGGCACGACCTCGTGCGCGATGCCCAGCGTGCACGAGGAGGCGTCCACTACGAGGGGGATCCGGCCGCCTCCGGTCCAGGCCCAGGCGGCCTCGACGATCCGGTTCGCCATCACCTTGTTGCCCTCGTCGTAGCCCTTGGAGTGCCAGATGGTGGCGCAGCACGTCCCGGCCACATTGTCCGGAATCCACACCGGCTTGCCCGCGCGCGCGGAAACCGCGACGACGGCCTCGGGCAGCGATACGTCGCCGGGGGTGCCGAAGATGCGGTTCACGCACGCCGGGTAGTAGACGGCCGTGGCACCCACGCGCGCGGTGCGCGGTAGCTTCCGGGCCGCCGCGGCAGGGATCTCGGGCAGCCACTCGGGCACCAGATCCGGCCTGACCGCCTTGCGCGCGGCGTCCGTCACGGACGTGAGGAGACGGTCGCCGATCTTCTCGGCCGCCGCCACGGCGAGCCGCGCCGAGGCCTCCACCGCCTTGAAGTTCTTCGCGACCAGCGCCGCCGTCCGCTCCTCGCGCGGCGAGTGCCGGGCGTGCCGGAAGCCCTTCATGAACGCCCCGGTGTCGATGCCGACCGGGCAGGCCAGCTTGCACGTGGAGTCACCGGCGCAGGTGTCCACGGCGTCGTACCCGTAGGCGTCGATCAGCTCGTCCTCGACCGGCGAGCCGGACGGCTGGCGCATCATCTCGCGGCGCAGCACGATCCGCTGGCGCGGTGTGGTCGTCAAGTCCTCGCTGGGGCAGGTGGGTTCGCAGAAGCCGCACTCGATGCACGGGTCGGCGATCAACTCCACCTTGGGGATCGTCTTGAGGCCCCGCAGATGGGCCTTCGGGTCGCGGTCGAGCACGATGCGCGGGGCGAGCACCCCGTCGGGGTCGATGACCTGCTTCGTGCGCCACATCAACTCCGTGGCCCGCGGGCCCCATTCCAGCTCCAGGAACGGGGCGATGTTGCGGCCCGTCGCATGCTCCGCCTTCAGGGACCCGTCGAACCGGTCGACCGTGAGGCGGCAGAACTCGTCCATGAATGCCGCGTACCGCTCCACGTCCTCGGGCTGCGCCGCGTCGAACGCCAGCAGGAAGTGCAGATTGCCGTGGGCGGCATGACCCGCCACCGCCGCGTCGAAACCGTGCCGCGTCTGGAGGTCGAGCAGTTCCTCGCACGCCTCCGCGAGACGCGAGGGCGGCACCGCGAAGTCCTCCGTGATCAGTGTCGTGCCCGAAGGGCGCGAGCCACCGACCGCCGTCACGAACGCCTTGCGTGCCTTCCAGTAGCCCGCGATCGTCTTCGCGTCGCGCGTGAACTCATTGGTCACCGAGGCGACCGGCGCCACGAGTTCGAGACCCTCGAGGGCCTTCGCGGCCGCCGCCTCGTAGGCCCCCTGCGCAGCCTCGTCCGGGGCGCGGAACTCCACGAGCAGCGCCGTCGCCTCCTTGGGCAGCTCCGCCCAGTCCTGCGGCACGCCCTGCACGCTGACCGAGGCGCGCAGCGTATTGCCGTCCATCAGCTCCACGGCCAGCGCCCCCGCCTCGTTGAAGACGGGCACCGCCGCTGCCGCCGCGGGCAGCGAGGGGAAGAACAGCAGCGCGGTCGACACCTTCCGGTCCAGCGGCAGAGTGTCGTAGACGACTTCGGAGATGAACCCGAAGGTGCCCTCCGAGCCCACCATCAGTCCGCGCAGGATCTGCGCCGGGGTGTCGCTGTCGAGGAAGGCGTCGAGCCGGTACCCGTTCGTGTTCTTGATCTCGTACTTGGCGCGGATCCTGCGCGTGAGCTCGGCGTCCTCCTCGATCTCCCGCTTGATCGCCAACAGGCCCTCGCAGAGCGCCGGTTCGGCATGTGCGAGATCCTCGTCCGCGCGCGGGTCCGCCGTGTCGACGACCGTGCCGGACGGCAGCACGAAGGTCAGCGAGGAGACCGTCCTGTACGAGTTCCGGGTCGTGCCAGCCGTCATCCCCGACGCGTTGTTCGCCACCACGCCGCCCACCGTGCAGGCGATCGCGCTGGCGGGGTCGGGGCCGAGCACGCGCCCGTGCCGCGCGAGCGTGGCGTTCGCCCGCACGATCGTCGTGCCGGGGCCGATCCGCGCGCGCGAGCCGTCGCCGAGCACCTCGATGCCCGCCCAGAACTTCCGGACGTCGACGAGGATGTCCTCACCCTGCGCCTGCCCATTCAGCGACGTGCCCGCCGCGCGGAAGACGACCTCGCGGCCCTTGCCGTGCGCGTACGAGAGCACGGCCGACACGTCGTCGATGTCCTCCGCCACCACCACGACCTGCGGGACGAAGCGGTACGGGCTGGCGTCCGACGCGTAGCGCACCAGGTCCGAGATCTTGGTGAGCACCTTGTCCGCGCCGAGCAGTCGCGTCAGCTCCGAGCGCAGCGGCTCGGGCGTGCCGCCGGCCTGCCGGTCCGCGACCCGGTCGGGCGCGGGACCCGACGAGCGGGCTCCGGGGCGCAGGGCTTCCGGCTTCGGCTCCAGCAGCGGCATGGCCTCTCCTTGATCGCGGTCAGCACTCCGGTGTGCGCGGCGACTCGAACAGCGCGTTCAGCAAGACCGTCAGCTCCGCGCGCTGCTTCGCGTCCAACGGTGCCAGGATCTCCTCTGCCGCCGCGCGGCGCGCGCTGCGCAGCTCCCGCAGGGCGGCCCGGCCCTTGTCGGTGAGCTCGATCCGGATGACCCGGCGGTTGGTGGGATCGGGCGCGCGGCGCACCAGATCGGCCGCCTCCAGGCCGTCCACCGTCGTCGTCACGGCGCGCGGGACCACCTCGAGGCGCTGCGCCAGATCGGCCATGCGCGGCGGCGTCTCGTAGTGCACCAGCGTGCGCAGCAGGCGGGACTGCGCTGGAGTGATCCCGACCGGCTCCAGCTGGCGCCGCTGGATGCGGTGCAGGCGGCGGGTCAGTCGCAGCAACTGCTCGGCGAGGAAACCGTCGGCGTCCGGTGTCTTCATGCCGGGAACATTAGCAGGACCTCGTGCATTGTGAATAGAGGTAACAATGCACTATGCTCCTCGTGTCGAGCTCGACTGCTGCCCCGCCGGTACCCGGCGAGATGCGCACGCCGGGCTCTCCCCATGCCTAGGAGGCCCATGCCCCGCGAAGAAATCCCCTGGACTCCGCCTCCCGATGCCCGTGCATCGGGTCAGCCGCGGCAGATCCGACGCATCCTGTCCCTGTTCCGTCCCTACCGCGGCCGACTCGCCCTCGTCGGGCTGCTGGTCTGCGCCGCGTCCCTGGTCACGGTAGCGACACCGTTCCTGCTCAAGGAGATCCTCGACGTCGCCATCCCGCAGGGCCGCACCGGGCTGCTCAGCCTGCTCGCCCTCGGCATGATCGTCAGCGCCGTCGTGACGAGTGTCTTCGGCGTCCTGCAGACGCTCATCTCGACGACCGTCGGCCAGCGCGTCATGCACGACCTGCGCACCGCCGTGTACGGGCGGCTGCAGAGCATGTCCCTCGCCTTCTTCACCAAGACCCGCACCGGCGAGGTCCAGTCCCGCATCGCCAACGACATCGGCGGCATGCAGGCGACCGTGACCTCCACCGCGACGTCCCTCGTCTCGAACCTGACGAGCGTCGTCGCCACGATCGTCGCGATGGTCGCCCTCGACTGGCGCCTCACGATCGTCTCCCTGCTTCTGCTGCCGGTCTTCGTGTGGATCAGCCGCCGGGTCGGCCGCGAGCGCAAAAAGATCGCCACGCAGCGCCAGAAGCAGATGGCCGCGATGGCCGCCACGGTCACCGAGTCGCTCTCCGTCAGCGGCATCCTGCTCGGCCGCACCATGGGCCGCGCCGACTCCCTCACCAAGTCCTTCGCCGACGAGTCGGACGAGCTGGTCGGCCTGGAGGTCAGGTCGAACATGGCGGGGCGCTGGCGGATGGCCGTCATCAGCATCGTCATGGCCGCCATGCCCGCGGTCATCTACTGGGCTGCCGGCATCGCCCTCCAGTTCGGCGGCCCCACCGTCTCCATCGGCACGCTCGTCGCGTTCGTCTCGCTGCAGCAGGGGCTGTTCCGGCCGACCGTGAGCCTGCTGCAGACCGGCGTGCAGATCCAGACCTCGCTCGCCCTGTTCCAGCGCATCTTCGAGTACCTGGACCTGCCGGTCGACATCACCGAGCGCGAGGACGCGGTCCGCCTCGACACCGTCAAGGGCGAGGTCCGCTTCGAGAACGTCGAGTTCCGCTACGACACCGACGACGAGCGGCACGACGCGATCCTCGACGGCATCGACGTCACCGTCCCCGCGGGCGGCAGCCTCGCCGTCGTCGGCCCCACCGGCTCCGGAAAATCCACGCTCAGCTACCTCGTGCCGCGGCTCTACGACGTCACGGGCGGGCGCGTCACCCTCGACGGGGTCGACGTCAGGGACCTGGACTTCGACACCCTCGCGCGCGCGATCGGCGTCGTCTCTCAGGAGACGTACCTCTTCCACGCCTCGGTCGCCGAGAACCTCCGGTTCGCCAAGCCCGAGGCCACCGACGAGGAGCTGTACGCGGCGGCCCGCGCGGCCCAGATCCACGAGCACATAGCCTCCCTGCCGGACGGCTACGACACCGTGGTCGGCGAGCGCGGACACCGCTTCTCCGGAGGCGAGAAGCAGCGCCTGGCCATAGCCCGCACCATCCTGCGGGACCCGCCGGTGCTCATCCTCGACGAGGCGACCAGCGCACTCGACACCCGTACCGAGCACGCCGTGCAGGAAGCCATCGACGCGCTCTCGGCCAACCGCACGACGCTCACGATCGCGCACCGCCTCTCCACGGTCCGCGGCGCCGACCAGATCGTGGTCCTGGACTCCGGCCGCATAGCCGAGCGCGGCACGCACGAGGAACTGCTCGACCGGCAGGGCCGCTACGCGTCACTGGTGCAGCGGGACGCGCGCGTGGAGGCGGCGGCCTGACCTGCGGAGGCAGGGCGCCGGGCGGCCCCACCATGACGCCTGCGCGAACAGTGGGAAGAGAGACGGTGAGGGAAGCCGGAGTGAGCGGAGATATGTCTGGAATGATCTGAGGCAGGGGTTACCGTTCCCGCATGCAGACCCAGACTCCGCGACGGAGCACGATGCGACTCACGCGCAGAGGACGCGTCGCCATGACGGCGACCGGTGCGGTCGTGGCGGCAACCGCCGTCGCGGTGCCGCTGGCACTGGCGGGCGAGGACGGGGCGGACCGGGCTCTGACCATTCCGGAGGGCTGGCGTTCGGGCCAGGTGTACGAGGCCGTCGACAAGGCGCTCGACGTACCGGCCGGCACCACGAAGAAGGCCGCACCCAAGGCGCACCTCAAGCTGCCGGGCGAGGCCGGTGCCAATGCCGAGGGCTATCTGTTCCCCGCGACGTATCCCCTGGACGACGACGCGACTCCGCAGTCGGTGCTGTCGTACATGGTCGAGACGGCCGACAAGAGGTTCGGCGGCAGCGGCACCACCGCGGGCGCCGAGCGCAACGCCGTGAACCCGTACCAGCGCGTCATCATCGCGAGCATCGTCCAGGCCGAGGCGGACAACAAGGAGGACATGGGCAAGGTCGCCCGCGTCATCTACAACCGGCTGGACCACGGCATGGCGCTGCAGATGGACTCCACCATCAACTACGCGCTCGGCCGCTCCACGTTGGACACCACCCACGCCGACACCAAGACCAACAGCCCGTACAACACCTACGCGCGCAAGGGGCTGCCGCCCACCCCGATCGGCAATCCGGGGGAGCAGGCGATGCGCGCGGCGACCCGTCCCGCGCCGGGCGACTGGCTGTACTTCGTGACGGTCAAGCCGGGGGACACGCGCTTCACGGCGGACCTGAGCCAGCAGGAGAAGAATGTGTCGGAGTTCAACAAGAACCAGGCGGAGGCCAAGAAGGACGGCTGAGCGGGCGGGCCGCCGCCGCGCCCGGGAGGCTCAGGCCACGACAGGGACCGTCCGCCGCCCCAGCAGGCGCTGAATGTCCCGTACCGCGGCGCGGCCCGCGCGGTTTGCGCCGATCGTGCTCGCCGACGGGCCGTAGCCGACCAGGTGGATGCGGGGATCGAGCGCCGCGCGCGTGCCCTCCAGGCGGATTCCGCCGCCCGGCTCCCGCAGCTTCAGCGGCGCCAGATGTTCGATCGAGGCGCGGAACCCGGTGGCCCAGAGGATCGCATTGGCCGCCACCTCGTGCCCGTCGTCCCAGGCCACGCCGGTCGGTGTGATCCGGTCGAACATGGGGTGCCGGTCGAGGACACCGTTCGCGCGGGCCGCCCGCACCGCGTCGTTCAGCGGAAGCCCGGTCACCGACACCACGCTCAGCGGCGCGAGCCCCTGACGTACCCGATCCTCGACCAGCGCCACGGCGGCCCGTCCCTGCTCCTCGCCGAAGGGGCCGTCACGGAAGACGGGCGGCCGGCGCGTCACCCAGGTCGTCGAGGCGGCGTACGGGGCGATCTCCATCAGGTGCTGTGTCCCGGACGCCCCGCCGCCGACCACCACGACGCGCTGACCGGCGAACTCCTCGGGCCCCTGGTACTGCGCGGTGTGCAACTGCCGCCCGCGGAAGGTCTCCTGTCCCGGATAGCGCGGCCAGAACGGCCGGTCCCAGGTGCCGGTCGCGTTGATCAGGGCGCGTGTGGACCAGACCCCGTCCGAGGTCTCGACGAGCAGCCGGCCCTCCGCCCCCTCGCGCACCGTCCGCACGTCGACCGGGCGCCGTACGCGCAGGCCGAAGCGCTCCTCGTAATCGGTGAAGTACCCGGAGACGACCTCCGACGAAGGGCGTGCGGGGTCGGCGCCGGTCAGCTCCATGCCGGGCAGCGAGTGCATCCCGTGGACCTTGCCGTACGTGAGCGAGGGCCACCGGAACTGCCAGGCGCCGCCGGGGCGGGGCGCGTGGTCGAGGACGACGAAGTCGCGTTCCGGTTCGAATCCCACACGGCGCAGGTGGTAGGCGGCGGAAAGACCGGCCTGTCCGGCGCCGACGACCACCACGTCGACCTCGCGCACGCCCTCGCGTGCGTCCACGCGTGCGTCGGTGGCGTGGGCGGTGTCTCGTACCCCGATGTCGTTCACGTTTCTACTAACTCCATCGGGGAGCGAGATCTTCCCGCCCGTACGGATCGGGTCAGCGCCCGCCCGCGACCGACAGCGGCACACCGGTCCTGCGGCCCGCCGGCTCGACGAGCCCACGCGCGGCCAGTTCGGGAATGACACCCTCCCCGAACCAGTACGCCTCCTCCAGATGCGGATATCCGGAGAGCACGAAGTGCTCGATGCCCAGCGAGTGGTACTCCTCGATCCGGTCGGCGACGTCGGCGTGGCTGCCGACGAGCGCCGTCCCGGCACCACCGCGCACCAGGCCGACCCCGGCCCACAGATTGGGCGAGATCTCCAGGCCCTCCCGGTCGCCGCCGTGCAGCGCCAGCATCCGCTGCTGCCCGACCGATTCGCTGCGGGCGAGCGCGGCCTGCGCGGCGGCGACCGTCTCGGGTGAGAGATCGTCGAGCAGCCGGTCCGCGGTGGCCCACGCATCGCGCGCCGAGTCGCGCGAGATCGTGTGCAGCCGGATCCCGAACCGCACGGTGCGCCCCTCCCGCTCGGCGAGCGAGCGGATCCAGTCGATCTTCTCCTTCACCTGCTGCGGCGGCTCGCCCCACGTCAGATACACGTCCGAGTGCCGCGCCGCCACCGGCCCCGCGGCCGCCGACGAGCCACCGAAGAAGACCTCGGGCAGGGGGTCGGGCGGAAGCGCCGTGTAGCCACCGTCGACCCGGTAGTGCTCCCCGGCGAAGTCGAACGGCTCCCGCGCACTGCCGCCCCACACACCCCGCACCACGGAAAGGAACTCGTCGGTGCGCGCGTACCGGTGGTCGTGGTCGAGGTGGTCTCCGAAGCGCCGCTGCTCGGCGGAGTCACCGCCGGTGACGACATTGAGCAGGAGCCGCCCGTTCGTGAGCCGCTGATACGTCGACGCCATCTGCGCCGCGAGCGTCGGCGAGATCACCCCCGGCCGGAACGCCACGAGGAACTTCAGGCGCTCGGTGTGCTGGGCGAGCGCGACCGTCGTCAGCCACGCGTCCTCGCACCACGTCCCGGTGGGCGTGAGCACGGCCTCGAACCCCAACTGCTCGGCAGCCTTGGCGATCTGCACGAGATAGTCGAGGTCGGGCGCGCGCACTCCGGCGATCGGCCCGGCCGACGAGCGCTCCAGCGCCCCTCCGCTGAACGCGTGCCGATCGACGAGGGTGCGTCCGTCGCCGCCCGTCGGCAGGAACCAGTGCAGGGATACGTTCATGAGGTCAGGACTCCTTGCCGTACGTCCGCGGGGCGGTGGTGGAGGGCGGCAACTGGCCGTTGAAGCGCGTGTCGACGTACTTCGAGAAGTCGACCTCGCGCGGAATCAGCTTCAGCTTCGTGAAGGCGTCGGCGATCTGCTGCTCGGAGGCGATCACGTTCTTGTCGACGGCGACCGTGACCCGTGTGCCGTTCGTGCGCCTCACGGCGTCGTACGCCGCCTCGTACGGCAGTCCGGTGTCCTTGGACCACACCTTCGCCCACGCCTGCGGGTGCTTGTAGACCCAGTTCTGGGCGCGCCTCAGCCGGTCGAGGTAGTCCTTGATCGCGGCGGACTTCTTCTTGTCGGCGAGGGCGATGGGGGAGGCGACCTGGAAGGCGAGCCCGTTGGTGACTCCGTCGCCGTCGGTGAGCACACGCCCGAGCTTTCCGCGCAGCGCCTGCGAGGTGTACGGGTCCCAGACGGCCCACGCGTCGACCTTGCCCGCGGTGAACGCGGCCAGCCCGTCGGCGGGTTGGAGGTACTTGACCTGTACGTCCCGCAGCCCGAGCCCCACCTTCTTGAGGGAGGCGACGAGCTGGTAGTGCGCGGAGGACCCCTGCGCCACGGCGATCGACTTGCCCTTGAGCTCCGCGGGACTCTTCAGCTTCGAGTCCTTCGGCACGAGGATCGTGTCACCCTTGGCGGTCCCGTGGCTCGCGGACACGACCTTGATCTTCGAGTCGGCGCCGGCGGCGAAGACGGGCGGTGTGTTGCCGACGCCGCCGACGTCCACGGCCTTGGCGTTGATGGCTTCGAGGAGCGGCGGCCCCGAGGTGAACGTGGACCAGCGAATCTTGTAGTCCAGGTCGTCGAGCTCACCGGCGGCCCGCAGCACCGCCTCGGAGCCGCCCTTCTGGTCACCGACGTTGAGGGTGAGCGACCCCTTCCCGTCGGTGTGTCCGCCGCTGCCACCACTGCCGCCGCTTCCAGCGGACGTACTGGCGGTGGAGGCACCGGAGCAGGCGGCGAGCAGGAGAGCGAGGGGAGTGACGAGGGCGCCGGCTATGAGGGGGCGTCGCATGGCAAGTCCGTTCACAACTAGTGGAGTTGAAGAGGGGGAGAGGGGAGGAGAGAAGCGGAATGAGGCGGCGTGGGCCAGTGGATCAGTGCGAGGACTCGTCCACACCCAGCCGCTGCAACAGCTCCGCGCGCAGCTCGGCGAAGCGAGGATCGGTGACATCACGCGGCCGCTCCAGGTCGACACGTGTCTCGTGGGCGATGACGCCGTCGTCCATGACGAGCACCCGGTCGGCGAGCAGGACCGCCTCCTCGACGTCGTGTGTCACCAACAGCACCGCGCAACCCCGCCGCTGCCACAGTTCGCCGACGAGGCGTTGCGCCGTGATGCGGGTCAGCGCGTCGAGCGCGCCGAACGGCTCGTCGAGCAGCAGCAGATCGGGTTCGCGGACGAGGGCGCGGGCGAGCGAGGCACGCTGGGCCTCGCCGCCGGAGAGTGTCTTGGGCCAGGCGTCCGTACGATGCCCGAGCCCGACTTCCTCCAATGCCCGTTCGGCGACGTCCCGTTCGGGCTTTCCGGGGAGCCCGAGCAGTACGTTGCGCCACACCCGCTTCCACGGCATGAGCCGCGGCGCCTGGAACGCGACGGCCTTGCGGCGCGGCACGAGCACGGTGCCGTCGATGTCCCGGTCGAGCCCGGCGAGGATGCGCAGCAGTGTGGACTTTCCGCACCCGCTGCGCCCGAGCAGAGCGACGAACTCGCCCGGCTGCACGTCGAGGTGAAGGGCGTCGATGACGGCACGCCCGTCGAAGGACCGCGTGAGCCCCTCGACGCGTACGGCGGAACCGGACCCGGTGGACGGAGCGGGTGTCGGCGCGGTGGTGGGAGCGGGGGTCACCGGCCGGTGAACGTCGGTCGCCATTGCAGCAACAGCCTTTCGAGGGAACGGACGACGAAGTCGGCGAGCAGGCCGAGAAACGCGTAGACGACGAGGCAGACGACGATGACGTCGGTGCGCAGGAAGTCCCGCGCCTGCACCATCAGGAATCCGATACCGGCGTCGGCGTTGACCTGCTCGGCGAAGACGAGTGCCAGCCACGCGATGCCGAGCGAATACCGCAGCCCGGTCATGGCTCCGGGGAGCGCACCCGGCAGCACGACATGTCGTACGAGACCCCACCGGCTGAGCCCCAACGACTCCCCGGCCTCTATGAGTTGGGAGTCGACGCCGCGAATCCCGGCGTACACGTTCAGGTACAGCGGGAACGAGACACCCAGGGTGATGATGGCGACCTTCGGTGCCTCGCCGATCCCGAACCAGATGATGAACAGCGGAATCAGCCCGACGAACGGCACGGTCCGCAGCATCTGCACGCTTGCGTCGACAAGATCCTCGCCGACCCGGAACAGCCCGGACAGCAGCGCGAGCCCGGTCCCGACGACGACACCGCACAGCAGCCCGACGGCGACGCGCTGCAGCGAGACACCCATGGCCGAGGGCAGCGACCCGTCGGCCACGAGGTCGGTCCCTACGCGCGCGATGGTGCCCGGCGACGCGAGCACCTCGGGCGTCAACACGCCGGTCGAGGTGAGGAGTTGCCACACTACGAGCAGCAGCAACGGGCCACTGGTGCGACGTAGCCAACGGGGGACGCGGGTGCGGCGGGTGGAGGAGGCGACAATGGGGACCAGCTCAGGCGTCTGGTCGGAGACGTGGTCCGAGAGGTCGTCGGACGGCTCGTCGGACGTCCGGGCATGCGAAACGGGTGGGGCATGACTGGTGCTCATGGCACTCCATGGCAGGCGAGGGCACACCTCGGCGTCAGCGGGCGCGCGTCAATGGCGCGCTGTCACGGACGAAGGCCGAGGCGGCGACGGAAGATGAAGAAGGCGGGGGAGCGAAGCCACCACGCTGATGCGTGCAGCGTCAACGTGATACGTGCGGCGTCAACGGAACACGCACGACATCAAGCGGGCAACGCGGAAGAAGCGGTAATGGGCGTCAGCGGCCGAGGCGACACGCGGCAGAGGCCACCCGCAGCAGGTCGATGTGACCGCGCGTGGTGAGCATGGCTGAACGCAACATGCGGCAGAACGTATCCAGTTGTCGACCTATGGTCAACGCCGTCTCAGCGTATGGACCATGAATCCCACGCCCGGACCGAGACGGCACCGCCCTCGCCCACTCACCTGAGCGACAATGAACCCATGTCAAATACCCCCATGTCAGGCGCCTTCACCACCCGAGTCCTGGACCTCACCACCGGCTCCGCCGAGCGCGTCGTCGACCTCACCCGCGACTGCGAGTCCTTCCTGCGCGAGGTCGCGCAGGGCCGCGACGGTCTCCTCAACCTCTTCGTCCCGCACGCCACCGCGGGCATCGCCGTCATCGAAACGGGCGCCGGCAGCGACGACGACCTCCTGGCCGCCCTCCACACCCTCCTGCCCGCCGACGACCGCTGGCAGCACCGCCACGGCTCCCCGGGCCACGGCCGCGACCACGTCCTCCCGGCGATCGTCCCGCCGCATGCGACGTTGCCCGTGGTCGGGGGCGGCCTGGAACTGGGCACGTGGCAGTCGGTGTGCCTGGTGGACACCAACAAGGACAATCCCCACCGCAAGGTCCGGTTGAGTTTCTTCGGCGGGTGAGTCGCCTTGGCCGCACTGTAGTGGACGGTTGCGCGGCGACGGTGCGACCAGCTTCACATTCGCCTCTGCCCTCGCCATTGGCACGATAATGTGGCTGCGAAACCACGATCAGAAACCTGTTGAGCGGCTATCTGCCGCCGCTGCGAGGGCGGGGAGGCCGGAGTGGGTGACCACTTCAAGACGGATACCGATGAACTGGCGTCGTTCATGAAGACTCTGAACGACGCCAAGACTGCCCTCGAAGAAGTCCGCAAGTCCATGCAGAGTGTCTCGTCCGCGGGTATCGGGACCAAGGATCTCGACTCAGCCTGCAACGAGTTCCAGGAGCACTGGAAGTACGGCTCGGAGCAGATTGCCGAGCAGACCGGCAAGCTCGCCGAAGGAATCAAGCAGACCAAGAGCAACTATCAGGAAGTCGAGACGGCCCTCGAGGACGGCTTTCGCAAGGCCGCGGCACGACCGGGGGAAAAGTGACTGCGAATCCATACACTCACCTCGGGTTCAACCCTGCGCCGGGCAACCTCGGCACCGTCTC
Source organism: Streptomyces sp. EDA2-14 (assembly GCF_054963755.1). Lineage (NCBI taxonomy): Bacteria > Bacillati > Actinomycetota > Actinomycetes > Kitasatosporales > Streptomycetaceae > Streptomyces > Streptomyces sp. EDA2-14. The sequence continues at coordinate 226,196 of NZ_JBUEGE010000004.1, forward strand.
CGAATTGACGGCGAAGCTGAACAAGTCAGCCGAAACGATCTCCGAAGCACACAAAATGATCACGAGGCTTCGGAGCGGGACCTCGTGGGAGGGCGACGCGGCAGTCGCCTTCCGGGAGGAACTCGACGGTGCGATTCCGACGAACCTCAAGAACGCCTACACATCCATCGGCAAGGCCTCAGCCGCGCTGACCGCCTGGCAGGGCGTGCTCGATGGCCACCAGGACCGGGCGCGGAAGCTCGACGGCGAGGCAAAGGCAGCCAAGGAGGAGGTCGACACGGCCGAGGGACAGGAGAAGAGCGCCTCGGCCAACCCTGACCTCAAGCTTGCCGGCAAGACGTTCACCGACGACGCTGAGCTGAGGAACGCGCAGGCGCGACTGGACACGGCGACTGATGAGCTGAACAAAGCGCGCGAAGCGGTCACCAATGCCAAGAACGCCTACAACGACGTCATCAGGCGGGCCAGAGAGCTGGAGGACGACCACTCCACCGACGCCCGCAACCAGGCACGAGTCATCCGGGACGCGACGGACAACCTGGCGCCCGAGGAGCCGAACTGGTTCGAGAAGGCGATGGACTGGGTCGGTGACAACCTCACCGACATCCTCGGTGCGATTGCCGCGATCGCCGGTCTCGCCGCGTTGTTCTTCGCCGTGCCGGTCGGCCCCATCCTGCTTCTGGTAGCCGCGGCGGCCAGCGCCGCCACCCTGGTTTCCCGGCTCTCCGATCCCACGGTGAGAGCCTCGCTCAAGGACGGCTTCACCAAGGGCGAGTTCGATGCAGACTTCTGGAGTAACAGCGTCGGACTGGCAGGCGACGCTCTCGGAGTGGTTCCGGGCGTCGGGGCCTTGGCGCGCGGTATCAACGGCACAGCGCGTGCGGCGAGCGCCGGTGCCGAGGCACTGACGCTGGGGGAGAAGCTGTCCAGTGTGGGCAGTAACACCTGGACTGCCGCCCAGCGCATCGCCTCCGCCGACAACCCGGTTACCACCTGGATGGTGAAGGGCGCTGCAAACCCATCTGCCTGGGCCAAGGGCATTGACGTCGGCGTTTCCGGTGCCGGTGCGGTCACTGGCGCCTACGGTGTCGCGAAGAACGCGTGGGACGACATCAAGAACGACACCGTGGAGAACGTCGGCACTGGCATGGACGCCGCCCGCGCCGGTTCGTTCGACGTTGCAGGCCATGGCGCCACCGCCCTTAAAACATTGCAGGTGTTGTTCCGATGACACCTACAGAACTGGTCGACGACGGCGACGGCGTTGAGTACGGGTACGAGATTCAGGAATCCGCGATGCAGCGGGACTGTGACGTGTGGTTCGCGATCCCTCCGGGTTTCGTGGAGATCCCGATCGCCGACCTCTTCGCTGAACCGGATTCGCCCGAGGCCGCGCGGACCGTTGAGGCTGTCAACACGCTCCTCGGCCTCGTGCCGGAGGAGCAGCGTGCGGACTTCCTCACTCAGTTGAGTGAGGCGCGGGCCCTCAGCGGGCTGATGATCAAGGAAGGTGTTGTGCACGTCTCCATCGGCGCGCATGAGCGCGACGACGGCGAGATGATCTCCTCCGTTCTCACCATCACCAGCAAGGAAACGCCGTTCTCTCCGCCGAAGTTGGCGGCAGCGCGGGCCGCCGCGCAGCGCGAGAGCGCGGTACCCGTGGCAGTGGTGGATCTGCCATGCGGCCCCGGCGCGTTCACCGAATCCGTGGTCGAGGTGCCTGCCGAAGCCGATGCGCAGCAGCCCTCCCTCTATGAAGTAACGGCATATATGCCCTACCCCGACGGACAAAGGCTCCTCGTCCTCACGCTCACCTCCACGGCTGTGGAGGCTCGGGAGCACTATCGCGACATCCACCGCGGGATTGCCCACATGGTGAGCTTCGACAATCCGCTCCCAGAGGAGATCAAGGAGCGGATCCCCGAGTCCGATGTCGCGGTATCCGTACGCACCGCTTTCGGCTGACCAGCCCGGAAAAGGAACGGCCATGGACACGACCCTGACGAAGACGGCCTACGAGGACCCGGAGACCCGGCGGGGCTGGCGCCGCACGACTCTGTTTCGGCTGTGTGCCTTCCTGCTGTCGCTGGCGTCCTTTCCGGTCTGGCTTCTCGCGGTGCTCATGACGTCGGCCTGGGCCTTGACAGTGCTCATCCCGGTCCTGCTGGTGCTGCTCTACGTTGCCATGCTGAACGTCGTACGTCTCTGCGAGGTCATGAGCCTGCGCCGGATTCTGCGGGTCTATCCGTGGCAGTCCTGTACGGGAGCCGCGGGCCTGGCGGACAACGGCTCCGTCCGGTTCTCCTTGCCCGACCCGGAGCGCTCCGAGAAGTACGTCCCGATCGGCCACGGCAGTTGGCTGGGCAGTGGATTCACGTTCTGGGTTCGCTCGGTGAAAGCGGGGACGGTGCCCCAGCTGTGGTTCGCGGGAGATCCGCGTTTCCTCGGCGTCGTCGCGGTGCCCGGTCCGCGGCGGCTGGTGCGGGTGGCGCAGCGGGAGGCCCTCGACGGCCGGATGTCGGGCCGCAAGCGCGGAATCAGTCCCGAGGCGCGGGAGCGCGCCAAGGCGGCGGGCGCGCGCGTCGGTTGAGGACCCCGCTGTTGCCGATGCGTGACGAGGGGCGGCTGCCAGGGAAGGGTGGAGTCCGGCCGTTCCAAGAACGGCCGGACTCGGCGCCATTGTGTGACCCGGGTCGCGGTCCCGCCGTCTACGGGGTCGATCACGCCGGCATTTCGCGGGCGGCCCGCCAGGCGGGGCTGTCGACGTAGTGGTTGTCGAATCGCTCCGCGGAGGCGGGGATCTCCTGCGCGGGGGCCTCGCCGCGCATCACCCGGCCGAGCAGGCGCAGGTAGTCGAACCGGCCCATGCCCGGTGTGAAGACGAACAGGACGTCCGCCTCATGGCCGGGCGCCGCGGCGAAGGCGTGCGGGGTGTGGGGCGGCACGGCCAGGAAGTCGCCCGCCTCCAGGACGGTGATCTCCTCGTCCACCAGTACTTGGAGGGAGCCGCTGATCACGAAGAACAGCTCCGTCGCCTTGGTGTGGAAGTGCGCGGGGGCTCCGACGGCCCCTTCGGCGAACGTGGATCGATAGCTCGTGAAGTCGTCGGAGTCGGCGAGCAGTGTCATCACGCTGCTGGGGTCGGCGCAGGTCTCGGCTTCGGCGTGACGGGTCAGTACCGGTCCTCTCGCAGTTGTAGCGGTTGTAGCGGTTGTAGCGGTTGTAGCGGTTGTAGCGGTCGTAGTGGGCGTAGCGGTCTTTGGGGTCTTTGGGGTTTTCATGTCCTGCATCTCTTTGAGTCGGGAAGTTCTCGGTGAGTTCAGAGCGCCCGGTGCATGATGTGCAGCCCCACATATCCGTGCACCGGATGGCGGAAGCCCTCCGGGAGGGTGCCCACCACCTTCAGGCCGAGTGAGCGCCAGAGAGCGACTGCCCGTGCATTGGTCTCCACTACGGCGTTGAACTGCATGGCCCGGAAGCCGTCGCGCCGCGCCTGCGCGATGACGTGTTCCCCGAGTGCCCGGCCCACGCCCTGTCCCGAGTGCGCCGGGTCGACCATGAAACTGGCGCTTGCGATGTGTGAGGCACCGCCGCGGTGATTGCGGACACTGTTGGCGGTGCCGAGGATCTCGCCACCGCTGTCCACGGCGACGAAGGTGCGGCCGGGCGGGCTGGGGAACCACATCGACTGCGCCTGATCCCGCGTGGTGTCGCGATCCCAGGAGAATGTCTCCCCGGCCCGGACGATGCCCTCCATGAAGGCCCACATCTTCGGCCAGTCCGCCATGGTGGCTTCCCGGACGAGTGGACTGCTTGTGCCGGCCGTGCGGTGTCTTTCTTCCTCGTGCGATTCGTCTGCGTTCGGGGACCCGTCAAAGGTGTGCGTCATCATCAGTTCTCTTTCTTGCGTCGCGTGGTCGAATTCGGTGTTCAGGCAGAGAAGATGGCGGTGGGGTCGCCGGTGAACCAGGCGTTGTCGATGCGCATCCTGTCGATCACCCACCGGTTTCCGTCGCGGACCAGGTCGACCGCATAAGGGTTCTTCAGCAGGGCGAAGGTGCTGCGGTCCGCGATGAGCAGATGCTGGGCCTCCACCAGCGCGGTCAGCCGTGCGGTGTCACCGTCGATGGCGATCCGCGGATTGGTGACCTGGTGGGTGGTGTCCACCCGACCGGTGAACAGGCCGAGGATCGTGGTGACGATCGTGCTGCGGCCGACCATCAACGGCGGTCGGCCGCCCCACTTCGCTGCCGCCGGGGCGAAGTCCAGCTCGGCGTCGGCGGCGAAGGCGGAGCCGAACAGCTCGGTGTCCTTCAGGTCCTGGCCCAAACCGAACCGGAACAGTGCGTCGAGGATCTCGGTGCGGTCACGCAGCTCCGCGACGGCCTTCTCGGTGTCGCCGGCTGTGGCGGAGAGCGCGTGCTCTGTGGTGACGTACATCGATGGCTCCAGAACTGGGAGGTCGGGGTTGGTGCGTTGCTTTAAATCTCGCGGCTGGCGGTGGGCCGATCAACGCCGACCTGTGCAACGATCGTGAAGTCCGGGTTCACGATGCGGGGGCGCAATGCTGGAACGGTACGAGCTGGACGCCTTTCTCACCCTGGCCGAGGAGCTGCACTTCGGCCGGACCGCCGAGCGGCTGCGGCTTTCCACCACGCGAGTCAGTCAGACCATCGCGAAACTCGAACGCCGTGTCGGTGCGCCACTGTTCAGGCGCACCAGTCGGCGTGTGGAACTGACCGCGGTCGGCAGGCAGCTGGAGGAGGACGTGCGGCCTGCCTGGTCCCTGATCGCCGCCGCGTTCGAGCGGGCGGTCGACACGGGGCGAGGCCTCACGGGAACGCTACGCGTCGCGTTCGTCGGCGCGGCCGCTGGTCAACTTCTGCTTTCGGCGGCTGAGTTGTTCCGTGTACGCGCACCAGGGTGCGAGGTGCGGCTGCGCGAGGCCCAGGTCGGCGAGGTGTTCTCCTGGATCCGTGACGGGGAGGTCGACACCGCGTTGATGCACCGCTCCGCGGTCGAACCCGACCTCGCCTGCGGTCCGGTGCTCGTACGCGAGGCACGCATGCTGGCCGTTCCCGTCGGGCACACCCTTGCCCGGCGGGAGTCGCTGAGCATGGAGGACCTGGCCCGGGTGAGATTGCTGCGGCTGCCCGAGAACGTTCCCGACGCTCTCCAGCGGGACACCTCGCCGTCCACCACTCCCTCCGGTCGCCCCATCGAACACGGCCCCTCCTCGGCCACGTTCAACGAAATACTCACGCGTGTCGGCGCGGGCGAAGGCTGCTTCACCGTCGGTGCGCAGGTACGGCGCTATTACCAACGCCCCGACATCGCCTACGTCTCCCTTCGCGACGCGCCACCGGTGGAGTGGACTCTGTACTGGCGCGCCGACTCCGCGACCGCCCGCGTCCGCACGTTCAGCGACTGCGCCGTCAGCCTGACCAACGGATGACTAGGCCGACTCCGGGGAGCGGAGTACCAGCAGGGTGATCTCGCTGGGGGCGAAGACACGGAAGGGTGGGCCCCAGAAGCCGGCGCCGCGGCTCGTGTAGAGCTGGGTGCGCGTGCCGTGGTGGCTGAGACCGGCGAGCGCGGGCTGGTCGAGCCGGACCAGATGGTGGAAGGGCCAGATCTGGCCACCGTGGGTGTGGCCGGAGAGCTGGAGGTCGACGCCGTGGGCCGCCGCGCGGTCCACGAACTTGGGCTGGTGGGCGAGGAGGAGGACCGGCAGGTCGGGGTCGACTCCGTCCAGGGCTCCGTCGAGGTGGGCGCGGTGGCCCGCCAGTCCGGAAGACTCCGCGGTGACATCGTCGACGCCCGCGACCACGAGGGTGTCACCGCCGCGTTCGAGCAGCAGATGGCGGTTGCGCAGCGGCTCCCAGCCCAGCTCGTCCATCAGGTCCACCCAGCCCTGGGCCTCGCTGTAGTACTCGTGGTTGCCGGTGACGTAGACCCGGGCCTTGGTCGCCTGCACGGTGCCCAAGGTGGTGGCCTGGGCGCGACGGCGGTCGGCCGTGCCGTCCGCGATGTCACCGGTGTGGCAGACGAGGTCGGCCTCCAGGGTGTTCACCGTCTCGCAGAGCCGTTCCGACCAGCGGGCGCGGTCGAGCGGACCGTAGTGGGTGTCGGTGATCAGGACGACGCGGGTGCCGTCCAAGCCGGCGCCCAGGCGCGGGAGTTGTACGTCCAGGCTGCGCACCCGCGGCACGCGTCGGGCCTCGACGTACCCCCGGGCGAGCAGCACGGCGGCCACGCCGAGGACGGCCCACGTGACGATCCGCGCCCGGTCCTGGCCGTCCCCCACACCGGCCACGGTCAGGGCGAGCCGCAGCAGGACTCCGAGCAGCACGGACCACGTGAACAGGACCCAGATGGCACCCAACAGCGTGTCACCGACGATCGCCGCCCGGTCCTGCTGGCGCCGCCCGTGGCCGCGCATCATCGCGAGCGGCATGCCGATCAGGCCGAGGGCGAACAGCGCGGTGCCGGTCAACGCGGCGGTCAGTGGCCAGTCCTGGCCGGTGTGCAGGAGAACCCAGCACGGCACGGCCCACAGCAGGACGGGGGCGATCAGGGGGATGTAACGCATCAGGCGCTGCAGCAGGCTCCGTGGCGCCTCTCGCGCCTCACCTGCTTCTTGCGCCTGACCTGCCTCTCGCGCCCGGCCTTCCTCTCGCCCCTCCCGCTTCTTGCCGTCGGCGGATCGGGTGTCGCTGGTCTCGGTCACGCTTCCCCTCCCGGGGCTCTGTCCGGCGGATCGTTCCGATTCTGCTCCGGTGTGCGCGGCCGCTGAGCTCCACCCCATCAACCTGCACTTAATGCAAGCCAAAAGAAAAGTCGTGTTCGGATCCTTGACCGCGACCGGCGCCACAGGCAAGGTGCCGGGGGAGCACACGGAGAGCGCTCTCCCGCCCCTTCCGTGTCAAACCCCTTCCGTGTCAAGGAGTGTCCCCATGCCCAGAGTTGGCTTACCTCCGAGAACGCCGGTGCCGCGCGGCACCGGCCGTCGCAGATCCACCTCCCGCGGACTCGTCGGCGTGCTGGTCGGCGTCCTGGCCGCCGCCCTGCTCACCGTCGTCCCCGCCGCGCAGGCCCGGGCCGCGGACCAACTCCTTTCGCAGGGAAAGCCGGTGACCGCCTCCAGCCAGGAGCACTACGGCACCCCGGCCACCGCCGCCGTGGACGGCGACAACGGCACCCGCTGGTCCAGCGCCGCCGCCGACCCGCAGTGGATCCGCGTCGACCTCGGCGAACGCGCCACCCTCAGCCGGGTCGAACTGCGCTGGGAGGCCGCCTACGCCAAGGCCTACCGGATCGAGACGTCCCAGAACGGCACGGACTGGTCGACGGCCTACTCCACCACCACCGGCGCCGGCGGCACGGAGACCGTGGACGTCTCCGGCACCGCCCGCTACGTCCGCATGCTCGGCACCGCCCGCGCCACCCCGTACGGCTACTCCCTCTGGGAGTTCAAGGTCTACGGCACCACCGGCGACACCTCAGGACCGATCCAGGGCGGCGGCGACCTCGGCCCGAACGTGCACATCGTCGACCCCTCGACGCCCGGCATCCAGGCCAAACTGGACCAGGTCTTCAAGGAGCAGGAGTCGGCCCAGTTCGGCTCCGGGCGGCACGCCTTCCTGTTCAAGCCGGGCACCTACGACAACCTCAACGCCCAGATCGGCTTCTACACCCAGATCGCCGGCCTCGGACTGCGCCCCGACGACACCACGATCAACGGTGATGTCACCGTCGACGCCGGCTGGTTCAACGGCAACGCCACGCAGAACTTCTGGCGCAGCGCGGAGAACCTCGCCGTGAAGCCGGTCAACGGCACCGACCGGTGGGCGGTCGCACAAGCCTCCTCGTTCCGCCGGATGCACGTCAAGGGCGGCCTCAACCTCGCGCCCAACGGCTACGGCTGGGCCAGCGGCGGCTACATCGCCGACAGCAAGATCGACGGTCAGATCGGCAACTACTCGCAGCAGCAGTGGTACACCCGCGACAGCTCGATCGGCGGCTGGTCCAACAGCGTCTGGAACCAGGTGTTCTCAGGTGTCTCGGGCGCTCCCGCGACCAGCTTCCCCGAGCCCCGCTACACCACGCTGGAGACGACGCCGATCTCCCGCGAGAAGCCCTTCCTCTACCTGGACGGCAGCGAGTACAAGGTCTTCGCGCCCGCCAAGCGCACCAACGCGCGCGGCACCACCTGGGCGGACGGCACCCCGCAGGGCGAGTCGATCCCGCTGAGCAAGTTCTACGTCGTCAAGCCCGGCGCCACGGCCGCCACCATCAACGCCGCCCTCGACCAGGGCCTGCACCTGCTCTTCACCCCCGGCGTCTACCACGTCGACCGCACCATCACCATCGACCGGCCGAACACGATCGTGCTGGGTCTCGGGCTCGCCACGATCGTCCCGGACAACGGCGTGACCGCCATGAAGGTCGCCGACGTCGACGGCGTGCGGCTCGCCGGTTTCCTCGTCGACGCAGGACCCGTCAACTCCCCGACGCTGCTGGAGATCGGCCCGCAGGGCGCGTCCGCCGACCACGCGGCCAACCCCACCACCGTGCAGGACGTCTACGTCCGCATCGGCGGCGCGGGCGCAGGCAAGGCCACCACCAGCATGGTGATCAACAACGACGACACCATCATCGACCACACCTGGGTGTGGCGGGCCGACCACGGCGAGGGCGTCGGCTGGGAGACCAACCGGGCCGACTACGGCGTCCGCGTCAACGGCGACGACGTCCTGGCCACCGGGCTGTTCGTCGAGCACTTCAACAAGTACGACGTCGAGTGGTACGGCGAACGCGGCCGGACGATCTTCTACCAGAACGAGAAGGCGTACGACGCCCCCAACCAGGCCGCCATCCAGAACGGTTCGACGAAGGGGTACGCCGCCTACCGGGTCGACGACTCGGTGGACACCCACGAGGCATGGGGCCTGGGCAGCTACTGCAACTACAACGTGGACCCGAACATCCGCCAGGACCACGGCTTCAAGGCACCGGTCAAGGCAGGGGTGAAGTTCCACAGCCTGCTCGTGGTCTCCCTCGGCGGCCAGGGCCACTACAACCACGTCATCAACGACACCGGTGACTCGACCGTCCCGGCAGGCACGTCGACCGTGCCGTCGACCGTCGTGTCCTTTCCCTGAGGGAGCAGATGTGTCCACAAACTCCTCAACCCCCTTGTACCGAAGACCAACCGGCCGCCGCGCCGTCCCCCTGCTCGCCGTCGGAGCGCTGGTGGCATCGTCCCTGGCCCTCGCCGCCGCCCCGCCCGCGCACGCCGCGGAGACCCTGCTCTCACAGGGCAAACCGGCCACCGCCTCCTCCCAGGAGGGTGACGGCTACGCCCCGTCGGCGGCCGTCGACGGCAATCTCACCGGCACCCGCTGGGCCAGCAAGTGGAGCGACCCGCAGTGGTTCCAGGTCGACCTCGGGCAGCGGTACGACCTCAGCCGTACCGTGCTGACCTGGGAAGGTGCGTACGGCAAGAGCTATCAGATCCAGGCGTCCGACAACGGCACGGACTGGCGCACCCTGAAGACCGTGACCGGCGGCGACGGCGGCACGGACGAGATCGCCGTCTCCGGATCCGGGCGCTACGTCCGGATGCTGGGCACCGAACGGTCCGGCGGCTACGGCTACTCCCTGTGGGAGTTCCAGGTGTACGGGACCGCGGACGGCACGCCGCCCGCCACCGGCGCCGTCAAGGTGACCGGCTCGCAGGGGAACTGGCAGCTGACCGTCGGCGGCAGGCCCTACACCGTCAAGGGTCTGACCTGGGGCCCGGCCATCGCGGACGCCCCGAAGTACCTGCCCGACGTCAAGTCCATGGGGGTCAACACGATCCGCACCTGGGGCACCGACGCCTCCACCAAGCCGCTCCTCGACACGGCCGCCGCGCAGGGCATCCGCGTCGTCAACGGCTTCTGGCTGCAGCCCGGCGGCGGCCCCGGCTCCGGCGGCTGCGTCAACTACGTCACCGACACCACGTACAAGAACAACATGCTCACCGAGTTCGCGAAGTGGGTGGAGGCGTACAAGAGTCACCCGGCGACGCTCATGTGGAACGTCGGCAACGAGTCGGTGCTCGGTCTCCAGAACTGCTACAGCGGAACGGAGTTGGAGGCACAGCGCAATGCCTACACCGGCTTCGTCAACGACGTCGCCAAGAAGATCCACAGCATCGACCCCGACCACCCCGTCACCTCGACCGACGCCTGGACGGGGGCCTGGCCCTACTACAAGCGCAACGCGCCCGACCTCGACCTGTACTCGATGAACTCCTACGGCGACGTCTGCGGCGTCCAGGAGGACTGGGAGAAGGGCGGATACACCAAGCCGTACATCATCACCGAGAGCGGCCCCGCCGGTGAGTGGGAGGTGCCCGACGACGCCAACGGCGTCCCCGACGAACCGACCGACGTACAGAAGGCCGAGGGGTACACCAAGGCCTGGGAGTGCATTACCGGCCACCGGGGCGTCGCCCTCGGAGCCACCCTCTTCCACTACGGCGTCGAGCACGACTTCGGCGGGATCTGGTTCAACCTCGTGCCCGACGGGCTGAAGAGGCTGTCCTACTACGCGGTGAAGAAGGCGTACAGCGGATCGACCAGTGGTGACAACACCCCGCCCGTCGTCACCGACATGGCCGTGGAGCACGCCTCTTCGGCCGCGGCGGGGGAGGAGTTCACCGTCCGCGCGAACACCCGCGACCCCGACGGCGACCCGGTCACCTACAAGGTCTTCCTCAGCGGCAACTACGCCAACGGCGACAAGCGTCTGGTCGAGGCCAAGTGGCGGGCGACCGGCAACGGCACCTTCGCCGTGACGGCCCCTGAGAAGCTCGGCGTGTGGAAGGTCTACGTCCAGGCCGAGGACGGCCACGGCAACGCCGGCATCGAGACCAAGTCGGTCAAGGTCGTCGCCCCGCCGGTCAGCGGCACGAACATGGCGCTGAACAAGCCGACCACCGCCTCCTCCTACCAGCCCTCGTACGGCGACTGCCCGTGCGAGCCCGCCAAGGCGACGGACGGCAAGGCCGACACACGCTGGGCCAGCGACTGGAGCGACCCGCAGTGGATCAGGGTCGACCTCGGCACCGCCACCGCCATCCGCAAGCTCCAGCTCGTCTGGGACCCCGCCTACGCCAAGTCCTACGAGGTGCAGGTCTCGGACGACGGCAGCACCTGGCGCACGGTGCACACCACGACCGACGGCAACGGCGACATCGACACCGTCGACGTCACGGCGACCGCGCGGTACGTACGGCTGAACCTGACGGCGCGTGGCACCAGTTGGGGCTACTCGCTGCACGAGTTCGGCATCTACGGATGACGAAAGGGGCCCCATGAGACCGCGTTCGAAACTCCCCGCGCTGCTGATCGGCAGCGCGCTCCTCGCAAGCGTGCTCGGCATCGGCACCGTCGCCACGGCGGCCGGACCCGAAAGCACCCCGGTCGGCACGCACACCATGGCGGTGTCGACCAAGGCGTCCGCCGACGATCCGGACGGCGACGGCTACATACCGGCCGACCCTCCGGTCACCGGTGTGACCCCGTCCGACGCCACCCCGCCACCGCGCTACTTCCACGAGTTCCAGGCCAACTGCGCCGTCACGCACACCGCGCCGGACGACCCGATCGTGTACCCGGGGCAGCCCGGCACGTCCCACGACCACACCTTCATGGGCAACACGACGACGAACGCGAACAGCACGACGGCGAGCCTCTACGGCGGCGACACCACCTGCAAGGCACCTGCCGACGCCTCCGCGTACTGGATGCCGTCCCTGTTCAAGGGGGACACGAAGGTGCTGCCGGTCGGGCCGCAGGTCATCTACTACAAGGCGGGTGTCACCGACTACACGAGCGTCCGCCCCTTCCCCAAGGGGCTGCGCTTCGTCGTCGGCAGCCCGATGCAGAGCGCCCAGCAGTTCCGTGACCACAAGGGCTGGGTGGAGGGCTGGGAGTGCGGCGACAGCTTCAAGAACGTCGACATCCCGCAGCAGTGCCCGGCCGGATCGCAGCTCAACCTGCGGATGCAGGCGCCCAGTTGCTGGAACGGCCAGTACCTGGACACCCCCGACCACCAGAGCCACATGGCGTATCCGCTGGTGAAGCCCGGCACGAACGACAACGTGTGTCCGGCGAGCCACCCCGTGGCGCTGCCCATGATCGAGTTCAAGATGGCCTGGCCGGTCGACGGTGACATGTCCCGGGTCCGGCTCGCCAGCGGCCGCGGGTACTCCTTCCACTACGACTTCTTCAACGCGTGGGAGGAGCGCACCCTCAAGGCGATGGTCGACCACTGCATCGTGGGCGGCCTGCAGTGCGACACCCGTGGCTACGACCAGAACCACCCGGAGCGCGGCGCGGTGCTGAACGCCGACCACCGGCTGCCGTGACCCCGGTGGCGGGCGGCGCTGCTCACTGCACCGAGCGCTCCCGCAGCGCCGCCCGCCACGCCGGGTCCTGCTCCACCGGTTCGGCCTCCTCCGGCCTGCCGCCACGCGCGAAGAACCCGGCGAGCGGCAGGATCGCGGCGCCCACGGTGACGGCGTCGGGTCCCAGGGTGCCGAGGTCGATGCTCACGTGCGCGGCGGGGTAGGTCAGGGCGTACGACGTGGCATGGGCGGTCACCGAGTCCAGGAAGCGCCGGCCGAGCTGCAGCCCCGCCCAGCCGCCGACCAGGATGCGCTCGGGCTGGAAGAGGTTGATCAGGTCGGAGAACCCGGCGCCCAGGTACTCGGCGGTCTCCTCCAGGACGGCCAGAGCGGTGGCGTCGGGTTCCGGCGTGACCCCCGCCTCGTCCGGCTCCGGGTACGCGGCCGCGAGCATCGCGGTCAGCGCCGTCTCCTCGTTCGCGCCCGCGGGCGGCTGCCCGCCCGCCTCCGCCCAGCGCTCCAGCAGCGCCTCCGCGCCCGCGTACGCCTCCAGGCAGCCCATGGCGCCGCAGCGGCACCGGCGCCCGCGCACCCGCACCGTCAGGTGCCCCCACTCCACGGCCCGGCCCGGACCCATGTCGTCGCTGACGACGCAGGCGCCGACACCGGAGCCGAAAAGCACCACCGCGGCGCTCTGCGCGCCGCGCCCGGCGCCGAACCACATCTCCGCCTGCCCGAGCGTCTTGGCGCCGTTGTCGATGTAGTACGGCACGGTGTCGGGCAGCAGTTGGGCCTCGCGCAGCAGTCGCTCCAGCGGGACCGCGTCCCAGCCGATCGTCTGGCCGTGCACGACGGCGCCGTCCTCCGGGTCCCTGGCGACGATGCCCGGCACCCCCACGCCGACGCCGAGCAGCCGCTCCGCCGCGATGCCCGCCTGGTCGAGGACCTCGGCGATGCCCGTGCGCAGATGCGTCACGACGGTGCCGACGTCGTAGCGGTCGAGGCGGTTCGGCCCATCGGTCGCCAGCGGCTTCTCGGTCCTGGCCAGCTCGGTGAGGGCCAGGTCGAAGAGCTCGACCCGGACCCGGGTCTCGCCGACGTCGACACCGATCAGGTAGCCGCTCTGCGCGCTGATGCGCAGCAGTGTGCGGGGCCGCCCGCCGGCCGAGTCGACGCTGCCGGCCTCCTCCACCAGGCCCTCGTCGACCAGTTCGGAGACGACGTTGCTCACCGAGCCCGAACTGAGCCCGGTGGCCGGTCCCAGGGAGAACCGGCTGAGCGGTCCGTCGAAATACAACCGTTGCAATACCGCGGTGCGGTTCTCCCGCCGCAGGTCACGCACTGTACGGCCGTTGCGCACTCTCACCCTGTCCCCTTGCTCCGAAGTCCTTCTCGCAACCTACATCGGGCGGAGCCCTTGACGCGACCTTCGCTTGAGGTTTAACTCACAGCCTAAATTAAGTCGTGGTCCGCCAAGCCACTTCCCGGAAGGTCTCTGGAGTCATGCGAAGAATCAGAGCCGCGGCCGTCGGTGCCGTCACCCTCTCGTTCATGCTCACCGCGGCGGCCTGCGGCGGGGGGAGTTCCGGCTCGGAGGGGTCCAACGCGCAGCCGAAGACGCTGACGTACTGGGCCTCCAACCAGGGCGCGAACCTGAAGGTGGACAAGAAGGTCCTCCAGCCGGAACTCGACAAGTTCGAGAAGCGGACCGGCATCAAGGTGAAGCTGGAGGTCGTGCCCTGGGCGGACCTCCTCAACCGCATCCTCACCGCCACCACCTCGGGACAGGGCCCCGACGTCCTCAACATAGGCAACACCTGGAGCGCCTCCCTCCAGTCCAGCGGCGCCCTGCTGCCCTGGGACGCGAAGAACTTCGACGCGATCGGCGGCAAGGACCGCTTCGTCGAGTCCGCCCTCGGCTCCACCGGCGTGCAGGGCAAGGACCCGGCCGCCGTACCGCTGTACTCCATGGCCTACGCGCTCTACTACAACAAGAAGATGTTCGCCGACGCCGGCATCGACAAGCCGCCGACGACCTGGAAGGAGGTCGCCGAGACCGGCAAGAAGCTCTCGAAGAACGGCAAGTGGGGGCTCGGCGCCGAGGGCTCCAACCTCTCGAACAACATCCACCAGGTCTTCGTCCTCGCCAAGCAGCACGGCGCGGACTTCTTCACCCCCGACGGCAAGGCCGACTTCACCTCCGCGGGCGCGGTCGCCGGCGTCAAGCAGTACGTCGACCTGATGGCCAAGGACAAGGTCGTCGCGCCCGGCAACGCCGAGTACGCGCAGAACCAGTCCCTGAGCGACTTCTCCAAGGACAAGACGGCGATGGTGCTGTGGCAGACCGCCTCCGCCACCTTCAAGTCGCAGGGCATGAAGGACGACGAGTGGGGCGTCGCACCCGCCCCTGTGCAGTCCGGCGAGCCCGGCAAGGACAAGGCCACCAACTCGATGGTCGCCGGGATCAACATGGCCGTCTTCAAGAACACCAAGAACATCGACGGCGCCAAGAAGTTCGTGAAGTTCATGACCAGCGACGAGGAGCAGACCGTCCTCAACAAGGCGTACGGCTCCATCCCGCCGGTCAAGGCCGCCCAGCAGGACAAGGCCTTCAGCGCCCCGGCCGTCGCCGTCCTCAGGGACACCCTCACCACCAGCGCCACCGCACTGCCGCAGGTCGCCGAGGAGTCGCAGTTCGAGACCGTCGTCGGCACCGCCGTCAAGGAACTCTTCGCCGACGCCGCCGCCGGTCGTGCGGTGACCACCGCGTCCGTACGGGCCAAGTTGGCGAAGGCCCAGCAGCAGATGCCGAAGAAGTGAGTGCAGACACCACCATGACGACCACCGCCCCCCTCAGCGCAGGCGAGCGGACGGCACAGCGGAACGACCCCGAGGCGGCGCCGCGCAGGCGCCGCCCCGGGCGGCTGCGCCGCATCGGACTGCCGTACCTGCTGCTGCTCCCCGCACTGCTGCTCGAACTGCTCGTCCACCTGGTGCCGATGGTGATCGGCATCGCCGTCAGCTTCAAGGAACTGACCCAGTTCTACATCCGCGACTGGGGCACCGCGCCCTGGACCGGCCTCGACAACTACTCGCTCACCGTCGACTTCGACGCACCCGTCGGCAAGGCGCTGCTGAGCTCGTTCCTCGTCACCTGCCTGTTCACCGTGCTCTCCGTCGGCCTGTGCTGGCTGCTCGGAGCGGCCGCGGCGATCTTCATGCAGGAGACCTTCCGCGGCCGAGGCATCCTGCGCACGCTCTTCCTGGTGCCGTACGCCCTGCCCGTCTACGCCGCCGTCATCACCTGGGCGTTCATGTTCCAGCGGGACAACGGCCTGGTGAACCACGTGCTGCACGACCAGCTCGGCCTCACCGACAGCCCGCCGTTCTGGCTTATCGGCGACAACAGCTTCGTCGCCCTGCTCGTCGTCTCGGTGTGGAAGGGCTGGCCCTTCGCCTTCCTCATCATCATGGCCGGACTCCAGAACATCCCCAAGGACGTCTACGAGGCCGCCGCCCTCGACGGCGCGGGCATCTGGCAGCAGATCCGCCGCATCACCCTGCCGGCGCTGCGCCCCGTCAACCAGGTCCTCGTCCTCGTCCTGTTCCTGTGGACGTTCAACGACTTCAACACCCCCTTCGTCCTGTTCGGGAAGGCGGCCCCGGCAGCCGCGGACCTGATCTCGATCCACATCTACCAGTCCTCGTTCCAGACCTGGAACTTCGGGACGGGCTCCGCGATGTCGGTGCTGCTGCTCCTGTTCCTGCTCCTGGTGACGGGCGCCTACCTCTGGTTCACCTCCCGAGGAAGGAAGGCCAGCGATGTCTAGCCCCACCGTCCGGCAGCCGCGCTCCCCGATGGCCGCCCCGCGGTCCTTCCTGTGGAGCCGGCGGATCTTCCTGACCCTGCTCGCCGTCTTCGTGCTGCTGCCCGTGTACGTGATGGTCTCCAGCTCGCTGAAGCCGCTGGAGGACGTGTCGGGGAAGTTCGAGTGGTTCCCCTCGGGGCTCACCATCCAGCCGTACTTCGAGATCTGGGACACGGTCCCGCTGGCCGACTACTTCATGAACTCACTGATCGTGGCGGGCGCGGCGACCGTCTGCTCCGTCACCGTCGCCGTGTTCGCGGCGTACGCGGTCAGCCGCTACTCGTTCCGTGGCAAGCGCGTCTTCACGGTGACGGTCCTGTCGACCCAGATGTTCCCCGGCATCCTGTTCCTGCTGCCGCTGTTCCTCATCTACGTCAACATCGGCAACGCCACCGGCATCGCGCTCTTCGGCTCCCGCGGCGGCCTGATCCTCACCTACCTCACCTTCTCGCTGCCCTTCTCCATCTGGATGCTCATCGGGTACTTCGACTCGGTGCCCAGGGACCTCGACGAGGCGGCCAAGGTCGACGGCTGCGGGGCGCTCGGCGCGCTGTTCCGGGTCATCGTGCCCGCCGCGATCCCCGGCATCGTCGCCGTCGCCGTCTACGCGTTCATGACCGCCTGGGGCGAGGTCCTCTTCGCCTCCGTCATGACCAACGACACCACCCGCACCCTCGCCGTCGGCCTCCAGGGCTACTCCACCCAGAACGACGTGTACTGGAACCAGATCATGGCGGCCTCACTCATCGTCAGCCTGCCCGTCGTCGCCGGCTTCCTGCTCCTCCAGCGCTACCTCGTCGCCGGACTCACCGCGGGTGCCGTCAAGTAGTCGCGGGGCAGGACGACTTCATGCTCCCACCGGCCCACACCAGAAAGGCCCTCCGTGTTCGAATCGCTTGATCCCGCCGCCTTCCCCGCCGATTTCGCCTGGGGCACGGCCACCTCCGCCTACCAGATCGAGGGCGCCGCCGCCGAGGACGGCCGGGCACCGTCGATCTGGGACACCTTCTCCCACACCCCGGGCAAGGTCGACGGCGGCGACCACGGCGACATCGCCTGTGACCACTACCACCGGTGGCCCGAGGACATCGCCCTGATGAAGCGGCTCGGCACCGACACCTACCGGATGTCCGTCGCCTGGCCCCGCGTCCTTCCCGCCGGTGACGGACAGGTCAACGCGGCAGGGCTCGACTTCTACGACCGACTCGTCGACGCCCTCCTCGACGCCGGCATCACCCCCAACATCACCCTCTACCACTGGGACCTGCCCCAGGCCCTCCAGGACCGCGGCGGCTGGACCGCACGCGACACCGCCGAACACCTCGCCCACTACGCCTCCGTGGTCGCCACCCGGCTCGGCGACCGCGTCACCCAGTGGGCCACGCTCAACGAACCGCTCTGCTCCGCCTGGATCGGCCACCTCGAAGGCCGCATGGCCCCCGGCCTGACCGACCTGACCGCCGCCGTGCACGCCTCCTACCACCTGCTGCTCGCCCACGGCCTCGCCACCCACGCCGTCCGCGCGGCGGTCCCCGGCGCACAGGTCGGCCTCGTCACCAACCACTCCACCGTCGAAGCCGCTTCGACCCGCCCCGAGGACATCGCGGCGGCCACCCGCATGGACGGACACACCAACCGCTGGTGGCTCGACCCCGTCCACGGCCGCGGCTTCCCCGCCGACATGCGCGAGCTGTACGGGGTGGAACTGCCGGAGCGCCCCGGCGACCTGGACACCATCGCCGCGCCCCTCGACTGGCACGGCCTCAACTATTACTTCCCGGCGACCGTCACCGACGATCCCCGCGGCCCCGTCCCGTACGCCCGCGAGGTCCGGCTGCCCGACGTACCGCGCACCGGCATGGACTGGCAGATCGACGCCGGAGGCCTGGAGGCCCTGCTGCTGCGCCTCACCGACGACTACGGGGTCCGCAAGCTGTACGTCACCGAGAACGGCTCCGCGTTCCCCGACACCGTCTCGCCCGACGGCGCCGTCCACGACCCCGACCGGGCCGGCTACTTGGAGCAGCACCTGAACGCCTGCGCCCGGGCGATCGGCAAGGGCGCGCCGTTGGCCGGGTACTACGCCTGGTCCCTGCTCGACAACTTCGAATGGGCCTACGGCTACGACAAGCGCTTCGGTCTCGTCCACGTCGACTACGCGACCCAGGCCCGCACCCTCAAGACCAGCGGCCTGCGCTACGCGGAGATCATCCGCGCCCACCGGGAGTCCCACGCCTGACCGCGCCCCGCGGCCGCGGATCAGGCCGACTCGCGTACGACCAGCTCCGGTTCGAAGACCAGGGTGCGCGGTTCCGCACCGGCACCCTCGACGAGCTCGTCCAGCATCCCGGCCATGGCCGCCGTCATGTCCTCCACCGGCTGGCGCACGGTGGTCAGCGGCGGCCGGCACGTCGCGGCGACGCTCGAGTCGTCGAACCCGACGACGGCGACGTCCTGCGGAATGCGCCTGCCCAGTTCCCGCAGAACTTGGCAGGCGCCCCGGGCCATCAGGTCGTTCGCCGCGAACACGCCGTCCATGTCGGGGTGTTCGCGCAGCAGCGCGGCCATCGCCGTGGCCCCGCTGTCCAGCGTGAAGACACCTTCGGCGACAGGAGGGCCCGGCCGCCCCGCACGAGTCAGGGCGTCACGGCATCCGGCGAGACGCTCCCGACCGGCCCGGAGCTCCGGCGGGCCGCCGATCACCGCGACGCGGCGGCAGCCCCGCGCCACCAGATGCTCACCGGCCAGGCGCCCTCCCGCGCGGTGGTCCAGATCGACACAACTCACCGGTGTCGGCCGGGCGGGACGGGCGAACAGCACCGTGGGAACGCGGGCGGCGAGCAGCATCTCCGGCAGCGGATCGCCGGGTTGCACAGAGACGACCAGCGCGCCGTCCGCGCTGCCCTGCCGCAGGTAGTCGACCACCTGTTTCCTGGCCGGCTCCGACTCGGCGAACAGCAGCACCGGTTGCATCGCACGTCTCCGCAGATACCCCGCGACGCCGTCGACGACACGACCGAAGAACGGGTCGGCGAACACACGCCCGACGAAGGCGTCGCCCGCCCCCGACACGATCAACGCCACCGTCCCGGTGCGCCGCGTGACCAGCGTCCGCGCCGCGCGGTTCGGCGTGTACCCCGTCCGGTCGATCGCACGGCGCACGAGATCCTGAAGGCCGGGATCGACATTGCGCACCCCGTTCACGACCCGCGAGACGGTGGCACGGGAGACCCCGGCCTCCCGCGCGACATCCTCCAGCGTGGGGGCCTGCCTGCTCATACGCCGAACCCTAACCTCCGAACCCCGCAGGCAGGGGGCCCGAATGTGCCCTGAGGGCATCAAGTCGGCGATGTCTCAACGGGGTTGTGCGGGGGAGGCGTGGGTGCGCGCCTCCGCTGCCCAGTGCGGGGCGTTCCAGCGGTCGGCGATCGTGGCGGCCCGTGCGAAGTGGGTGGTGGCCTCGGCGGGGCGGTTCAGGAAGAGGGCGAGTTCGCCGAGGGTGTGGGCCACCGGGCGCAGGGCCAGCGACAGGCTCTCCGTGCCGGCCGGTGGGCCGTCGCGGTGGGGGAGCAGGTCCGCGTAGAGCCGCTCGGCGGCGGTGCGGTCGTCCAAAGCGATGAGGACCGCCGCGCGCAGGGTCGCCAGGAAGGTGAAGAAGAAGTCGGGTCTGATCGGGCCCGGTGACGCGTGGACCCGGCGCGCCTCGTCGGCGCGGCCCGCGGCGAGCAGGGCGAGGACGAGCAGGTCGGTGGCCATCGGGCCGACCTCCTCGTGCAGGGCGCGCACGTCGTCCACGTGGTCGCCGAGCGTGCCGTCGTTCACCCGGACCGTCGCGAGTGCGAGGCGGAGGAAGCCCGTGTGCACCGAGCCCGCCCGTTCCATGGGTTCACAGGCCTCGACGTAGCCGCGCGCGGCGTCGGCGTACCGGCCCTCGACGAGCGCCAGGGCCGCCACCGCGATCTCGGCGACACCGGTCGGCTCCCGCATCCGGTAGGCACGGGCGAGTTCGAGCGTTTCCGCGACCGCGCGGCGCAGGGTCGCCGGGTCGTTCGCCGCGGCGGCGTTCGTTGCCTGGTTGAGCAGCCCGGTCACGCGGTAGACGGGCAGATCGTGCTCGATGCCGAGCTCCACCAGCTCGCGGGCGTACTCCGGACGGCCGGTGTCACCGGCGAGGACCAGGAGCGCCGCGGCGCGCAGCCGCGGACCGGTGGCGAGGTCGAGTGCTTCCCGCGCCGCTTCCATGGCCGCCGGATCGTCCTCGCCCTCCAGCTCGTTGGCGTACGCGGTGAGGAGCTGGGAGCGTACGGCGGGGGCGAGTCCGGACCGCTTGAGGAGGCGGCGCAGGCGGTCGACGACGGGGCGGTCGACCGTGCCATAGGTGCGGGCCAGCCACGGTGTGGGCTCGGTCCATGCGGTGAACGCGGCGATCATCAGGTCGTCCCGGCCGATCGACTCGGCGAACTCCACGGCCCGTTCACGGGTCTGCCTGGCCGCGGCGACCGCCCCCGCCCTGATCTGCGCGCGGAGCAGCCTGCCGAACAGGTCGACGCGCTCGTCCGGGTCGCCGGAGATGGCGACGGCGTCGGTGAGGAGCGCGGCCGCCACGTCGTGCGCGTAGCGCGCCTCGGCCGACTCGGCCGCCCGTACGCAGTGGCCGACGGCCTTCGGTGATCCCGCGCGCGCGTAGTGGTGGGCGAGCGCCGCGACATCGCCCGTGCCCTCCAGCGCGGCGGCGATCCGGGCGTGCATCCGGGTGGCCCGCAACCGGCTGACGTCGTCGACCAGTGTGTCCCTGACCAGCGCGTGCACGAACCGGACGCGTCCGGGCCCCGGTTCGTCGAGCAGTCCGGTGACGACCCCGGCGTCCAGCGCGTCCAGCACCCCGTCCTCGTCGCAGTCGGCGGCCCGGACGAGCACGTCCACCGGGCTCTCCCGGCCGGCCACCGCCGCGAGCCGCAGGACGGACACACCGCTCTCGGGCAGCCGCGCGAACCGGCGCCGCAGCACGTCCCGTACGCCCTCGGGGACTTCGGAGAGCGCGACCAGCGCGCCCTCGCCGTTCAGCAGCCGCGCGCTCTCCCGCACGTAGAAGGGGTTGCCGCCCGTCCGCTCGGCGATCCCGGCGACGGTCGCGTCGTCGGCCCCGCCGCCGGTGTCGCACTCGGCGCGGACGAGTTCCGCGACCGCGTCGCCGCTGAGCCCCGGCAGGGCCAGCCGCAGCGGTGCGGTGCGGGCGAGGGAGCCGAGTGCTTCCGTGAGGCGTTCGCCCTCGTCCGCGCGGTACGCCGCGACGACCAGGATCGGGGCCCGTACGCCGACACAGCCCCCGAGCAGTTCCAGCGTGGCGGCGTCGGCCCAGTGGAGGTCGTCCAGGACGACGGCGACCGGGCGGCCCGCGGCGGCCGCGGTGAGCCAGGCCCACACCGCGCGGCGCAGCCGGAACCGACCGGCCGCCGTGTCACCGTCCACCGGCGCCGAGTCCGTGAGCAGCGGCGCCACGTCGTCCGCGAACGCTCCCGGAGACACGCTCACGGCCACGCCCCGCAGCGCCTCGACCCACGCCCAAGCGGGCGGCGCACCCGCCACCTCCGGGCAGCGCCCGGTGGCCACGAGCCACCCGGCGTCGCCGAGCCGCGCGCCGAGCTGCTCCAGCAGCGTCGACTTGCCGAGCCCGGCCTCTCCGGTGACCAGCGCGGCGTGCATCCCGTCGACGGCGGCCTCTTCTGCACGCGCCAGCAGCGCGGCGAGTTCGCCGTCCCGCCCGACAAACCGCGTATCAACCGGCCCATGGGTGACCGCAGTTGGTCCTGGTGCCTCCGCGGGGCGCGACGGGACGGCCGCGCGCAGGAAGTCCGTGCGCCGCGTGAGGATCGCGTCCTCCAGCTCCACCAGGTCGGGGCCGGGATCGAGGCCCAGCTCGGTGACGAGGACGCGGCGGGCCCGGCGCAGCGCGGCCAGGGCGTCGGCCTGCCGGCCGCTGCTCCACAACGCGAGGGCGTGCAGGCGCCAGCCCTCCTCGCGCAGCGGCTCGTCACGGGTGAGGCCCTCCGCCTCGGGCACCACCGCCGCGGCGTCGCCGAGCCGCAGCCCCGCCGCGACGTGCAATTCGCGGGCGACCAGGCGCAGTTCGTTCAGGCGTGAGGTCTCCGCCGTGGCCCACGGTTCGTCGGCGACCTCCGCGTACGCGGGTCCCTGCCACAGCGCCAGCGCCTCGGCCAGCCGGGTCCGGGCGGCACGGGGATCGGCGAGCGCGCGGGCGTCGTCGAGCAGTTCCTCGAAGCGCCACGCGTCCACCGCGCCGGGCGGCAGCCGCAGCGCGTAGCCGGGCGACGCGCTCACCAGCAGGCGGGCCGGGGTCCGCGGTGGGCGGCCGGGCTCCAGCAGACGGCGCAGATTCGACACGTACGCCTGCAACGACGCCAGCGCGCGCGACGGAGGTTCACCGCGCCACAGGTCCTCGACCAGCCGGTCGACCGGCACGACCTGCCCGCGCGCGGCCACCAGCAGGGCCAGCACGCCGCGCTGTCGCGGCCCGCCGAGCGGGACGGGCGCGCCGCCGACCTCGGCCGCGAACGAGCCCAACACCCGGATCAAGACCATGACGCGGCTCATTCTACGAATGCCCGCCTCCAAGTCGACTCCAAGTGCCTCCCAAACAGGGGGAGTCAGCCTTGAGCACATCGCACCAGGGCCGGACCTGGACCGGTGGAGCTTCTGGCGTCCCACCGGGGAGACACAAGGAGACGAACATGCCGCTCAAGACCATCAACACCGTTCTGATCACCGCCTGCGTCCTCTTCTGCTTCTACCTCGGGGTGTCCTTCGTGCTGGCCCCCGGGACGAGCGCACCGGGCTTCGGGCTGCCCCACTACCCGTCGGGCGACGGCGGCGGTTTTCTGGTCGTCAAGGGAATCCGCGACTTCGTCTCCGGGGTGATCCTGGCCGTCCTGCTGCTGGCCGGCCAACGCCGTGTCCTCGGCTGGGTCCTGCTGGCCCAGGCCCTCACGCCGATCGGCGACATGACGACGGTGCTCGCCCACCAGGGCCCGGCGTCCGTCGCGTTCGGCGTCCACGGTCTGACCGCGGCGCTGGTCGCCGGCATCGGCCTGCTGACGCTGCGCGAGACCCGCAAGAGCGCCCCCGCACCGGCGGCGACCCGGGCGGGCCGGACCCCCGACGTCGCCCTGCGGCAGCGATGAGCCGAGCCGCCCGGTCCACGACGAGGCGCCCCACCGGATCCGGTGGGGCGCCTCGTGTGTTGCGTCAGCCGGGAGGATCAGCGCAGTCCGGCGAAGAGGTCGTCCTCGGGGAGGGCCGCGTCGGTGGTGTCCTTGACGCGTACGAAGGTCTCCATGCCCATGAACTCGCCGAACCGCTCCTTGCCCATCTTGAGGAAGAAGATGTTCTCGCCCTGGCTGGCGTGCGCGGCCAGCGAGTCGAACTTCTGGCCACTGAACGCGGTGGTGTCCACCCACGTGGTGATCTCTTCGTCGGGCAGGCCCAGCTCGGCCATCGCGGCGGTCTCGGCGGGGTCCGGCTCCGGCATGTCCGGGTGCAGCTCGCGCATGACCTCCCCGAACCGCTGCATCCCCGATCGGGGCATCGTCGTCCAGTACACCTTCGGCGTCAGCTCGGTCAGCTCCAGCGCCGCCATCGTGATCCGGTGGGCCTGGATGTGGTCGGGGTGGCCGTAGAAACCGTTCTCGTCATAGGTGACGACCACATCGGGCTTGTAGTGCCGCATGAGCTCCGCGAGCCGGGCGGCGCCTTCCTCGACGGGGGTCTGCCAGAAGGAGTCGGGCGCGTCGTTGCTCGGCCAGCCGATCATTCCGGAGTCGGCGTAGTCCAGCATCTCCAGATCACTGATCTTCAGCGCCTCGCAGCTCGCCTCGAGCTCCTGCCTGCGCATCCGGGCAACGGCCGCCGGATCGTGTCCGGCCTCGCCCGGCTTCACACCTCCCGGCCCGTCACCGCACCCGCCGTCGGTACAGGTCACGAGCACCGTGCGGATTCCTTCGGCGGCATATCGCGCGAGAACACCACCGGTACTGGTCGCCTCGTCGTCGGGGTGGGCGTGCACGGCCATGAGCGTCAAGGGCCGGTCGGTCATCAAAGTCCTCCTGCGGACAAAAGCGGTGGTCAAAATACGCGGCCGCAATCCCGGCCCACCCAGATGCAACCGCACCGACCACCTCGACTGTTCCCGGGACGGCCGATTTGCCCGGGGCATCGTGCCCCGGTTGCTTCAGGTGAGTTCCTCCGCCAGGAGGTCCATGAGGAGTCCGTCCTCCCACGTGCCCGTCCGGTGGTTGCGCCAGTACGAGCGCAGGGTTCCCACGGGCTTGAAGCCGACCTTGGCGTAGCTGCGGATCGCCACCGTGTTGGCCGCGGCGGGGTCGATGGTCAGGCGGTGGTGGCCGCGTTCCCGTACCAGCCATCCGGCCAGCGTGCGCACGGCGTCGGTGCCCAGGCCCTTCCCGTGGTGCCGCGCCGACAGGAAGATGTCGATGCCGGCGTGGCGGAACTCCGGGTCGTTCTCCTCGTCGAACTGGATCGCGCCGATGACCTGCCCGTTGAGGACGACGGCGAGCATGTCGTCGAAGTCGTCCGGTGGCGACCACCACGCGGCGACCTCCGGTTCCCGCACGATCCCGGCGAGGATCTTGTCCTCGCCATGTGTCACGGGCCGCAGGAGGACCTTGTCCCCGTTCAACTCCATGTCCCTCATCATGCCTTGGGAGCGGAGGCGCTGTACGGACCCGGGCCCCGGTCCTTGCCCGCGATGACCGGGCTGAGGGTGCGCAGGGCGAGGCCCGCGGCGATCAGGGTGAGGCAGCCGACGACCAGGCCGAGGATCGCGAGCGGGCTGAGGCCGCCGGTCATGGCGAGGGCGCCGGTGCCCGCGCCGCCGAGTGCCGCGGCGCTGGTGGGGTTTCCGTACATGGTGGTCAACTCCTGGGTGGGGATGGGTCGGTGGACGGGGGCCGCCGGGTCAGGTGGCCACCCAGTGGGCCTCACGGCGCAGCACCAGGTCGACGAGCGAGCGCACGAACACGGCCTGCCGGAAGACGTCGTACAGCAACTCCGGTATCAGCGGCAGCGCGAGGAGCGTGGCCCGCCAGCCGAGGCGGCGCACGGTCAGGGTCCGTTCGACGACGAAGATCAGCATGATCGAGGTCCAGAAGAGGGACAGGCCGCCCCAGCCGACGATGGTGAGGTTCAGGACCGCGAACAGGAAGAACAGGAAGAGGGCCAGCGCGCCGACGCCGAGCCTGATCTGCTGGCCGAAGTACTTCCGGGTGACGGACGTCCAGCCGTAGTCGCGCAGGTTCTCCAGGGCGCCGCGCTGCCAGCGCAGCCGCTGGTGCCACAGCTTGCCGACCGAGGGCATCACCTCGGTGACCAGCCAGCAGCCGTCGGGCGAGACGGTGCGGTGACCGAGTGTCTTGACGGCCTTGGTGATCTCGTCGTCCTCGGTGAGGGAGGCGAGGGAGTAGTAGCTCTCGCCGCCGCCGATGACCCCGTCGAGGCGGGCCTGGCGCACCTGGCGCAGGACGCCCGCGCGGAACAGGCTGCCGGTCCCGGTGAGCACGACGGCCTCGTTGTTCTTGCGCCGGATCTCCAGGGCGTAGCGCTGGTACTCCATGCGCTGCAGCTGGCCGAGGAGCCCGCCGCCCGGTTCGCCGTAGAAGACCCCGCCGACCGCGCCCACGGTCGCGTCCTCCATGGCCTCCACGGCGCAGCCCACGAACTCGGGGTTCAGGACCGTGTCGGCGTCCTGGACCAGCACCAGGTCCGCGTCGGCCAGGTCCGCCATCAGTGGCGCCATGGCCTGATTGAGGGCGCCGGCCTTCTTGTCCTTGTTGTCCGTGGGCACGAAGACCTCGGCGCCGCAGTACTCGGCGATGCGCGCGGTGCGGTCCGTGCAGTTGTCGGCGACGACGACGATGCGGTCCGGGCGGACCGTCTGGCGGTACAGGCCCGCCAGCGTGGCGACGATGCGGTCCTGTTCGTTGTGTGCGGGGATGAGTGCGACGAGTGTCATGGACGAGCTGTCCCTTGCTCTGCCGTGGACGGCCGCAGGCGGATCGCCTGACGACGTCCTCGACTGTGAGCGGGCCGGGGAGCAGCTCGGTCGTAGGAAGGTTGCGCGACGGTTGCAGCGGGCCGCGCGGGCGGGAAGGGGACTTTCGGCCTGGTACCTACGCCGGGTGCGAGCCGGGCACAACGTACCGGTAGCCGACTCCGCGCACGGTTTCGATGGGCGCCTTCCGCCCGGTGGCGCCCTCGATGCCGCGGCGCAGACGCAGCACGGCGTACTTCACCTTGTGCGGATCCTCTCCGGAGCGGCCGCGCCACGCGCGGTGCAGCAGCTGCTCCGCGGTGAGGACCTGCCCCGGATTACGGGCGAAGACGTGCAGCAGGTCGAATTCGAGCGGGGTCAGCGGTACGTACTGGCCGCCCATGGTCACCTCATGACTGCCGAGGTCGAGCCGGACGCAGCCGTCCTCGAGGAGCTGGTCGGGAGGCACCACGGGCGTCGCCCGGCGAAGCCGGGCCATGACCAGGGCCCTGGCCAGCCCCCCGGGCATGCCGAGCCAGATCACGTCGTCCGCGCCGGCGTCGAGGGCCCGCACGGCGGCCGCCGCGTCGAGGCCACGGGTGGCCACGATGATGCGGAGCTCCTCGGTCATGTCCCGGACCCGCCGGAGCACCTCCCAGGGCCCCGGGTCGCGCACGTGGAGACCGAGCACCAGCAGGTCGGGCTGGTATCGGTACAGGTCGCGCAGGGTGTCGTGGCCGGTGTGCGCGAGGTGGTACGAGAAGCGGGGGTCGTCCAGCTCGGCCAGCCACTCCAGGGGCACGTCGGGCGCCACCGCCACCAGAAGCAGTGGCAGCGCCCGGCCTCGTGGGCCGTGGGGGGATGCGGACGCCTGCATATCCCACATGGTCGGACCGTGGGGAGCGCGTGTCGAACGGACCGCACTCCGCTCGGGCCCGGCCCAAGAGGCGCTCACACCCCCGTCGTCATACCCCTGGGTGGTACTTTCGCTCCACGTGCCCCTTCAGGTCCTCCGGGTAGAAGTACACCGGCCGCAGGTCCCCGCTCGCGTACCGTTTGACCTGGTCGCCGAAGTGCGGGGAGTCCGGGTGGCCGCTGGCGCCGCCGGCCGTGACCGCCCAGGCGCGGACCTTGGGGCCGAACTCGACGACCGCCACGAAGCTGTTGCCGCTCGTGCCGTAGTAGCGCTTCGTGCCCGGGTAGCGCTTCGCGCCGAAGGAGGCGAGGGAGCCCCACTGGGCGGACGTGAAGGGGACCGGGTAGCTGGGCCTGGTGTCGTCGAAGGTCTGGGTGACGGCGCCGTCGTTGCGCTGGTACCGGTTGATCTCGGACCAGGGGACCCGCCAGTCGCCGAAGTCCTCGGTCAACCGGTCCACCGCCGATTCGAGTGCCGTCAGGCGCTGGGTGTCGGTGGCGCGGTCCGCCATGTAGTCCCAGACGGTGAGGCCCGCGTCGGCCGCCGCCTTGGACACCAGGGCCCACAGGGCCTCGCCCCAGAACACGGCCAGCGACGTGGCCGTCGACCTGCCGGACCAGCGGTGGTCCCAGGTACGCAGGAGCTCGGTCGGGGCGGCGAGTTTCTTCTTCCGGGCGTTGCCGGAGGGGAGCCCGTCCCATGCCTTGGCCAGGCCGGGCAGGAGGCGGGCGAAGGCTGTCAGGTACGGGTCGAAGGCACCCTCGATCAGGGACTGCGGGGTGAAGTCGTCGCGTGACGTCAGCACGCGGATCGCGTGCGGGCCCCGCGGGTTCTCGCCCGCCTTGTCGAAGTAGCGGGGGTAGTCCGACGCGTGCGGACTGTCCGCGCCCGCCGCCGTCCAGGGCCAGTTGTTGCTGTTGAACGCCCAGCCGCTCTTCGGGTTCACCGCCCGCGGCATGCTGTCCAAGGTGTGCAGCCCGTGCCAGTCGGTGGCCGGGTCGCTGCCGTCCACCGGCTTCATGTAGTCGAAGCGGTCGTCGCGGACCGGCATGAACTGCGGCATCAGGAAGGCGATGTCGCCCTTGGAGTCCGCGAAGAGGGTGTTGTTGGAGCTGTTGGCCTTCAGCTCCGCCACCTTGAGGTACTCCGCGTAGTCGCGGGTCGTCGTGCGCAGATAGCTCTGCTTGAGTGCCTCGACCGGCTTGTTCATCAGCGCGCACGCGATCCACTTGCCGTCGGCCTCGCGGACGACGGGGCCGTGGTGGGTCGCGTACGTGGTGAAGGTGTGGTGTTCCCGGCCGCCGTTCTCCGTGCGGCAGGTGAGAGTGATCTCGTTCGTGGTGACCGGGCGGCGGTCCTTGCCGTAGCGGTAGGTGTACGAGCCGTCCGCGGCGCGGTCGACCGTCTCCGCGAACTCGTCGATGTTGTCGACACCGCTCGATGTGTGCATCCAGCCGGTGTGTTCGTTGAAGCCCTGGTAGATGAAGAACTGGCCCCAGGTCGCGGCGCCGTAGACATCGAGGCCCTCTTCGCTCGTCACGTGCTGTTCCGAGCGGAAGAAGAAGCTGGTGTGCGGGTTGATGAGGAGGAGCGCGTGGCCGTCGCGGGTGTGGCCCGGGGCCAGTGACATGCCGTTGGATCCCGAGGGTTCGCGGAACTTCAGGCCGCGCTCCTCGTCCGTCATGGGTACCTCGCGCTGGGCGTAGAACGCCTCCAGCTGGCTGAGTGCCACCGATTCGATGTCACCGCCGATGCTGCCCTCGGAGAAGCTCAGGGGCATCCACGGCTCGAAGCGGGTGAGTACGCGGGGGTGCACGTCGGGGTGGGTGGCCAGGTAGAAGTTGAGGCCGTCCGCCCAGCCGCGCATCAGTGCGCGCAGCCACGCCGGGCACTTCGCGTATTGCTTCTTCAGGTCCTCCGGGTCGATGAACAGGCGCTGGCGCAGGTCCTGCCAGAGCGCGCTCTCGCCCTCGGACTCGGCGAGCCGGCCCAGGCTGACCAGGTAGTTGCGCTCGATGCGGTTGAAGTCGTCCTCGGCCTGCGCGTACATCATCCCGAACACCGCGTCGGCGTCCGTCTTCCCCACCACGTGCGGAATGCCCCAGTCGTCGCGGATGATCGTCACCCGGTCCGCTTGTCTCTTCCAGCGGACGAGGTCGCCGGGGGACGACTGCGCGGCGGCGGACGCGATGCCGGAGGGCAACGTTGTCGCGGCGACGGCGAGGGACGCGGCGCCGCCCATCACGCGGCGTCGGCTCGGACCGTCGTGCTTTACGTGGTGTGCGCGAGGTACGTGGCTCATGCGGGGGCTCCACCTTCGTCAGGGTGATGAGGGCGGGCGTGGGAATGCGACCACGCCGTGCCGGGGCCGAGACTATGAACCTCCCGCCCAAATGATCAACAGGGCGTACGGGAGCAGTCGTTGGCGGATTTGACCCCTTGACGGCCTTTTGCGTTCACATCTGTCCGTCCTTGTTCACCCTTGCGGAGCGATGCCGGTGCGCGGGTGCGTGCGGATGCTGGCCTCTCAAGTCCGGCGCTCTCGGGGGGACTTATGACATGGAACGTTCCGCTCGTGGCTCGTAGGCCGAAGGCCCTGTCGCCCGGACCGGATGCCGCACCCGTTGTGCTGCGGTGTGTCGCGGGCTGTCTGTTGATCGAGGTGCGCGAGGCGATCGGCCCCGCCGCCGAGGCCCGTCTCGGCCGGGTGCTGCACGGGGCCATCCGGCCGGGCGGGGCGGGCGTCTTCGTCGACCTGCGCCAGGCGCGGGACCTCGGCGCCAGCGGGCTCAGCGTCCTGCGCCTCGCCCGGCTGCTCGCGGAGCGGCGGGGGCTCGCGTTCGGGTTCGTCGGAGACTTCGCCGAGAACTTCGCCGAGGACCGGCCACCCGTCCCCGAACTGCCGCCCGCGTGAGGGGGCTGTGCTGCCGGGGCCCTGTCACTCACCCGCCGCGGAGGATGCCGGAGCCCCGGCCGCCTGTTTCGGTCACGGAATGACCGAGGTGAGTGCGGAAGCCGCCGCGAGGGCGGCCGGCCGGTTGGTGCGGGGTGCGGTGGGCGCTCTGGGCGCCGTGGGGAAAGTGCCGCGTCTGGTGGTTCGCCGGTCGGTCGGTGCGGTGCTCGACTGCCTGGACCTGGACGCGATCGTCGACCGGGTCGACGTGAACCGGATCGCCGACCGGGTGGACGTGGCGAGGATCGTGGCGCGGGTGGACGTGAATGCGGTGGCGGGGCGCGTCGATGTGGGGGCGGTGGTGGACCGGGTCGACGTGGCGGCGGTGGTCGACCGGGTCGACGTGAACGCGATCGCCGGGCGGATCGATGTGGCGGCGGTGGTCGAGCGCGTGGACGTCGATGCGATTGCCGGCCGCGTGGATGTGGCGGCCGTCGTCGGCCGCGTGGACGTGAATGCGATCGCGGACCGCGTGGACGTGGAACGCGTCGCGCGCCGGGTGGACGTGAACGCTGTCGCGGATCGCGTGGACGTGGATCGGGTCGCCGATCGCGTGGATGTGGATCGGGTCGCCGATCGTGTGGATGTCGACCGGGTTGCGGATCGTGTGGACGTGGATCGGGTTGCGGACCGCGTGGACGTGGACCGGGTTGCGGATCGTGTGGATGTCGACCGGGTGGCGGACCGTGTGGATGTGGTCCGGGTGGCCGATCGTGTGGACGTGGATCGGGTTGCGGACCGTGTGGATGTGGTCCGGGTGGCGGACCGTGTGGATGTGGTCCGGGTGGCCGATCGCGTGGATGTCGACCGGATCGCCGCCCGCGTGGACGTCGACCGGATCGCCGCCCGGCTGAACGTGGACGCCGTGCTCGCCCGGTTCGATCTGGTCGGGATCACGCGGGGGGTGTTGCGGGAGATTGATCTTGGGCGGATCGTGCGGGACACCGGGGGCGGGCTCACCGTTGAGGCCGTGGACGCCGTGCGGGTGCTGGGGCAGCGGGGGGACCGGGGCGTGAATCGGTTCGCCGATCGGCTGTTGCGGCGTGTCGAGCCGGAGTGACGGGGCGCCCGACGCGGCCGGCATCGTGTCGCGTGGGCTGGCCGCGCTCGTCGACGCGCTCGTGCTGGCCGTGACGGGACTTGTGGTCGAGGTGAGCGCGGCCTGCGCGCGGTGGGTGGTCGTCGGGCCGCCGTTTCGGCTGCCCGACGTACCCCAGTGGCTGGCCGGACCCGTCGGGTGGGTGCTCGCGGTCTGTTACCTGGGCGGTTCGTGGGTGGCGATGGGGGCCTCGCCCGGTGCCCGGCTGATGGGGGTGAGCGTCACCGACCGGGTGGGGCGGCGGCTGCGGCCACTGCGGGCGCTCGCACGGGCCGCGCTGTGCGTGACCTTTCCGCTGGGGCTGTTCTGGATACCGTTCAGCAGACGGCGCGCGGCGGTGCAGGATCTCGTGATGCGTACCGCCGTCGCGTACGACCCCCACTAGCCGTTACGCCTCATTGGTGTTCGGCGGTGTCCTCGGCAGCTTCGCCGCCGCGCCCAGGCCGCCGAGGCCGATGGCCGCCAGGACCCACAGCGCGACGGCGTACGGGCCGACGGCCGGGTCCGCCACGAGGATCGTGCCGGCGAGCGCCGTGCCCACCGACGAACCCAGGTTGGACACGCTGCGGGAGAGGCCGGAGATCTCGCCCTGGAGGTCCTCGGGGAAGCTGGACTGCACGACGTTGACCGACGGTGTCAGCATGAGGCCGATGCCCAGGCCGATCAGGAACAGGCCGGGCGTGAACGTCCAGGCCTTCGGCGAGCCGTGGGCCAGGGCCAGCAGCACGCCGATGCCGCACACCGTGATCGCGAAGCCGGCCATGACGAGGCTGCGTTGCTCGCGGCGCTTGGCGAACCGTTCCGCACCGAGCGAGCTGATCAGCAGGCCCAGCGTCGACGCGGTGAAGATGACGCCCGTGCCGATCGCGCTGTAGCCGCGGACGACCTGGAGATAGGTGGCGACGACGAACGAGAGACCCATGAGGATCAGCCACTGGAGGTGCTGGGTGATCAGGCCGAGGATCGACGTCCGGTTGTGGAACAGCGCGGTGGGCAGCAGCGGTTCGGCCCCGGTGCGCTCCCGCCTGCGTATCCAGCGGAAGAACGCCGCCTGGACCAGCGCACCGACCAGGAGCAGCGCCCCCATGAGCCAGGGATTCTCGTCGGCCAGGAGGATCCCGAGGACCAGGAAGACGAGTCCGCTCGCCGACAGGACCGCGCCCACCGTGTCGAAGTCGCGTGCGCGGTCCGGTGGGAGCGGGTCCTTGAGCCCCCGGCTCAGCACGATGATGACGGCGACCACCACCGCCTGGAACACGAAGGCGGCCCGCCAGCTGATCGCCGACGTGATCAGGCCGCCGAGGAGCGGCCCCGTGGCGGCGCCGATGCCGGCGAAGGCCATGATCGTGCCGAACGCCTTCGCCCGGCCGGCCACGTCGGTGAAGTACAGCGTGGTGAGGATGTACACCGGGGGGATCAGGAGGGCGGTGCCGATGCCCTCGAGGATCGAGTTGCCCAGGATCAGCAGGCCGAGGCCGGGGGCCACCGCGCTGAGCAGCGCCCCCGCACCGTAGATTCCGAGGCCGAGGACGAGGCAGGGCTTGCGGCCGTAGCGGTCGGCGAGGATCCCGCCGGGGATCATCAGCGCCGCCATGACCAGCAGGAAGACCGTGATCGCCGTCTGTACGCCCTGCACGGTGGTGTCCAGGTCCTTGCTGATGTCCTTGATCATCACGTTCATGTTCGACCCGGCGAAGCTGCAGATGAACTGGGCCAGCGCGAGCGGGGCGAGGATGCGGCGGCGCCGGCTGCCGCTCAGAACGTCCTCCGTCCGTGGGGTGCCTGCCACGCTCATCGCCTCGCTTCGGTCCGCCGCCCTGATCCCCGTCAGCCTCCGTGCGGGCCAGCGGTCGGGCGTCACCCCCGGAGGGTGACGCCCCTCGCGGACGCGGGCGCCACACTCTGCTGCACAGCGGTGCGCTTGGCACCTTTCTCTAGCTTGGGGGTCCAGTGATGGCCACCTCGACCACGTCGCAGCACGGCATGGGCAGCGCGAAGGAAGCTGCCGCCGGCGGGCTGACGATCTTCGCCGCGGTGATGCTCTTCATCGCCGGGTCCATGGGCTTCTGCCGCGGCCTCATGGCGGTGCTGGAGGACAACGTGTTCCTCAGTACGCCCAACTACGTCTTCCAGTTCGACCTCACGACCTGGGGCTGGATCCACCTGATCCTCGGCGCGGTCGCCGTTGCCGTCAGCCTGGGCCTGTTCGTCGCGATGAAGTGGGCGAGGATCCTCGGCATCGTCCTCGCGACGCTGCTCATCATCGGCAACTTCCTCTCCATCCCGTACTACCCGTTCTGGTCCCTGACCCTGATCGCGATCAACGCGCTGGTGATCTGGGGCCTGTGCGTGGTGCGGCGGGACACCCTTTACTGAGACCGACCGTGCTGGCCGAGGTGGCGCATGAAGGACGAGCGGGCCGAGCGGATCGCCGAGTTCATCGCACCCCTGCGGGTCGAACCCGGTACGAGGGTGCACCTGTCCAAGGACTTCGACCCCGCACGGAAGTCGGGCCTGGAGGGCAAGCGGCAGGGCAAGGAACTGCTGAGCGAGGGTGTCGTCCTGCTCGCCGACTACCAGCGTCGCCTCGCCGCCGAGGGCAGGCACGGGGTGCTGCTGTGCCTCCAGGCCCTCGACGCCGGGGGCAAGGACGGCACGATCCGCCACGTCATGAGCGGGGTGAACCCGCAGGGCGTGCGCGTGGCCGGGTTCAAGGTGCCCTCGAACGAGGAGCTGAGCCACGACTACCTGTGGCGCTACGCCTGCGCGTTGCCGCGCCGCGGTGAGATCGGCATCTTCAACCGCTCCCACTACGAGGAGGTCCTCGTGGTGCGGGTGCACTCCGAACTCCTCGCCCGGCAGGGGCTGCCGGGCCGCAAGCAGAGCGGCAAGGCGCTCTGGCGCCGGCGCTACCGGGAGATCAACGACTGGGAGCGGTATCTGACGGACAACGGGTTCAGGATCGTCAAGCTGTTCCTGAACCTGTCCAAGGAGGAGCAGCGCATCCGTTTCCTGCGGCGCATCGACGTTCCGGAGCGGAACTGGAAGTTCTCGGCGGCGGACGTGCGGGAGCGCGCCCGGTGGGACGACTACCAAGAGGCGTTCGAGGACATGCTGTCCGCCACGAGCACCCGCTGGGCCCCCTGGTACGTCGTGCCCGCCGACCACAAGTGGTACGCGCGGATCTGCGCGGCGTCCGTGCTCGCCCACACCCTGATGGACATCGACCCGCAGTACCCGGAGGTCGGGGAAGAGGCCCGGCGTGAACTGGCCGCGGAACGGGAGGCGTTGGAGAAGGAGGCGCCGCCCGGTGCGGAGGCCGACCCGTACGCCCACAAAGGCGGACGGAGGCGGTCCCGGTGACGGCCGCTGCGACCGGCCCCGGCGCCCCGCCCGAACGCCTCTGGTACGCCCAGCCCGCCGACGCGGTGGCCCGCGAACTCGGCGTGGACCCGGCCACGGGACTCGACACGGCGCGGGCGACGGCGCTGCGCGCCGAGCACGGACCCAACGCGCTGCCCGAGGAACGGCCGGTTCCGGCGCTGCGCCGGATCCTCGCCCAGTTCACCTCGTACATGCAGATCATCCTCGTCGCGTCCGCCGTCGTGTCGCTCGCCATCCAGGAGTGGGGCACCGCGGTGGTGCTGTTCGCCCTGTCCGTCCTGAACGCGGTGATCGGCCTGCGCCAGGAGGGCAAGGCGGACAGCGCCATGAACGCGCTGAAGGCGATGACGAAGGCCACCGCACGGGTGCGGCGTGACGGCAAGGAGGCCGAGATCCCCGCGGAGGACGTGGTCGTCGGGGACGTGGTGCTGCTCGCCGCGGGGGACGAGGTGCCGGCGGACGGCCGGCTCGTCGCGGCGACCGCGCTGCAGATCGACGAGTCGGCGCTCACCGGCGAGAGCGTGCCCGTCGCCAAGGACGCCAGGCCGGTCCAGACGCCGGTGCCGAACGGGGACGTGGGGCCCGCCGACCAGAGCGACATGGCGTTCATGAACACCCCGGTGACGCACGGCAGCGGCGTGCTTCTCGTGACCGCCACGGGGGCGGCCACGGAGCTGGGCCGGATCTCCGGGATGCTGACGGCGACACCCCGCGAGATGTCGCCGCTGTCCAAGGAGCTGAACCGGCTGACGCTGTGGATCGTCGGGGCCGCCGCGCTCACCATGGTCGTGATGTTCGCCCTCGGCCGCAGCCGCGACGAGGCCTGGGACGCGCTGTTCGTCAGCGCGGTGTCGCTGGCCATCGCGGCCGTGCCGGAGGCGCTGCCGACGGTCACCCAGACCATCCTGTCGCTGGGCGGGCTCGACCTCGCGCGCCGCAACGCGATCGTCAAGGACCTGCCGTCCGTGGAGACGCTGGGCTTCACCTCGGCCGTGAACTCCGACAAGACCGGCACCCTGACGATGAACCAGATGACGGTCGTCGAGGTCGTCGACGCCTTCGACCGGTACACGGTCTCGGGCAGCGGCTACGACCTGGACGGCAGGATCCACCACGCCGTGGGCAGCTCGCCCGGCATCGAGGAGGCGATCCTGCCGTACCTCGTCGCCAGCGACGCCGTGCTCGTCGACGGCGAGGTCGTGGGCGACCCCACCGAGGGCGCGCTGCTCGTGCTCGGCCACAAGGCGGGCCTCGACGTGGCCGCCACCCGGGAGCGGCTGCCCCGCCTCGCCACCCTGCCGTTCGACCCCGCGTACAAACTCATGGCCACCTTCCATGCGGCGCACGACGGGCAGGGTCGGCCCGTCGTGCGCTGCTTCGTCAAAGGGGCGGCGCCCGCCGTGCTCGCCCGCGCCACCACCGCCTTGTCGAACGGCGTGGGCATCGCCTTCGAGGCCGGGCTGCGCGGCCGGGCGGACGACGAGGCCGAGCGGATGGGGCGGGCGGGGCGCCGGGTGATGGCCGCCGCGACCCGCGACCTCGACCCGGCGACGTTCAGGCCGGACGGCGATCTCCTGGACCAGGTACGGGAGTTGCGGGTCACGAGCCTCGTCGGCATGGTCGACCCGCCGCGCCCCGAGTCGAAGGACGCCGTGGCCGCCGCGCAGGCCGCCCACATCCGCGTTCGCATGGTGACGGGCGACGACGTGATCACGGGGGCGGCGATCGCCGAGCAGATCGGGATCGGGGGAGAGGCGATCCTCGGCGCCGAGTTCGCGGCGCTCTCCGAGGCGGAGCGGCTCGACCGGATCGACGGGATCGGCGTGGTGGGCCGGGTCGCGCCCGAGCACAAGGTGCTGCTCGCCGAGACGCTGAAGAAGAAGGGGGACGTCGTCGCCATGACCGGCGACGGCGTCAACGACGCGCCCGCCATCAAGGCCGCCGACATCGGTGTGGCCATGGGATCGGGCACGGAGGTCGCCAAGAACGCGGGCCGGATGATCCTGTCCGACGACAACTTCGCCACGATCATCCACGCGGTGGAGCAGGGCCGGAAGATCTACGACAACCTCACCAAGTACATCCGCTTCGTGCTGATCCTGCTGGTCGTCTTCGTCCTCACGTTCCTCGGCGCGACGCTCTTCGACATCGCGGGCGGCGAGCCGTTCAACCCCGCACAGGTGCTGTGGATCCACTTCGTCGTCAACGCGGCCTTCGGTTTCTCCCTCGGCTTCGACCGGGTCGGCGCCGGGCTCATGACGCGCAGGCCCAGGCCGCGCGGCGAACCGGTGCTGACCCCGGCGCTGATGCTCACGGTCGGGCTCGTGGGCGTGGGCATCGCGGCCGCGCTGCTGAGCCTGATCAAGCTCGGCGAGGCCCGCTTCGACAGCGTCCGCGTCGGCAACTCCATCGCGTTCGCGGCGTTCGCGCTGTGCCTGATCGTGGCCGCGGTCGAGTGCCGCAGCCAGACCGGGACCGCGCTCACCGTCGAGACCTTCGACAGCAAACAGCTCAACTGGACGATCCTCGCCGAGTTCGTGCTCGCCGTGCTCGTCACGCAGACCGACGCCTTCAACCGGCTGCTCAACACCGTGCCGTTGCACATCGGCCAGTTCGGCTGGGCCCTGCTGCCCGCCCTCGCGCTCCTCGCGCTGTGGGAGCTGGGCAAGCTGATCGCCCGGCGGAGGTGAGCGGGCCGTGCCGCAGGGGCCGCCCCTGCCGCCCGGACTGAAGACCCTGCGCGGCTACCAGCGGTCCTGGCTGGTCAAGGACCTCGTGGCGGGCGCCGTCCTGACCACGCTCCTGGTACCGCAGGGCATGGCGTACGCGGAGCTCGCGGGGCTTCCGGCGATCACCGGTCTGTACACCTCGGTGCTCTGCCTGCTCGCCTACGCCGTCGCGGGCCCGTCCCGCATCCTCGTCCTCGGCCCCGACTCCTCGCTCGGCCCGATGATCGCGGCGACGGTCCTGCCGCTGGTCGCCTCGGAGGGCGACAGCGAACGCGCGGTCGCCCTCGCCTCGGTGCTCGCCCTCATGGTCGGGGCGATCACGCTCCTGGCGGGCGTGGCGCGCCTGGGCTTCATCGCCGACCTCATCTCCAAGCCCACGATGATCGGCTACATGAACGGCCTGGCCCTGACCATCCTCGTCGGCCAGCTGCCCAAGCTGTTCGGGTTCTCCGTGGACGCGGACGGACTGATCGCCGAAGTCGACGGTCTCGTACGGAAGCTGGCCGACGGGGCTGCCGTGCCCGCGGCGGTGGCCGTGGGCTGCGGCTGCATCGCCCTGATCCTGCTGCTGCAACGGCTGCTGCCGAAGGTGCCCGCCGTGCTCGTGATGGTGGTGCTCGCGATCGGCGCGACCGTCGTGTTCGACCTGGGGGAGCACGGGGTGAAGCTGGTCGGCCGGCTGCCCGAGGGGCTGCCGCCGTTCACCGTCCCCGACATCCGCTGGGACGATCTCGGCCCGCTGTTCGTGGGCGCCCTCGGCATCGCCCTCGTCTCCCTCGCCGACACCATCTCCAACGCCTCCGCGTTCGCGGGCCGCAGCGGCCAGGAGGTGCACGGCAACGACGAGATGATCGCCATCGGCGCGGCGAACGCGGCCGCGGGACTGTTCCAGGGCTTCCCCGTCAGCACGAGCGGATCACGCACGGCGGTGGCCGAACGGGCGGGCGCCAAGACCCAGTTGACGGGGCTCGTCGGCGCCGCGCTGATCCTGCTCATGCTCGTCCTGCTGCCGGGTCTGTTCCGGAACCTGCCGCAGCCGGCGCTCGCCGCCGTCGTCATCACGGCGTCGCTCTCGCTCGCCGACCTGCCCGGTACGGCGCGGCTGTGGCGGCAGCGCAAGGCCGAGTTCTGGCTGAGCACCGCCGCGTTCCTCGGGGTGGCGCTGCTCGGTGTGCTGCCGGGGATCGCCATCGCCGTGGGCTTGTCCATCCTCAATGTCTTCCGGCGCGCGTGGTGGCCGTACAGCACGGTCCTCGGGCGGGTGCCCGGCATCGAGGGCTACCACGACGTCCGCTCCCACCCGGAGGCCCAGCACCTGCCGGGCCTTGTGCTGCTGCGCTTCGACGCCCCGCTGTTCTTCGCCAACGCCAAGTCGTTCCGGGACGAGGTAGTGCGGGCGCTGCGCGGCGTCGTGGACCCGGCCTGCGTCGTGATCGCCGCCGAGCCGGTGACCGATGTCGACACGACCGCGGCGGACGTCCTGGAGGAGCTCGACGAGTCGCTGCGCGGGCGGGGTGTGGACCTGGTGTTCGCCGAGCTGAAGGATCCGGTGCGGCGGAAGATCGAGCGGTACGGGTTGGCGCGGAGCTTTGGGCCGGGAGCGTTCTACCCCACCGTCGAGAGTGCGGTGGAGGCGTACCGGGTGCGGGCCGGGGTCGAATGGTGAGCACCCGCCCCGCCGGGGGCAGCGCCCCGGGACCGAGTCACGACGCGGTCAGCACGTGTGTGCCCCACGGCGCCAGGTCCACGAACAAGCCGGTGTCCAGGATCTCCGTGCCGGACCGCTCGTACCGCTCGGGCCCGGTCAGGCTCGTCAACTGCCAGGTTTCACGCCCGAGGTCGGGCCACGGCAGGTGGATCCGTGCCTGCGCCTGCCGGTCGGACAGGTTCACCACCGTCAGGAAGTGCCCCGCAGGACCCGTCCAGCACGAGGCGATCAAGGACGCCGCCGTGTCGTTGTCCGGCCAGCCCGCACAGTCCAGGAGACGCCAGCTGCCGGTGCGCATACCGCTCTGGTGGACGCCCGTGAGCAGCCGCTCGTAGAAGGAGCGCAGCTCCTCGTCGACGGGCTCGTCGGGGCGCCGGTCGAGGAACACCGGAAGCTGGACGCGGCGCCCGGTGAACTGGCCCTCGTGCCACAGCGTCGCGCCGGGCAGCGTGGCGATCAGCACCGCCGCCGCGCGCTCCTTGTCCGGCGCCAGGGTGTGCGCGGCGCGCGGTTCGTCGTGGTTCTCCAGGAAGCGGACGAGCCGGCGCTGATACGCCTCGTCGGCGGTCAGATGGGCCCGCACGGACGCGGCGTCGTGCCCGAGGATCCGGTCGTAGAGCCGCTTGTCGTAGCAGAAGTCGAAGCCCTGCTGCTGGAGCTCCCATTCGAGGTCCCAGTACGCCTCCGCCGCGAACAGCATGCCCGGGCGCTTGCGGTGCACCGCGGGGATCACCTCGGACCAGAAGTCCTCCTGCGGCGGCTTGCCGACCCGCTCGCCCCAGGTGCGGGCGAAGACGTCGTTCGTCAGCAGCATCGCCATGTCGCAGCGCACCCCGTCGCAGACCCGGCCGATGTGGTCGAGGAGCTCGACGGTCGCGCGCCGCAACTGCGGCGCGAAGGCGTTGAGCTGGACGACGTCGGGCCACGGCGGGAAGAACGGGTCGCGGCCCCGCGCCAGAACCGCGCGCCCCGTGTCGAGGAAGGCGTCCGGCTCCCGCCGCAGGTCCTCGCTGTCGCCGCGCACGAACAGCTCGGGGTACTCGCCCACCCACGGGTTGTCGGGGGCGACATGGTTCGGCACGTAGTCGAGCAGCAGGCCGACGCCCCTGCGGTCGAGTTCGGTGCGCGCCGCGACGAGCCCGACGGCCCCGCCGAGCGAACCGTCGACCTCGTAGCGGCGGATGCAGTACGGCGAACCCGCGATGTCCCGCTCGCCGATACCGGGGACCGCCGCGTCGAAGGCGGCCCGCAGCGCCGGGTTCTGCAGGGCGATGGCGCGCCCCTGCGGGCTGCGTTCCCACACGCCCATCAGCCAGACGAGGTCGACCCCGGACGGGGTGATCTCGTCCCAGACGTCCTTCGGCACCTCCGCGAGGCCGATCTCGCGGCCGAGCCGTTTCCCCGTCTCCCGCAGCCACACCCGGGTGTTGACCTCGTGGATCACGGGCTGTGCCGGCAATGCGGTCATCGCTGCTGCCTCCTCGTCGTCCGCGGCCGGAAGGAGTCGGGGCCGAGCGTGCCGAAGACCTTCATCAGGGCCGCGACGAGACCGGTCCACCCCGTCTGGTGGGAGGCGCCGATGCCGGCGCCGTTGTCGCCGTGGAAGTACTCGTAGAAGCTGATCAGGTCCCGCCAGTGCGGGTCGTCCCGGAAGAGCGGCTGTCCGCCGTAGACCGGGCGGTGGCCGTCGGCGTCGCGCAGGAAGATGCGGCTGAGCCGCGTGGAGATCTCCTCCGCGACCTCGTAGAGGTTCTTGCGCACCCCGGATCCCGTGGGGCACTCCACGGTCAGCTCGTCGCCGTAGAAGCTGTACAGGTGCAGCAGGGACCGGATGACGAGGGCGTTCATCGGCAGCCACACCGGTCCGCGCCAGTTGGAGTTGCCGCCGAACATTCCGGTGTCCGACTCGGCGGGCAGATAGCCGACCTTGTACTCCTGGCCGTGCACCCAGAACGTGTACGGGTGCTCCGCGTGGTAGCGGGACAGCGCCCTGATCCCGTAGGGGCTGAGGAACTCGTCCTCCGACAGGACCCGGGACAGGACGCGCACCAGCTTCTTCTCGTCGACGACCGACAGGAGCCGCGGGCCGCCCGCCGTCCCGGCCTGCGCCTGGGCCAGCGTCACGGACAGCGACGGGTGGCGCGACGCGAACCGCCGCAGGCGCTCGGTCAGTCCCGACAGCCGCTCCAGCTGCTGGGGATGGAAGACGGTGGACGCGCACAGCGGCAGCAGTCCGACCATCGAGCGGATCTTCAGGCGCACCGCCTGCCCGTCCGGCAGCCGCAGCACGTCGTAGAAGAACCCGTCCTCCTCGTCCCACAGTTCGTCGTCGAGGTTGCCGATCCGGTCCATGGACGCGGCGATCCACAGATAGTGCTCGACGAACTTCAGGACCAGTTCCTCGTACGCCTCGTTCTGCTCGACGAGTTCGAGGGCGATCTGCAGCATCGACTGGCAGTACAGGGCCATCCACGCGGTGCCGTCGGCCTGTTCCAGGGAGCCGCCGGTGGGCAGCGGCGCGCTGCGGTCGAAGACGCCGATGTTGTCGAGGCCGAGGAAGCCGCCCTGGAAGACATTGCGGCCGCTGGGGTCCTTGCGGTTGACCCACCACGTGAAGTTCGTCAGCAGCTTCTGGAAGGTGCGCTCCAGGAACGCGTGGTCGGCGTGGCCCGTCGTCTCCTTCTCCACCGTGTACACGAAGTACGCGGCCCAGGCGTGCACCGGCGGGTTCACGTCGCCGAAGCTCCACTCGTAGGCCGGGATCTGCCCGTTGGGGTGCAGGAAGCGGTCCCGCAGCAGGAGTTCGAGCTGCTGCTTCGCGAAGTCGACGTCCACGACGGCCAGGGCGATCGCGTGGAAGGCGAGGTCCCAGGCCGCGAACCACGGGTACTCCCACTTGTCCGGCATCGACACGATGTCGTCGCTGATCATGTGGAACCACTCGCGGTTGCGCACACCGGGCCGCGGCAGGCTCCACGGCGTCAGTTCGTGCTCGGCCAGCCAGGTCTCCAGGTCGAACCCGTAGTACTGCTTGGACCAGAGCATCCCGGCGAGGGCCTGGCGCAGCACCCGCGCCTCGTCGTCACCCGCGTTCTTCGGCGTCAACTCCCGGTAGAACGCGTCCGCTTCGGCGATCCGGTCGCGGAACACGGAGTCGAAGCCGCGGGACAGCGAGAGCTGGGCACCGGCGGGCCCGAGACGCAGCCGCAACGTCTCGGACCCGCCGGCGGGCACGGTGACCACGTGGTGGGCGGCGGCCTTGGTGCCCTCGTGGTCCGGATTGACGGCCGCCCCCTCGCCCTCGATCAGGTAACGGCCGATGCCGTCCTTGACGTACGGGGAGGCACTGGGCGAGCCGAACAGGCGCTCGTTGTTGGTCTCGTTCTCCGTGAACAGCAGCTCGGCCGTGCCGCCGCAGCGCAGGTCGTAGCTGCCGAGCTCGGGGTGGTCCGCGCGGACCGTGCGGGTGGCGCGCGGGCCCTCGGCCTCCCGCAGCCGGGGCCTGCCCGTCGTGGCGGCGTGTTCGCCCCACGACCAGGTGTTGCGGAACCACAGCGTCGGCAGCACGTGCAGCGTCGCCTCGTCCGGGCCCCGGTTGTCGACGGTGATCCGCATCAGGATGTCGTCGTGGTCGGCCTTCGCGTACTCCACCGTCACGTCGAAGTACCGGTGCTCGTCGAAGACGCCGGTGTCGAGCAGCTCGTACTCGAACTCCTGCCGTGACCTGGACCCGTTGACGGACACCAGCTCGTTGTACGGGTACGGGCCCTGCGGATACTTGTACAGGTACTTCAGGTAGGAGTGGCTGGGCGTGGCGTCGAGGTAGAAGTAGTACTCCTTGACGTCCTCGCCGTGGTTGCCCTCCTGGTTGGTGAGGCCGAAGGCGCGCTCTTTGAGGATCGGGTCGCGGCCGTTCCACAGGGCGAGCGCGAGGCACAGCCGCTGCTTCTCGTCGCTGATCCCGCCGAGGCCGTCCTCGCCCCACCGGTAGGCACGTGACCGCGCGTGGTCGTGCGGGAAGTACGACCACGCGTCGCCGCCCGGGCTGTAGTCCTCGCGCACCGTCCCCCACTGACGCTCGCTCAGGTACGGGCCCCACAGGCGGGCGCGTCCGCTTCCGTCACCCTTCGGCCCGACGCGCGACTGCGTCTTCATGTGCACCCTCCCGGTACGGTCGGTCAGCCCGGCGCCCCAGTCTTGGCAGGTGGCCGCGGACCCGCCTCACCTTCCGGGGGTGAGCCACCCGCGCGGGCCGCGAGCGTCACGGCGACCTCGTACGCGGCCAGCAGCACGGCGATCACGAGGAGCCCCGTCCACGAGGACAGCAGGATCGACACCAGGACCGCGAGGACGGCGCCGCCGACCCGCAGCACGTCCACGTGCTTGGCCAGCCACGGCCGCAGCTGCCCGTCCTTGCCGACCCGCTCGCCCGCCCTCGCAAGCCCGCGGCCGGTGGCGCGGGCCCCCTGCACCGCCCACCCGCGCAGCGCCGAGGGCAGCCGGCCGGGACCCACCAGATAGGCGATCAGGGCGATGCCCACGCCGAGCCACAGAAGCTGGTCGCCCCGATCGCGCAGTGTCGTGAAGACGGTCCACAGTGCCGCGCGCAGTCCGTCGCGGTAGACGCCCTCCGGCATCTGGCCGAGCAACTGGTTCCGCACACCACGTAGGACGCCCGTCAGCACGGTGACCGTCACCACCAGCCACAGGCCGAGCTGGAGCAGGGTGCGCCGCCGGTTCGGCGACACCCACAGGGAGAGGGCGAGCAGGACCGGGACGGCGATCAGCAGGCCCACCACGGCGCGCTTGAACAGCACCACCGCGTCCTGGAGCTG
This sequence comes from Streptomyces sp. EDA2-14, assembly GCF_054963755.1. Classification (NCBI taxonomy): domain Bacteria; kingdom Bacillati; phylum Actinomycetota; class Actinomycetes; order Kitasatosporales; family Streptomycetaceae; genus Streptomyces; species Streptomyces sp. EDA2-14. The sequence goes on from NZ_JBUEGE010000004.1 coordinate 270,152, forward strand.
ACCGAGTGTGTGCCGGTTGTAGAGGCGGATCTGCGCGAAGTTCTCGGGCAGGTCCCTGCCGATCGCCTTCTCGATCCGCTCGTGCAGCCCCGGCGGCAGCTCGCCCGAGGTGAGCGTCGGCAGGTCGATCTTCTTGCCGAAGACGGAAGGGAGGTCGTTCTCCAGCGAGCCCAGCAGATTGTTGACCACGGGGAGCAGGTTGAGCGTCACCGTGTCGCCGTGCACCTGCACGTTCTTGTTCTTCTTCTCCAGCAGGGCGACGATGCGTTCGTGCGCGAGCCGGTTCGTGAACCGCCACAGGTCCTGGAACCGGTCCGTCGCCATCAGCTGAGAGATCTTCTCGCGCATGAAGTCGTGCACGGCCCCGGTCACGGGACCGGCGAGGAACGTGGCACGCGGGGGCAGCGCTTCGGACAGCCGCTTCTGGACATCGAGCTGGTCGAAGATCTCGTTCGTCAGATACGTGGAGACCGCCGCGTTCACGTCCGGGTCCTCGGGCAGCGGGCCCACCGTGGCGATCCAGCGGTCCGTGTTCAGGGTGGTCCGCGAACCCCACACGCCCACGACCGACGTCACAGCGAACACCGCGACGAGCGCGATCAGCACCGCGGCCACGGTCCGCCGCACCATGAACGTCCGCGCGCGGCGCCGCCGTTCGGTGCCGACGCGGTCGCGCAGCGTCTCGACCTCGGCGCGCAGCCGTTCCAGCTCGGCCTCGGTGGCGGCGGGCGCGCCGGGCGGCGTCCCCTCGCCCTCGCCCGGCCCGGGGGCCCGTTCATCGCTCATGGCGTGACACCTCCCGCGGCCAGCGTTGCCGCGGCCCGGTGCGCGTTGCTCACCTGTGGCGGGTGAAGCGCCGCGGGCACTGTCACCGCTGTGATGCCGGTGGAGATTCCGTCGTAGGTCGAAAGGAGACGCCATGGCGGACATCGGACCGGTGCAACTGCTCACGATCGAGTTCGGGCCCGACGCCAAGTTCGAGGGGCGCATCATCGAGGAACTGGCGGTTCTCGAGGCGAACGACCAGATTCGCGTGCTCGACATGCTCTTCGTCAGCAAGGAGTCCGGTGGCGACCTGTTCACCCTCGACTTCCAGCAGGAGGGCATGGGAGCGACCGTCGCCGCCCTGCTCGGAATCTCTCGGGAGCGGATCAGGGCGGCCCAGGAGACGTATCCGAGCCTTGCCGAGGGCAACGCGTTCGGGCTGAGCACCAGCGACATCAGGGAGATGGCCGACTCCCTCGACCCCGGATCGTCGGCGGCGTACATCCTGTTCGAGCACGTCTGGGCGAAGTACCTGCGCAAGGCGGTCAGGGACGCCGGAGGGGTGCCCGTCGCCGAGGGCTTCCTCACCGAGGAGGCGCTGGAACCCGTCGCCGCCGAACTCGCCGCCGCCGCGAAGCGCCTGGGCGACCCGGTCGCGCCCGGCTCCGCTCCGCGCCCCACTCCACCCCCGCGCCCCACCCCCGGAAACCGGCACAGGAGGACCTGATGGCAGATCTCGTCGTACTCGGATTCTCGGACAAGGAAAAGGCCGAGGCGGTGCTGCGCCTCGCCCGTGACCTGTCCCGGCAGGAACTCCTCGACCTCGATGACGCGGCGGTGGCCTGGCGCACGATGGACGGCAAGATCCACGTCCACCAGACGCACAGCACCACCGGAGCGGGCGCGGTCGGCGGCGCCCTGTGGGGCTCGCTGTTCGGACTGCTCTTCCTGATGCCGGTGTTCGGTGCCGCCGTGGGCGCGGCCACCGGCGCCGTCGCGGGCAAGCTCACCGACATCGGCATCAACGACGCCTTCGTCAAGGAGACCGCGAGCGCCCTCGAACCGGGCCGCGCCGCCGTGTTCGCCCTCGTCCGCCGCTCCACGCCCGACCGGGTACGGGACGCGGTACGCCCCTTCAACCCCACCGTCATCCGTACGTCGCTCACCAAGGACCGGGAGGAGGAGCTGGTGGCGGCCCTTCAGGGCACGTAACCGGCCGGCCGGACAACCCCCTGTCGACGCGCCGTCCCGCCCGGGAACTTCACCCGGGTGAGATGGCGCCTGGCGTGGGCCCGGGGTGGCGCGTCCACCCCCACACTTGCGTGCACGGGGGAGGGTTCTCGGCGCTACGAGAGCGAGGTGCACCATGGCCGAGGGGTCTCACCGCACTGCGGCCGGCGCCCCCGGCCCCGAACCCGCAGGCACCGTGCCCGCACTGCCCGACTGGATCGTGCCCCGCCCCCGGCTGACCGCCCAACTGGCCCGCGGTGTGCGCGGGCCGCTCACCGTGGTCGTCGGCCCCGTCGGCGCGGGCAAGACGGCCCTCGCCCTGGAATGGGCGCACACCCGCCGCCCCACCTGGCCGCTCGCCTGGGTCACCTGCGACGGCCCCGCCGAGCATCCCGGCGTCTTCTGGCAGCGGGTGTCCGGTGCGCTGCGCGCCGCCGGGGTCGCGGCGCCGGAACCCGCCGCGCCGACGGACGAACCACTGGTCGTGGCCACCCTCGCCGCCTGCGTGAAGAGCCACGGCGAGCCGGTGATCCTGGTCCTCGACGACTTCCAGCCCGCCCTCGACTCGCCCATCGCCCGCGGCGTCACCCACCTGCTGCGGCACGCCCCCGACGAACTGCGCCTCGTGGTGCTCGCCCGCCGCGACCCGCCCCTGCACCTCTACCGGGGACGGCTCACCAGCGAGGTCACCGAGGTGCGCACCGCCGACCTCGCCTTCGACGACCGGGAGGCGGCGGCGCTCCTGGCCCAGCACGGCATCGACGTGACACGGCAGACGCTGAGCACGCTGCGGCGGCGCGCGGACGGCTGGGCCGCGGGACTGCGCCTCGCCGCGATGTCCATGGAGAAGCGCGGCGACCACGAACGGTTCGTGGCGCAGTTCGCGGGCGACGACGAGGCGATCTCCAGCTACCTGGTCGAGGAGGTGCTCGACCAGCAGTCGTCCGACATGCGCCGGCTGCTCCTGACGACCAGCATCCTGGACCGGGTCAACGCCGAGCTGGCCGCCGAACTCGCCCGGGACCCCGACGGCTCCCTGTTCGCGGGCCTCGTCCGGGAGAACTCCTTTCTGCAGCCCGTGGGGCAGGGCTGGTACCGCTGCCACCAGATGTTCGCCGACGTGCTGCGGACCTGCCTGCGGCACGAGGCGCCCGGACTCGTGGCGCCCCTGCACCGCACGGCCGCCGCATGGCTCGCCGCGCACGGACTGCTCGCGGACGCCGTACGGCATCTGCTCGCCGCGGGCGACTGGGCCGGCGCGGCCCGGCTCATCGTGCACCACGTCGCGATCGGGCAGGTGCTCGGCCTGTCCAGGTCCCGGCTTCCCGTCGACCCCGGCCGCAGGACGGCCGAGGAACCGCCCGCGGACGAACCGGAGTCCGTGCTGCTCGCGGCGGCCGTCGCGCGCACCCGCCGGGACGACCAGGCGTGCGGCAGGAGCCTGGACCGGGCCGCCCAGCTCCTCGACCAGCTGCCGCCGGGGGAGGACGACCGCGCAGCGCGGTGCCGGCTCGCCCACGCCGTGATCCGCATGGACCGGCTGCGCTGCCGCGACCCGCGCCGCGCCGGGGCCGCCGCGGCCGACGCCGAGACGGCCTGCGGGCGCGTGCCGCACACCGTCCTCGCCGAACGTCCCGAGATCCAGGCCCTCATTCTCGCCGTACGGGGCAGCGACGAGCTGCGCGACGGCAACCTGAAGGCCGCGCAGGTATCCCTCACCGGAGGGCTCAAGGCGGCGGGCGCCGCGGGCAACGGCGCGCTGCGCAGGGACTGCCTCGTCGAACTGGCCCTGCTGGAGGCGCTGCGCGGCCGCTTCCGGGCCGCCGACGAGCTCACCGCCCAGGCCACCCAGCCGCCGATGCCGCCCTGGACGGCGGGCGAGCCGTCCCGCGCCACCCTGCACCTGGTGCGCGCCTGGGGCGCCCTCGCACGCGGCGAGCCGAGCCGCGCCCGGCACGAACTCGTGCACAGCGACGGGGTGTTGGCCAAGACGGCGGACACGTTCCTCGTCGAGGTCGGCGGCGTCGTCGCCCGGGTCGCCGGCACGGCGGAGCGCGGGGCCAGGGGAGCGGAGGCGGTCGCCGAGGTGGTGACGGTGTCCCGGCTGCCCCAGGCGGTGCAGCGGACGGTCGCCCCGACCTGCGTGCGGCTGCTGAGTGCCGCACAGCCGCACCGTGTCACCAAAGTCGCCCCGGTGCCCGAGCGGGAACCGGTCCCGACGGCGCCCGCCGAGCGGCTGAGCGCACGCGAGCGCGACGTCCTCGACCGGCTCGCCCAGATGATGACCACCGAGGAGATCGCCGAGGAGCTCTACCTCTCGATCAACACGGTGAAGACCCACCTCAAGAGCGTCTACCGCAAGCTGGCCGTGTCCCGCCGCTCGGAAGCCGTCCGCAGGGCCCGCGAACTCCAGATCCTGTGAGCGCGACCGTGCGGGCGCGGCGGTTCTAGATGAGCCCCAACTCCCGTGCCCGGAGGATGGCTTCGGCCCGCGAGCGCGCGCCCAGCTTCCGGTACACGGCGCGCGTGTGGCTCTTGACCGTGTTGTACGAGACGTAGAGTCCGTCGGCTATCTCCCGCAGCGGCATCTCCTCCTGCAGCTGGTGCAGAACCGCCAGCTGACGCACGGTCAAGGGCTGTGGTGCCGGGCGCGATCCGTTGTCCCGCGGCGCGGGCACCGCGGCGAGTGCGGCCGACGCGCGGTGCACCAGCGCACCGGCGGTCCGCGGATCCGCGACGTCGCCCGCTATCTCCACCAGCGTCCCGGCGACCCACACCAGGCAGGTCGTCAGGGCCGCGTCGGCGGTCGTGCTCTCGTGGGTGAGCGCGCGCAGTTGCAGGCGCAGCGCCAAGGCCCGTTCCGTGCCCGCCCGTTCCCTGGACGGGCGCGTGCACAGTGGTGCGATCATGCCCCTCACCTCCCCATGTGGAGGGCATCGCCTCACCACAGTGGGGGGCGCGCGGCGGATAAGAAAGGGTTCTTCCGCGCCGATTTGCGGGCCGGTCCCCGGGGCCGGTCGGCTCCGCACCGGGAACCGGCGGGCTCTTGTCCCCGACCGCCTCTCGAACCCCTTACCCCCTGCCGTCCTGTGTCCGGGGGAGCCGGCGGACCTCCAGGAGTTCCAGGCCGAGCCCCTGGATGCGGTCGAGGATTCCGTACAGGGCGGCCTGGTCGAGGCCGGCGCCGACCAGCACGGTCTCGGCGGGGTGCAGCACGACGGTCAGCTCGCCGAACGCCGACCGGAAGGCCTCCCCGATCCGTCCTCGGACGCGGATCTCGAAGTCGCCACCGCCGGAGGGAGTTCCGGCAGGCCCCGGGCCCGTGTGTGCCCCGCCCATGACGTCACCTCCTGTGCGACCGCCACCCCGCGTGCCATTGTCCCGGCGGCGGCGCCACCGACGGCATCACCTCGCACGGGTGACAGGCGTACAGCGGCCGGGGCTCATCCGCTGCGGGTGAACCGGCCCCGGTGGTGCGGGCGGCATGCTCCGGTCCCATCGAGGAGGAGGTCCGACATGGCTGAACAGTTCCCCGACGCGCCCCGGCCGGAGCCGCGCGTGCGTCCGGCCGCCGTCGGCGGAGTCGTCTTCGCCGCGTTCGTGATGGGCATCATCGGCGCCTACCACGCGATCGCGGGCCTCTCCGCGATCCTCAACGAGAACTTCTACGAGGCCCAGGACGACTACGCGTTCGACTTCGACGTCAATGCCCGCGGCTGGGTACAGATGATCACCGGGGTCATCGTCTTCGCCGCCGCGGTCAGCCTGTTCAGCGGCCGCACCTGGGCGCGGATCGTAGTCATGATCATCGCCGCGATGAGCGCGCTGGAGAACTTCTTCTTCACCCCGTACCAGCCGGTGTGGTCGGCGATCCTCATCGCCCTCGACATCCTGGTGATCTGGTCGCTGGCCATGTACGGACACCGCGAGGCGCACAAGGTCTACGGGGCGCCGCTCTAGGGCGCCCGCCCCGCCGCCTTCAGTCGCGCCGCACCGTCAGCGCCAGGCCGGTGATGCCGCGCCAGTCCAGCGGCGGGCGCTCCCGGTACGTTCCCGGGCGCTCGCTCGGCACGACCACGCGCAGGGCGCCGGGGCGCACCTCGACCCGCACCGGAACGGCCATGCGCAGCGCCTCGCCGTCGAGGCCGACGGCGATCGACTCCTGGTCTGCGTCGACGACCACCGAGGCGGCGGTCCGCGTCGTCACCCCCGCGGACCGGCCGCCCCGCAGCAGCCCCGCGGCCTGCGCGGCGCTCGTGACCCGCACGCCGACGCAGCCGAGGATCCCGCCGTCGAGCCGGGTGCGCCGGCCGAGCCCCGCGATGTCGCGGGCGCCGTACGGGTTGTTGCTCACCAGCAGGGCCTGCGGATCGACGACGTCCTCCCCGCCGACGTGTGCCGTGAGCCGCGCGCCCTTGTGCCCGACGAGCAGATCGGGCAGCAGGTCGAGGGTGGTGCGGGTCTTGCCGTCGCGGTAGGCGGGGCTCTGCACCACCTCCGCGTAGGCCCCGAACGACACGTTGTTGACGAACGGGTAGCCGCCCGCCCGGCCGATGTCGACCCGCAGCTCGACGCCGTCGCGCAGGGCGTCAAGGGCCTTCGCGGGGTCCTCGCGGTCCAGGCCCAGATCGAGCGCGAAGTGGTTGCGGGTGCCCGCGGGGATCACCAGGAACGGCAGTCCGAACTCCGCGGCGACGTCGGCGACGAGGGCCTGCGTGCCGTCACCGCCTGCGACGCCGAGCAGATCCGCCCCCGCGGCCGCCCGCTCACGGGCCAGCGCCGCCACATCGACCGCCTCGGGTCCCTCCAACAGCACGACGTCGGCCCCGAGTTCCATGGCCTTCGCGCGCAGCCCGAAGCGGTCGACCTTGCCCCCGCCGGAGCGCGGATTCATGATCAGCACCGGCCGGTGGAACGCCGGAGCCGGGGCCTCGGGCATCGCGGCGGGAGCCGACCGCGGGGCCAGGGCCGCCCTGCCCGCCCCCGCGGCCAGCAGCCACAGCGCCCCCGACAGGAGCACCACCCACACGAGGCGCGCGCGGGCGTACGAGACCAGCACCCACACCGGCGCGGCGAGCGCGAGGAGCAGCGCGAGATACCGCACGACCCCCCGCCTGCTGAGCACCCACCACACACCGGCGGCCGTGACCGCCGTCCCCAGCAGCCCCACGCCCAGCAGGGCGAACGTCCGCAGCCCCGCGAAGGCGGCCAGGACGGCCACGGCGGCGGCAGCGGCGGCCAGCGCCGCCCGCGCCAGCCACCGTTGCCCCCGCACCCGCCCCCTCGTCGTCGCTTCCATGACCGGCAGTCTGCGACCGGCGGGACCCGGCGGGCTCACCCACCGGAGGCGACCTCACACCGGTGGGGTGACGTGGCGGCGGGCGACCCGGCGCACCGTGTGCACAGCCAGGAGGGAGCCGTCATGACCGAGACCGCCGAGACCGGGACGACGATCCGTCGGCAGACCGCGCGGGAGCGGGCGGACAGGGGCAGGACGGCGAGGTCCGGCGTCCCGCGCTCCGGACACGCCACCTTCGCGCCCGCCGCGGACCGCCCCGACCCCGTCGACGTACTGGAGAGCCAGTCCGCGCGCAGGCTGCCGGAACTGGTCCCGCTGCGCTACGGGCGCATGCTGGAGTCGCCGTTCCGGTTCTTCCGGGGCGCGGCCGCGATCATGGCCGCCGATCTGGCGCGCACCCCATCCACGGGCTTTCGCGCCCAACTCTGCGGTGATGCGCACCTGTTGAACTTCCGGCTGCTCGCCTCCCCGGAGCGGCGCCTGATGTTCGACGTCAACGACTTCGACGAGACGCTGCGCGGGCCCTGGGAGTGGGACGTCAAACGCCTCGCGGCCAGCCTCGCCATCGCGGGCCGCGGCAACGGCTTCGACCGCAGGGAGCGGGCCGGGGTGGTGCGGGACGCGGCGGCCTCGTACCGGCTGTCGATGGAGGGCTTCGCCGGGATGCGCACGCTCGACGTCTGGTACTCGCGGATCGAGGCCGACGAGCTGTACGCCGCCGTGTCCGCGAAGCTGGACGCCCGCACCAAGCGGCGCATGACGCGGGCGCTCAGCAAGGCCCGCGGCCGCGACCACCTCCAGGCACTGGAGAAGCTCGCCCACGTCGTCGACGGCGAACTGCGGATCGCCTCCGACCCGCCTTTGGTCGCGCCGCTCGGCGAGCTGCTGCCGGGCGTCGAACGCAAGCAGCTGGAGGCGCAGTTGATGGACCTGATCCAGCGGTACGCGCGCACGCTCACCGCCGACCGCAGGGCGTTGCTCGCCCAGTACCGGGTCGTCGACATGGCACGCAAGGTGGTCGGCGTGGGCAGTGTCGGCACCCGCTGCTGGATCGTGCTGCTGCTCGGCCGCGACGACCGCGATCCGCTGCTGCTTCAGGCCAAGGAGGCGCAGGCGTCCGTGCTCGCCCGGTTCGTGGGGCCCGGAGCCCAGGACAACCAGGGTGAACGGGTCGTCACCGGGCAGCGCCTGATGCAGGCCACCAGCGACATGTTCCTCGGCTGGGAGCGGGTGGAGGGCCTCGACGGCGCCGAACGCGACTTCTACGTAAGGCAGTTGCGGGACTGGAAGGCGATACCGCAGGCGGACCTGATGACCCCGCGCGTCATGGGCCTGTTCGCCCGGGCCTGCGGCGCGACGCTCGCCCGCGCCCACGCCCGCTCCGGGGACCGCATCGCCATCGCCGCCTACCTGGGCCGCTCCGACCGCTTCGACCAGGCCATCGCCCGTTTCGCGGAGGCGTACGCCGATCAGAACGAGCGCGACTTCCACGCACTGTCGGCGGCCGTGCGCGAGGGCAGGGTGCGGGCGGAGTCAGCGTGAGCCGGTGGCCGCCGGGCCGTCGAGGCGGTGGCGCAGGAACTCCTCCTGCGCCAGCACGCGGCCCACGGCCACCCCGAACACCACGGTGGTGAAGAAGACGATCAGCCAGGACAGCATGGTGAACACGGACCCGAGGGCCCCGTAGCGCTCCACGCTCACCCGCAGCGCGTGCGGCAGCCAGACCCCCGAGGCGCCGCAGAACGCGATCGATCCCGCCGCGGTCAGCACCGCTCCCGGCAGCAGCGGCGGCCACGGCACCCGCCCGACGAGCAGCAGGTGCTGGGTCCACCACCACATCAGGGTCGACGCCGCGAACTGCAAGGGGTAGCCGAGGACCGCGCCCGCGCCGAACGCCCGGTGCAGCGCGCCCTGCACGATCAGCATCGCCACCCACACGAGCAGCCACGCCGCCCACCGCCAGGCCGCGAGCCGCACCGAGGCCCGGGGCAGGTCCCAGGCCCGCTCGCACAGCCGTTGCAGGGCGCGGGTGAAGGCGGTGGCCGACAGCAGGGCGACCAGCACGCCCGCCGTGCCCCAACTGTGCAGGACGTCGTCCTCGCCGAGGGTCAGCTCCCGGGCCTGCGCGACCACGGAACCGCCCGTTCCGATCAACGTGCGCAGCGAGTGCAGCAGCTCGCGCCGCACCACCCGAGGGCTGAACGAGGCGAGCGCGATGAGCATCGGCAGGGCGGCCAGGAAGGCCTGTGCGGCCAGCCGTGTCGCCATGTCCAGGACCGTGACGTGCACCAGCTGCTGCGCGATCCGGCCCGCCAGGGCCCGGGCGGCACCTGAGATCGGCATGACGGCGCCCTCCCGGAACACGTGACACGAGCCTGCGGCCCCTGCGGGGCACCCTCGGGCCGTCCGGCCGACAGCACGTCGCCCGCGCCGGGTGACACGGTGGCCTGCCGCTGGACCGGCTTGTTTGCGTGAAAGTGATCGAAACAAGCCTTGACCCATCAACTTCAAGCAAATAGCGTCCTTGCATTCCGGTCGACCCTTCACCAGGAAGGCTCCCTGTGCGCAGGCGCTCTCTCCTCGCCGCGGCCGCCACGACACTCGCGGCAGCGCCGCTCACGTCCGGCTGCGGCCCCTCCTCCTCGAACGCGTCGGACGCCGCCGGCGGCGGTTCCCGGCGCGGCCATCTCACGTACGGCGTCTGGGACGTCTACCAACTGCCCGCCATGCAGCGCGCCGCGCGGGCCTTCGAGCGGGAGCGGCCCGGCGTCACCGTCGACGTCCAGCTCACGCCCAACGGCACGTACTGGACCAAGCTGCGCACCGCCTGCACCGGCGGCTCCGCGCCCGACGTGTTCTGGATGAACGGGCCCAACTTCGGCATGTACGCCGCCGCCGGGCAACTGCTGCCCCTGGACACCGGCGGCTCCGACGCCGTGCTGCACACCGACGACTTCCCGAAGGAACTCGTCTCCCTGTACCGGTGGAAGGGCACCCAGTACGGCGCTCCCAAGGACTTCGACACCGTCGCCCTCTGGTACAACAAGGAACTCTTCGACCGGGCCAAGGTCCCCTACCCGGACGCCGGTTGGACCTGGCAGGACCTCATCGAGAACTCCCAGCGGCTCACCGACCGGGGGCGCGGGATCTACGGGGTGGGGGCGCCCGTCCGCGCGCAGGAGAACTACTACGACTCCGTTCCGCAGGCAGGCGGCTGGGTCCTCTCCGAGGACAAGCAACGCTCCGGATACGCCGACGAGAAGACCCGCGAGGGCTTGCGGCTGTGGATCGACCTGATCCACCGGTATCGCGCCTCGCCCACCCTCCAGCAGATGGCCGACACCGACCCCACCCAGATGTTCCAGTCGGGCACCCTGGCCATGACCTACGAGGCGTCCTACAACGCCGCGACCTTCTACCGCGACCGCGAGCTGCGGGCCAAGGTCGACGTCGCGCCGATGCCCCGGGGGAAGCACCGCGCCGGCGTGCTGCACGGACTCGCGAACGTCGTCTACGCCCGCACCCCCAACCCCGACCTGGCCCGCGACTTCGTCCGCTTCCTCGGCACCGAACGCATCTCGCTCCTCCAGGGCAAGTACGGCACCGCGATCCCCGCCCGCAACGGCACGGCCGAACCCTGGGCCGCCGGCATGCCGCGCTTCAACCTGAAGGCGCACCTCGACGCACTCGACAACGCCGTGCTCTACCCCAGTTCCGCCAACAGCTCCGCCTGGCAGCACAAGGAACAGATGTGGCTCGCCAAGGCGTGGGCCGGCGTCGAGAGCCTCGACTCCGCCACCGACTCGCTGGCCGACGCCATGAACCAACTGCTTGCGCAGGAGAGGGTCTGATGAGCGTCACCGACACCCCGACGAAGGCCGCCGTGCCCGCGCCGCGCGCCCACTCCGAGCGCATCGACGACAAGGAGCTGCGCCGCCGCGAGCGCCGCTTCCGCCACCGCGACAAGTGGTGGGGCTACGCCCTCATCGCCCCGGCCGGGCTCGGCCTCGCCGTCTTCTACCTGTGGCCGGTGCTGCAGACCCTGTACTACAGCCTCACCGAATGGGGCGCCTTCGGCGGGACGACCTGGATCGGCCTCGACAACTACCGCACGCTCGTGGGCGACCCGGAGTTCTGGCAGTCGCTCGGCAACACCGCCGTCTACACCGGTCTCGTCCTCCTCGGCATCCCGCTCTCGATGGTGATCGCCGTCCTGCTCAACCTGAAGGGGCTGCGCGGCACCGGCGTCTACCGGACCCTCTACTTCCTGCCGGTCGTCACCATGCCCGCCGCGGTCGCCGTCGTCTGGCGCTGGCTCTACAACGGCGACGCCGGCATCCTCAACCATGCGCTGTCCACGATCGGCATCGACGGCACCCACTGGGTCTCCGACCCGCACACCATCCGTATCGCGGTCGCCGTCGTCGGCGTGTGGATGACCGTCGGCTACAACATGATCCTGCTGCTCGCCGGGTTGCAGTCCATCCCCGGCGACTACTACGAGGCCGCCGCCCTCGACGGGGCGGGACGGCTGCGGCAGTTCTTCTCGGTGACGCTGCCGCTGCTGAGCCCCACGCTGTTCTTCACCACCGTGCTCTCGGTGATCCAGTCGCTCCAGGTCTTCGACCTCGTCTACCTGATCCTCGGCGCCAACACGCAGAACGCGCTGCAGAACCCCGCCTACGGCGAGGGGCAGACCGTCGTGATGCTCTTCTTCCAGAAGGCGTTCTTCGACAACCAGCGCGGCTACGGCGCGGCGATCGTGAGCGTGCTGTTCGTCCTCATCATGGCGCTGACCGCCGTCCAGTTCCGGCTGCAGAAGAAGTGGGTCCACTATGCGTAAGACGGACATGCGCCAGGGGCGGATCTGGCCCGCCCACGTCCTGCTCGTGCTCGGCGCGGTGATCACCGTGTTCCCGCTGCTGTGGGAGCTGCTGACCTCCTTCAAGAGCTTCGGCGAGTCCGTGCGCGTACCGCCGACGATCCTGCCCACGCACTGGGACTTCTCGAACTATCAGAAGGTCTTCGACGGCGTCCCGTTCGGCCGGCAGTTCGTGAACACCGTCGTCATGGCGCTGTTGAGGACCGCCGCCCAGCTGCTGCTGTGCTCGATGGCCGCGTATGCCTTCGCCCGCATCCGTTTCCCCGGCCGCGGGCCGATCTTCCTCGGATTCCTCGCCGTCCTGATGGTGCCCGGCCAGCTGTTCCTGCTGCCGCAGTACCAGATCATGCAGAACCTCGGCTGGCTCGACTCCATGCAGGCACTCGTCGTCCCCGGCATGTTCTCCGCGTTCGGCACCTTCCTGCTGCGCCAGTTCTTCATGGGACTCCCCGAGGAGCTGGAGGAGGCGGCCCGGCTCGACGGCGCCAACCCCTTCACCGTCTTCTGGCGCATCGCGCTGCCGCTGGCCCGCCCCGGCCTGCTCGCGCTCGGCATCCTCACGTTCCTGTGGTCCTGGAACGACCTGATGTGGCCGCTCATCGTCAACACCGACCCCGCGAAGATGCCGCTGTCGGCGGGGCTCGCCGCGCTCCAGGGCGCCCATCTCACCGAGTACCCGGTGCTGATGGCGGGGTCCCTGCTCGCCACGCTCCCGGTGATCGTGGTGTTCGTCGCGATGCAGCGCCAGTTCATCCAGGGCATCGCTTTCTCCGGCATGAAGGGCTGAACCACGCATGACCACCGAGACCCGTGCGCAAGAGGCGCACCCCACCCCCGTACACACCCGTGACCTCCGCCTCGGGGTCGTCGGGCTCGGCCTGCGCGCCACCGTCGCCCGCGAGGCCCACCGCCCCGGCGAGGGCTCCGCCGTGGTGGCGGTCGCCGACACCGCGCCCGGCATGTTCGACCGGGCCCGCGACTGGTTCGGCGGCGACGTGCACACCTACGAGGGCCACCGGGCGATGCTCGCCGCCGAGGACCTGGACGCCGTCTTCGTCATCACCCCCGACCACACGCACGAGGAGCTCGCGATCGACCTCCTCGAAGCGGGCGTCGCCGTCTTCGTCGAGAAGCCGCTCGCCATCACCACCGAGGGCTGCGACCGCGTCCTGGAGGCCGCCCGCACCTCCGGCTCCCGGCTCTACGTCGGCCACAACATGCGCCACATGCCGGTCGTCCGTGTCATGCGCGAACTCATCGAGCGCGGCGAGATCGGCGAGGTCAAGGCCGTGTGGTGCCGGCACTTCGTCGGGCACGGCGGCGACTTCTACTTCAAGGACTGGCACGCCGACCGCCGCAACACCACGGGACTGCTGCTCCAGAAGGGCGCCCACGACCTGGACGTCATCCACTGGCTGGCCGGCGCCTACACGGAGCGGGTCGGCGCGCTCGGCGGACTCACCGTGTACGGGGACATCGCCGACCGCTCGGGCCAGGCGCCCGGCGCCACCATGCCCGACTGGTACGACCCCGGGAACAACTGGCCGCCGCTGTCCCTCACCGGACTCAACCCGGTCGTGGACGTCGAGGACCTCTCCATGATGGTGATGCGCCTCGAAGGCGGCATCCACGCCAGCTACCAGCAGTGCCACTACACGCCCGACTACTGGCGCAACTACACGGTCATCGGCACCGAGGGCCGCCTGGAGAACTTCGGCGACCACGGGGAGAGCGCCGAGGTCCGCGTCTGGAAGCACCGCAGCGGCTACCGCGCCGACGCCGACCTCGTCGTCCCGATGCCCTCGCCGGGCGAGGGCGGCCACGGCGGCTCCGACCCGCTGCTCGTCGCCGAGTTCCTGCGCTTCGTGCGCGAGGGCGGCGCCACCGACACCAGCCCCGTCGCGGCCCGCGAGGCGGTGGCCGCGGGTGTCGCCGCCACGCAGTCGCTGCGGGCGGACGGGCAGCCGGTGACGGTGGAGCGGGTCGCGCCCGACCTCGCCGCGTGGTTCACGAACGGACAGAGCTGAGGGGGCTCGTGGGCGGCGCGGGGACCCTCACCCCGCCCACGACCAGTTCGCGATCTCGGGCAGGTCCGTGCCGTGCTCCCGGATCCACGCGTGGTGCCGGGTGCGCGCGTCGGCCATCGCCTGCCGCACCGCCGTGGCCCGCACGGCGAGCCCCGGCACCCGGTCGATGACGTCCATGACGAGCCGGTACCGGTCGAGGTCGTTGCGCACGACCATGTCGAACGGCGTGGTCGTGGTGCCCGACTCCTTGTAGCCGCGTACGTGGAGGTGGGCATGGCCCGTGCGGCGGTACGCGAGCCGGTGGATCAGCCACGGGTAGCCGTGGTACGCGAAGATCACCGGCTTGTCGGCCGTGAACAGCGCGTCGTACTCGAAGTCCGGCATGCCGTGGGGGTGTTCGTCCTTGGGCAGCAGCCGCGTCATGTCGACGACGTTGACGACGCGCACCGCGAGCTCCGGCAGGTGCCGGCGCAACAGGCCTGCCGCGGCGAGGACTTCCTGCGTCGGCACGTCCCCGGCGCAGGCGAGGACGACGTCCGGTTCGCGCTCGCCGTCCTCGGTGCCCGCCCACTCCCACACCCCGGCGCCGCGCGCGCAGTGGGCGCGGGCCGCGTCGAGAGACAGCCAGTCGAAGCACGGCTGCTTCCCGGCCACCACGACGTTGACGTAGTCCCGGCTGTGCAGCACGTGCTCGGCCACCGAAAGCAGCGTGTTCGCGTCCGGCGGCAGATAGACCCGTACGACGTCGGGGCTCTTGTTGAGGACGTGGTCGACGAAACCGGGGTCCTGGTGCGAGAAGCCGTTGTGGTCCTGGCGCCAGACGTGCGAGGTCAGCAGGTAGTTGAGGGAGGGCACCGGCGCCCGCCACGGCAGCCCGCGCGACGTCTTCAGCCACTTGATGTGCTGGTTCACCATCGAGTCGACGATGTGCACGAACGCCTCGTAACAGGAGAAGAGGCCGTGCCTGCCGGTGAGGTTGTAGCCCTCCAGCCAACCCTGGCAGAGGTGTTCGGAGAGCACCTCCATCACCCGGCCGTCGCGCGTCAGGTGCTCGTCCGTGGCGAGCGTGCCCGCCTGCCAGGCCTTGCCGGTCGCGTCGAAGACGGCGTCCAGCCGGTTCGACGCGGTCTCGTCCGGGCCGACGATGCGGAAGTCACGGCGGTCCGCGGTGTCCCGCATGATCTGGGAAAGGAGGTCGCCGAGCACGCGGGTGGGCTCGTGGAGCGAGGTACCCGGCTTGTCGACGGGCACCGCGAAGCGCTCAAGGGGTGCGGTCGGCAGCGCACGGGTCAGCAGCCCGCCGTTCGCGTGCGGCGTGGCGCCGAGGCGCCGGTCGCCCTCGGGGACGCAGGAGAGGACCTGCTCGGTCGGGCGGCCCTCGGCGTCGAAGAGTTCCCCGGGACGGTAGGAACGCAGCCACGCCTCCAACTGCCGCAGGTGGTCCGGGTTCTCGCGGACGTTCGCCAGCGGCACCTGGTGCGAGCGCCAGGTGCCCTCGACGGGTTCGTCGTCGACGGCCGCCGGGCCGGTCCACCCCTTCGGCGTGCGCAGCACGATCATCGGCCAGCGCGGGCGTACCGTCGTCTTCCCCTCGCGGGTCTCGCGCTGGATGCGGGCGATGCGGTCGAGGGCCTGGTCCATGGTGCGGGCCAGCTCGCGGTGGACGCGCAGCGGTTCGTCGCCCGACACGTACAGCGGCTCGTGCCCGTACCCGCGCAGCAGTTCGTCGAGTTCGGCGTCGGGGATGCGGGAGAGCACCGTCGGGTTGGCGATCTTGTAGCCGTTCAGGTGCAGGATCGGCAGCACCGCCCCGTCGTGCACCGGGTCGAGGAACTTGTTCGCGTGCCAGGACGTCGCGAGCGGACCGGTCTCCGCCTCGCCGTCGCCGATCACGCACGCGACGAGCAGGTCCGGGTTGTCGAGGGCGGCGCCGTAGGCGTGCGCGAGGGAGTAGCCGAGTTCGCCGCCCTCGTGGATCGAGCCGGGGGTCTCGGGCGCGACATGGCTGGGCACCCCGCCGGGGAAGGAGAACTGCTTGAACAGGCGCGCCATGCCGGCGGCGTCCCGCGTGACGTCCGGATACGTCCGTGTGTACGAGCCCTCCAGCCAGGAATTGGCCAGCACGGCGGGCCCGCCGTGACCGGGACCCCATACGCACAGGACGTCGGTCCCGCGCTCCTTGATCACCCGGTTGAGGTGCGTGTGCACGAGGTTGAGGCCGGGTGAGGTGCCCCAGTGACCGAGCAGCCGCGGCTTGATGTGCTCGGCGGCGAGCGGCTCGGTGAGCAGCGGATTGTCGAGGAGATAGATCTGGCCCGCCGCGAGATAGTTGGCGGCGCGCCAGTGCGCGTCGAGCGCGGCGGCCTGGTGCTTGGACAGATCCTTCGCCATGGCAGCTCCAGCGGTTGCGGCAGGGGTGTGCGCGGCGCGGCCGGTCTGCCGCCCGGCCCGACCCCGCACGGAGAATCCTTGTGGCCATCGTGCCGGACCGCGGGGCCGACTCGCCGCGGGTGCCCGGGGCGAGTCGGACGATGCATCCGCTAGAGGCCGACCTGCTTGCCGCCGAGGGTCACGACGAGCGTGCCGTCCGCCGCGTACGACCAGGCGAGCGCGCCGCTGTAGGAGGCGCAGCGGGAGCCGTTCGTACCCGTCCAGAACTGGTTCGTGGAGTCCGCGTCACCGACGGTCTTGTCGTTGGACCCGGAGACCGAGAACCGGCACGAGGTGTTGCCCCGGAACACCGAAGTGCCTTCGTCCCAGGCGAAGTTGCGCTGCGGATTGTCGATGCTGAGGTTGTTCGACACCGCCATGGAGCCGGGGTTGCTGTTGTACGTGAACCCGTGCTTGCCGTTCTTGTACGCGATGCTGCGCCGCACGACGTGGTCGACCTTGATGTCCTCGCCGCCGAGCTTGTACCCGTTGCGGTCGCCGTTCGCGTTCACGGTGCCGTCGCTGAGCGTGCCGTTGTTGTACGACAGGGAGTCCTCGATGGTCACCGGGCCGATGGGGCCGGTGTCGGACTTGGTGTAGAGGTCCCAGCCGTCGTCGATGT
This sequence comes from Streptomyces sp. EDA2-14, assembly GCF_054963755.1. Classification (NCBI taxonomy): domain Bacteria; kingdom Bacillati; phylum Actinomycetota; class Actinomycetes; order Kitasatosporales; family Streptomycetaceae; genus Streptomyces; species Streptomyces sp. EDA2-14. The sequence continues at coordinate 287,407 of NZ_JBUEGE010000004.1, forward strand.
TGTGGTGCGAGACGGTGTGGCGGAACACGTTCCCCGTGCCGGTGGTCAGCTTCGCGGCGAAGCCGTCGGCGTCCTCGCCGTCGGAGTCGGCGTTGTCGTGCGACTCCGCGCTCAGGATCAGGTTGTCGGACGGCCACTGCGACTGCGGTGTGGTGGAGGCGATCCGACCGAGCTGGAGCCCCGAGTCCCGGTTGAAGCGGGTGACCGTGCGCTCGACGACGTTGTGGCTGCCGCCGACGTAGATGCCGTTGTCCCCGGCGCGCTCCACGACGAGCCCCTTGATGTGCCAGTAGGAGGCGTTGAGGGCGAGCCCGCGGTTGCTCGAACTCTCGCTCTGCGCGGAGAAGTTGAGGACGGGCTTCTCGCCCGCATAGGCGGCGAGCGTGGTGCGGGCGCCGGAGGTGCCGTTCTTGCCCTCGGGGACGGTGACCGTGGAGGAGTACGCGTACGTGCCGCCGCGCATGTAGATGGTGCCGCCGGCGGCGACACGGCTGATCGCCGAGGTGAGCGTGGTGGGCGCGGACTCGGTGCCGGCCGCGCCGTCGGTCCCGGTCGGCGACACGTACAGGGCGCCGCTCGCGGGCGGGGTGGTGGTGTCGCCCGCCGGCGCGTCGACATCCACGTAGTCGATGTTGGGGAGCCCGGCGGAGGAGGTCGGGTTGAGCCGGATCGTGTTGCTGCCGGCCTTGACCGGGACGGTGACGGTCTTGGTGGCCCAGGTGGTCCACGCCCCGGTGCCCGCGAACGAGGTCGAGGTGGCGGTGGCGCCGTTCACCACGACGTCCGTGGCCCGCGTCGTGCTGGTGCCGTTCGCGTAGCGGATGCTCAGGGTGGCCGTGCCCGCGCCGGGGGAGTCCACGGTGAACTGGGCGTACGCGCCGGACGCGTTGGTGGCGTTGCAGTAGCCGGAACCGGTGTAGCCGGACCATTCGGTCTCGACGACGCCGGTGCACACGGCCGGGGAGGTCTCCGCCTGGTAGCGCGTCGTGGCGGCCTGCGCCGAGGTGCCCGACAGGGCGACGAGGGATCCGGCGAGCAATCCGGTCGCGGTGAGCGTGATGAGGGGTCTCGCGGCTCTTGAGTTCATCGTCCGTCTCCAGGTGCGTGAACGTGGCTGGTTCGAATCCGTGAACAGGACCGACCCGGAGCGTCATAATCAGGGCGGGGGAAAGCCCTTTCTGCGGGCGGTCGTCGGTGACGGTAGAGCTGGTGTCACCGCCGCGTCAACGTCTATGTACGTGATCGTTGTTCGTCCACATGAACGATCAAGGTATGGAGAGGCCGCCGGAGTCGCGGCGCGGCGGCCCTCAGGCGCCGGTCAGGGTCTCCAGCGGAGTGCGCCCGTAGGACTCCCGGTAGAGGGCCGCGAAGCGGCCGGTGTGGTGGAAGCCCCAGCGCGCGGCGATCGCGGTGACGGTCGCCGTCGTCGGATCGGCGGCCCGCAGCTCGTCGTGCGCGTGCGCCATACGGACCCGGCGCAGATATGCCAGCGGTGTGGTGTCCAGGTGCCGCCGGAACGCGTACTGCAGCGCCCGGACGGTCACATGGGAGGCGCCCGCGATCTCGGCGACGGTGAGGGGCTCGTGGGCGTGCTCTTCGATGTGGGCGACGGCGCGCCGCAGCGTGGCGGAGTGGGCGTCGTGCCGGTCCGTCCCGGTGGGCCGGGTCAACGCCGTGTTGGGGAAGGCCTTCAGGACGCTCGCGGCCAGGTACTGGGCGGCGGTCGAGGTGATCAACGGCTCGGCGGCGAGCGCGGGATCGCCCAGTACGTGATCCCGCACATGGACGATGGTCCGCTTCAGGTGGTCGGCCGCGGCGGCGGAGACGGGCCGATGGCCGAGCAGCCGGACCGGTCCCGGCGCCGATCCGGGGCCGCCGGCGGCGACCTGCGTCAGGAGGTCGGGGTCGAGCATGGTGATGTTGTAGCGGGCGCTGCAGACCGTCCCTTCGTAGGGCAGTTCGGGCGGGGTGAGGTACACCACGTCGCCGGGGCCGAAGGCGTCCTCGACGTCGCCGACGGCGTGGTCCTGGATGGTGCCCTCGTGGACGAAGCACAGACAGATCTTCTGCAGCGGCATCGCCGCGTACCGCATGTCGAAGTCGAGGTCGAGTTCGTCGACGCTCACCCCCGGCATCTCGTCGCGCCGCATCAGCGTCCGGCAGGAGGCGGGCGTGCCGTTGCCGATGCGCATACGGGCGTAGTGCCGACTCAGGAAATCCTCGGTGACGTCCATGTCGCTGCTGTCGAAATGCAGAGTGCCCATGTGCGCAGCCCTCCCCACTGAATATGCCAGGTGCGGGCAGCTTACGACCGGCGGCGGGGCGGTTGCCACAGTGTCAAACCGATACCCACCGTGGCCTGCGCGTTTCGCTTGACGGACTGTGCGCGTCAGGGAATTCGTTCTGTGGACTGCGACCCTCGTGCGGCAGGGCGGAGGATCGGAATGTCGGCCCCGGCGCCTGGCACTACCGTGTCGATCGGGGTCGAAAGCGTCTCCACCGGCGCTTCCGTTGTAGTCCCGGAGAGGTGAACCACTCTGCCCACTTCAGCTTCTGCTTCCGCTTCCGGCTCCGGCGGCGCCACGGCGTTCTTCGCGCTCTCCCCGTCGCGGCCGCTCGTCCTGCTGTCCGCCACCGACCTCGCGCGGGAGTACGAACGGCTCCAGGCGGAGGTCGCTCAGCTCAAGCAGGCCGTGTCCTCGCACGCCCTGGTGGACCAGGCCATAGGAGTGGTCGTCGTCCTCGGCCGGATCCCGCCCGAGGACGCGTGGCGCGTACTGCGCGACGTGTCGCAGCGCAGCAACGTCAAGCTCCGCCTGGTGGCCGAGCACATCCTGGAGTTCGCCCAAGGCGGCGAGGACCTGCCGAAGCGGGAGAGAGCGGAGCTGCGCCGGGCCATCGAGCGCTACGCCGCGCTGCGGCCCCGTCCGGCGCGGCGGCGCGTGTGGTGAGTACGCGGCCCACGGCGCGTCGTTGACGGCCGCTTCGGGGGCGGGGCCGGGTGACGGGCGGCCGGCGGTCAGCTCAACTGGCGGCGCATGAGCGTCAGATCGAGCCACCGGCCGAATTTGGTGCCCACCTCGCGCACCGTCCCCGCGTGCTCGAAGCCGTGCCGCTCGTGCAGCCGGATCGAGGCCGCGTTGCCCGCCTCGATCCCGGCGATCATGACGTGCAGGCCCGCGTCCGTGGCCGAGCCGACGAGCGTCGTCAGCAGGGCGGAACCGATCCCTGCGCCGTGGTGGCCCTCGGTGACGTACACCGAGTTCTCCACCGTGTGCCGGAAGCCCGAGTACGCCTTCCAGGGCCCGTAGACGCCGAACCCGACGACCTCGCCGCCCAGCTCTGCCACGTACGCGGCACCGTTTACGAGGTGCGCGCCCAGCCAGACCGCGCCCTCCTCGCGGGACTGCGGCGTGTCCGTCCACAGCGCCGTGCCGTGCTCGATGGCGTGATTGCGGATGGCGAGGACGGCGTCCAGGTCGTCCTCGTGGGCCGGGCGGACCTTCACCGCCGGGGCCCGTGTCTCGTATCGTGGATCCATGTTGGAGTTCTCGGTCCTCGTAGGCTTCTGATCTGCGCTTTCTGCGCCCCAACCTACCCAACTGGGAAACCAACGGGAAACGAGACCGCAGCTCAGGCCTCACCAGAGGCCTGCCGCCTCAGCCTACCCAACGCCGACTTCACCGCCTGCGGATGCGCATCGGGACGCACCTTCCGCACCTCCGCCAGCACCGCCGGACGGCCGGTAACCCCCCTGGCCACGGCCTCGCGCACCAGACTCGACACCGACACCTCCACCGGGCGCGGCTCCACCGCAGGATGCTCGGCGGACGCCTGCAGCTTCTCCCACCGCCGCTGAAGGGACTCCGCCACGGCCCGCTCCATCGCCGGCGTGAGGTTGCTGTACGTCCCCTCTACGCCCTGCAGCTCGTGCCCCATGCGCGCTTCCACGACGTACCGCGGATGCCCGTCCTCGTCGAGCCACTCCTTGTGTCCGTGGCGCACCAGGTACATCCGCTTGCCCCGGAACGAGGGAACCACCGGGATCGCTGGCCGGGCCGGGAACTGGCGCCACCTCTCCCGCGCGTCGCAGCCGTCCGCGGTCGGTCGCCAGTACACCGTGTTGAACGCGGTCTGTGCCAGGCAGCCCCCCTCCATGGCGGGGAACACCCATGGAGAGCCGTGGCTGCCGAGCAGCTTCGCCAGCATGGCCGCCAGGAACGGCGGGATGACCAGGGTCCGGTAGCTGTGGTACTTCGGCGGGTAGAAGCCGAGGTCGCCGTCCTCGTACTGAACCTGTCGCTCGACCCGGATTGCGGGGATCAGGTCCTCGCCGGCGCCGTACCGCTCGATGTCTTCGTCGTAGCGGTCCGTCTCCTCCTTGTCCGGGCGTGGATCCGACTGCGGCCAGCTCGGGTAGCAGTAGTCGCGTGTCAGGCCGAACAGCTCGCCCGGCCGCATGCCGGTCATCGCCATCGTCCAGATCAGCACGTAGCCGGAGTAACCGAAGACGGCGTCGGCGTTGCGGGCAAGCTGGTCGACGACCTCGATGGGCATGTCGCGCTTCCGCTCACGAGTCTTCTTCTTGTACCGGCCGCGGCGCCGTTTCCGTTCGATGGGGGAGGTCTTGCGCAACCCGGCGTCGACGGCGTCGTCCAGCACCAGGCCGAGGGCGGTCATGACGGTGTTGCGGCTGGTGTCCTTGCCCAGGGTGCGCTGCAGCTGCGCCTTGAAGGCCCGGACGTCGAGGATGGAGATGTCGCCGACGGCCTTGTTGCCGAAGAACGGACGGATGTGCACGTTGATCGACGAGCGGTAGTTCCTCAGCGACAGGTGCGCGAGGTCCAGCGATGCAAGCCAGTCGTCCAGCCAGTCCGACATCAGGACGGCGCCGTCACGATTGGAGACGTGGAGTCCGTGCCGGATCTCGTACAACTGGTCCTGGCCGTGCTTCAGCGCGGTGTCCTCGTCGAGGAAGCCACCCTTCGACTCGAACCGCTTCCGCCCGCCTGCGTGGTACTCGCCGGTCCACCACTTCACGCGGCAGGTGCCGCCGCGCCACTCCGTGTAGACATCAGTTGACCGTCTGGCCACCGTGCCCCCTTGCGCTTGATCGGTGCGGTCGCCCGGCAGGTACCCCTACCGCCGTGGCTCCGCACCCATCCTGCCTCAGCCCAGGACGGCGATGGGGCAACCCCTGCATTCGCGACAGTCGCCTCCAACTGCCCTGACCAGTCGACGCATTGATGACGCGACCTCGCGCTGACGGTCGGGCCTGTCCGGGATGACGCAGATGATCCGGTCATCGAGTTTGAACGTGTGGCCCGAGAACGCCGGCCCGTAGTCGGCTATGTGAGCGTCTCCGTACATGACTCCCCCAAGGGTCGGAAGGAGCCTCCAAGGGTGGAACGCTTTCGACTCTGCCACGTCTGGGGCCAGTTGGGGCCACTTACGTATCAGTAGGCGCGCCCTGTCTCGTAACGAATCCGTGAAAGCAAATGGTTGTACGTCTTTCGGGTGAATCTCGCCTAGATCTTGCCCTCTTCGCGTAGATCGCGGGCGATCCGGTCGCTGAGAGCCTTGACCTGCTTGCCTGTCATGTCGGGCGCGGTGGCGATCGCGGCGAGCTGCACGATGTTGCGCACGCGCTCGTCGACCTCTTCCGGCGAGAGCACCGTCACCTTCGGTGCGACGTCGGTGCCGTCGAGTCGAGGGGGCTCGGCGCCGAGCATCACGGCTTCGCATTCACCGGTCGGCCACCCGAGGGCGGCGTCGATCTTGGCGTAGCTGACGTCGCGGACCTCCATGCCCTCCTCGACGCGCTTCCAGGTGTCCTTGGAGATCCCGGCGGCCTTCGCGGCGGCCAGGCGGGAGGGGTACCGGGCGAGCCGTGTCGCCCTAACGGCCTGGGCGAGGCGTCCGAGATCGCGTGTCGACATGAGGCCATCTTTGCAGGGCCAGCCAGGGCCAACCAGGACCAGGGCGAGCTAAGGCCGAATCTTTAGCACCCATGTGACCTGCATATATGCAACGAGAGCTAACTGAAGCTAAAACTACCGGCCAGTAAGGGCTAACTAGGGCTGGACTGGGGGGCTACCTAGGGCTAACTTCTACTCATGCAGCAACCCCCAACCACCTACACGGTGAACGGCCGAAAGGTCCGTGAACTGCGTAAGGCGGCGGGCGTCGAAGTCGCAGACCTGGCCGAGAAAGCCGGCATAAGCCGCCGCTACCTCAGCCACATCGAGAACGGCACCCGCACCCGCATGAGACCCACCCGATACCAGCGGCTGCGAAAGGCCCTGGGGGCGAACGCAAACCAGCTCTTGGCCCCACCCGAGACCCCACCCCCCGAAGGAGACCCCTGTGCCCAGCGACAAGCACCTCCGATACAACCTCCCCACACCGCCGGCTGATCCCAACCAGGAGTACATGACCGTCCAGGAGACGGCCTACGTCCTCGGGTGCGGCGTCAAGAAGGTGCGACACCTCATCAACACCCTCGGCATCAAGTCCAAGACCGGACGCCGCGTCATGACCAACAAGCGCGACCGGCAGCGCCTCCACGAGCACGGCCGCAAGGTCGCCAAGGAGCAGGACAAGGTCCGCCGCCTCCGCGCCGCCGAGACCGCAGACCTCGCCTCCGTCGCCTAGAGCGGCAAACGGCCCCGACCGCCGGGCTCTCACACACCGGCAACCAGGGCCTCGATCCACACCAGACACTCAGAGAACAGGAGTGGACCTTGTCCACATACTTGCAGACCCATTCCGAGGCTCACCCGCTGGCCGGCCAGACGGTCACGGTGAAGGCGAGCCTCCTCGGGGACGACGGACCGCACGAGTTCCGCGTCGAGGATTGGAACGACCGCCTGTTCGGCGCCTCCTGGATGCACATGGAGGGCCACCCGGCGTCGCTGAGCTACGCCGTGCGTGTGGCCACCGCGAACCTCCCCATGGACAACGAGGTCGTGTACGGAAAGGTCGGCGCGTTCGGCCACCTCGTGCACGCCAGCGAGCTCCAGGGCGGTGCGTCGTGAGTGACCTGACCCCGCTCGACGCATTCGACCGCATCACGAGCAGCGTGACCCGCGTCTCCGCGTTTGAGGCGATGTGGAACGAGGCCGAGGAGATGCTCCGCGAGACGTACCCGGAGGGCTTTCAGGTCGAGGAGATCGGACGGATCGCCTTCGACAGCCTCCCGGAGTCGGAGAAGGCGGACGCGCTCGACGAGCTGTTCTACACCTTCTGGTCGGCGACCATGGCCGACCGCGAGACGCGCGCCGCGCAGACGGGCGGTGCGTCGTGACCGCCCGCCTGTCGCCGCAGCGCGAAACCGAGATTCGCGACCGCGCCGAGTCCGCAACGCCCGGCCCGTGGGTCGAGTACGCCGACTACGGCAAGGACTTCTACGCCTACACGGGCGGCCCGTACCTCCGCGGTGTCGGGACGCTCAGCTTCGGTGACGGCGAGGACGCCGAAGCCGACCGCGAGTTCTCCCTGAACGCCCGCGAGGACATGCTCACGCTCCTCGCCGAGTTGGCTGCGGTCCGCGCCGAACGCGACGAGGCGCGCGCCCAGCTGGCCAAGGCTGCCGAGCACGCCGCGAAGCGTGCCGAGTTCATCACCGCGATCAACGGCTGCCACAACGACGCCGACTACTGGCGCTGGCAAGGCCACGCCGAAGCCCGACGGCAGCTCGCCGAGGAACTCGGCCTGCCCGTCGCCTGGCCCGCCAAGGACGAGAAGGCGGCGTCGTGACCGCCCCGACTCGCCCCCGCACGATCGACGCCCTGGATACGCCGCTTGAGGTCGTGCGAGCCGCCGCGATCCTCCTGGAGGCCGCTGCCCGCACGCATTCCCCGTCGGACCGGATCGGGGACTCGCACGCCGCCTGGCTCGTCACCCAGCCCGACGCCCCAGTCTCCACCAACGCCGACTACCCGACATGGACGCCCGGAGGTGCCTCGTGAGCGCCCACTTCATCGGCGGCCTGGTCTACGAGCTGAACGACGCCCCGGTCGGTGACTGCTACGGCCGCGACCACGACGGCAAGCGCATCCAGCAGCTCGCCCTCGGCAGCGACCGCATCAACGAACGCCTGTCGATCTCCCTGACCACCACGTCACCGGAACGCATCGACGAACTGATCGAAGCCCTGCACCGAATCCGCGACGACAAGACCGCCCGCACCCAGACCAAGCAGCTGCCGGAGGTGGCGTAGATGTCCGATCACCCGAAGGTCGCCGCCCGGTTCGCCGAAGACACGGACCGCCACGGCATGCACGTACTTCACCACGACGGTCTGTACCGGCACCTGCGGTTCACCAACAACCCGCGCGGATACGGCGAGTACTGGTTCGACCTGATCACCTGGCCCGGCTGCCTCATGATTCGAGGCGACTACGGCGACGCGTACACGTTCAGCCGCGAGCGGGACATGTTCCCGTTCTTCCGCAGCCGGCGCGGCGGCATCAACCCGCACTACTGGGCGCAGAAGGTTGACGGTCACCGCGACTCCGCCCGCTCGTACTCGGAGGAAGCTTTCCGGCAGGTCGTCTGCGAACTCTTCGTGGATGCCGTCCGTTACGGCGACGCTCCTCGCGGGCTGGGCAAGGCGGTCCGCACCGAGATTCTCGACCAGGACGCCTACAACGAGGACGAGGCGCGCAAGTTGCTGGACTCCTTCGAGTACGGCGCCAAGTACAAGACGTTCTGCGTGTGCGGCGAGAGCGCCACGCTCGACGACACGGTGCAGGTCGGCCTGTGGCGGAGCAGCCACATCAAGCCCGGCTATGCCTCCCATGCCGTCACGGTCAAGCGGCTCGACGGCTGGACGTTCGGCGAGACGTGGGAGCTCAGCTTCCAGGACTACGAGCGGGACTTCCTGTGGGCCTGCCACGCGATCGTCTGGGGCATCGCCCGCTACGACAAGGTCCGCAAGTACGGGCTGTTCAACGCCGCCCGCGTGAAGGCGGTGGCGTAGATGGTCAGCCTGTCCCTCACCCGCTCCCGCGTATCCGCGCTGATCGGCCAGACCGCGACCCGGATCCTGGCCCACGGCTGGGACCCGGAGCGCGCGAACCTCGCCGACGCGATCGACCACTCCGCCGGCTTCTGGCCCGGCAAGGGCGACATCGCCGACGAGGCACTCACCGTCGCCGCCTGGAACGCCCTCACCGAATACCTGCACACCGAACCCCACGACTGGGAACGCCAGGCCGGCCGCACCCAGGCCGACGTCATCGAAGCCCTCTACGGGGCCCGGTCCCGGCTCAACTTCCTCGACAGCGAAGCAGCGGGCCACGTGGCGCCGCTGCGGAAAGAGGCGGCGTGAACACCGTCCTGGAGATCGCCGCCCCGTGCGTGCTGATCCTGCCGCTGTTCATCCTCGCCGCCGCCGAGCTCATGTTCCACGCGCCCGATCTGGAGGAGGAGCAGTGACCATCGCCGACCTGATCCCTGCACTGCGCGGCACCGGCAACCACCGCGCCGTCGACGAGGTCGAGCGGCTGCGGGGCCAACTGGCCAGTGCGGACGACTTCTTCGAGTCGCAGGAAAAGCTCATCACTGACCTCGAAGCCGACGTCCGGAAGTTCAAGGAGCGCGCCGAGTCGGCAGAGCGGACTGTCGGTCAGCTCGAAGGAGTCGTCCGTCTCCGCGACCAGCAGATCGACGACCTGACCCGCAAGGTCGACATCGGCGTGAAGGCCGAGCACGCCGTCACCGCGACGCAGCCCTTTGCCGTGCTGCCGCTGCACCAGTCCCCGCTCGCCAACCCCGCCAGCCCGGCCAACGTGCCGTCGTGGGCGCGCGACGACGAGGACACCCAGCCGCTGCTCGTACTGAAGGAGGCGTCGTGATGAGCGCAATCCACGACGAGCGCATCACCGAACTGCGCGACGAGTACGCACGCCTCGGTGACGACGTCACCGGCCTGAGCGACACCGAGCTGCTGCTCAAGGCCCTCGATCGCGCCAACGCCGAGTCCCGCCAACACAACAACAACTACTGCAACCTGCTGCAGGACCAGGTGCTGCGCGACCGCTCAGTTCGTACCGAGGCCCGACGGGCCGCCGCCGAGGATCGTCTGGCGTGGGCGGGGATGTACCTCGCCAACGTCGTCTCGCAGTCCGCACACAACATCAACGCCATCATTCACCGAGCCGCGGAACTGCCTGACGGGTGCGTGCCGGTCGAGCAGGTCCGAGAGCTCAAGGCAGCCGCCGGGCGAGCCAAGTGGGCCATGTCCGGCCTCGTTGGCCACAGCTCCGTGCAGCTCGACGATGCGCACCGCCAGAGCGAAGGCATCCAGCTGGTGGAGAAGCAGCGCGACGAAATTTGGCGGCTGCGCGAGTTCATCACCGCCCAGGGCCAGCGACTGCATGCCGAGCATGGCGAGCCGGGCGGACGCGAAATCGGGCGGCGCTGCGAGTGCCCCGGCTGCGAGCTCATCCGCGCCATGGACGACGTGCCGGTCGAACCGGCCGCTGCCTGACCCCCATCGCTCCGCCGGCCGGGCGGCGATTCGCTCCCGCGCCAGCCGGCGGCCAGACCACCAGGAGAACCCCATGGACCAGCCCTGCCTGTTCCCGCTGACCGACCTGCAAACCAAGGGCTACGCCAAGCCCGAACCCCACACCGACGACACCGAGACCACCGACGACGACACCGGAGAGGAGGAAGCAGCCTGATGAACGTCACCATCCCGCAGCCCGAGCTCGCCGCCGCGGCGAAGTGGGCGGCCCGGCAGATCCCGGCGAAGCCGTCGCAGCCCGTCCTGAACTGTGCCCGCCTTGAAGCAGCCGACGACCACCTGAAGATCAGCGTGTGGGACGGCACGACCGCCGCCCACACCACGGTCGACGCCGACGTCCTGGAGCCCGGCCTCGTCGTGGCGGCGGGCCGAACCTTCTCCGACGTGGTCGCCGCCCTCGGCAAGACCGACGTCGCCCTCGCCGCCACCGACGACGGCCTCGCCGTCACCACCGACCGCGCCGAGTTCACCCTGCCCGTCATGCCCGCAGCCGACTACCCGGCCCTCCCCAAGGTCCCGGACGGGGTCGGCGTGGTCGACGGCGACGAGCTCGCCGCCGGGTTCAAGCGCATCAAGGACGCCATCAGCAAGACCGCCGAAGGGGCCACCGCCGGCATGCGCGGCGTCCGCTTCGTTGCCGACAGTGGGCGCCTGGAGATGTGCGCCACCGACCGGTACCGCATCGCCACCACCTGGATTGCCTGGGACGGCCCGGACGGCGGCACCGGCATCCTGCCCGGCGCGGCCCTCGCCGACGCCGTACCTGCCTTCACCGGCCGGCTCCAAGTCGCCCTGCCCGCCAACGGGTTCGGCACGGCAGCCCTGATCGGGGCCCGGCACCAGATCACCACCGTGCTCATGGACTGGGAGGCGTTCCCGCACCGCGTCCACGAAGTGTCACCCAGCGAGAAGACGATCAGCGGGTCGATTGCTGTGACCGCCGAAGAGCTGAAGGACGCCGTGCACGCCGCGACCCTCGCCAACGACAAGGCGATCTACCTGGCGGTCAACGACACGCACGGGATCGTCCACGCCGAGAACGACGCCCGCTCCCGCATCCGTATCGCCGCCACCTACAGCGGCGACCAGGACGCCATCGAGCTGAAGATCGAGCCGCCGTACCTGCTCGACGCGCTCGCCCAGTTCACGGGCCCGATCCGCATCGACGTCACCACCCCCATCAAGCCGTTCCAGGTGGTCGACCCCCACGACGACACCTACCGGCACGTCGTCATGCCGCTGAGGCCCGCCAAGACCGCCGCCTGACCAACAACCCACAGACCGCCGCGTCGAGCTACATCCCCAGGGCTCCGCGGCACCCCAGGGCAGCCGCCCTGCCTCCCCCTGCCGGGCGGCTGCCCTCCTTCAGCACACCCTTTTGGAGCCACAGATGCAGAACATGAGCCGCGAGGAACTCCTCGCCCTCCTCGACGAAATGCGTGATCGGGTCGCCCGCGGCGACTCCCACGAAGGCCAGCTCAAATACCTCCTCGGTACCGACCAGGAGCGCCCGTTCCAGGTCGCCGCGATCTACCGGGTCGACGGCACGCTCGGCGCCGGTCGCACCGAACTGGTCGGCGTCGACGTCGCGCCCCTCGCCTGCCCGTGCGGCAACACTGCCGGACCGTTCGACGCGAAGACCGGCCGCTGCGAGACCTGCGTCGAGGCCGCCGCATGACCGCCGCTGTTGAGGTTGAGGCGCCCGCTGTCGTCGACGGGTTGTCGGCCGACGAGTACCACGCTGACCGCACGTCGATCTCCTCGTCAGGCCTGCGCGCGCTCCTCGCGCCGGGCTGCCCCGCCCAGTTCAAGTACGACCGCGACCACCCGCAGGCTCCGAAGAAGGAGTTCGACCTCGGGCACGCTGCGCACCTGTACGTGCTGGGGGAGGGCCCGGAACTGGAGGTCATCGACTTCCCGGACTGGCGGAAGAAGGACGCCCAAATCCTCCGCGACGAGGCCTACCTCGCAGGCAAGGTGCCGCTGCTCACCAAGGACCACGACGTGGTCGTGGCGATGGCCGAGGCGATCCGCCAACACCCGATCGCCGGACCGCTGTTCACGCCGGGCACGGGGGCCGCCGAGCAGTCGATCTACTGGACGGATCCGGCGACAGGCGTCCGCTGCAGGATCCGCCCGGACTGGCGGCGCGGGTCGATCATCACCGACTACAAGACGATCAAGGATGCGTCGCCGGACACCATCAGCCGCGCCATCAAAGACCGGGCCTACCACCAGCAGGACCCGTTCTACATCGACGGCGTCGAGGCCGCCGGACTCGCCCCCGACGGCGCCCGGTTCGTCTTCGTCTTCCAGTCGAAGATCGCCCCCTACCTGGTCACGGTACGCGAACTCCACGACCAGGACCGCGACATCGGCCGCGCACGCAACGAGAAGGCCCTGCGCATCTACGCCGACTGCGTCGCCAACGACCACTGGCCCGACTGGACCGGACCCGTCGACCACATCCCCCAGATCGGAATGCCGACCTGGGACACCATCCGCCAAGCAGAGGAATACCTCGGATGAGCAACGAGATCGCCACCCGCGACGAAGAGAACGCCGTCGCCACCCAGCAGCCCGCCAACACCCTCCCCGCCCCGGCCCCGACCGCAGGGACCACCGCGCTCATCCAGTGGGCGCAGGAGGCTGACCTCGCCTACCAGATGGCCGAGAAGCTCGCCGTCACCTCGTTCGTCCCGCAGTCCCTGCGCGGCAAGCCCGGCGACATCGCCGCCGCGATCCTCGCCGGCTCCGAACTCGGCATGAAGCCGATGGCGACGCTGAAGTCCATCGACATCATCCAGGGCACCCCCGCCCTGAGGGCGCACGCCATGCGGGCGATCGTCCAGCAGCAGGGCCACGAGATCGAGCTGGTCGAGTCCACGCCCGAACGGTGCATCATGCGCGGCCGACGCAAGGACTCCGACACCTGGCAGGAAGTCGAGTGGACCATCGACCGTGCCCGGCTGATGGGCCTCCTCGGCAAGGACCAGTGGAAGAAGAACCCCAAGGGCATGCTCGTCGCCCGCGCCACCGGCGAACTCTCCCGCCTGATCGCCTCCGACGCCCTCCACGGCATGGCCTACGTGTCCGAGGAGTTGGAGGGCACCGTTCACGCCGAGGTCATGACGGTCGGCGGTACCAAGTTCCGGACCACGGCCCCACTGTCCGTGGCCTCCCTCACCGCGCCCGTTCAGCAGGAGACGGAGCAGCCGGACGCCTCGGACATCGTCGACGTCGACACCGACGACGACCACGAGGCCGCCGTCCGCGAACTCCGCGAGTTCGGCGAGCAGCAGGACATCGCCAACGACATCGACCGCCTCGCCTACGAAGCCCTCGGCGCCCCCCTCGAACACGTCGGCGCACAGGCCATCCGCGACCTCACCAACAAGCTCCGCACCGCGGCGCAGCAGGGCGGTGCCGCATGAGCATCGACCACCGCGCCGAAGCGGCACGTCTCGTCGACGGAGTCCTCAACGACCCCGAGACGCCCGTCCTCAAGGACGGTGAGGGCGTCCTCGCGGCGGCCCTCGTCCACGCCACCCTCGCCCGCAACGAAGAGCAGGCGGCCCGGACCGCCGACATGCGGGACGCGCTGCGGCTTCTCCGGGGCCGCCAGTACGACTCCAACCAGCTGGTCGCCAAGCACATTGCCGACGCCCTCATCAGCAAGAACATCGAGCGCTGGAAGGCCGCCCGCACCCTCGCAGCCGAACTCGACAAGGCCGATGTCGTCATCGAAGGCGCCATCGACGCCCGGATCTCCGACGCCGGCTACCAGCCCAAGACCGCATGGCAGGCGCCGGGTTCTGCGGTCCCCGCCAACGACCCGTGGGCGCCGAGGCCCGACGTCACCGCAGACATCCCCGAGCGCGTGCGTCGCGTGCTCGTCGAATACCTCGCCGCCGCACTCCTCAGCAAGGGCGACGCCCAGGGCGTGGGCCAGACGATCACCTTCGCCCTGAAGGCCGCGGGCGCCGACCTCACCGGCGACATCGAGAAGCAGATCAGCAGCATCGCGCTGGGCTGCGACCCCTCCGAGCCCCCGTTCTAGCCCGCACACGCCTGAGCCGCCCCGCGGGCATTGCGGGGCGGCCCGGAACCCAGCACACCACACCCAGGAGACACCCGCCATGACGACCCAGGCCGCAAACCAGACCGAGACCACCACCCGCGAGCCCTACGGCCCGCCGCTCCCCACCGCCGACGAAGCCGCCGAGGCCGGCCGCATCGGCTGGAACCTGCGCTGCAACAACTGCGGCGGCTACGGCGCCACCTGGGTCCCCAAGATGCGGCCCGGCTGGGGAGACCTTGCCCTCTGCTACCCGCACGAGAAGCAGCTGCACGCCATGCAGCGCCGCCACCGGGACGAGCTCCAGACCATCACCGCCGTGAACTTCGAGCAGGACCGGAGGACGTCATGAGCCGCCGTCTCACGCTCGCCGAGCAGGTCGCCGGCGACGCCCGCGACAAGACCCTCGACCAGCTGGTCCGGCAGGCCTCCGACTGGGACAAGAAGGTCGTCGCCCAGGCCGTCCTCATCTGGATGCGCGACAACGTCACCGTCTCCGCCAACGACCTGCGAGACCGCCTGCCCGACGTCGCCGCCGGAGTCCTCCCCGGCGTACTCCGCGGCATGAGCCACAACTACCTGATCCACACCGGCATGTACGTCCCCTCGACCGCACCGTCGACCAAGGGGCACCGAGTGGCGGTCTACCGCAAGCGCACCGAGACGGACCGGGCGGAGGCCGCGTGATGAAGGCCATCGTCTGCTACTCGCGCTGCTGGAACTGCATGTTCGGCGACTGCCACCAGCCGCCACAGCCACACCCGTGGTGGGACAGCGAGGACGTCGAGCACGCCAAGGCCACAGGTCAACCCGCTCCCGAAGGCAACTGTGCCTGCCGCTGCGCCAAGCCGGAGGTGACGTCGTGAGGGCCGACCTGTTCGCCGCGCTCGACGTGTATGTCACCGCGCTCACCGCCCTGACCTGGATCTGGATCCTCGCCCCCTACGTCATCTACGGCTTCGGCGCCTGGGTCCTCATCCGCCTCGCCATCCAATTCGCCGACGCCATCGACCTCGTCAACGACATCCAGAAGCCCCGGAAGGAGAAGTAGCAGCCATGACCACCAATGACCACGAGCCGAGCCGGGGCTGCTACCAGCGCGGATGCCGCCGCGACGAGTGCGTCCGCATCAACAGCCGCTACGAGAAGGCACTCGAACTCGACCACAACCGCGGCCTCCGCCGACAGATCGACGCCACCCAGACCCGAACCCACATCGAACGGCTCATCGCCAACAACTGGATCGACCGACAGATCGCAGAAGCCGCACACGTCGCAACGTCCGTGATCAACGCCATCGCCAACGGACAGGCCGAAGTCCGCACCACAACCGCCGCCGCGGTACTGGGCATCCGCATCGGCCCCCCGCCCGTCCTCGCGCTTGGAATCGACGCCACCGGCACCATCCGCCGCATCCAGGCCCTCATGTACATCGGCCACTCCTGCCAGACCATCTCCGCCCACTCGGGGCTGAGCGACGACAAGACGGCGCGCATCGCGGCCGGCTGGTTCACCACCGTCAACGCCAAGACGGCAGCCTCGGTCGCCAAGGCGTACCGGCACCTGGTCGCCGTCCCCGGCGTAAGCCACCGGGCCCGCAACCACGCACGGCGACACGACTGGCATGGCCCCTTCGCCTGGGACGACATCGACGACCCCAAGACCGAGCCCGAGAGCGTCGAGCCCTACCGGGCGCCCGCGGTCAACAGCCGCGACTCGATGCGGATGAAGGAGATCGAACACCTCTATCTCCTCGGAGAGTCCCCGGCCTCCATGGCGCGCCAGCTGGACGGCAACGAGAAGTACGTCCGCGACCTCCTCGCAGTCGTCATCCGCCGGCGCGAAGCCCGCGCCGAGCAGGAGCGTCGCATGGCGCGGCTCCAGCGGACCGCGAAGGAGCTGGCCGCATGATCATGCACGGTTTCGCCGGCATCGGCTGGTCCGAAGCACTCCCCGAGGGCAGCAACGAGATCGGCTTCGAGCTCGACGCCGCAGCTTGCCGCACCCGCGTCGGCGCCGGACACAAGACGGTCCGCTGCGACGTCACCCAGTACCCGACCTGGGTGTTCAAGGGCCGCAACGTCAAGAAGATCGACAGCCCGCCGTGCCCCGGCTTCAACAAGAGCGGCAAGAAGCTCGGCCTCCTCGACCTGCCGCTCGTCCACCAGGCCATCGAAGACCTCTCCCGCGGCAAAGACACCCGGACCGCAATCGGGGCCGCCTGCCGCGACGAACGGTCCATCCTCACCGCAGAGCCGATGCGCTGGCACTACGACCTGCAGCCCGAATGGATCTGCATGGAACAGGTGCCGTCCGTCCTCGTCGTCTGGCAGCAGTACGCCGAAATCCTCCAGCGGTGGGGCTACAGCGCCGTCGCCGGAGTCCTCGACGCCGCCGACTACGGGCTCGGGCAGACCCGCAAGCGGGCCGTCCTCATCGCCTCACGGGCGCAGGAAGTCCAGCTCCCTGCACGCACTCACGGCGGACTCGGGCAGCCCGCCTACCGGGCCATGGCCGACGTCATCGGCTGGGGCTACACCCAACGCCCCGCACCCTCCGTCACCGGCGGCGGCACCTACACCGGCGGCGCCGAACCCTTCGGCAACGGCACCCGGCAGGCCATGAAACGGCACATCGGAACACCACTGTGGCGGGACCGGGTTGGGGTCGCGCACCTGCGGCCCTCCGTCGAAGAGTCCGCTGCATTGCAGGGCTTCCGGCCCGAGCTCCAGTTCTACGGAAACGCAGGCCAGCGCAACCTCACCGTCGGCAACGCCGTCCCCGTGCCGCTCGCCAGAGCCGTCCTTGAAGCCGTCGGCGCGTACCGCAAGCAGCCGTTGGCGGTGGCCGCATGATCGCCAACCCCTTCGACATCGTTGACTTCTTTTCCGGCCCCCGGGGCTGGACCGAAGGCCTGCGCATGCTCGGGCTCACCGACATCGGCCTCGAACTCGACACCGACGCCGCCCGCACCTCCCGGGCGGCCGGCCACGCCACCATCCAGTGCGACATCACCCAGTACCCGACCGCACCGTTCAAAGGCCGCATCAAAGGGAAGATCTCCTCGCCCGTCTGCACCCCCTTCTCGCGAGCAGGACACGGGGCCGGCATCCACGACCTCCCGCACCTGTACCAGGCCGTCCACGACCTGGCCCACGGCCGCGACACCCGCACCAAAGCCGCCGCCGCCTGCAAGGACGCAAAGTCGATCCTCGCCGCCGAACCCATGCGCTGGCTGTACGACCTGCGCCCCGAATGGACGTGCATGGAACAGGTCCCCGAAGTGCTCCCGCTGTGGCAGCAGTACGCGCTCCACCTCCAACAGTGGGGCTACAGCACCTGGGTCGGCATCCTCAACACGGCCGACTACGGGGTGCCGCAGACCCGCCGGCGCGCCATCCTCATCGCCTCCCGCACCCGCAAGGTCACCGCCCCCAACCCCACCCACGCTCAGGCCCCCGAGTGGGACCTGTTCGGTGAGCGCCTCCAGCCGTGGGTGTCCATGGCCGACGCACTCGGCCCGGAACCCGGACTACCCGCCACCGGCACCCAATGGCCCCCGGGCGGCAACGGCCCTCGAGGACCGCGGTGGGCGCTGCGCCAAGGCAAGAGGACCAACGCCACCGTGCGCCGCCTCGACCAGCCCGCCGCCACCCTCGTCGCCGGCAACGCCCGACACGACTTCAAGTGGATCCAGGTCGACGGCACCGCCGACCTGGAGGAGCGGGCACTCCTGCTCACCGAGGCCGCCGTCCTGCAGGGATTCCGCCACGACTACCCGTTCCACGGCAGCGAGTCCAGGCGCTTCCGGCAGATAACCAACGCCGTCCCGCCACTCCTCGCCGCGCACATCGTCTCCGTGCCCACCGGCATCCCGGTGCCCGCCACCGAACCCCGAGCCGCCGCCGCGTGACCGGCCGACCCGCCGGGACCTGACCAACCACATCCGCAACGACCCCGAAGGACCACTGACATGGGCTTCTTCCACTCCGCCCACTTCGCCTACGGCTTCCAGATCCCCGACACCGACAGCGAGCGCCTCGAAGAAGGCATCCCCTCCGGAACCGACGTCGGCTTCCTCAACGCCGGCGCCTACGACCGCGAGAAGACCTACCTCGTCACCCAGCACAAGGAAGCCGACCTCGGCGGCTACGAGACCGTCCGCCCCCAGGACGCCACCGCCGAGCAGTACGCCAGCTGGAACGAGCAGCTCGCCGCGGCAGCCGTAGCGCTCGGCGTGACGCCCGCCGCCGAACCCGGCTGGATCGTCATCCCCGCCATCAGCTAGCCAGCCGCACCGCACGACAAAGGCCCCGCCATGGCGGGGCCCGAGAGGAGGAGAGATGAGGACGCTACGTATCGGAGGTGCGCCGAGCGGCGTCCTCGAGCGCCTCTCGGATGACGCGGGCGCTCACCTTGTCGTCGGGCTTGTCGCCGGCTTCCAACCGCGCCAGACGGTCGCGGACTTCGCGCATGGCGGCGATCTCCGCGTAGTCCTCGGGCGGCACGACGTAGGCGCTGCGGGCGCCGCGCTCGGTGAAGGCGCCGGTGCGCTTGCCGTAGCGGACATCGCGCAGCAGCTGGGTCAGGTTCGCGCGCGCCGAGGTCATCGAGACCTCCGCGACTCCGTCATCTGCGATCTGAATGCCCTGGTCAGCAGCCATGGCCAGAGTGTAAGTCATTGCCAATCCTTCCATAGTTACCAATCTTTAAAGTATTGTGGCAGGTGCGAGCCAGCACCGCCAGACGCCGCCGCTTCCGCACGCCCAAGCTCACCGAAAGAAGCCCCGATGGCCGTCTCCAAGCGACTCCGATACGAAATCCTCCGGCGCGACAACCACGCCTGCAGGTACTGCGGAGCCACCGCCCCCGACGCGAAGCTCCACGTCGACCACGTCATCCCGCAGTCGCTCGGCGGCCACGACAAGCCCGACAACCTCGTCACGGCGTGCGTCGACTGCAACGCCGGCAAAACCAGCAGCATGCCGAACGCCATGCCGGTCGCCGACGTCGACCAGGAGATGTTCCGGCAGGCCGTTGCCGAGAAGCAGGCGTCGGGCAAGCTGCGCGAGTTGGTCGCGGCGCACCTCTATACGACATGGCGTTGGGGGTGGGAGCGCACGGGAAGCCCCGCGCCCGTCGATGGCGACGTGCGGTACTTCGCCCGCCGACTGTTCGCGATGCTGAACCGCGGCCTGTCGGCACAACTCGACCTGACCGAGATCGTGTTCCGGGCAGGATCAGACCTTGGAATCGACCCGATCGACTACCTGCCGCTCGAGCACCTGACGGAGGAAGAGCGTGCGCACCGCGCCCCGCCTACCGACGAGGAGTTCGAGCGGGCGAGCGGCGCCTACCCAGCATGGTGGGCCGGCTGGGAGGAGCGCGATCCCGCACCTCCCGCCGACTGGGCTGATCACACATTCCGGCGCCAACTGAGGCAGGCCCTCACCGCCGGCTACCAAGGCGACGCCATAGAGCAGGCTGCTCGGGCAGCCGGGCAGGCGATGAGCGCCGAGCTCGTGGCCTTCCTGCCGGAGATCCAGGTCTCGGGCGGTGGCAACTGATGGCCCGCATCCGTTCCATCAAGCCGGAGTTCTTCACCTCCCTGACGATCGCCGAACTCCCGCTGTCCGCGCGGCTGACGTTCATCGGCCTGTGGACCTATGTCGACGACAACGGCGTCGGGCCGGCGGACCCGCGGCTCGTGCGCGCCGCGATCTGGCCGCTCGAAGAGACTCCGGACATCCTCCAGAGGACTCGCGAGGATCTCCAGAGGCTTCAAGAAGCCCGTCTCGTCACCCTGTTTGAGGCTTCCGGACGGCCACTCGTCTTCGTCAACGGCTGGGACGAGCACCAAAAGGTCAGCCATCCACGGAAGCCGCGATTCCCGCTCCCGTGGGAGGTGCGGGAAGCCCCTGAGCTGGACTCTTGCAACTCTCCGGAGGATCACCCGAGTGCTCCGGAAGACCGCGAGAGCGCTCCGGAGGATGACGCCCCTGAGCAGGGAGCAGGGAGCAGGGAGCAGGGAAAAGGAATTAAGGCCGATTCGGAGGCTGACGCCCCCGACGGATCCCCTCCCCGACACGACGTCGAACGCGTCTGCCGACACCTCGCCGCCGTACTCGAAAAAGGCGGCAGCAAGAAGCAGCGGATCACCAAGACGTGGCGCAACGACGTCCGCCTGCTGCTCGATGTCGACGGCGTCACCGTCGACCAGGCCATCAACGCCATCGACTGGGCCCACGCAGACGACTTCTGGAACGCCCACATCCTCAGCCCCGGAAAGCTCCGCGCCAAGTTCGAGACCTTGCGCCGCCAAGCCGCCAGCAAGCGGGGCCAGAACAAGCCCCCGGCGCCCAACACCGCGCCCCACGACACCAGCCACATGACCGATGAGGAGAAGACCAGTGCCCTCCAGTTCCGCTGACGAGCTCAGCCCCCGCGAATCCGTCCTCCTCGAGCGCGAGTCCGTCGCCCTTAACCGGTTCGACGAAGAGACCCCCGACATCTACCGCCGCCCCATCCCGCTGCCGAAGCAGGTCCAGGACTGGATCGCCGGCTGGGGTGGCCGGAGCCTGTTCCTCACCGGCGCCATCGGCGTCGGCAAGACGCACACCGCGTGGAAGACGTGCCGCCGCTGGCTCGAGGCCCAGTACGGGCCCGGCCAGCCGTGGCAGGGCACCCCGATCATCAAGCCGTACCGGTCGACCGCCCTGTTCGACGCGCTCCGCCCGGACGCCCCCGACGGGGAGGGCCGCGCCCTGGTGCGGAAGCTGCAGCAGGTCGACCTGCTGTTCGTCGACGACCTCGCCGCGGCCCGCCCGTCCACGTGGACTCAGGAGCGGCTATTCGAGATCTTCGACGAGCGGTACATCCGCCGCCGCCCCGTGATCATCACCTGCGACGTGCTGCCCAACCAGCTGTCCGACATCACCGGCCCGCGCGTCGCCTCCCGGCTCGCCGAGATGTGCGGCAGCAGCATCGTCCTGCTCGAGGGCCCCGACCGCCGGCAGGGGGCCGCCGCGTGAGCACCGACATCGAAATGTGGGGGCCCGACGAGGACGTCGAGGTCGAGCCCGGCGGCCACGTCAACGCCGAGCGGATCCTCGCCGCCACCGCGATGGCCGACCCGAGCTGCGTCGACACCCTGGCCGCCGAGGGCTTCGACCCGGCCGACATCGGCGACGAGCGCTACCGCATGGTCTGGTTCGCCATCGAGGAACTCGCCGTGACCCTCAAGGGCCACGCGATCCGCTGGCAGGCCGTCGCCAACAAGCTCGCCGTCTGGCGCGCCGAAGGACGCCTGACGGTACGGCCGTTCACCGAGAACGAGCTCAGCGACCTGTACATGTCCGCCAACCCCGGCGCCGCCGAGTACTGGGCGAACGAGGTCACCCGCGCCGCCCTGGCCGCCCGCGGCCGTGAGTTCAGCGCCAAGATGCACGTCCGGTTCAGCAACCCGGCGTTCGACCCCGACGCCGACATGGCCGCCGCGCAGACCGAGATGGATCAACTCGCGCGGCCGGTTGGCCAGTCGCAGATGGTCGGGCTCGGCGACCTGCTGCCCGACGTCCTCGTGGACGCGACGACGAAGCCGTCGATCGCCGACCGGATCCCGACCGGGTTCGTCGACCTCGACGCGCTGCTGTCCGGCGGCTGGGCTCCCGGCCAGCTCGTGATCCTGGCGGCCCGCCCGGCGATGGGCAAGACGACGCTCGCGGCCGGCTTCGCACGGGCGTCCGCCATCACCAACAAGATCCCGTCGGCAATCTGGTCGCTCGAGATGAGCTCCAAGGAACTCGCCACCACGATCATGTGCGGCGAGGTGAAGATCGCCCTGCACCACGTGAAGCAGGGCATCGTCGACGACGTCGTCCTCGCCCGCGCCGCCGCCAAGCTGCCCGAGATGGCCGAAGCGCCGCTGAAGATCGACGACAACCCGCACCTGACCATCCCCGGCCTGCGCGCCGCCATCCGCACCCTGGTCCGCACGTTCGGCCTCAAGGTCGTCTACATCGACTACCTGCAGCTGATGCAGGCGCCGCCGGCCGAGTCCCGCCAGGTCGCCGTCTCGATCATGTCCCGCGCCCTGAAAGTCATGGCCAAGGAATTCGGGATCACGATCATCGTGCTCGCCCAGCTCAACCGCGGTCCCGAACAGCGCCAGGACAAGATCCCGATGGTGTCGGACCTGCGCGAGTCCGGATCCATCGAGCAGGACGCCGACATCGTCATCCTGCTCCACCGCCCCGACGTGTACGAGCGCGAGAGTCCTCGAGCGGGTGAGGCCGACATCATCGTCGGCAAGCACCGCGGCGGACCCATGGCGACCGTCACCGTGGCCTTCCAAGGGCATTTTGCGCGGTTCGTCGATATGGCGCCGACGTGATGTACGAGCCGACCCTCGACGAGATCGAGAACATCAAGGCCCTCCGCGAGCAAGGCGACCTGAAGAACCACCTCCTCGCCCTCGCCGGCCGAAAAGTCGAGCCCGCACCCGCCGCCAAGGGGGCGCCGGCCGAGCCCGCCTACGAGATCGCCCACCGCGGCGCCTGGCCCATCGGCACCACCGCGACCGGGCCCACTCCGACGCACGGCCGGTGCACCTGCCCGAAGTGCGAGCAGGCCGCCGTCCTCCAACTGCCGTGCCAGGCAGACCGGTCCGAGGAGGCCGCGTGATGCCGCGCGTCGAGTCCCGCCCGGGTGACCGGTGGGCTGCCGGATCGCGCCCGCGACCCCCGTGCGTGCCCCGCATTCGCCGCCAGACGGCCTCGTGGGCGTCGGAGGCCTCCCAGGTCCACCCGAGGCGTTTCGGGCCGCCTGAGGGGCGTACAGGGCTTCGCGGTGTCGCTGGCCCCAACCCGGCGCCCTGGAGCCGTAGATGACCGCCCCCGCCCCGCGCTGTGCCGCCTGCCGTCGCCGGCTGAAGCGCCCCACGCCGTCGGGTCTCGGCCCGGTCTGCGAGAAGCGCCTCAACCCCAGCCCGTCCCGAACAGCGGCGGCGCCAACTGCCAGCCCGGTTCCAGTGATCGACGGCCAGACAGCCATCGATCTCAACCCATTCCAACCAACTCTGGAGAGCCTCTGATGACCGATCCCTACTACGCGGCGGACGGGGTGACCCTCCACTTCGGCGACAGCCTCGACATCCTGCCCACGCTCCCCGACAACTCCGTCGACTCGATCGTCACCGACCCGCCCTACGGCCTGGAATTCATGGGCAAGGACTGGGACGGATCCGACGGGTTCCGTCGCTCGCTCAACCCCGCCGACACCGGCCGCAACTCCGTGTTCGGCCGCACCTCGGCCAAGGCCCCGGAATACCGGACCAGCGGAGCCGGTCAGAAGGGCAAGCCCGGCATCGGCGACCGTGAAACCGAGTGGGTCAGCAACCAGGGCTGGAACGCCTACCGATGCGCGAACTGCGGACACCTGCCGCACGGCGGCTCCCCCTGCCGCTGCGACAACCCGCAGATGGTTCGCGCCGACAACCGCTGGCAGATCTTCCAAGCATGGTGTGAGGCGTGGGCCACCGAATGCCTGCGCATCCTCAAGCCCGGCGGTCACATGCTGGCGTTCGGCGGATCCCGCACCTGGCACCGGCTCGCCGTTGCCGTGGAGGACGCCGGCTTCGAGATCCGCGACTCGATGGCCTGGCTGTATGGATCCGGCTTCCCGAAGTCGCTGAACCTGGTCGACGAGACCGGTGCCCGCACCGGCTGGGGCACCGCTCTCAAGCCAGCCTTCGAGCCGCTCGTCGTCGCCCGGAAGCCCCTCATCGGCACCGTCGCCGCAAATGTCACTGTTCACGGCACGGGTGCGTTGAACATCGACGGATGCCGCACCGAGGCCGAGCAGGACTACAGGGCAAAGTGTGCGTCCGTCGTAGGTCTCTCGTCGAACCGCAACGGCGACGCCTACGGGGAGTGGACCGGCGTGCGCGAGGACTCCGGCCACGAGGCGGGGCGCTGGCCGACGAACGTCCTGCTCGGGCACAGCGTCGACTGTTCCGCGGCATGCGTAAGCGACTGCCCGGCCAGCGAGCTCGGTGCGGAGGCCCGGTTCTTCCCGGCCTTCCGCTACGAGGCCAAGGCGCCGGCATCCGAACGGCCCCGCCTCGTCGACGGGACTGCGCACCCCACGGTCAAACCGCTCAGCCTTACGCAGTTCTTGGTGCGTCTCGTCACCCCGCCTGGCGGCATCGTCCTCGACCCGTTCACCGGCTCCGGCACGACGCTCGCCGCAGCCCTCCGCGAGGGCAAGCAGGCGATCGGGATCGAGCAGCACGAGCCCTACGCCCAACTGGCCGTTCAGCGGCTGTCGGAGCCGTACATGGTCGGCCTCTTCGACGACATCGCATGACCACCCAACCTGACCCGAAGGAGCAGCACATGACCGCCCCTACCACCCACCGCCCGGCTGTCTGGCCGTCCGGCCGTCTCACCCCGACCGCCGACACCCCCGGTTTCCGCACCTTCGCGGGTGTCCCGGTGGCGCGTCTCGCCCACGACGCTCTCGTCGCGGTGACCGCCGACTGCGTGCAGGCCCTGACCGCAGTGAACGCGGCGAGCCTGGCCGATGGCGGCTGGGGCGACGCCAACAGCAGCCACCTGGAGCTCGGTTGGGCGGTCTTCGAGTGGCTGCCCTACGACCCGGAGCAGCCGTGGCGCGGACCCGAGTGGGGTCTGCGCTGGGCGGCAGAGGGCGACGAGTACGCCGTCCGCGTCTACCGCCTGCCCGCCTGACCGCCCCGTGACCACGCACGCGCACCGCCCGGGGCTTAGCCGGGCGGTGCTCCACCCATCCCACCACGACCTCCAGGAGTTGACCATGAGTACCGACCCATCCCGCCCGACCCGAGCCGAGATCGCCGAGCAGGTCCGCGTCGTGCGCGCCGCCCAGGAGAACCTCGACGTGCTGATCGCCGCCGCCCAGCCCGCCTCGTCTGAGCCCGCCGAGCAGAACCTCCGCGACCGCATCGCCGGGGTGATCACGGAGGCGTACCTGACCGCTCCAGACGACGCCGCAATTGCGGACGTGCAGGCCGATGCCGTGCTGGCCGCCCTCAAGCCGCAGTTGACCCAGCTCGCCGACTACGAGAACCGGATCACGTGGGGCACTACCTGCGGATCCTGCGCCCGGATCCTCGACTCCAGCAGCCGCGATCACGAGCGCGCCGAGGCGAAGCTTGAAGCAGTCCACGCCACGGCCACAGCATGGGCTCGCCCGGACATGAGCGAGCCGACCCGAGTCGCAGGGGCGCACCTGCTCCGGATCCTCGACGGGGACGAGATCCAGCAGGCCACCGCCTGCACGACCGCCCCGTGCCCGCACCCCGGGGTCTGCCGTCACGGCTGCCGGAACGCCGCCGACCAACTCACCCGCGACGGGCAGGACATGCAGGCGGGGGAGGGGCGATGAAGGTCACCGTCGTTCTGCTCGCCGGCTCCCGCGAACTCACCGAGACCGGCGTCGTTCCCAGCGCGCTCTTCGACATTGCCGTCAACATCGCTGAGGGCCCGGTCGTGGTCCGCCACGGCGCCTGCCCCGGCAAGAAGTCGGCAGACCAGGCAGCCTCCGACTGGATCAACGAGATCGGCCACCGGTACGGCGTCACCGAGGATCCGATGCCTGCTGACTGGGACAACTGTGCGCCCAACTGCCCGCCCGGCCCCGGCCATCGGCGCCGCAAGAAGTCTGGCGACGTCGCCCACCCCGGAAAGCTCGACGACTACTGCCCTGGTGCAGGCCCACGCCGCAACGCGGCCATGGTCGCCAAGGGGCCGCGCCCCGAGTGGATGGTCGCGTTCCCCGAACCAGGCCAGGCCAACGTCGGCACCCGCAATTGCATGCGCCTCGCCGAAAAGGCAGGCATCGCCGTCCATCAGATCACCGCCTAGGAGGAATCCGTGTCCTACCCGAACCTGCTCACCCCGACCGAGAAGCTCGCCGACGCGAAGGCCCGCCTCGGCATCCCGAAGATCGTCGCCATCTGCGGTTCCACCAGGTTCATGGACGAGATGACGGCCGCCGACTGCGAGCTGACGTGGGCCGGCCGCATCGTCGTCAAGCCCGGCTGCAACATGAAGCAGCCTTCCCCGCTGTGGGCCGACGAGACGGAGGCCGAGGCCGGGAAGCAGCGGCTCGACGAACTGCACCAGGCGAAGATCCGGCTCGCCGACGAGGTGCTCGTCGTCGGCAACTACATCGGCGACAGCACCCGCGCCGAGATCGCCTACGCACGGGAACTCGGCAAGCCCGTCACGTTCACCCACCCCGAAGTCGACCCCTCGACGGAAGCCGCCTGATGACCGCCCGCCGCGTCGCCGGGTGGGTGCTGCTGTCGCTCATCCCGGCCACGTTCGTCGTCCTGGCCGTCCTTGCCGATCAGGTCGCCGAAATGCTCGTCGGCACTGCTATCGCGGTCGGGATTCTGGCCGCCACATGGTTCGGCCTCGACCTGATCACCAAGCCCAAGCCGCCCACCGAGTAGCCCCTGGGGCGGCGGCACCCTCCGCCGCCCCACCCCCGACCGTGAGGAGCACCGTGACACCCGCCGAGCAGCACCTCGCCGAAACCCGATCCCTCGCCCTCGACTACCTCGAATCCCTCACTGGCCGCGATATCGCCGAGAACGCCCGGCTGCGGCTGCTGCTCATCCTCGACGACGGCCGCCAGCAAGGCCCT
The DNA here is from genome assembly GCF_054963755.1 of Streptomyces sp. EDA2-14. NCBI lineage: Bacteria > Bacillati > Actinomycetota > Actinomycetes > Kitasatosporales > Streptomycetaceae > Streptomyces > Streptomyces sp. EDA2-14. Next base: position 314,709 of record NZ_JBUEGE010000004.1, read on the forward strand.
TACTGCGGCAAGACCTTGTCCCACGACGGCCACGCCTATCCGCCGTGCGCACGCCCGGCAGAACACCTCGAGGCCTACTGCCGCGACGCCAAACGTGAGCACTACTTCATCGCCGCCGACAACGGGAGCCAGCCGTGACCGCCCGCCCCGTCGTGGTTGCCGATGACCCGCAAGTCGCCGCGCTCGCAGATGCGTTGCGTGCCCGCTGCCTGGATGACGACGGCCGTGTCATCGACGCCCCGCACGCCATCGCCGCCGTGGCCGTCGAAGTGCAGCGCGCCACCCGCAAGGCCCGCGCCGAAGCCCGCAACAAGTGGATCAACGAGGACGGGAAACGCATCCTCAACCGCTGCTACGCCGGTCTCATCCCCGCCCGCGTCGTCACCGCCGCACTCGCCGACAAAGCCCGCCGCGACGGGCGTCTTCACATGCTCAAGGAGACCGAATGACCAGCCCCGCCGCCCGCTTCGCCGCCACCTACGCGGCGCTCACTGCCGCCCACGAGGTCGCTGACCACTGGATTCAGATAGACGATCAAGCCGTCACCAAGGGCCAGCGCAACCGTAACGGTGCCATCGCCTGCGCCGAGCATGTGATCACCTACACGGCCACGCAAGCCGCCGCCCTCGTCGCGATCCAGCGCGTCACCGGCATGCGCCTGTCCTGGCAGCGCGCAGCGCTGGGCCTCGCCATCTCCGCGGGCACGCACTACGTCGCCGACCGGCAAGGCGGCCACTGGCGGGACGAACAGCCCCGCGGCATCGTCCAGCTCGCCGCCCGAACCGGACATGCTGGCTGGCTCCAACGTGACCCCAACGCCGGCTACCTCATGGACCAGGCCTGGCACAAAGGCTGGATCGCGATCGCTGCAGCCGTCATCGGCGCGGGGGAGTCATGACCGGCCCATCGAGCGCTCCCCGCGCCGAGCACACGCCGCGCCCCGGCGCCCGCTGGGAGACCCAACTCGTCAGCCACGGCGAGCAGATAGTCCCCGACGACGCACCCGCCCCCCGCGCCAACCGCGCCACCAGGCGAGCCGCACGACGGAGGAAGAAGTGACCAGCCTCGACCAGCTCCTCCACCTCGTCGACCGCGCCGAACGCGGCGTACTCCTCCCCGCCGAAGCCGCCCAACTCCGCACCTCACTCCGCGCCATGCACTCCCGGCAGCAGTACGACGGGCCCACCGTCCGTGAAGCCGCCGCAGACGACCGCCGCTGGGCGCTCGAGAAGGAGGGCGAGTGAACGTCACCCGCATCCACACCGGCGGCGGCAGCCACATCGAACCCGAGCTCAACCCCGCCTGGGACGAGGCCACCAAACTCGCCTGGCATGCCGCCGTCGTCGCCCACGACACCGGACTCGACATCCAACTCCACGACCACGGCGACCAGTACAGCTTCACCGTCGGCGCCACCATCGTCACCGGGCAGACCAGCATGGGCGGATGGACGTTCCGATCCGCCTGGGACTTCCTCAACGGCATCGACGTCGGAGCCCGCCACGCACGCAAGCAAGGAGCACCCGAGTGAAGACCGGCGACATCCTCAACCAGATCGACGGCGCCCTCGAAGACTGGGACGTCAGCGACGACGCCATGCGCAGCCGGCCCGCGGCCGGGCCGGTCACGGTGACGAGCGGCCAGGTGTGGCTGGCGCCGGCCGGAACCGAAGTCGGCGACGACGGCTGGGAACGGCTCGAGGGCGTTCACGCGATCGAGATCGTCGAAACCTTCGAGACCACCCCCGCGATGGAAGAGTTCGCGCTCGGCTTCCAGACCGCCGTGCAGGCAGCCGCCGACGCCTACCGGCAAGGCCTCGAGGCGATAGCCCGCTCACTCCAGCAGATGCAAGACAGCTTCCAGCGCAGCGACTGGGTCGACACCAACGGCGACCCCGTCCCGCCGCTTGAGCGCCCGCGTCCGCCCCTGCCGCGCCGCGACGGACGACCCGCATGGCAAAGCCCCTACGGGCCCGCGAGGCGGCGATGAGCAGCTTCCTCATCGGAGTCGTCGGCGGGATCGCCATCTTCCTCGTCGTCCGGCGCGCACCCATCGCAGCCAGCATGCTGCTCGCCGGTATCTGCATCGGCGTCGCCGTCACCCAGCTCTAAGGAGACCCCATGCCCAAGCCCCTCGCCGTCGGCGACGTCATCCACGGCCACGCGCACGAAGCGTTCGACCGCGACCACGGCTGTGTCCGTATCGAAGCGGTCGGCCCCGACTGGGTCGTCGCCCGCACGCACGACTCGCAGATCTTCAGCCACTACGACGACGGACTCGTCTTCGCCCACGGTCGGCAAGCACTCAAGCGGTGCATCGAAGGCCGCGACGACGACTGCATCGAATGCCCGGCCATGGTCGAGAAAGAGCCGCCGCTCACGTCTTACACACAGTGACCGGCGACGAGGTTCGGGTGCAGAGATAGTTACACCTGGGCGTAACTATCTCTGCACCCGCAGCATCCCGCGATCACTCAGCGTCATACGACGGCACCCTCGCCGCCAGATTCCCCAGCAGCCAGCGCGCCACATCCCTGTCCGGGACGCCGCCATCCACCACCGCGGCCAGCAGCAGCATCAGCTCCTGCGCCTCCGGGAGGGACAGGACGGGCAGCAGTGGGGCGGGCCGGTCTTCGGCGGTCGTGTCGTCGTCGACGTCGAAGCCGTCCATCACAGCACCCCGAACTGCTGATCCTTAAAGCCCGGCACGGCCACCGACTCGTCAGGGAACGCGAGACGGAACCGGCGGTCAAGCCGGCCAGCCAGTTCATGCGCCGCCTCGGAAGCCGCCCCGTCCCCTTGCCCGAACAGCCACAGCGCATATCGTGCCGCGCGCGCCTCGCCCTGCGTCAGCAGCGGCACCAGCCCGCCGCCCGCGTCTAACTGTGTCGACAGCGGGCCGTCGATCTCGTCATAGAACATGACCAAGGAACGCGCGAACTGCTGGCAGGGGTACGGCGGCGTCCACACGGCGCCTGCTAGACCACCCGTACCGTCAGCGTGGCGACCCAACTCGCCGAGGGTGCGCAGCGCCACCATGAATCATGATCGATGACATGCCGTCGGTGCAGTTCCGCTACCTGCTGCGGATCAAGATGGAAGATCGCTTCGGCCCGGCCATCAACTGGCCTCACCGCCTACACGTGACCCACGCGCAGCTGGACCAGCTTCGACAGCACACAGCCAAAGAGTTCAATCCCATCGTCGACTGCATCGCAGCTTCGCTCGAGGTGCCGCCGACGCGCGCGGGACGGCTCCCAACGGACCCCCTCAGCCTGAGCCTCGCTGCGCACTACGGCACCAGGGTCGAATGCCAGCCCCCAGAAGTCGACGCAGCGTGGGCCATCCTCTTCGGCCTCCACGTCTACCGAGGGCAGCAGTTCACCGACGTCCTGCGATGCCTCGTCTCAGCCCGCAACGCCTGCCAGGCGCTGGACAGCCTCACCCCTTACCTCGCCTGACCGACCCGCGCAATCGCCCGGTCGGCCGCCCGCCCGGCCGGGCAACCGCTACGCTTCCTAGTGTCAACCGAAGCCGTAATTGGGTAGCCGTAACGGTCACGGGACGGGCGAGGAGACAGTGATGAGCAGCGAGCAGCCGTGGACGATCGACGCCATCGCGCACGCCATCCCCGCCGCAGACACCCGGCAGACGTTTCTCCGCGAGGTCAACCTCACCCCGCTCCCCGAGCTGCCCGCCGTCCTGGCCCGCTGGCAGCGCTTCGTCGAACGCTGGCGCGACGAGACCGTCCCGCACCTCGACGCTATCCTCGAATACGCGAAAGCCCACAACGGAGAGCTACCGCCCGAGTACCGTGAGACGCCCGAATCACGGACCGCCTGGGACCAGTGGGAGCACAGCATGCGGCAACACCAAGGACACTCCGCGGCGTGACCTGGCACTTCGAGCGCGACCAGACCGCCCTCGACCTCATCGCCGCCCTGCCCTTCGACGCCCAGTTCGCCTTCTTCAACCTGATCCCGCGCCTCGAAGAAGACCCCGACGCCGTCACCCAGCCCCACGGACTCGACACCGGCGGACCCGTCCGCATGCGCGAAGCAGTCCTCCCCGGCGCCATCACCATCCTGCTCATCAGCGACAACACCAGGCGCATCAACCTCGTCGCCACCGGCAACCCGAACGACAGCTGACCAGGGCAAGGACGCAACCACTGGGGGAGGGACCATGGCCGAGCCGGCTCCCAAACGAGGACGACCCAAATCCGAAGAGGTCAGCCGCAGAGACGAGACGATCCTCGCCCTGCTCAATGACCATCCCACTGGGCTATCCAGCAACGACATCGCCGAAAAGCTGGGTCTCAACCCCCACGACCAGGACGACCGGCACACAGTGTGGCGCTCCCTGGACCGACTGCGTAAGCAGGGGCAAGCCGACAAGAGCCACGCCGAAGGCTCGAACGCAGACAAAGACACCCTGTGGACCGCGACCGTCCCCCTCTACGAAGGGTCCGACCCATTCCTCCGCGGCGTCCCCGCCAAATGGGCCGCCTACCTGCAGACCCTGCCCGACGTACCGCGGACCATCGACGCCATCCTCGACAAGATCGACGACTTCGACAGGCCCCGAGCCTGGCTCGAGATCCACTCTGCCGAGTACGGAACCGAGTACGAGAAGACGCTCGCCCGCTGGTGGCGAGTAGCCATCCAGCAAAAGAGCACCGAAGAACTCCAGCAGATCCTCGACGACATCGAAAGCGGCAAGACCAAGACCGTCCCCGCATCCGAAGTGATCCCCGGCTGGGACGAACGAATGGCCGCGCGTGACGCCCTACCCGAAGAAGAGAAGGCCGCCGAACTCCAGCAGCTGAAGGACCAGCAAGCCGCGATGCATCGTCAACGCGCCGCCCAGGCCGCAAAGTACCTGGCCCGCCTCCACCAGCTCGCCGCCGACGAACACGCCTACCTCGCCCACCACCACGAGGACCAACGCAAACGCGCCCTCCGCGAACCGCCCTACGACCGGTGAACATCGCAATGCCCCCGTAGCCCGGAGAAGGGCCGCGGGGGCATTGCTGTGTCCGGGCCCGCAGGAGGACGCTGAACGCGATGGAAGGAGCGGCTTATGGGCTGGGTCGACCGCGAGCACATCCCCGCCCTCGAGCGGGACTGGCGCTACACGCGGCTGATCAACCTGACGAAGCGGCTCCTGGAGGCCCGCATGCCCAGGTGCCAGAACGCCGGCTGCAACGGCGGGCAGATCACCGTGCGGGACGACGACGGCCACGAGACCGTCGTGCAATGCGACGCCTGCGGCGGGACGGGCGAAGTACCGACACCCGCCGACAACCAAGACGACGGGCGCGCCGGCGGACGGTAGACAGGAGAACGCCCCCACCCGGCAGGGGTGGGGGCGTTGTTGCGCGTCAGGGCGACGGCCCGACGATTCCCACGATGTACACGCGGCGCCGCGGGCGATGCAGCTGATACCACACCACCCACGGCGTCTCCCCAACGGAGAGCAAGCCGCTCACGCCAGGGTCGCCGTACTCCGGATCATCCGGATACTCGACCTCCGCCGCAGCGACCAGCCGCGCCGCGATCCCATCCAGATGCAGCCGCTGCTCCACAGGCAGAGACGACCACGACTCCAGTCCATGCCCGTCGTACTCGAACTCCCAGTCCGTCACGGCAAAACAAGATCAGCCGTGACCCGGTGCAGCACCTCGCTCATCTCCACCGCCACCGCCCGAGCCTCGTCATCCGTCTTCGCCGCACCCATAGCGACCTCCAGCTCCCGGACACGAGCCGCCGTCGCCGGCACCCGCATACGCTCCACCCACACCGCCCACTTACGCAGAAACGTCGACACAGGCGCGTCACTCCCGGACGCCGCCGCCTCCGCCTCAAAAGCAGCAAACTCCCTGTCGAACACAGCCGTCTGCTCGCTATCCAGACGAACCACCGCCGCACGCAACGCCTCAACCGTCACAGCAGGACGCGGAAGCAACTCCTGAGACGACGCCGACGAGTTGTGCTGGTCAGACATGACACACACCTCTACACACGGAGAGATTGAAAACGACACAAGAGGCCAAGGCGACCCCGGACGGCACACAACCCCACCGGCCGAGATCACCTGGCCAAAATGGGCAAACACGGCCCAAGACAAGCCCGCGTTCGGACGATCAGGCGCCGTCGGCCACCCGGCCCAACGCCCGCACCTGCTGGGCCAACGTCTCCAGTCGATCCGCCGTCGCGTCCGTTTCCGACGGCGCCAGGTACAGGGACTGCACGTCCTCGAAATCCACCGCCACCATCGGCCGACGCTCCTCCGTGGTGCCCGAGTCGCTGGCCAGGACCCGCGCGGTGGCGAGCAGCTGCACCGAACCGTCCTGCCGGGGGATCAGCAGATCCACGGGATCGCCGGCGTGCGTCACGTCCACCAGATGCCGCTCGTTCTCCGCGACATGATCGACGGTGCAGAACGACGGGCAGCCGACCCATACCGGCTGGCCGTTCACCAGAGCCGGACGGAGGCGGTGCGCCCTCGCCTGGGGGTGACACTCGACGGGTAATACCTTGGCCACGCTTGGTACGCTCATCTCCATGAGTCCTCTCTTGACGGGGCGGACTTGCTGATCAGCGAGTTACAGCTCGCTGGTTGAACCGGCCGGACGGGTGCAACCGTCCGGCCGTTCGCGTCTCCGGGAACCTACCTGAGGAGCAGGTCCCGGCCACTGGCCTAGGCGACAGATCCGGAAGCGGCGACCCACACAGACTTCCGGGGGAAGAACAGCAACCAGGAGACGGTGATGGGAAACATGCAGGTCGACTGACCTCACCGTTTCCGGTTGGCGCGACGTCCACGAACTCGCCGAACTGGGCCAGCGCGTTCGAAACCGCTTGTCGATTTTGGCCGGATCCCGCGACTGTTGAGGCCGACACTTCGAAGCTACCCGGCCCACCGACCACGCCGACGAGAACCAGAAGCCGGCGCACTCGGCCGGACTCACCGAACCTCGGCGGGACTCACTGAAACTCACGGAGCGGAGGCGGGGAAGGACGGCTCGAAGACGGCCGTGCGACGAAGGTGCCGTGGCCAATGCGGGCGACGAGTACGCCCTCCCTCTTGAGGAAGTCGTAGGCGCGGTTGGCGGTACCGAGGCTGACGCCGGAGGCGCTCGCGAGCACCTCGCTATCTGGAGTGCGCATTCCAGGCAGCCATCTGTCGGCCTGGATCTCTGTGCGTATCAAGTCCGCCAGGGCGCTCGCCTTCTGCCGTACAGGGGCTGTGATCCTGGGCCACGTGTCGGCGTCGAACGGCGCGCTGATCGTGTTGTGCTTGCCGTTGTGCAGCGGCCGTTCGTCGCGGATCGCTGCCGCCTCGACGGCCAGCGCCTCCGGGCGTGTGACTTCCAGCCAGGCGACCTTCTGGCGGGCGACGGAGGGCCACCAGGGCTTGCTCAGCGAGTGCTGGGTGAAGCGAGCTGCGGGGTTCGTCGTGATGCCGATGTAGAGCAGTACACCGTCGGCGTCGTGAAGGCGGTAAAGGGCGATGGGGAGTACGGGGCCTGGCGCGCCCCACTCGACCTCGATCTCAAGGGCAACGCAGTTGTCGGACTCCCAGTCGAACGGGCGGTAGGAGATGCCGGGCCCGGGTGCAGGGCAGCTGCCGCCGGTGCCCAAGTAGCGCCAGGCGGCCATGCGCTTGGGGTAGATGTCGCTCACGGAAGGAGGCAGGCCAGCCTGCCTATTGGTCGAGTAGAGGCGCTCAAGCGCAGAGCGTGTGGGGCTATTGGACATGCCGCTCCTTCATGCTCATCCGAACTTGGGTATCCATGATGGCGCACTGAAAGTAACGCTGCTCGCGCGGAGCGTGCAAGTGGTGCGACGGATCTCGATGTAGATAGCGTCGGATCATGGAGATGTCAGAGCTGGACCGACGTCAACGCTTCGCTGACGCCCGGGTGTTGCGGCTGTCGACGGCAAACGCCCAGGGTGAGCCGCACTTGGTGCCAGCCACCTTCGCCGTCCTCGGTGATCGCGTCGCCATCGCCGTGGACCACAAACCGAAGCGTCACAGCAACCTGAAAAGGATCCGCAACATCCAGGAGAACCCTGCGGTCTCCCTCCTCGTCGACCACTTCGACGAGGACTGGGAGCAGCTGTGGTGGGTGCGTGCTGACGGGCGAGCGCGGGTCCTCGAGAACGCCGACGCCGACGAACTTGTGCAGGCACTCCTATCCAAGTACGACCAATATCGCGAACACCGGCCGACTGGTCCTGTGATCGAGATTCAGGTAAGTCGCTGGTCAGGCTGGGTGGCACGCTCGGACTGATGCGCAACTTGGATATCCCGCTACCCTGCCCAATGGGTATCCAAGTAGTCAGGAGTGCAATGTCAGCCGACCCTAAGCTGCCGCCGTTCCGGCGCATCGCAAACGAGCTCCGCGACCAGATCCTCCGCGGGGAGCTCGCGCCAGGCGCGCAGATCCCGTCGCAGGACGAACTCGAGCAGCGCTTCGGCGCGAGCAGGGCCACAGTGCGAAAGGCCGTGGCAGTGCTCCGGTCAGAGGGGCACGTTACGAGCAGCCAGGGCAAGAAGTCCGTGGTCCGTGAGCGTCCGAACGTCAGCCTTCGTCAGACGGGCAGCATCTACCGGGCTCGCCGTGCGACGGGGGAGTCGAACTTCAATGCCGAGGCGCGTGCTCAAGGGCAGAAGGCCAAGCAGATCATCCGGGAGGTCGGCGAGACGCCGGCGCCCGAGGTGGTCGCTGAACGGTATGGCGCCGCGCCAGGTGCTCCGATGGTCGTTCGTCGCCTCCTCTTCGTCATGGAGGTCGAGGGGGAGGCGCCGTCGCCGATGCAGCTCTGCGACGCCTACTATCCGGCAGAGGTCGCGCGGGGAACGCGCCTCGCGGAGGCGCGATTGATCAAGGGTGGGGTCAATGCTTACATCGAGGATCCGGAAGGGCCGATCGCGCGGCGTATCGCCCAGTTCATCGAAGACCTTGAGATCCGCATGCCGTACCCGCACGAGGTCGAGCAGCTGGCCATACCGGCGGGCGTGCCTGTGGCTCGCGTGATCCGGACTGCCTACGACTCGGTCGGGGATGTCATTGAAGTCATGGACTCCATCATCCCGAGCGACCGCTACGCCTTCCGGTATGTCATCGACGTGTAGACCGCGTTCTTCCAGCTGAGCCCCCAACTGCCAAACAGTTGGGGGCTTTTTGCTGCGCTCGAACGTGTCGCACTACTTGCATACCCATGCTGCACTCGCTACGGTTGCACCACTGAACATGGATATCCAAGTTCAGTAACCCACTCCTGACCTGCACTTGTCGACCGGAGGCCCTAGTGCCCACACCCAACGACGAACTCGCAGCAGAGCTCGCCCAGTTGCAGGGGGCGCTCAAGCCGGCCGAGGTCGCCGAGATGCTTGAAGTCCACCCCGCCACGGTCTACCGACTGATCGCGGCAGGGCGACTCCAGACTGTCCAGATCGGCAGCGGCACCCAACGCCGCACCGGCCTGAAGGTCCCTCAGTCCGCCGTTGTCGACTACCTCCGCAGCGCGCGGGTCGGCCCGGCAACCCTCACGACTCCCGCCGAGGAGGCCGCGTGATGTCCATTCAGTCCCCTGCTCGTCCTGTCCCGCTTCCGTCCGCCCTCCCTGGCGCTGGCCGTCTGACGGCTCCGCTCCCGCAGCCCGCTCTGACGGCGATGGCCCGCCTGGACATCAAGCTGTCCGGTTCGTCGCGTGCCGACTGGGGCCGGATCGCCGAGGCCCGCTACAACCGGCTGCTCGCGGTCGACCCCGGTGCTCTCACGGATGCCGAGTTCGCCGAGTACTCCGCGGCGGGTGATCTGCTGGCTGAGGCTCGCGTCCTGCCGTCGGCTGCGGAGCGTGCCGTGGTGCGTTTCGAGGTCTGCCAGGAGCTGCATGACAGGCTGCTGGCGCAGGGCACGGACACCTGGACTGGCCAGCAGCTCCGTCTGTTCGGTGACGCGAAGCGGGAGATGGCCGAGCGGCGCGAGTTTCTGACGCGGGCCGGCCTGCAGTACTTGATCGAGGACGGCGGCGTCTGATGGCTACGGCAGTCGAGATGTCCGCGGCCGATGTGACCGCGCACGAGAAGGCGTCGTTCGTCCGTCGCCGGATCCTGGAGCGTTTCCCCGCGGGGGGCCCGCGTGGTTCGTGGCCGGCTGAGAAGTTCGCCGCCGACCGCCGAGCCGAGGGTGTCCCGGCCGAGGTCGTGATGGACCTCAAGGCGGATGCGTTCCTGGTGGTCGTGCGCAACGAGCAGCTGGCGGTGGCGTCGTGACCACGAAGCACTCCCACGGCCCGAACTTTGGCCGACACGTCGAGGACTGTCCGCGCTGTATCGAGCTGCGGGCCGGTGCCGAGCCGGTCCAGTCCGGCTGGAGCAGCCGCAGCACCGAGGCGCCGAAGACCACTCAGCACACGCACCAGGTCGTCTTCGGCCGCAAGGTCGACGGTTGCCCCCGCTGCGACGAGCTGGCTGCGGGCGCCGAGCCGGTTCGCTGGGGCAAGTCCCGCCGCCAGCAGGACCTTGAGCGGGCGGCCGAGATCCGCGCCCACGACTGCACGCAGTCTCGCTGCGGCGCCGTCTGCACCTTCGGCGACTGGTAGCCACTAGATCCCCGCGGGGGCGCGGATGTCCCCCTGTCGCGTCCCCGCGGTTCCAGCTCCCTGTTCCGTGCGGGCGCGGTGGCGTCCGGTGCTTCCCCCGGTACCGGTCGCCTCCCGCTCGTCCGGCACTGCCTTCCTACTTCTTCGACCCGAGAGGGCCTGATCGTCATGCCGTACATCCCGACCGCTCCCGACCTGAAGAACGAGGTCGCCGAGACCATCCGCGCCCGCCGCAAGGACATCGCTGCCGACAACGAGACCAAGTACCGCAGCTTCTACGGCAGCACCGACCGCGACGACGCCGGCAGCTTCACCACCGTCGGCAAGTCCCAGGTCACCGTCGAAGCCCTCGTCAAGGCGAGCAAGGAGCGCAAGCCCGGAGGCCGCCTATGGGAGGAGGAGATCCAGCTGAAGGTCGGCGCGGCCGCCAAGTGCCACGGCCACGGCTGCACCAGCCCCACCTTCGAGCAGTGGCACGACGGCCACTTCCTCGTCGGCGACGACGCCGACGACACCGCGAAGACCGCCATGCCGCAGGTCCAGGCGGCCCGTGAGTGGGCGCAGACCCACGCCGAGAAGTGCCGCGCCGAGACGTACACCGGTCGCTGACCGTATCCCACCATCCCAACTTCCCGAGAGGGCTTGACCGTCATGTCCGAGCGATCCGAAACGATCCGCTACACCGCCGATGTTGTCGTCACGACGACCGACGGGTACGTCCTGCTGATCGAGCGCCGCTGGGCCCCGCACGAGGGCCAGTGGGCGCTGCCCGGCGGGCACGTCGACCCCGGCGAGACGAGCCTCGCCGCCGCGGCCCGTGAGCTCGCCGAAGAGGCGGGCGTGTACGCGAAGCCGGAAGAGCTGGCCCAGATCGGCGTGTTCGACCGGCCCGACCGGGACCCGCGCGGCCGGTACGTGACCGTCGCCTACCACCTGACCGTCATCCCCGGAACGCCCATCGAGGCGGGCGACGACGCGGTCAACGCCCAGTGGTGGCCCCTGAAGGCCCTGCCGCCGCTCGCGTTCGACCACGCCGACATCCTCGGCGAGCTCGCCAAGACCATCGCCTGACCGCCCCCCAACTACTCACCCGAGAGGGCTTGACCGTCATGTCTCCGAACCTGTTCGACGCCGATTCCGCGCACACCCCCGAGGGGGAGGAGGCGCGCGCCAAGGCGATCGTCGCCGACCCGTCGGTGCTGAGCATCAGCGACCTGTTCACCGCGTTCGCACGGGCCCGCCAGTCCGGCGACGAGGTCGGCGTGCGGCGGATGCTCCGCTCCGTCGGCCCGCAGCTGGCCGCCGAACTCCGTGGCTTCGACTACCCGGCGGCTGCGTGATGTCGGGGGTGTCGACGGCGCGCGCTGAGGCGCAGTCGCTGATTGCCCGCGTGGATTCGAAGGCTTCGTTGCTGGTGGCGTTCGACGGGGTGGCGCTGGCCGGCCTGTGGACGGCGGCGTCGGCGACGGATCCGTCGCCGGGCCCGCTGGCTCTGGTCGTCGTGTCCGGGCTGCTGTTGGTGGCGTCGATCGTCGTGTCTCTGCTGACGGTTCGTCCACGGCTGGGGGATGGCCGCAGCGGGTTCCCGTTGTGGGCGCGCCTGTCGCCGTCGGAAGTGGATGCGCTGCTAGCGGCGGAGGAGGAGGCCACGCACGTGGTGGCTCTGTCGCAGATCACCGTCGCGAAGATGGGCGCCTTCCGGCAGGCCGTCGACATGACGCTCGCTGGAATGGCTGCCGCCGTGCTCGCAGGCGCCGTTCAGACCCTCATTGGGGTGATGGCGTGATGGCCGACGTCAAGGTTCCGACGGCTTGGCCGGAGAACGTCACGGCCCGTTTCGTGACCGCGTTCGGGCTCCACTTCGACGACCAGCGCGCATCCACCGACGTGGTCGACGAACTCACCGCTAACGGGGCGAAGTCCCGCGCCTACTGCGGACCCTGCCAGCGGCTCGTCGACGAGTTCCCGGACCGATTCCGTGACCGGGCCCTCGACGCAGCCGCCGCACACGCCAAAACCTGCATGGCCATACCGCAGCCGACCCCAGAGGAGAACGAACGATGAAGATGCCCCACCCCATCGAGATCGTCGGCTTGACCATGACCGTCGTGGCAACCGGCAGCACCGTGGCAACCCTCCACGAGCACCACATCAGCGTCCTGACAACCCTCGCCGTCGTCGGGTGCATGCTGTCGGCCGGTATGACGCTCACCAGCCAGTTCGTCAAGGCGGCGACGACCCACGTGTACCGCTGCACCGTCGAGGACTGCTCGGTGGAGATCCGGGCCACGCACAACCACACGCCCGAGCGGCTCGCCGTGCTCGAGGACCTGGCGACCGACCACGCCCACCACGGAACGGGAGGCGCGTGATGCCCACAACGGACGCGGGCGCCTCGAAGACCGGCACCACCTTCCGTATCCCCCAGCAGGGCGCGGGGGAGGCATTCGTCTTCGTCATCCCCGACAGCCGACCGCGTAAGAGGAAGCCGCTCGACTACCTGGGCGCCGCAATCTGGAAGGCCCGCAGGGCGCTCGCCCCGTTCGCGGTCGCCGGTCTCGCCCTGGTGGTTGCCTTCGCGCTGCACCTGTTCGCCTGGTGGTCGTGCTTCCTGCTCGCTCCGGCCGCCGCCGCGCCTGCTGTCTGGTTCGTCGTCGTCCACCGTCGTAAGCCCGCTCGCGGTTCTGTCCTGGCCTGGCGTATCGGCCTGGCCGGTGTCGGCACGGTCGCGGCCGGGTGGCTGGCGTTCGCCGTCGCGTTCGGCCCGTGGAACGGGCCGCTTGGTCTGCTGTGGCTGCTCGCTCTCGCCGTCACCGAATGCGCGTGGCTCATCGCCCGCAGCGCCCACTGAAAGGGGAGCCATCGTGTACGGCGCCCGACGCACCGCCCTGGCCACGCTAGTAGCCCGCGCCGCCGCGGCTACGGCGCGTGCCGGCCGTCTGTTCGTCCGGGTCGCCACCAGCCGGACCCGCTGGGGGCTGACCGACCTGTACGCCGCCTTCATGGCCGCCCGGTTCCAGGCGGCACACGCGCTCATCGACCAGGCCGAGGCCCAGATCGGTGACCACCCCGACGCCGATTTGGACCAGGTCCGCCAGCCGGCCTGGTTCGGATTCACCATGCTGCATGAGGAGAAGTGACCATGACGACCCCCGCGAGCGCCCAGCCCTACAACTGGGCCGATGATGACGACGACTTCACCCCGGCCAGTCCGACGATTCCACCGCAGCCGACACAGCCGCCGCGGCAGGACCCCTCGCCGTCGGCGGGCAGTAACGGCTCCCGAGCCGCCCAGGGGGCTGCGGCGGCCGGCGCCGCTGCGGGCGGGTTCGTCGGCGGCCTGGGGAACTCCTTCGCCCCGCCGGTCACCATCAACCTCGGCGGTGGCAACGGAGGAAACGGCGGCGGCAACGGCAGGGGCGCAGGCGACAACCACCAGGGCGACGGCATGATCCGTGCGATCGAGAAGATCGAGTTTCGGGGGTCGAAGGACATCACCGCCCTCGCGCGGGCCGTCAATCGCCTCGGCCGCGAGCTGCACTTCATCCTCAGCCTGCGGGCCGAAGAGGTGCAGGGGGTCCTGTCCACCTACAAGGGCAAGTGGTACACCTTCGGCGCCTCCAGCCGGGTCAAGGCTCGTCTGGTCGCCATGCACCTGAAAGTCAGTGCCGAGGCCGCCAAGGCGCTCGGCGTCGGCGCGCTGAAGATGGCACACGCCTTCGACCGGCACTTCGTCAAGCCCGAGCAGGAAGCCAAGCGGAAGAAGTCCGGGCAGACCAAGGCCCGCCGCGAGTTCACGATGGATGACGTGTGATGACCCGCACCACGAACCGCGCCATCGCGGCGAACGGGCAGGTCAACCAGACCGCAGAGATCATCCCTCTGACCGTCGGCAGGGGCGGCCTCGCCGGGCAGATGGTCAGCCACCTGGTGGGCAAAGCCCTGCCGTATGCCGCCCCGTGGGTCGGCGCCTACTCACTGCCCCCGATCGCCGGATGGGCCACCAATGCGATGTGGGGCGACAGCGTCGCCACCGCCGGGTTCGCCTCGGCCGGGCTCGGCATCGGAGCCGCCGCTCTCACCGCTGTGACCTGGAACGTCGCTGGCGGTACCAACGCCTTCCGTAAGTTCCGGCGCGTCCAGGCGACCGCGTCCGTTGCGGCCGGGATGGGCTGGCTGACCTGCGCCACGGCGGCTGGGCCGTTCGGGCACCCGCTGCTCGACCTGTGGCTGATGGGCGGCGGGATCTTCTCGGCGTCGTGGAACATCCGCCAGGTCATGCGGAACGCCCATGACGAGACCGAGCAGGTGGAGGGCAATACCGGCTTCGCGAAGATCGCTGAGGCGGTCGGCCTGGAGAAGCTGAAGATCAAGTCGGCGAAGGGCAACGGCAAGGGCATGGTCAAGGTGCCCGTCGAACTGGCTGCCGGACAGACCATCGAGGACGTGCAGTCCGCCCTGCCCAAGCTCGCCGCGGCCACGCGCATCCCACCGTCCGGCGCTACCGTCGCCACGGACACCAGAAACGCGGCCCTCGCCACCCTGAACCTGCGCGTCGCCGACCTGCTGGAAGACGGCGTCGAGTTCATCCCGCCGATCCGCCTCGGCCTGCTGCCCAACGACGAACTGCCGCTCGGCCTGTACGCCGACGGCGAGACCTTCACCATCAACCCGTTCGATGCGGCCATCCTCCAGCACCTCCTCGTCATGGGCGTCACCGGCGCCGGCAAGTCCGAGTTCGCCCGCGGGCTGCTCGCGCTGCTGATGACCCGCCGCAAGATGACCGTGATGCTGGTCGACTGCTCTAAGGGCCGCCAGTCCGTCGGCCACATCAAGCAGGGCCTGGATGTCTTCCTCACCGACCTCCGCGACGCCAAGCACCTGCTCAAGTCACTGCCCGCCGCGATCAAGGTGCGCGGCGACGTCCTCGCCGACGAGGGCCTGGACCAGTGGGAGCCAACGTCCAGCCTGAACGCGGTGTGCCTGTGGCTTGAGGAAGCCGCTGACCTCGGCGACTTCGAGGAACTAGACAAGATCGCGCGGGCTGCGCGGTCGGTCGGGATCTGGCTGGTCGTCTCCCTCCAGCGCGCCACCTGGACGAACCTGTCCACCGACGTCCGTGCGAACCTCCAGGCGTTCGCCTGCTTCGGCGTCGACGACGCGGGCGATGCCTCCTTCTGCATGCCGGACAGCGTTACCGACGCCGGAGCCATCCCCAACTGGGGGGCGAATCGGCCCGGATACGCCTACGCCGGCGGCATGGGCATCCCGCAGAGCCGGTGGACGACCGAACTGCGGTCCGGGTTGACCGACCGCGAGCTGCTCGCCGCGCTGGTCGACGCCGGGACGGCGTACCGGGATCCGCTGGATGAGGCGACCGCGAAAGCCCTCGGTCTCTGGTACGCGCAGCGCGCTCACAAGGGCACCAACCGGGCGACCGGACACGTCAGCGGCACCGCGCTGCCCGCCGCCCCGCCCCCGGTCCAGGCCTACGACCCCGCAGGAGCCGATGTGAACACCGCGCCAAGCCGGGACGACGCGGGCGGCGATCTGACCGCTGACCAGGAGGAGTTGGTCGCCATGGCCGAGGAAGACGCTTACGAGCAGGTCATGGGCCTGATCCCCGGCGACCCCGAGCCGGATGCCCCCTACGCCGACATCCATGTGGACGGGGCCATGCCCGAGGACGCCGAGGACGTCGAGATGCAGTTCGCGCAGCAGGAGAAGCTGTCCACCGAGGCGGCCCGCCACATGCTGGCCGAGCAGTTGCACCAGTGGGCCGAAGGCAACCAGCTCACTTTCTCCCCCGGGGATCTGGCCCCAGTCACCGTCGCCGCCGGACGGAAACGGCCGTGGCTTCAGGGGGAGCTGGCCAGGCTGGTCAGCGAGGGCGTCCTCCGCCATGACAGGCACGGCGAGTACGACATCGTCCGCTCGCCGCTGGTGCCCGCATAGCAGTCACCTTCTGTGACTGCCTGACTGTCACGTCCCGGTCTGACTTCTGACTGTCAGGCCGGGAGGGGGCCTATAGGAAAGTCACCTGACTTTCGCCCTGACCACGGCCCTGACGCCCCTGACTAGTCAGACGCCACTTCTTCTGACAATTACGCAACGTAACGAACCTCGCAAGGAGTAGTTGCCGTGAACACGCCGCCCGAGCTTTACCCGCCCGCCCAGGCGGCGGGGCAGCCCACCCTCCGCCCCACCGACCGTCAGATCGAGCTCTACGGCGAACGTCAGCCCGCCGTCTGGGTCCCGTCCGCCGAAAACCCCAGCGTCATGGTCGCCGTGCCGAAGCAGTACGTGCAGCCCATGGAGGTCATGCCCGCCCGTGACCTCACCCCGCAGCCGCTCCTCGACCCGATCGCCCAGCGCCTGATCGGAGCCGGAGCCGGCGGCGGCGCCCTCGCCGCAGGTGTCGGCTACGGCGTCGGCCAGATCTTCTCCGGCATCGCTGGCATCACCAGCGGCAGCCTCTTCTGGCTCGCCGTCATCATCGTCGCGCTCAAGGCCCCCTCCGCGGCGCGCAGAGTCAGCGGCGGCAACACCTACAACACCGTCATCCGCCAGAAGTGGTGGGGCGACGTCGAGATCCACAACTAGCCCCCGACCACCCGCTGTACAGCACGAGAGGAACTCCCCGTGCAGACCCAGGACGCCCTGCAAGCCAAAATCGACCAGGCCGAGAAGTCGCTCCGCCTGGTCTGGGTGATCGCATTCGGCGCCATCGTCTTCTCCATGCTCACCGTGACTCCGCTCGTCCAGCGGGTCACCCCGGACGGGTGGGACCAGACGGCGCCGCTCCTCCCGCTCGTGGTCGACGCGGCCGTCATCATCGTCGTCCGCATGGACGCCACGATCAGCGGCTTCAACGTCAAGGGCGGCGCCTGGCCCACCATCCTGCGCTGGATGACCGGACTGTTCACCCTCGGGCTCAACATCGGCGACAGCGCACTCGACGGCAGCCTCGTCGGCGTGGGCGTGCACGCGGTCTGCCCGCTGCTCCTGATCGCGACGAGCGAGGCCATCCCTCGATACCGGCGGACGATCGCCGCCGCGGTCGCCGAGATCCGCCGTGAACAGTCCGCCGAACAGACCCGACGCGAACAGCGGCAGACGGACCGTGAACGCGAGCAGCGTGCCGAGCGTGAACAGGCTGCAGCCCGTCGTGAACAGCGCGAGCGTGAACAGCGCGAGCACGCCCAGCAGGCGGCCCGTGAACAACGTGAACAGGCACAGCAGGACGCCCGAGAACAGCGTGAGCACGAGGCCCGCCTCGCCCGAGAGGAACGCGAGCACGCCGAGAAGACCGAGCGTGAACGCCTTGACCGTCAGGCAGCCGAACTAGCCGCTGAGCAGGAGCGAGCCACCCAGATCAGGCTCGCCGAGATCGCTGCCGCCGAGCGTCGGGAGCAGGCCGACCGGGAGGAAAGGGAGCGTGAACGAGCGCGCCAAGAAGAGGCGGAAGCTGTTCGCCGCGCCGAAGTACAGGCCCGGCGTGAACAACAACAGCGGGCGGCCCGTGAACACCCGCCGACCTCGGCATCGCCTGTTCGCGAACAGCGCCCACTGCGCGCCGTGAACACCCTGACGCCGGACGCCGCGAACACCCCGAAGGTGCCCGAGTCCATCGCGATGAACATCGTTCGCGAAGCCGTGAACAAGGACCAGGTGCAGATCCGAAAGATCGCCCGCGAGACCGGATGGTCCCCTGCATGGGTCTCGGCCCGAGTGAACAAGCTCCGCGGCGACGACCCCGACGAACCAGAAGAAGGCGAACAAGCCTCCGCATGATCCAGTCCCAGAAGCCCAGCAACATCCAACCCTGCTGAGAGGAATCTCATGACTCAACTCCCCACCCTCAGGCGCCTGCCCGCGATGGCTGCCACTGTCGTCGCGGCTTCCGCCGCCGCGGCTGGCGTCGTCGAGGCGACCGGCGCGCCCGCCACGGTCGTCGCCGGCACGGTCGGTGTCCTGGCCGTCGGAGGCGGCGCCATCGCCACCGCGGTCCGCGCCAAGCCGCAGGAGGTGCGGCGATGACCGCGACGACCTGGGTCAGCCGCCCGCCAGAGTCACTGCGGAGCGTCGACGGTGTCCCCGGCTGGTGGCCGGCCGTGATGCAGGCCGTCGCCATGAAGCGGCGCTTCACCGCGATGATGCTCACCCGCGCCACCCCGAGCGTCGAGAACGGCGTGCTCTCGCTGGCGTTCAACGCGCCGGGCGCGGCAGACCACTTCAGGCTGCCGGGCAGTGGCTGCCTGCCCGTACTGGAGACCGCACTCCGCGAACTCGGCATCGACGTCACCGTCGACGTACAGGGCGCCTGACCTACCCGCTCACGACAGGGCCCCGGTCGCCATCGCCGTCCGGGGCCTTCGTCATGCGGGGTACGGCGCGGGCCATCCACCGGCCGAGCGTCAACTCGCGTGGCGGCATCGACAGCTGGAGGCCGGCGGCGACGAGCAGGGCCAGGCCCTCCGCGGTCTCCGCCTCGTCATCGCCCTGCACCGTGAACCGCAACACCATGACTGGAGTGTGGCGCGGCGCGTGGGGGAGTGGGGCGGGAACCGGGGGATTAGGCGTCGGGGTGCAGGTCTGTCCGCGCGCCTTGGCCGGGTCGCTCGAACCCGATGATGGTCGCCGGCCGCCAGAGCGGGGTGCGCCCGTAGACGTGGTCGGGCTCGGGGAGTTCGCCGCGTTTCCGGGACCGGTAGGAGCGGACGGTTTGCGTCGTGACTCGCCAGTGCGCGGCGATGTCCGCAACAGTCCAATAGTCGGCGCCTTCGTCGGCCTGAGCCTGGGGCGGCGGAATCACCCGCGGCACGGGTAGTCGGCGCGGGCGGGGTTTGTGGACCACGTTGTATTTCGGGCTCTCCGACACAACAGCCTGCTTCTCGGCGGCCTCTGCTTCGGGACGGCTGTCGAACCACTCGGCAGTGTGACTTTGAACCTCGGGCCACCACTGCTTCTTTCGTGAGTGGTTGAGCCAGCGCTGGCCGAAGCTCTTGGTGATGCCGACGTAGAGCAGACGCTCGGTGGAGTCGAAGAAGCGGTAGAGCGCAGTGCGCTCGACATCTGCTGTCACTCGCCGCCCTCCTGCTCGGCCTCTGCCTTCTGGCGTGCCTCTGCGGCTACATCCTTGCTCGGGCGCGTCGGGGCTTTGGCTCCGGGCTTGTGCAGGTACCAGTCCATGAAGGCGCGCAGGGCTGCGCTGCGGTCGGTTCCCATGGGCTTGGCGGCGTAGCCGAATGCAGCCCAGTCCGTGAGGTCCACGCGGATCGGTCGTGTGGGGGTCTTCGGCTTGTTCGGCGACATGCCCTGACGGTATCCGGGTGTAGCTACCTGTGCCATCTTCCCTCTTCCCTGCTGTAGCTACCGGTGTAGCTACAGAATCTTCGGCGAACGACTTGCGGTGTAGCTACACCCGAGCCTACGGTGTAGCTACACCCCGAGCAAGGGGCACCGCCAAGGAGGCTCCAGATGGCCCGCTTCACCTACTCCCAGACCGTCGACCAGGCGGCACGCGTCCTCTTCGCCAAGCACAAGGTCTCCGTCAGCGACCGCTACGGGAAGTGCACCGCCCCGGGATACGTCGTCAACGAGGGCCGCGACGGCAAGGTTCGCGTCGCGCACCTGATCCCCGAGCCCGACCTCCTGGACGACGACCGCCAGACCGACGACGAGATGGCCGCCGAGCGCCACGAGATGGTCGACGCCTACGCCAAGACCCTCGAAGCCGCTGGCTACACGGTGGAACGCCGAGGACCTCGCGCCCGCAAGCCGTACCTGCTCGCACGGAAGAACTGAACCACCTCAGCGCCCGGCCGGGGGAGGCCGGGCCCGCCGATCCACCGCACATCCGTATCCAGGGGGACCCGTTGAACGCCAAGCTTCGCCGCCGCACCTGCACCGCCGCCCAGGCCGTCACGAAGGCGCTCGCCTACCGGGCCCGCTCCGGCAGCATCGCCGCCGACCTCGCCACCGGACTCCTCGTCCGCACCGGCGACGTCCTCGACCGACTCGGCGCCAGCGACCTCAAGGACGGCTACCAGTCCTGGTACGGCCGCCACGTCAAGAAGGCGCACACCGCCGCCAACGGACGCCCGCCCGTCCGCTGCTGGGTGCAGCACCGCACCACCGGCAAGTGGATCCACGTCCACGTGTACAGCCCGTTCGACATCGCCCTGTACGTCGGACTCGCCAGCTACAAGCAGACCCAGCACCTCGCCCGCCCGGCCTTCTACCAGGCCGCATACACGGAGGCCGCATAGGAGGCCGTCATGCAGAACCGCACCGGAATCAGCCGCCGCCGCTTCGTCGTGGAAAAGCGCGGGCCGTTCAGCTTCTACGTCTACGACACCGTCACCGGCGTGAGCCGCCACCCGAGCTTCACCCGCCGAGGCGCCCAGAAGATCGCCGACCGGAAGAACGCTGCGCAGGGCCCGTCGTGATTGCCGCCCCGCGCGTCAACATCCCCCGCCCGGCCGCCCTCGCCAACGTCTTCCCGGCCCCGCCCGCGACCCCGGCGGAGGCTGCCCGGCAGGCGGGTGTCCTGCTCGCCGCGCAGGCGCAGACCTGCCAGGACCCGGACGCCCGCGAGCACGGCCGCAACCTGCGCTTCGCCGAGATCGCCCGCGCCAACAAACAACTCGCCCGCCAGGGCGCCGTGTACGGGTGGGAGCACCTGCCCGGACGGAAGCAGAAGGAGTACCGATGAGCGACCCCGGAGACAGCCCCGAGCGCCGAAAGGCCGACCGGCTCCAAGAGCGAGCCGACCGCTTGAACAAGACCGCCGAGCAGCAAGGCGAGCGGGCGTTCAACATGTACGGCCGGTTCGCCGGTGGCCAGCCCCTCCTGTCCGGCCACCACTCATACCGCTCGGCACGCCGCGCGAAGAACCGCGCCGACGCCGCATCCGACCGGGCCGTCGAAACCTTCAAAGCCGCCCAGCAAGCCGAGAGGGACGCGAAGTGGGCGAAGGTGCGCGCCGACGCCAAGGATGAGATCACCGCGATCACCAGTACACGCGAGCGATCGTGGCAGCCCGAAGACTTCCGTGTCGGCGACATCGTCACCGTCCGCACCTTCGAGACCAGCCAGGACACCTACCGAGTCAAGCGAGTCAACAAGAAGACGCTGACACTCGACGGCGGAGGCGGTGGATGGGACGACCCCAAACGCCCCTACGACCGGGTCCTGTCACGCACCCGCGATGGCCTCACCGTCACCAACCCCGGCGACGCTGAGGGCAGCGAATGACCGCCCCAACCCCTGTCCCGCCGCCGCTGGTTGAGCCTGGCCGGCCGTATGGCTGGTGGGAAGACGACCCCCGCGAGAGCGGGCGCGCCGAAGACCGCTACTGGGGCAACCTCTACGACCGAGACGAGGACTGAACCGTGAACCACCCGCACTACCTGACCCTCATCGATGACGGCGAGCGCAGCCTCGACTGGACGCACCCCGCAAACTGTCCCGACGGCGCCCAGTGCGACATCGCCCGACGCACCCATCGGATGCGCCCCGAAACCCTGTGGGAGCTTGTCGACGGACGCCCGCCAGGCCGCTACCGCCTCGCCTGCGCCGGCTTCCACGCGCTGATCCTCGTCGACGACAAGGGGATCGAGCTGCCCGACGCACACCCCGGCGATGAGGTGACAGCGCGTATGACCGAGCAGCACGAGCAGCTGCTGGCCCGCCTCGACGACGTGGTCGACGTGGAAGCCGGACTCGCCGAGATCATCAAGCCCAAGGAGCAGCAGTGAGTGAACTCCGCGTCCAACTGATCTCCGCCGCCGTGGCTTTGGGAGTGCTGAGTGCGATCGTGCTGCCCGACGCCGGGCACCTCACCGCCACGAGGCTCGGTATCGGCTTTGGCGCCTACCTGGTCGCACAGGTCGCCATGGCGTGGACCCTCGGACGCCGTGCGCATAGCCGCTGACCGCCCGCGCGTCGAGCCCCAGCCCCGCCGACAGGGACTGGGGCTCACAACTGCCGCGGGTAACCACGCCAACCAGCGCAACCTCACGGCCCGTTGAGCCGTCACCTATCCGCACGCCCGCATTCCGGGCACAAGACCACCACACCACCGGGGGAATCATGAGACGAACCATCCTGCCCGCAGCAGCCATCGCCCTGCTCGCCATCACCGGATGCAGCAGCGGCAAGCCGGCCGAGGGTGCCGCACCCCAGCCCACCACCGTCGTCACCGCGTCACCCACCTACGACGCCTACGACTGCCAGGCGCTCCTCGAGCGGGACTACGACGACGAGAACGCCCACGACGCCTCCGATGAACCCCAGTGCGCCGCACTCACCAAGAAGCAATACCAAGACGTTGTCGCCGACGTCCTCACCGGCCGCAAGGACGAGATCGTCGACACCGCCGCCGACGAAGTCGCCTGGGACGAAGCGTGGAAGCAGACCGACCCCGAGCAACAGGACATCGTCTGCGACCGCCTCCGCGCCGACGGGCCCGAGATCGTGGGCGCCGAGATGGCCGACAGTACCGGCGACGACGAGAACGACCAGATCGCCATGTCCCGGTACCTCCTCAAGGAGAAGTGCTGACCGGCGCTTCGCTCAGCACGCCGGAAGTGGGAACACTGGAGTTAACCGATCTCCAGGAGGTGATCCGATGCCGGGACGAAGGCACACCGGCAAGGTGCGCAGTCAGGCTCAATGGAGGTGGATGTTCGCCACCAAGCAGCGCTTCGCCCACCGCTGGGCACGAGCACGCAAGCGGACCTACGGCAAGAAGACCGACTACCGAACCCTCCCCGCGCGTAAGGGCGCCCGCCGCCGCTAAGCAGCTGCCAGACCGCGTGAGCCCCCGCCCTCTTCCTCGTCCGTCTCGTCGAGGCCCTCGTCTGCTCCCGCCTCCGGGCCGCCGTCGCCGCTCTCCTGGTCGGTGTTCGGGTCCTGCCCGCCGCCCGTGTTGAACGGGTCGCCAGCCGGGACCAGGTCGTTGCGCTGGTCGTCGCGGATGCGCCGCACCTCCGCCTCGACTTCCTCGTCGTCGAGCTCGGGGGAGCGCATCTTGACCTTCATGAAATCGCTGATGGCACCTGCAGAGTCGAGCAGCTGCAAGGTGCGCGCCGTCGCTTCGGGGTCGGGCTGTACGGCCTGCGGCCACGACGCGGTGAGTTCGGCGGCAGGGTCGACGTCCTTCGCCCCGCAGTGCGTGACGTCGACCATCATCATCGTCGTCAGGTGATCCAACAATGCAGGCCGCTGGTACAGGATCTTTGTGCCGCGGGTGGCGAGGGACTCTTCCTTGCGGGCCGCGACCTCCGTCGCCGTGACCGCGACGTTGCCCTCCTCGCCGAAGCTCTGAGCCGAGTAGCCGGCCGACGACAGGATCTGCTTGCGGAGCGCCTTCGTCGTCCGCTCGTGCTCGTCCACGCGGATCTGGAACTGGACCTCGGTGATGGAGTCCTTGCCGCCCTCGTCGAGCATGTTCAGCCCGACGCGCACCTCCTGCTCCAGGTTGAACGTCCCTCCGCTGCCGGGACCGTCGGTGTCGAGCATCGACTGCGGCAGCAGGATCCTGGCCTTGCCCAGTCGCAGATCTCGGAGCCAGCTCGTCCAGGTTTCGTCGAGGGAGTCCATGAACGGCTCCACCCCGGCCAGGTCTGAGCGCCCGAGCGGGGACGTGTCGGGGAGGCCGTCCCACACCCGGTTCGGCAGCACATTCGGCAGGTGCGTAATCAACAGGCGGTCGATGCCAGTCGACTGGCGGCCATGATCGTCTGTGCGGGACGTCAGATACTCGGTGTCGGGGTGCGCGGCGAGCGTGTCGCAGCGCATCCCAATGTTGTCGACACCGCCCTCATACAGGCCGTACTCGATGACGCCCGGCGTGTGATGCTCCAGCAGCCGCCACACCTTCGACTCGTCCTTGAGCGGGGTCAGCTCCCGCCACACGATCGCCTCCGCCAGCGCACCCCACCGCCACGTCGGCACCACAGCCTCCGGGGCGATGACGTCCGTCCACGGGCGTGGACGCAGCTTGGTGTCCCATACGACCCGCAAGTACGCGTTCGACAGGCCTGCGGTGAGTTCGGCGGCCTCCCGCATCTTGGCGTGCCCGCGGTCGTCGAGGTAGCGCCCCAGCTGCGCCTGTGTCGTCTCCACACGGTCCGTCGAATCGACATCCACGGTCACCTGCGGGACGTCCGCCCACAGCAGGTTCGCCGACAGCTCGGCGATGTCCGCGGCGATCGGCACATGCAGCTTCGCCGTCTGCTGGCCCGGGGCCGGCTGCTGCCCCCAGAACGTGCGCAGCTCATCCCCGGCCGCGCGCCGCTCATCGACCTCGAAGAAGCGGCGGGCGATCGCGTTGTTGCGGTAGTTCGCCACACCGCCATACACGGCGGCCAGATGATCGGTGTTGCCCGAGTACCAGGCACGCCACATGTCCATGTCGGCGTGCGGGATCGCCAACTGGGGCGGCGGCCACGGGGCGTTCGTCGTGGGCAGCGGCATGAGAGGGGGTCCTTCCTAAGCGGCCATGGCGAGCTGGCGCTGCCACAAGGGGCGAGTCGTGTACGTGGCATAGCGGGCGGAGTCGATCCCGTGGTCGGCAATCTTGATGGGCTTGTCCTCGCCCTTCTCCGCGGCCTTGTCGTCCCAGGCGTAGCCCGGCATTTCGGCGATCAACGCCTTGCATGAGGAGTGGACGCGCAGCTTGCCCGCGGACAGCAGGCTCGACATGGTGCGTACTCCGTCCAGCACCGAGTTGTTGGCCGGTGTGGGCGTGAGCTTGTCCCGCCTGAGCTGCGCGATGAACGAGGCCGCCGACGGGTCGACCGTCACGAACGATGGGCGCACCGCGCCGACGCCGGGGACGTCGGAGAGCCAGGCGCGCATCCGCTCGCTGTACTCAAGGTCGGTGAGCTGGCGGCGCTGCTGACGGCCGTCGTAGCGCCACTCCGAGGCGACGTACAGGCGCCTGTCGCGCCCCAGCCCGAGGAGGGTCGCGTGGAAGGGGTTCGTCTGTCCGTAGTCAACGCCGACGCCAACCCAGCGTGCGATGTCGGGAAGCGTGTCGACGACGTGCCGCTCCTCGTCCCACATGTCGAAGATGGAGCCCTCGGCGGCGATCCACTCGCCCAGCACGAAGCGCCGGAACCAGAGGCCCACGAATTCGGCGCGGATCGCGGCAACGTAGTCGACGGCCAGGGACGGGTTGTCGTCGAGCGTGAAGTGCCAGTAACGGATGCCGAGTTCGTCGCGACGGTCGATGAAGTCCCGCTTCAGCCAGTGGGCCGGCGATCCGGGGTTCGTCGACGCGAACAGCTTCGCGCCGGGCACGCTCATACGGCCAAGGAGCTGCGTCCAGAACTCCTGCGGCACGAGCGTCGCCTCGTCCACGAGCACGCCTGCGCAGGTCATGCCCCTCAGGCGCTCCTCCGCCCGGCTGTCGTTGGCGCCTATGACCCGGACTGGCCGGCCGAGGATCGTGGCCGTCGGCGCGCCGCGGGTGTAGTGCACGTGATGGGCGAGCGGCCCGAACAGGCTCGGGTCTTGGAGCGGGATGAACACGTTGGACGCGGCCGTGTTCGTCGTCTTGGCGACCACGGCCAGCTCGCCGCCCAGGGGAGCGGTGGCCACGTACATGAGCCACCGCAGCAGCGTCGAGATCGTCTTCCCGGCACGGATCGACCCGGAAGCGATGTTGATGCGCGCCGTACTGTTCGCGACGAAATCCAACTGCTTCCGGGACATCCCGAGCTCGGCCGCACTCAGCATGCGTCACTCGTCCTCAGGCATTTGAGTCTGGCCCTCGTCCTCGTTGACGATGGCGGCAATGCCTTCGGCAAGCTTCCCGAGCATCGACTTGGCGTCGTCCGTGCCCCCGCTGGCTGCGACGGGTGCGAGCTTTAGTGACCGGTCGGACGCCGCGCCGGCCGCCGTCACGAGGGCGCGGCGTTCGGCCGCGGGCGCCTCGGAGAAGGTGTGCTCCTCGTAGACGTTGTCCTTGCCGCCGAACGCGTAGACCGTCGTCTCCTGGTAGATCCGGTCGAGGGAGTCTTCGGCGACGTCGTGGAACTGCTCGGCGAGATCGATGCGGCGCTCGGCTAGGTCTGCCATGCGGGCGCGCGTGGCTGCCTCGACCTTGGATCGGTCGAAGCTCAACTCCAGGTATGCAGCGGTACGGGAGATGCAGCTGCCCTGGATGCCCATCCGGCGGCTGATCTCGTTCCTGCCGAGCCCTTCGGCGTGGAGTTGGCGCAGGAGCGGCCACTTGTCCTCGGCCATGATCTCTCTGGGCATCAGGCCCTCCGGGGGTTGTGTGCGCGCTGGCGCAGCAGTGCGGGGAGTGGGGTGCCCTCGAGCGGCCACGACTTGGACCACGGGATCGCGGCGCACCGGCAGTGCGGGTGGCGCGGCGGGCCGGGGATCGGCGTGACGAACACGGTGCGCCGCGGGTCGAGGGACAGGCCGCCGGGGAACAACTGGCCGGGCTTGACGGTGAGTCCGGCGTAGGCCTGGCACGCGGGGCACGCGCCGATCTCGGCGACCCACAGCAGGCGGGTGTCGTCGCCGAGGGCGCGGGCGACGAGGCGGGTGCCGTTCGCGGCGGCGCTGGTGATGGCGACGGCCATGGCGGTGGAGATCCTGCCGACGGCGCGCCGGGCCCGCTTGAACACGGAGTTGAGGCCGGCGAGTCCCGTGGCGGTGAGGGTCGCGGCGGTGAGCAGGGCGAGCGCGTGGCCCTGCGCCTGTTCGACGGCGGCGGGGATGGACTGTGCGGCGCCCTGCGCCTCGCTGCCGAGTGCGGGGTCCACGGGCGGGGTGGGCGTGCCTCGCATCGCGGTTGCGAGCCGTGAGGCGTGTTGGGCGCCTTGCTGGGCTGCGTTGAACGCGGCGCGCTCTGCGGCGGCTTGCGCCTGCTTGCCCTTGTCCGTGAATGCCTGGCGCAGGAGTTGGCGTACCCAGTCGACGAACTCCTTCAGCCGGGCGGGGACCAGGCGGCCGATGGTTTCGCGGACCCAGCGGGTGACGGCGGCTGCCTGCGCGTCGGCGATGGCTTGGGCGAGGGGGCGGGTGGCGTCGGCGATGGCCCGCTGTTCGAGGGTGCGGATGCGGTCCGGCTGCTGCTGTGCGGTGTCGGCGATGCGGCTGCTGTCCACACGCCACCCCCTCTCCGGTATTCGAATCAAAGGCAAGCTTGCCTTGTTGCCTTTGATTGTGCAGTATTGAGGCGGGTTCAGGGTTAACATCGACGCCAACGCGAGGCGGTCAAGGCACCGCCACCATCGCGCAGGCCGCCCAAGGAGGCTCCCGATGACGACCCCCGCCCCCGCAACACCCGCCGACAACTCGAACCCGGACACCGGCAACCAGCCGGCCACCCCGCCCGAGACGACGGCACCCGCACCGACTCCGCCAGAGCCGGCCGCACCCGAAGCACCCGCCAAGCCCGCCGAACCCGCAGAGCCGAAACCCGCCGCCGAACCCAAGGGGAAGTCCCCGAAGTTCGAGGGCGAGTTCGACCCGGCGAAGTTCGAGAAGCTCGTCGAGAACCTCCGCGGCGACGTCGATGCCGAGAAGCAGAAGCGTCAGGCCGCAGAGAAGAAGGCCGCCGACGACCAGGCCGCGATGCGCAAGTTGTTCGCGGAGGCCGCCGGCGTCAAGCTCGACGAGGACAAGCCGCCCACCCCGGAGGAGTTGGCGAAGCAGCTGGAGGAGTCCCGCGGCGAGACCAAGGCGTCCCGCGATGAGACCCGACAGATGCAGGTCGAACTCGCCGTCTACAAGACGGCCGGGAAGCACGGCGGCGACCCCGACGCGCTGCTCGACTCACGTTCCTTCGCCAACGCCATCTCGAAGCTCGACCCGACTGCGGGCGACTTCGACGAGGCAGTCGGCAAGGCCGTGAAGACGGCGGTCGAAGGCAACAGCAAGCTCGGCGTCAAGAAGGCTGAGCCGAAGCCGGAGACCCCCGCGGGAGGCGCGGACATGGGCGGGACGTCGGGAGGCAAGCGGCAGCTGGGTGCGGCGGACGTGGCGCGGATGACACCCAAGCAGATCACCCAGGCCGTTCAGGAGGGCAGGCTTAACGCCTACCTCGGCAGCGGCTGATGGCCCATAGGAGCCTCCGTTGTCGATCAACAACTTCAAGCCGGAGATCTGGTCCGCCCAGCTCCTGGATGCCCTGGAGAACGCCCTCGTCTACGCGCAGCCGCAGCTGGTCAACCGCGACTACGAGGGCGAGATCTCCAGCCAGGGCCAGTCGGTTCACATCACGACAATCGGCGACCCGACGATCTTCGACTACGACAAGAACTCGAACCTCAACTACGAAGAGGTCGAGACGGCGGGCACGGACCTCGTCATCGACCAGGCCAAGGCCTTCGCGTTCCGCCTCGACGACGTCGACAAGGCACAGGCCCTCCTCAACCCGATGACGAAGATGGCCCAGAACGCCGCCTACGGGTTGCGCGACAAGGCCGATGCGTTCGTCGCCAGCCTCTACACCGGCGCCGCCTCCTCGAACGTCCTCGGCTCCACCGGCTCACCGATCAACACCTACACGACGGCGACCGACGCCTACGACAAGGTGCTCGTCCCGCTGCGCACCAAGCTGGACCGTTCCAACGTGCCCACCGAGGGCCGCTACGTCGTCGTCTCTCCCGAGTTCGAGGGCTCGCTCCTCAAGGACGACCGGTTCGTCCGCGTCGACGCCTCCGGCACCGAGACCGGACTGCGCAACGGCATGGTCGGCCGCGCGGCCGGCTTCGACATCCTCAAGTCGAACAACACCCCGGTCCCGTCCGGTGACACGCAGGTCATCCAGGCCGGCTACCCCGGTGCGCTCACCTACGCCGAGCAGATCCTCGAGACCGAGGCGCTGCGCCTCCAGAACACGATCGCCGACGCGATCCGTGGCCTGCACGTGTACGGCGCGAAGCTCCTGCGCCCGACCGGTATCGCGGTCGCCTTCATCGACCCCGCGTGATCCTCGTCGCCCTAACTGACTCTGGGAGCTTCCTCATGCCTCGCACCGCTGTTCCGTACAGCCCGCTCGTCGCGAACGGGCACCTCACGTCCCCCGCGGGGACCACGATCGACGCGACGCTCGTCACGAACGGCGTCGTCATCAACGGCGTCGACCCGGAGCGCACCGTGCTCCGCGTCAACAACACCGCGACCGGCGCCAAGAACGTCACCGTCCGCGCGGGCGCAGGACGCCAGTCCTGGCTCTCCGGTTCGGGCGATTACGTCCAGGCGGTCGGCGCGAACACGGGCTCCGAGTTCCTCGGCCCCTTCACCAGCGCCCGGTTCCAGCAGCGCGGCTCGTCGATGTACGTCGACTTCGAGTCCGGCTTCACCGGCACCATCACGGTCCTCAAGCTGCCGAAGGCGGGCCTGTGATGGCGGGCCGCGAGTTCCAGGGTGCGGGCGGCCTGCGCCTGCACCTCGATGAGCCGTACTCGCCGCAGATGGAGGAGCAGATCCGCAAGGGCCACCTCGTGCCCGTGACGGATGAGTCCCCCGCGGAAGAGCCGACCGGCGAGCAGGTCACCGAGCCGCAGACCGCGGCGCCTGGCGACGGCGACGAGCCGAAGCGGCCCGCCTCCAACGCGAAGGTCGACGACTGGCGTGCCTACGCGGTGTCGCTCGGCATGTCCGAGGACGAGGCGAAGGCGTCGACGAAGGCAGACCTTCAGGAGTGGGTCGAGGTCGCCGAGACCGCCCAGGACGCGGGGGAGTAGTCGATGCCGTATGCGACCGTCAGCGACCTGGAGGCGTGGCTCGCCCCTGAGCCCGCGCCGGAGAACGCTGTGCGCCTGCTGACGCGGGCGTCCACGGCGATCGACAGGGCGCTGTACGGCCTCGCATACGACGTCGACGACCCCGACGTGCAGGCGGCGCTGCGCGACGCGTGCGTGCAGCAGGTGCAGTGGCTGATCGACCGCGACGACGAGACCGGCGCGCAGGACGACATGCAGTCCATGTCGACCGGCCAGCGTTCCTTCACCCGTCGCACGGTCGGTGCGGGCGCGGGCGCGACTCAGCGCCTTGCCTCCTCGGCCGCCGACGTCCTCAAGGTCAGTGGCCTGTTCAAGGCGTTCGTGTGGGTGGAGGGCTGATGCCTGGCCACATCGGACGCCAGTCCGTCATCGTCCTCGACGCACCCCTCGTCGCAGGCCCGTACAACGAGCAGGTCCGCGACTGGGACAACGCCGTGGAGACGGAAGTGCGGCGGGCCACCTGCGACTACACGGGTTCCACCGAGTCGGAGAACGCGGGCGACCAGACCGTCACCACGGCCCGCCTGTTCATGCCGCGCCGAGCGATGCGGGTCACGGAGTGGATGCGCGTCAAGTGGCAGGGCCGTATCTGGCAGGTCGACGGCGTGCCCTCCGACCCCGAGGAAGCGGGCCCGCTGTCGGGCCAGGTCGTCGACCTCAAGGAGGTGGCCGGCTGATGCCTGCTCGCGTGGACATCGAGGTGGAGATCGACGACGAGGCGATCGACTTCGATCTGCCTCACGACGAGGCGGTGCAGGCGGACCTGCGGGCCCGCATGGACAAGGTCGTCGACGTCGCCAAGGCCATCGCGCCCGTGGACACGGGCCTGTACCGGTCACGGATCTCCCGCATCACCGAGGACGACCCGGAAGGCGCCGTGCACGTCGAGGCCAACACGCATTACGCGATCTACGTGGAGCACGGCACCAGCCAGACCGACCGGCACGGCCGCTCCATCCACCCGCCCCGCTACACCCTCTCAACCGCACTCGACGCCGCCAGCGGCGATCACTGATCAAGGAGCAACTGATGGCTGACGGCGACGTCGTGAAGATGAAGCTCACGTTCTGGCGTGACGGGAAGCAGCCCGGCGACATCGTCGAGGTGCCCGTCGACGATGTGTACCGGTGGAAGGGCTTCGCCGTCCCCGTCGAGGACACGGACCCGGCCGACGTTCCCGGACCTAACGGGGCGCCCGCCGACTCGGCGCCGGTCGCCGACTGGCGGGCCTACGCCATCTCCCTCGGCATGGAGAAGACGAAGGCCGACAAGGCGTCCAAGGCCGAACTGCAGGACTACGTGGCCAAGGCCACCGCCGGGGCGACGGCCTAGCCATGACCACATCGGTTGTCCTCCCCGACGGCAAGCAGATCGCCATCCAGCTGCTCGCCGCCGCCCTGGACGGAGTCCTCGTCACCGGGAAGCTGCCCGCAGGCACCGCCCTGAACGCAGCCCTCCCGGTCGTGCGCGTGCTCCGCGTTGGCGGCATCGCCGACATGCGCGGCTGGAACGACCCCGCCAACCGGGACAACCCCCGCTTCACCGTCGACTGTTACGCGGACTCGGATCACACCGCACTGCAGCTTGCCCGGCGCGTCTGCGCCGAATGGGAGCTGCTACCGGGCCGCGAAACCGCCGACGGCATCGTCACCCGGATCAGCCAAGAGACGGGCCCACAGGACCGACCCGAAGAGCCGAACACGGGAGTCGCCCGCGTCGGCATGACCCTGGGGATGAGCGTCAGCCCACCCCAAGCGATCTAGGAGGTTCCCGTGGGCGACGCATCCACGATCATCGTCGGTACCGCCGGCAAGGCGTACATGGCCGAGGTGGGCAGCACGTTCCCGACCGGCCCGGAAGAGGTCTGGGGAACGGATTTCACCGACATGGGCTTTGTGACTCCTGACGGTCTCGAGGAGGCTATGGAGGAGGAGCGCACGCAGCTCGACGCGTGGGGCGAGGACGCCCCGGTCGTCGACCTGGCGCGCAAGCGCACGCAGACGTTCAAGCTGGCGTTCCGGCAGACCACGGCGCCGCTGCTGTCGCTGTACTACCAGGTCGCCTACGCGAACATGGCGTCGACTGCGGCGGTGACGACGGGCACTCCGAAGAAGCAGTTCCTGTCGTTCGGTTCGGGTTCGCTGTCGGACACGGTGGAGATCGCCCTCGGTCTCGACGTGATCATGTCGGGGAAGCGGCACCGCATCATGATCGCCCGCGCTGGTGTCACCGACCGCGAGTCCATCAAGCACAACCCCGAGGACTCTTCCAACTTCGGCCTGACCTTCACGGCGCTCGCCGCTCCCGGCGGCGCCCAGTCGGTGCAGCACTTCGTCACCGACGTCGCCCTCCCCACCCCGTAACCCCTGACTGGTGGTCCGTCGCGCTCATCTCCTGGGCGGGGGCGGCACGACGGGCCACCTGCACTGCCCCCGCCCCGCCCTCGCCCACGAAGGAACCGATCATGTCCAAGCCGAACCGCAAGGTCATCCGCCTCCAGCAGCTGCGCGCCCAGCAGACCCAGGCAGCAGGCATCAAGCACGTCGACGTCGTCTACGAAGCCCCCGGGGAGGCCCCCGGTACCGTCGTCGAGAAGACCTGCTCGTTCCTCACCCAGGACTACTGGCCCATCGAAGTCCTCCGCAGTGCGCAGGACGCGGGCGACACCGACCAGTTCGACATCCTCAAGCGCGTCGCCTCACCCCCGGATGCCTTCGACGAACTCGTCTCCATCGCCCAGATCACCGTCGGCGAACTCAAGGAGCTCGTCGAGCAGCTCGCCGACGAGGCGGGCACCGACGAGGGGGAAGGCTCTGGCTCCTCCAGCTCCTCGACGAGCATGCAGGAGCCGTCCGCGCCGACCTCCAGCGCTACTACCCCGGCCGCCGCCTAGACGAGTTCTGGGCCATGTCCTGGGGTGAAGGCTCGATGAACTGGTCCGAACTCCGCGACCTGGTCCAGGCCCTCCCCGAGGACTCCGCGACCAAGGCAGCGACAGCGGGCGGCGAGCAGGAGGAACAGCGGTGGAACAACGCCACCTTCCTGCAAGCCGCCACCTACAACGCGCTCCTGGTCCTGGTGCGCATCCTCTGGGTCGCGCACCTCAAGGGCCGGCCGCCGGACATGAAGGCAGTCAGCCCGCCGACGCTCGCGTCGGACGCGACTGAGGACGAGGCCGCCGTCGCGATCAGCGAGCACCTGCTCAACCAGTACAGCCCCGCCCAACCCGAAGCCGATCCGGACGAGATCGCCGAGTGGAAGCAGCGGATCCGAGAGCTCGAAGCACAAGGCGTATAGGTAGGAGGGAGGCGGCATGGCCGAGGCGACGACGGTTGGGCGCACGCGGGTATCACTGATCCCCGACACCAGCCGTTTCGGCACCGAACTTGCCGCCGAACTCCCCAAGGCCGTCCGCCCTGGTGCCCTCAAGGCCGCGGACGTCATCGGCGACACGATCCAGCGCCGCCTCGACACGCTGCGGCCCACGGTCAAGGTCAAGGCCGACCTCGACGTCACCGGCATCAAGGAACGCCTCGACAAGCTCACCACGACCCGCAAGGTCAAGCTGGGCCTGGAACTCGACACCGGTCCGGCGAAGGCCCAGCTCGACAAGCTGGCAGCGAACCGCAAGGTCAAGCTGACAGTCGACGTCGACGACACCGGCGCCAAGCAGAAACTCGACCGACTCACGGCTGACCGCAGGGTGAAGGTCACCGCGGACGCCGACACCGCGAAGGCCGGGCAGGCGCTCGACCGGCTGACCCGTGACCGCACCGTCAAGGTCACGGTCGACGTCGACGAGTCCACCGCCAAGACCAGGCTGAACGGCATCCTCGGGCAGCGCACCGTCGACGTCCTGCCGAAGATCCAGCAGGCAGCCTATGCCGCCGCGGAACGCCAGCTCGACCGGCTGTGCAAGGACCGCGTCGTGCAGATCCGCGCCAACGTGGACACGCGGGTCGGCGCGCAGGAGATCCGCAACCTCGTCCGGCGGCAGCGTGTCCGCATCGGCATCGACGTCGATACCCGCGTCGCCGCCGACGACATCGCCAACCTGACGCGCCGCCGCCAGATGACGGTCCAGGCACGCGCCGACACGACCGCAGCCAACACCGCGCTCAACCATGTCGCGAGGGATCGCACCGCGAACGTCCGTGTCAGAACCACGGGCCTGGCCGCGCTCACCGGAGCCCTCGGCAACCTCGGCAGCGGGGGAGGCGGCAGCGCGGGACTTGGCATGCTCGGCGGCCGTATCGGCATGATCGCCGCGGCAGCTCTCCTCGCCACACCGTCCATCTCCTCGCTCGGCGCCGCGATCATCCAGCTCGGGCCGCTCGCCGCCACCGCCGCACCAGCACTGGCCACACTGATCGGCGGGTTCGCCGCCATCAAGGTCGGCACCACCGGCATCGGCGACGCCATCAAAGCGGCGTTCACCCCGGCGTCGGGCGAGATGTCGAAGGCCGCGTCGGCGACGAAGCAGGTCGAATCCGCGCAGAGGTCCCTCGCCCGCGCCCAGAGGTCGCTGCAGGACGCTCAGACGCAGGCCGCCGAACGCGTTCGCGCCGCACAGCGAGCCGTCGGCACAGCAGAACGCGACCTCGCCTCCGCGCAACGCGACTCCCGGCAGGCCCAGTTGGACCTGACCGCGGCTCGCCGCGAAGCCGTGCGCGAGCTGCAGGACATGAACAACCGGCTCATCGACGGCCGGCTGGGGGAGCGGGAGGCGACGCTCGCCGTCCAGCAGGCCGAGGAAGACCTCGCCCGCACCCGCAACGACCCCGCCGCCACCCAGCTGCAGATCCAGCAGGCCGAACTCGCCCGAGACCGCGCCGTGCAGTCCCTGTCCGAGCAGCGCACCGAAGTGTCCCGCCTCGCCAAGGACACGGCGGCGGCGAACAAGGCGGGCGTCGACGGCTCCAAGACGGTCCTCGACGCGAAGCGCCAGGTTGCGCAGGCCGACCAGCAGGTCGCGGACCGGCAGCGCGCCCTGTCGGAGGCGCAGCGCGGCGTAGCGCAGGCGCAGGTGGAGGGGCAGCGGCAGGTTCGCGACGCGCAGGAGGCGGTGGCGGACGCCGCCCGGAGCATGGCGCAGGCGCAGCAGCAGGCCGCCGTGCAGTCGTCCGCGCTGGACACGGCGATGGCCCGGCTGTCGCCGAACGCACGCGCGTTCGTGGGGGCGTTGCAGGGCATGGCGCCGGCCTGGCGGGCGATGCGCCTCGACGTGCAGGACCGGCTGTTCTCGGGCCTCGGTACTCGCATGCAGCAGGTCGGCGGGCAGATCCTGCCGGCCGTCCGCAAGGGGCTCGTCGGTGCCGCGGGCGAGCTGAACACCATGGCGAAGAACGCCCTGGATGCGGTCTCCAACCTGGAGAAGGCCGGAACCCTGGCCAAGCTGTTCGACGGCATCAAGACCAGCCTCGGCAACCTGTCCCGTGTGCCGGGCCAGATGGTCACCGGGTTCGCCCAGCTGTCCGTCGCCGCGCAACCTGCCTTCGACCGCATGACAAAGGGCCTGGCCGGCGCCATGGACCGGGCCATGATCAAGCTCGACAAGGCGTTCAAGAACGGCAACCTGACGAAGGCGATCGACACCGCCCTCGACGTGGCGATCGAGTTCGGGAAGGTGCTCGGCGACATCGGCGGCATCGTCCGGGTCGTGTTCAAGGCGGCGTCCGATGCGGGCGGCAACTTCTTCGGCACCATCGGCGCCGCGATCAAGGAGATCCGGCGGGTCCTCGAGGCCCCCGAGATGCGCGCGGCCCTGACCTCGATCTTCAAGGCCCTGAACGCTGTGGCGAAGCTGCTTGCGGGAGCCCTGGGTGCAGCGATCGAGGCGGTCCTGCCGGTGCTCGCCGCGCTGGCGCCCACCGTGGAGGCGCTGGGCAGGATCCTCGGCCCGGTCATCAACGACTTGCTGAAGACCCTGGGCGCCGCCCTGGTGCCGGTCGCCGAGGCACTCGGGCCGATCCTCGAGCTGGCGGCCGTCGCCGTCGGCAAGCTAGTCACCGCGGTGTCCCCGCTGCTCACCGTCATCGGCGACCTGATCGCGGGCGCCCTGCCACTACTGAAGCCGCTGTTCGACCAGTGGATCAAGAGCATTGACGAACTGTCGCCGCTGTTGACCCTCATGGCGACCACCCTCGGCGTCGCGCTGAAGCCGGTCCTGAACGCGCTGGTGAATCTGCTGGTGCAGGTCGGCGTGCAGATGGGCAAGGCATTCATGGACATGGTCCGGCAGCTGCTGCCGGTCATCCCGCAGCTCATCCCGGTGATCGTGCAGCTCGCCGACTCGATCGCCCAGATCCTCATCGCGGTCACCCCGCTGCTGCCGCAGATCCTGACGCTGTCGACGCAGTTCATCACCTTCCTGCTCCCGGCGATCATTCCGCTGATCGAGCCGCTGTCGAAGCTCGTGATCCTGCTCCTGCAGTTCGCGACCTACGTGATCACACAGAGCGTGCTCCCCGCCCTCGCCGGCCTGATCGCCTACATGCAGGCGATGAAGGAGAGGATGCAGCCCGCGGTCGACGCCGTGAGCTGGGTCGTAACGAAGATCAGCGACTTCTTCTCGTGGCTCTACGACAAGCTGCTCGGCCACTCGACGATCCCCGACATCGTCAAGGGCGCCGGCCGCTGGTTCGGTGACATGTACGACCGCACGGTGCGCATCTTCACCAACCTGCGCGACAGTGCCTCCCGCCTGTGGAACAAACTCTGGGACCGGGTGAGCAGCAGCGCGTCCGACGCCTGGCGCCGGGTCCGCGACGGATTCAACAAATGGCGGGACCGCTTCACCGGGGCATTCCGCGACATGCGCGACAAGATCAGCGACCAGTGGGGGAAACTCGGCGATCTCCTCCGGAAGCCCGTGCGCGTGTGGGTGGAGACGATCTACAACAAAGGGATCGTGAGCGTCTGGAACGCAACAGCCGCCCACATTCCAGGCGTCGGCAACCTCAAGCCGATGAAGCTGCCCAAGGGATTCGCCCGCGGCGGCATCCTCCCCGGCTGGTCCTCCTGGCGCGACGGCGACGACCAACTCGTCCCCATGCGACGCGGCGAAGGCGTCTACGTCTCCGAAGCCATGCGCGACCCGTATGAGCGGGCCCGCCTCCACGCCGTCAACCAGGCCGCCATGGCCGGGCGTTCGCTCTCCCAGTTCCGGGGCTTCGCCGAGGGCGGCATCATCGGGGACATCACCAGCGGCATCAAGAACGCGCTCGGCGGCGGAGCAGACGCCGCCCGCGGCGGACTCGCCGACCTCGCCGAAACCGCGTTCAAGCCGGTCAACGCCGCGATCCGCAAGGCGTTGGGCGGCAACTCGAAGACGTGGCCGGGCCTGGTCGGCAGGATGCCGACGATGCTGATCGACAAGGCCGTCGACTACATCCGCGGCAAGGAAGCCGAGTCCTACGGCACCGGCCGGTGGATGAAGCCCGTCAACGGGCCCTT
The DNA here is from genome assembly GCF_054963755.1 of Streptomyces sp. EDA2-14. Lineage (NCBI taxonomy): Bacteria > Bacillati > Actinomycetota > Actinomycetes > Kitasatosporales > Streptomycetaceae > Streptomyces > Streptomyces sp. EDA2-14. The sequence continues at coordinate 352,539 of NZ_JBUEGE010000004.1, forward strand.
CGGCACCCGCTTCGGCGTGCGCGGCGGCATGTGGTCCTCCGGCCGCCACACCGGCCTCGACTTCCCCGTCAGGACCGGCACGAAGGTCGTCGCCGTCGACACCGGCATGGTGTCGCTGGCGGAATCCGGCGGCCCCTACGGCAAGCACATCGTCGTCAACCACGGCGGCGGCTTGGCCTCCCTGTACGCGCACATGTCGTCGCTCGGAGCCAAGGTCACCCAGCGCGTGACCCGCGGCACACGGATCGGACAGTCGGGAGCCACCGGCAACGTCACCGGCCCGCACCTCCACCTCGAGGCCCGCATGAACGGCAAGCCGGTCGACCCGATGCCGTACCTGCAAGGCGGGGACGGCGGCGGCCGGGGCGTGCAGCGCTGGCGCGGCGTCGTCGAGTCCGCACTCCGCCAGGTCGGCCAGTCCGTGTCGCTCGCCAACACGACCCTCCGCCGCATGAACCAGGAGTCCGGCGGCAACCCCAGGGCCGTCAACCGCAACGACATCAACTGGGTGATGGGGCACCCCAGCGTCGGCCTCATGCAGGTCATCGAGGGAACCTTCAGGGCCTACGCCGGGAAGTACAAGCGCACCGGCCCGTTCATGTACGGCGTCAGCGTCGACCCGATGGCCAACGTGTACGCCTCCATGCGCTACGCGCTGAGCAGGTACGGCTCCCTGTCCAGGGCCTACAACCGGCCCGGCGGCTACGCGCTCGGCGGCATCGTCGGCGGACTCCGCATCAACCGCGGCCTGCCGTCCGCAGGTTACGCGTCGGGCGGTGTGATCCGGGTCGGCGGCAAACGCATCAGCACCGGGCCGATCGCGGCGTCGGTCGGCTCCGACTTCATCAAGGCACTGGCCGGCACGGCGGCGCAGATCGACGCGGCAATGGACAAGGTCGCGAAGGCCCTGAAGAACGCGTTCAAGGGCGTGAAGACGACCCTGGACGACAAGCTGCTGAAGCAGGTCAGCGTCCAGAACAAGGCGCTGCAGACGCTGGCGAAGTCCCGCGACGAAATCAAGGCGAAGATCACGGCAGCGAAGACGCTCGCCACCGAAAGCACCACCCAGGCAGCGCAGTTCACAGCGCTCACCTCCCTGCCGAACGGCGGTAACACCTTCGACGCCTCCGGCATCCTCGCCGGGCTCAACACCCGGCTCGCCCAGGTGAAGAAGTTCGGGGCGAACATCAAGAAGCTGGCCGCCCGCAACCTCAACCGGGACCTGCTGCAGCAGATCATTACGGCCGGACCGGAGCAGGGCGCGGCCTACGCGCAGGCCCTCGTCGACGCGACGCCGCAGGAGCTCAAGGACATCAACGTGGCGCAGTCGTCGATCGCGTCGATCACCACGCAGTTCGGCAAGGACGCGGCAGATGCGATGTACGACGCGGGAGCCCTGTCCGGCAAGGGCTACTTGACGGGCCTGACGGCGCAGCAGAAGTCCATCGAGGACAAGATGAGCGCCCTGGCGAAGGCGATCCAGAAGTCCATCAAGAAGGCTCTGAAGATCAAGAGCCCCAGCCGGGTGTTCGCGGAGATCGGCGCGTTCACGGCGCAGGGCTTCGCCCAGGGCATCGAGTCGGCCACACCGCAGGCCTCGAACGCCGTCGCGGCCATGGCGCGCACCGTCCGCGCCACCGCCGCCACCACTGCGACGCGCGTACAGACCACGAACAACGTGCGCCAAGGCGGCGACCGACACCTGCACTACCAAGCCACCACGCGTGAGGTCGCCTCCCGGCAGTCCGTCCTCGACGCCCTCGCCATAGAAGACATGCTCAACCGGACGGTGGTGGTCTAATGCCTCTCCTCGTACCCCCGACCGGCGTCACCCCGGAACCGCCCTGGGAAGGCGTCCCGTGGCCCACCCTCATCAACCAGATGCCGCAGGTCTCCTTCACGGACCCGCGGGGCGTCACGACGCAGCTGTCGGACTGGGAGAGGGGCTGGCTGCTGCAGCCCGGCGCCAAGGGCCTCGACATGCCCGGCTACGCCTTCTCCACCGACGAGTCGCCGGGCATCGACGGCTACGCGCTGCGCGGCGTCCGCGCCCAGGGCAAGGAGATCGTGCTGCCGCTGGCCTTCTGGGCCAACGACAGCCGCGCCGCCTACCAGGCTCGTCGCCGAGCGTTCATCAAGTCACTCAACCCCAAGCGGGGCGTCGGCACCATGACGCTCACCGAACCGGACGGGGCAACACGAACGATCGGCGCCTACTACACAGGCGGCTTGGAGGGCGACGAGTCCCTCGACGCAGCAGGGGAGCGGTGGTGCATCAACGCGATCACCTTCGGCTGCCCCTCCCCGTACTGGATCGGCGAACCCCACAGCTACGAATGGAAGAGCGCCGTCGACGGCACGTTCTTCCCCGTCCTGCCACTCACCGTCGGCGACTCCCAGACCCTCGGCGCCGTCACCGTCGACAACCCCGGCGACGACCTCGCCTACCCCGTATGGACCGTCACCGGGCCCGCCACCCAGATCAGCCTCACCAACGACAGCACCGGGCAGGTCCTGGTCATCAACCGGACGCTGGCGAACGGCGACGTCGTCACCATCGACACCCGCGAACGCCGCCAGACCGCCGTCCTCAACGGCGGCATCAACCTGTGGCCCGACATGTCGACAGCCTCCGAACTGTGGGCGCTCGCCGAGGGCGTCAACGACCTCACGCTCACAGTCACCGGCTCCGGCGCCACCACCCGCGTCGCCATGACCTACACGCCCCGCTACCTGGGGTCCTGAGATGCCCGACACCTACCCGAACTGGGCGGCCCTCGCCGCCGCCGAGACCGCCGGCGTCGACTACCGCATCGAGGTGCGCACCACTGCCTCGGACATGTCGCACCTGGCGATCCACGGCGGCGGCATCGAGCAGGGCACCACCGAACTCGCGAACGCGGTCGCGCTGGCGACGGGCGGCCAGTACTACTCCATGCTCGGCCTCAAGAGCAGCGGCAACAGCGTCCTGCACATCACGTCGACGCACTTCGACGAGCCGCAGGCCGTCGCCATGCAGCAGTCCGTCTACTACACGGTCTCCTACCACGGCTACAGCGGCGACGACGAGGTCACCCACCTTGGCGGCGCCGACCTCGTCCTCCGCGACCAGATCGGCGAGGCACTCGACGCGGCCGGCTTCGACGTCGACATCGCCTCCGAGGAGATCGACGGCAACGACCCCCTCAACATCACGCAACGGAACCGGCGCGGCCTCGGCGTGCAGCTCGAACTGTCCCGCGGGATGCGTGCCGCGTTCTTCCCCGGCGGCGACCTGTCGCGGGCCATGCGCGAGTCCGGACAGCGCACCCCCGCCTTCCGCGCCTACGTCGCCGCGCTCGCCTCGGTGCTGTCCCCGCCGTCGGACGACGGGCGGCTCCGCCTGTACGCCCGCGACCAGAACCTGCAACGCATCGGCCGCATCGACGATCACACCAGCCTCAGCGTGGTACCCCGCCACAACATGCTCGGCGCCTACACCCTGGAGATGTCGGCCGACTCCCCGCAGGCCGACCTCCTCGTCGAGGGCAACGGGCTGATCGTGCAGACCAGCCGCGGCGACACCATCCTGTCCGGGCCGGTGCGCACCGTCGACTGGGCCCGCTCCTCCAGCGAACCCGGCAAGCTCACGATCGGCGGCCTCGACGACACCGAAGTCCTCTCCCGCTACACGTGCTGGCCTTCCCCGGCCGCGGCGATCGGATCGCAGACCGCATCCGTCTACAAGATCGACACGGCGTCCACCGAGACCGGCATGCGCGACCTCGTCAACCTCAACGCCGGACCCGGCGCGCAGACCAGCCGCAAGCACCCGCTGCTCACCCTCGCCACCAACGGACTCCGCGGCCCCGCCCTAACCCGAGAGGTCAACCAGTTCGACAACCTGCTGACCGTCCTCCAGGACATTGCGAGCGCCGCCGGGCTGGGCTTCCGCGTCGTCCAGGTCGGCACGGCCCTGCAGTTCCAGGTCTATACGCCCGCCGACCGCTCCGGCACCGCCCGCTTCTCCTTCGGCCTCGGAAACCTGACCGACGCCTCGTACAGCACCACACCGCCCACCTGCACCCGCGCCGTCGTCGTCGCCGGAGGCTCCACCAGCCCCCGCATCTGCAAGGTGTACGACCGCCCCGACCCCCTGTTCCCCGGCCTGGTCCTCGAGCAGTTCGTCGACCAGACATCCGTCGACACCGCGTCCGTCGACCTCACCGCACAGATGGACCAGGCAGGCGCCGAGGCGCTGTCCAACGGGGCAGGCAAGGGCTCCCTGTCGGTCTCCCCGGTCGACATCCCCCAACTGCGCTACGGGCGCGACTACAACGTCGGCGACGTCATCTCCGCCCAGCTCCGCGGCGGCGACTGGTACACGGACACCGTCGGCGAAGTCACGCTCACCGACAGCGCCACGGACGGCACCCAGGTCAAGGCCACCATCGGCGGCGACAGCACCGGAGACGGCGTCGTCGCCCGCATCTACTCGTACATCGCCCAGGTCAAGAAGGACGTCGGGCGCCTGAAAACAAGGAAGGCAGCCTGATGGCAGAGTTCAGCGCACCGTTCGACGGCGCCCCCGTCACCACCCAAACCCAGTGGTCCGGCATGGCCAAACGCTGGGGGCTCGACGGCGTCCACGCCGTCGACACCACCTACGTCAGCCTGTCCGTCACGGCCGCCGGAACCAACACCGTCGCCGTCGCCCCCGGCCGGGCGTTCGTGAACGGCTTCTACTACCACAACAACTCGACGAAGAACCTCTCGGTGCCCGCCAACTCGGGCGGCACGGCCCGCATCGACCTGGTGGTTCTGCGCGCCGACCTGACCGCGAAGTCCGTCACCGCCGTCTACAAGACGGGCGGCACCAGCGCGCCGGCGCTCACGCAGATCGACGACGGCACCTGGGAGATTCCTCTCGCCCAGTGCACCGTCGCCGCCGGAGCATCCGTCGTGACGGCCACCAACGTCGTCGACAGGCGCTGGTTCACCGACCGGGGCGTCATCCCCTCAGTGCCGGGCGCACGCCCCCCAGCGACGAAGAACCAAGTAATGGCGGAGAGCGGCAAGCTTTACCTGGGAGACGGCGTCAACTGGAACTGGATCGCCACCAAGGGCGTCGACGACTCGACGTACACCCCGGTCTGGAACTCGTCGACCACCGTCATCAACTGGGGTTCCGGGTCGACGAACATTGGCCGCTACCAGGCTGTCGGGAAGCGGGTCGACGTCACGATCCAGCTCATCCCCACAGGCAACCCGCCCGCATACACGGAACCCATCCAGGTTTCGCTGCCGCCCGGGCTGCCCTGCACGTCCGCACACCGGTCGATTTTTAACTGGACGTTCACCAGCGACAACGGAGAAGGCGGAGCCGTCGGTTTCGGGTTCACCTTCCCGACGACGGACGGCACCAACAAGATCGCCCGCCTGCGGTATCCGACCTCCAACGGCAACAGCGTCAACGACACTCCCAACGCGCTGAACTTGTTGACCAACCAGCCTTTCAACATCCGCACCGGCGATGTCCTGACCATCGACGGCTCCTACTGGACCGCCTGAGCGCCGCAAGGAGGGAGCACACATGCGCCACCTCTTCGGCGGCAGCCCCGCCGACTACGCCATGGAGCGCGTCGACAGCCTCCTGCAACTCCGCCCCGGCGCCATCGGCGAGGTGTGGGACGCACCCCGCGGCGGAACACAGCTCACCGACCTCACGGACCCTACGGGCGGCCCGCAAAGCACCGTGACCGCCGACAGCGACGGAGCCGTCTCGTTCTACGGGCCGGACGGCGTGGCGGCCTGCTACGTCGACTTCGGCTACGGCCGCCGTGACACGCTCGTCGCCACCGACCTGGGTGATGTCGTCCAATCACTGATCAGCTCCGGCGGAACACCCGGCGGCTGGGCACAGCTCGACGGCGGCGGGCGCATACCTCCAGGGCAGTCGGCCAAGGCTCTCGACCGGTTCATCGTGACGGACAGGGCCTACGGTGCAGTCGGCGACGGCATCGCAGACGACACGGCAGCCCTCCAGGCCGCCATCGACGCAGCCGCCCAACAGGGCGGGGGGATCGTCGTGCTGCCCGCCGGCCACACCTTCGCGACCACCGACTACCTGGCCGTCACGTCGAACCTGATCGTCTCGGCCTACGGGGCGACCATCAAAGCGGTCGGCGTGCACGGCCTGGTGCGCATGTACCGGCCGGGGGATTCCTTCACCGGCTTTGAGGGGCCGTCGGGAATCCGGATCGAAGGTGGCACCTGGGACGCAAATGCCTACGACGGATCCACTGGCAGCGTGTCCGGGCTGGTCAACGCGTTCACCCTGGGCCATAACAGCAACATCGTCTTCCAGGACGTGACGATCACGAACGTGTCGTGCGCGCACGCGATCGACATCACAGCCTCCCGCAACGTCCGGATCCTGAACTGCAGATTCCTCGGCTTCACCGACAACACCCTTGATCACTCTCGGGACTTCTCCGAGGCGATACAGCTGGACTCGGCGCTCACCGGGTCGGGAGCCATCGAAGCGTTCGACAACACCGTCACCCAGGACATCCAGGTGTCGGACTGCTACTTCGGCGGCAGCGGCCGACTCGGACCCTTCGGGCGCGCCGTCGGCTCCCACACCTCCGTCAGCGGCGACTGGTACGACAACATCCAGATCCTCGGCAACCGCATCGAAGGCGCCCGCCAAGAAGCAGTGCGGCCCTACGCGTGGCGACGAGCCATCATCGCCGACAACATCATCTCCGGCACCGGCACCAGCAGCATCGTCATCACCGGCCCCGACCCTGCCGCCGTCGGCTACAACCTGACCAGCCACCTGGTCACGGTCGCCAACAACCACATCGAGGCGCCGACGACGAACACGCCGATCCGCGTCGTCGGATACTCCGCAGCCCGCCCGACCGGCATCCGGATCCACGACAACACGGTGATCAACAGTCCGTCCACGGGCATCTACGTCAGCCAGGCCGACCGGCCGGCCATCACCGAGAACACCGTGATGGGCAGCGCAACGAGCAGCATCTACGCGATCAACTGCACCAACCCGCGCATCGAGGACAACCACAGCATCGGCGCCATCGGCGCGGCAATCGGCATCGACACCTGCACCGGCGGCTACATGGCCGACAACACCATCGACGGCGCCGCCACCGGCACCGGGCATGGCTGCTTCGTCCAGCTGTCGACCGACGTCACCGTCACCCAGAACCGGGTCAGCGCAGTACGCGGATCCGCCGTCCGCTCCACCAACGCCGCCCTACGGACACGCATCACCAGCAACACGATCATCCGGGGCGGCGTCACCGCCCTCGGCGTCGACATCACAGCCTCCGCCACCGGCGGCGTCGTCATCGGCAACGACCTCAGCGGCGGCAGCTGGCCCGCCGGGACGGCCCTCAGCTTCGCCTCTGGATCCAACCCCGTAACGGACTGGTCGGCGGGCACCGCCAACCCCGGAATGAACCTGGTCTCCTAAGACCTGAAGGAGAGAACGCCGTGGCACGACACCCGTTCGGCGGGAGCCCCGCGGACTACGCGATGGAACGCGTCGGCACCCTGCTCCAACTGCGTCCCGGCGCGGTCGGCACCGTGTGGTCGGCCGCGACGGGCGGCACCCAGTACACCGACCTGACCGACCCGAACCTCAACCCGATCGCCGAGGTCACCGCCGACTCCGACGGCGCCGTCGCCTTCAACGGACCCGATGGCGTGACCCGCGTTTACGTCGACTTCGGGTACGGACGCCGCTACTCGATGATCGCCACCGACCTCGGGGACGTCGTCCAGACCTTCATCGCCTCCGGCGGCACGGCCGGCGGGTGGGCGCAGCTCGACGGCTCCGGGAAGGTGTCCCCGGAGCAGCTGCCGACGGGCTCCGGTGGCGGCAGCATCGCCTCCGCCTACAGGCTCGTCGCCGCCTCCACCGCCCCCAGTGACGTGAAGGCGGCAGCCCAGTACGTGTGCGACGGCGTCGCCGACGATGTGCAGATCCAGCAGGCCATCGACGCCACCAAGGCGGCCGGCGGCGGCGAGATCGTCCTCACGGCGGGCACGTTCAACCTGGCTGCTCGTCTGCTGTTCGAGGGCGCCGACGACGTCAACGTCGAACTCGACGTGCGACTGCGAGGGCAGGGTCCGAAGTCGACGACGCTGGTGGCCGCGTCGGGGCTGGTGTCGGCGATGCACCTGTCCAAGGTGATCCGGGTGCACTTCGGGGACTTCGGGGTGAGCGTTACGGGCGGCACACACGGTATTTCGTCGGCGACGACGAACGCAACGAACTCCGGCCACCGCAGCTTCTGGCACTCCAGCTTCAAGAACCTGCAGATCAACGGCCCGTGGGACGGATCGCACTCCGGGTGGGGCCTGCACCTCGGCTCCCCGTTCCGGTCGGTGTTCGAGAACCTCGAGCTCGGCGGCGTCGGCAACGGGGCCCGCATGTTCTCCGAGCACGCCGACTTCAACCCCGGCGACTGCACCGTCACGCGCATGTTCGTCGAGTCCGTCGGCAACAACAAGATCGCCTTCCAGATCGACAGCACCACGAACACCGGCGTCATGAACCAGATCGAATTCATGATGTGCGAAGCCATCGCCTCCGGAACCGGCTGCACCGGCATCCACGTCAACGGCACCGGCGGATGGGGCACCACCCACACCCACTGGCGCGGCATCAACCTTGAAGACTTCGACAAGCTCCTGCACGTCGAACGCGGCGCCGACAACGACTTCCGGTTCAACCACATCCAGCTCCGCGCTACCGCGGGTCTGACCGCCTTCACCTTCGGCGCCAACTCGTTCAACAACGCCGTCCTGTCCACCGGCTTGCTGTACGCCGCCGCGAACTGCAAGCTGTTCGCCGACGCCAACACCATCGACGTCAACTCGCCGAACCGGGTCGAGAACAGCCGCATCTACGGCGAGACCAACGTCAAGGTCACCAGCAGCGTCAACCCATCCGCCAGCACACTCCGACGCAACATCATCGGCAACACCACCGCAAGCACGCCCAGCGGACCCGGCATCTACGTCCCGCCCGGATGGGGCAAGTTCTGGCAGGCCAAGCGCGACTCCGCAGCAGCAGGCAGCGGGCTCGCCCGCATCGTCACGGTCGGCGGCTCCGCCACGCAGGGCATGTACGCCTCCAACCCCCGCACCAAGTCCTGGCCCGGCGTCCTCGCCACCACCCTCCAGGGACTGTACGGCGACGGCGGATCCGGCCTCCAGCAGACCTCCCTGTCCGCAGCACTGCTCTCGTCCGGGGACGCCGCAGCTCTGTCCGCCTGGACCACGGCCGGCGCCATCGTCACCGCGACCGGCACCTGGCTGCAGGGCGGATCGAAGTACGGGCCGGGCGCGAACTACCTCTACAACGACGTCGCGGGCAGCACGCTGACGTTCAAGCCGCGCGGCACCACCGTCAAGATCTACACGGTCGTCGGGTCCGGCACCCGCCCCGCGATGCTGTACTCCATCGACGGGGCAGCGGACGTGTCGGTGGCCCAGCCGTCCGGCACTGCTGCGATCCAGACGACCACGGTCACCGGCCTGTCCGACACCACCCACACCGTCGTCCTCAAGGTCGGCGCCGCATCCACCGGCCAGTTCCTCTCCGTCTGCGGCGTCGCGGGCGAACGAGCCTCGGGAGTGGTCGTCAACAACTGCGCGCTCGCTGGCGCGACGTCGGCGACGTTCGGGAACAACGCGACCACCGCACTCAACGCCACCTGGAACGGCGGCGTCGACTACCCCTGCGACCTCGCCATCTACACAGCCGGCCCCAACGACGCGGCGGCGAACCTGACCGGGGATGCGTGGGCGGCGAACGTCGCCAAGTGGATCAAGGCGGTGCGGGACACTGGCACCGCGACCGGCAACACCGACATCATCCTCGCCACCCCGCACCTCGGCACCCACGACACCGTCAACTTCAAATACCAGGACTACGCCGAGCGGGCCCGCGCCCTCGCCGACGTCTACAACTGCGCGATCGTCAACTGGTGGACCCTCGGCCGCAACAGCTGGCAGTACTGGAACAGCCTCGGCTACTGGGGCACGAACGCTGGCACGGGCGCCGCGGGCGCCGACGCCGTCCACATGTCCGACGCAGGGTTCGCCTTCATGGCGGGCGTCGTAGCCCCACTCCTGGCCAGCTGATGGGCGACGGACTCCGAACGGGCAGCATCGCCGGGGCGCTGCCCGCCTACGCCGGCCTGCGCGCCGACATCACCGCCCCCGCCGGTACGGATCCGGGGAACGTGCCGGGCGGGGGAGTGGTCGTCGGTTGGGTCCTCGTCGCCGACGCCACGGAGCGTGGGGGAGCGCGCGTCGAACCCGTCTTCCTGGCCGCGGGCCGCACGTGGACCCCCGACCAGTACCGGGCCGTCTACGGGGCGCAGTTGGGTGTGGTGGTGCGGGCCTAGGCGGACTCGGCGACACCCTGCTCCTCGGCAAGCCTCATCAGGCGCAGCGTCCAGCCGTCCGGAGCCAGTTCGCCGCGCAGCTCGTCCCAACCTGGGGTTGGGTTGCTGGCGACGAACCCTTCCTGGGTGATCCCGGAGACGGTGGCGGTGAGACGGCGATGTTCTCCACCCTCCTCGTACTCCACCCAGACCGGATCACCGACCCTGATGCCGTTGTCCACGGTTAGTCCTTCCTGCGAGGTCGCGAAAGAAGTGCAGCCATCCAAGAGTGGTAACCCAGCCGACGACGGGGATCGCCAAGGTCAGCAGGAAGTACCGCCACGTCTCACCCACGCCGCACCTCCACGTCCTCTTCGTCCGCAGCCTCAAGCCCGTAGGCCTCGGCGAGGGCGAGGATCGTCGGGCAGTTGCCGCCGCCCTCGATGACGCCGTCGTCGACGTGGCAGGGGCCGCAGTAGAAGCCGGGGCCGCGATTCGAGGGAATCTGCGTGTACTCGTGCATGGCGAGGAGCCGCACAGTGAGTCGACTCCAGCGGGCCTCGCTCGCGGGGGCGTTGGCGGCCTTCTGTGCGATCCACTCGTGCAGGCCGGGCGTCACATCCCACTCCGCCACCGTCACAGGCGTCCGCATCAGCGGCTTGAGATCCCTGACCTCCAGCCTGCCCGATGAGGCCCTGTGGCAGAGGCCGGCCAGCTCGTCGTTTGCCCGCTGGTGCTCAGTCATCGTCTGCCCCCACGAACTTCACTGCCTCCCGTGGCGCACCGAACACGGTCCGGGACCCGTGCCGCAGCCACAGCCAGCCGTCCCGAGTGTCGACGCTCGTCGCCACGACGCCCTTCACGGCGTCGCCGGCCAGGCCCACGGTGAACGTGCGCTCCGACTCGACCGGCCGGGGCGTGAACGGCTCCACCAGCATCACCGGCAGCGGCACCTCGAAGGCCTGCGCGAGCGCGGCGAGTTCATCGACCGCGATACGCCGCTTCCCGTTCTCCAGCTGGCACAGCGTCGCCTCACTCATCGGACAACCCAACTCGGTCATGCGCGCCGACAGCTGCTTCTGGGAGACGCCACGCCACTTCCGGGCCGCACGCACGTTGCGGGCCAGAGACGCCTCGGCGGTGAACACGTCAGGCATCGGTGGCCTCCTGCCAGGTGCAGCCGCTCTCTGCGTGGACGCCGCAGAAGTCGGGATCGCAGTGCTTGACCGGGCAGTGGGCGGTCGGAGGCCCCTGCTCGGCGAGCGATGTCTTGGCCTCGGCGAGGCATGCCGTGTAGGGCTTGCCGGTCTCGGCTTGGAGTTTGCGGGCCAGCTTCTGGGCTGGGGTGCGCCTTGTCATGGCGGGCCTCCGGGTGCGGGCCGTGCGGGGAAGGGCGGCGGGCCGGGCCCGCACGACCGGGCCCGCCGCAGGAGAAGGCGCAGGACCGGTCCGCCTCCTCGCACCGCAGCATACGCCAATACCTTCGATTCGTAGGCTTGATGCGGTGATTGGCCTATGATTCAGAGGTCAAGTGCTGTGCAGGGGACGCAGACTGCCGCACCAGCCCTCACAGGAGGCCCCCATGGGCGACCCCCGACCCGACAACCCAGACATGGACGCCGCAGCGCAGGCCCAACACCTGCGCCCCACCGGCAACGGCCCCACCGTCGAGAACGAAGAAGCCCTCCTCGCCGAAGAGTTCGGGCAGCCCACCCAGGGCGGCGTCTACGGCCCCGCCCATACGGACGGGGGCGACGCAGCATGAGCGGCCTCGAAGCGATGATCAGCTCCATGGAGAAGAAGCTCGGCACCGGCGAGCCCAACTCCATCCAGGACTGGTACCGCAAGCGCAACGGCTCGGCGTACAGCTATAACTTCCCGTGGTGCAACGCCACGATCACCTGGGCCGCCGTCGACTCCGGCAACCACGACACCGTCTGCTTCGGCACCGACTACGCCTACACCGTCGCCCACGCCGCCCGCTTCCAGGCCGCCGGCCAGTGGACCGCCATGACGAAGGGCTTCGCCGGAACCGGCATACGCCGAGGCGACATCGTCTTCTTCGACTGGGGCGGCTCCTCCAGCATCGGCGCCATCGACCACGTCGGCATCGTCACCGGCGTCTCCGGCAAAACCCTGCTCACCATCGAAGGCAACACCGCCAACGTCTGCGCTCGCAGGGCAAGGTACGTCCACGACGTCGCCGGATTCGGACGCCCCAAGTACAAGGCGCCGTCGACGACGACGCTGCCGTCCGTGTCTCTCGCGCACATCCTCGCCTCTCAGAAGGCCGACACCAAGGCAGCGCAGGGCTCCGCCCTGCACCGCACCGAAGGCCGCCTCCTCGAGAACGCCCTCAAGGCGAAGGGCCTCCTCGCCGCGAAGTGGGTCGACGGATCCCTCGGCACCATGACCACCGACGCCTACAGCCGCTGGCAGAAGCAGTACTCCGCCAAGCACAAGCTCGGCTGGACCGGCAGCGACGTCAACGGTTACGTCGGCAAGACCTCGCTGAAGGCCCTCGGCTCCGAGACCGGCCTGTTCAAGGTCGTCGCGTGATCCTCAACCTGACGCCGCACCCCATCCGGATCTACCGCAGCGACCGGCAGGACGGCAGCGACGACCTCGACGATGGGCTGCTGCACACCATCGAGCCCGCAGCCACACCCGCCCGGCTCGGCATGGTCGAACTCAACCCCGAGAGCCGCGACGGCATCCTCGTCTCACTCGTCGAGTACACCCACGCCCAAGACCTCCCCGGCCGCGAAGCAGGCGTCTCCTACATCGTCTCGCTGCCCGTCGCCCTCGGACTCGCCGCCAAACGCAACGACCTCCTCGTCCCGTACCGCGAAGTCCGCAACGCCACCGGCACCGTCATCGGCTGCCGCCAACTTGCCCAACCCATCTAGGAGACCGTCATGCTGCTCCGCAGAGAACCCGCCCTGCTCCTCGGCCTCATCGCCGCGGCCGTGAAGCTCGCCGGCTACGAACTCAACGTGTCCGCAGGCGTCCAGACCGCCATCAACGCGATCGCCGCCGGCATCGTCGCCATCATCATCGCGTTCGTCGCCCACAACGGCGCCTGGGCCGCCGCCATCCTCCAGACCGCCCAGGCCGTCATGGCACTCTTCGTCGGCCTTGGCCTCGACTGGTCCGCCGACCGCCAGGCTCTCTGGATGAGTTCGATCGCCGCGCTCCTCGCCGTCGTCGAGCGGTTCATCGTCACCCCACCCCTGTCCACCACGCCCCTGGAACAGTCCAGCCCCGTCAAGACCGCGGCCTGACCGGCACTACGAGCGGAGGCTCCGGTGAGCGAAATTTTCGGCGTCCAAGTCACCGACGCTGGAGCCGTCGCACTCCTCACCCTCGTCGTGCTGTTCATCCTCACCGGCCGCCTCATACCGCGGAAGACCCACGAGGACCTGATAGCCGACCGCGACAACTGGCGGGCCGCCTTCCTCGAGTCCGAGGCAGCCCGCAAAGTCGAGCACGACCAAACCAACGAACTCCTCGAAATGGCCCGACTCGGCGGCAACCTCCTCACGGCGCTCCCCCCACCGCCGCGGACCAACGGGGAGGAGGTGAACCCCGGTGATCGCCTGGATCCGGCACCGCCTTACGGGCCGTGAAAAGCCAGACCTGCGAGCGTCCGAGGCCGCCCTCGAGCGGTCTCGGACCGGTCGCCGAGCAGCAGAAGCACGCCAGTCCAGCGTCGACGCGGCCGTCGCCCCCCTCCGGCGAGCCCGGCAAGAGAACCACCTGCGCGAGCGCATCGAAGCCGCGTTCAGAGGAGCAGCATCATGAGGGACCTCAGCGTGGACCAGTGGATCAACATCGGCGCGTCGACGCTCGCCGCCATCGCCTGCGCCGTCTTCATCGTGACCTACCACGCGAAGGCGCCCTGGTGGCGCAGCGATATCGGCCGCAACCTCATGGCGTTCGCCGCGGCCGTAGGACTGCTCAGCGCCTACACCGTGCTCGTCAGCTTCTTCCCCGACGGCTGCTTCGCCATCGTCATGCGCGGCGTCCGTACCCTCACCGTCCTCGCCATCGCCACCATCATGATCCAGCGCACGCGGCTCCTCCTCCAAGCTCAACGCGCACACTCGTCGGGAGACTGACCATGGCCACGTTCACCTTCAACATCGCCCTCGGCAAGGTCGGCTACTACGCCTCCCTGCCCAACGCGAACGACGCCCTCGTACTCATCGCGCTGGAGGAGAACGCCCTCGAGACCGACGCCGTCCTCCGCGACAAGGACACGTTCGCGGACGTCGTGGCCGGCGCCACGAACGAGCAGACCACCGTCGGACGCAAAACCTTGTCCGGGGTAACCGTCACCGTCGACGACACGAACGACAGAGTGAACATCGCCTTCGCCGGCGTGTCCTGGCCATCGCCCACCGGTAACAAGGTCGGCGCCTTCGTCATCGGCTACGTCCCCGACATCACGGCACCCAGCGACGCGGCCATCATCCCGCTCACCAAACACGACCTGACCTGGAGCCCAGACGGCATCGCGTTCACCCTCAGCGGCGGCGACTTCTTCCGAGCCACCTCACCGACGAACTGATGGCGAGCTTCAGCGACGACTTCAACCGAGCGGACTCAACCGATCTGGGCGCAGGCTGGGTGGAGGTGTCCGGCGACTGGTCGATCACCGGCGGGCAGTTGGCGCCCGACACCTCTAGCGGAAACACGATCCTTCGCGCCGCCACCGCGATGGCCAGCAGCGACCACTCCGCACAGGTCACGATCGCCGCCACCACGGCCGCCAGCCAAGGCGTGTGGTGCCGCGGCGACGCGACGCTCAGCAACGGCTACCTGTGGCGGACAAACGGATCGTCCTGGGATCTCTTCGCGGTCGTCGGCGGCGGCTTCACCGCGATCGGCACCTACGCCGTCCCGGTCGCACCCGGAGACATCGCCAAAGTGCAGGCCGTCGGATCCACGATCAAGGGATTCGTCAACGGGATCGAGAGGGTCAGCGTCGTCAACACGTCCGTAGCGACCGGCACGTCCGTCGGACTGCGCGTCATGGCGGTGTCCGGCCTGCGTTACGACGACTTCTCTGCCGCGGACGTCACCGCAGGCGTGACCGCCACACTCCCCACCGCAACCGACGCCGAGACCGTGCAGCCGCTCATGGCAACGAAGACCGCGACCCTGGGTGCTGTCGCAGAAGCCGCCGCAGCGCAGCTCCTCAACGGGGCCAAGACGGCTGGACTCGCGCCCGCCACCGAACATGCCGCAGCGCAGGCTCTCGCCGGAACCAAGACGAGCACTCTCCCCGCCGTCGCCGCCATCGAGACCGCCCAACCACTCGCCGGCCTCAAAACCGCCCGCCTGACGCCGGCACTGGAGATCTCCACGGCGCGCCCGCTCGTCCCCCAACTCGCCACCGCGCTAAGCCGAAAACGCACCATCCAAATCCCTGCCGAACCCCGGCAGGTCACCATCCCCGCCGACGGGCGCACCCTGACAGTGAGGTAGGCATGACCAGCTTCATCAAAGACCCCGCCGCACTGCTGGACTACAGCTGGGACTGGGCACCCTGGCTGGCCGGAGCAGGGGACACCATCAGCACCGCCACAGTCCACGTACCCGATGGACTCACCGCCGTCGGCGAGCCGAGCGTCACCGACACCCTCGTCACACAACGAGTGTCGGGCGGCGACGTCGGCGCCACCTGCAAGCTGACCTGCCAGATCACCACCATCGGCGGCCGAATCGACGAACGATCCATCTACCTCACCATCATGGACCGGTGAGCCGCCAACCTGTCAGCCGATGATCTCGCCCTCGAACTCGGGGAAGTCGAGAACGTCGGCGTCATCATTCGTGCGCTGCACCGTGACCACGATCTTCCTGCCGTACTTCTTCTCCAGGGAGTTGTCGTCAGTCTTGGTCACCGTGACCTTCGAACCGAGACGGCCCTCGAGCGGATCCGACCCCCGCTCGAAGACCGACGCCGACGCCTCGCCACCGTTCACCGCCCCATCCACCAGAGTGGAGAAGTCGTCCAACTTCACGGCCGCGCCACTGCCGTTCGTGATGCGCAGCTTCACCCGGAACTCCGTGGCATTCGGGTCGGGCGACTCGAGCGCCTCCGCATCCCAGTCCTTGAACACCTTGGCCTCGACGACGCTCACCTTCACCCCGTCAGGCCACGTGAACGAGTCGCCGAACTTGAACCCACTCGTCTTCCCGTCCCCGCCCGTGCCGGCGCCCTCCTCAGGTCCGGCGCTCGCGTCGCCGCCCTCTTCGGAGCAGGACTTCATCCACTCGGCCTGCGACAGGCCCTCGTCGGTACAGTCGACCTTCTTCTTCGACGCCGCGGTCGACTTGACCGGGGACGGCTTCGTCTCGGCCTTCTCTTCGCTGCCGCTGCATGCGGTCAGAGCGGCCAGTAGTAGCGCAGCCGTGGCTGCAGTAGCGCGAACGCGCATGATTCCCCCCAGGGATGAGATAGCGGAGGAAACGGTAAGACACATGTGGTGGAAACGTGAACTTCCGTCACGCGGTCGTTACCCCGCCGCAGCGGGACCGTATATAGGGGAGCGAGAGCGTGACGCGACGGACGCGTCCACCGCCCGCAGCGTGAGGCGGCTAGTGGATAGGAGGGCCGGAGCCGGCGGGTAACGGCCCTCCGCCGTAGAGTGCACGCTGAAGCCCCGGCCACTGATCCTGGCCGGGGCTTCGCTGCGTCACTTTGCTGCGTTCTTCTCCTGCTCGCTCCAGTCGATCCGCAGGTTGCGCAGTTCGTCGCAGATGCCGTCGTACACGGAGCGGGCCCGGTTGAGCGTCTTCTTCGCGTCGGCCGCGTCCGCCTCCAGGCGACGGCGCCTCTCCTCGTACTCCTCGCGAGTCATGGCGTCCTCATTTCTCGGAGGTGCGGTCGGCGGCGGCCTGCGCGAGGCGGGCCCACACTTCGGCGGCGGCAATCCGCCTGGCCATGACGCCAGCGTCGTTGGCCTGGGCCGCTTGGTTGAGGAGGCGTTCAGCCTCACAGGCGCATTCCTCGTAGCTGGACGGTTCCTTGGCGTTGTAGTTCACGTCCGGTGTCCTCACTTTTCGTCGGCGATGCGGATGTCGAGGCTGATCGCGTACACGCGATCCCGGTCGGTGTCGTAGGAGCCGAACTTGTTGTACAGCTCCTTGTCTGCGGCGTCGCGGTCGTCGAAGACGCCGTAGTGGCGGTGCTTGGCGTCGTCGTCCTTGTCGCGCAGATAGTCGATGGCCATGTCGCCCGCGCGCTCGGCGGTCGTGGCGATGGCATAGACGGTGCCGCTGATGCGGTCCGAGCGGATGATCGGCATGGTCACTTTTCCTTCGGTTCGGTTCCGGGCGGCGATGCGGGCTTGAGTTGTATCCCCGGAGTGGAGAGCCCGCCCCTGCTGGCGGGCCAGACGACGTCTTCCACTCGCCAGAACGACTCGGCCCCGTCGTCATCGGTCCACTCGAAGTAGTCGCCGATGCGAGGGACGGCAGGCATTGGCACGGTGAACTCGCAGTCGGGGAACAGTACGAGAATCTGGATCGCGGATCCGGGATGTACCGCTTCGGAGGGTCCGATGACGGCCACGGTTCGACCGTTCCTTGTCAGCTGGACGACTTCCCCGGTGATCCGGGCGTGGTCGGCGATCTCGCCGAGCTTGGCTCGGGCTGATTCGATGCCGTAGGACTTTTCCATGAAGAGAGCTTAAGGACCTTAAGGTCTTGATCGCAAGGTACTGGCCCCCAACGGCCGCCATGATGCGCGGAGTTGACCATGTACCACTCTCGATAACATGCGGTATCGCGGGCGATCAGGCGTCAACGGCGCTTCACTGACGTGACGCCGAGAGTGCCGTCCTCCCGCTCGGAGAGTTCGCCGAAGTGGGCGATGTCCCACTTGAGTAGGCCCTGATGCAGGTCGCGAAGTCTGCTCGCTAGCTGCCACACCTCGCCGCTGTCCGAGAAAGTGATTTCTGGATGCGGCGTGCGCCGAGAGCCCTTCAAGGTCAACCACGACTGGGATGCAGGGTCGAAGATCCAGTAACCGTGCAGCGCTCGATTTCGCAGGTCGAATAGCTCGGCGGCGAGATTGAGTCCACGTTCCAACGAGGCACGGCACGGTGCGGGTACGAGCACGGCAGGCAGCTTTCTGAAAGCGGACCTGCAGCTCGTCACCAGGCCTCCGCCTGGAGTGGCTGCTTCGAAGCTGTACGCCCTGGCTACGCCCTTGAGGTGAACGAGGATTCCGTGAAGCACATACTCGGCCGCCGCTGCCTCTCTCGCGACGAGGCCCAACCCGACAGTGATGGCGGCTTCTTCCTCGTCCATCCAGTCGACGAGTCCTTGGTCGGGTGGCGTGAACGCGGGAATCATGAAGCGGGCAGCCTCGGACGGGTGGCTGTCGGGCATCGGGCACTCCGGGAATTCGATCAAGTGGTGCGCATGTCTGACACCCGGCGGCATCCCAAGGTTGTGCGCCGACCGCGGCACGGTCGGGTTACTCGCTGAGCGCCGTCGCCTCGTCGTGGTCCCTGAGTAGTCGCATGACGGTGGCCGGCGACGGGTGCTGCCCCTTCTTCTTGCCGCTGGTGATGACGAGCTTGCCCGCGATCTCGCGCAGGCTGAGGTTCTGGCCGCGCAGGTGGAGCGCCATGCCGAGCATGTCTTTGTCGGTGACGCTGGCCCCGCCGATCGTCTTGCCGTTCTTGCGGGCGGTCTCGTGTCCGTCGAGGGTGCGCTCGCGGATGTACTCGCGCTCCATGCCAGACATGGCGGCGCAGAACGCGAACATCGGTCCGGACGGGTCGTGCTCGCCGCGGAGTTCGCCGGTGAGGAACTCCAGCCGGATGCCGTACTCCTTGAGCGCTTCGGCGAGCGTGACGAGGTCGGAGCCGCGGCCGAGCCGCTTGTGTTCGTGGACGACTAGCGTCACTTCGAGTCCGGTGGTGCGGAGTTCGCGCGCGAACTCGATGGCCTTGGTCAGCTCAGGCCGAGTCCTGACGCGGGTGCTGACCTTCTCGGAGAAGATGCGGCTGACGTCGGCGTCGTTGAGCGCGTCCATCTGATAGTCGATGGACTGCCGGGCGGTGGAGGCGCGGGCGTAGCCGATGCGGACGTTGCCGGTCGCGCCGCCAGTCTTGGCGATGTCGGGGGCAGGGAGGGCTTCCCACCGTTGTCCGGGCTTCCGCTCCGGGGGAGTTGCTACGGAGAGATCCTTCTTGAGTTGCGACACGAGTCGGAACCGGGCGGTGTGGTACTGGATCGCGACGCGGCCCTTGGTTGTCCGGCAGGGGGAGCCGGCGGGGGCCTGGCAGGTGGACATCGGGCAGTCGTGTTGCTCGACGAGGACGTGCGGGTCGGCGGCCATGCCCAATTGTTTCATGGGGATGTTTCAGTCCGCAGGTCTTTTGAAACGCCCCATGAAACGAATCGTGCTGCAGCGATCGCCGCCGACTGTTGCAGTTCACGAGGGACCACCAATGAAACGCGAACATCCCTCGGGGGAAGCGCCTCGGACAGATCGCGAATCCTGGGCTACCTTCGATGCAGGCGCGGGGCCTGGAAACGGTCGAGTCTGGGAGGACTCATGTACGCAGGCCGCGTCAACGCAGCCAAGTTCATCTCGCGCTACCTCGGCGAGCCGCACGACACCGACTTCGGCGGCGAGGAAACGCACCAGCTCTTCAACGCCGTCAACGCGGACATCTGCTGCCCGCCGTCGGGATACAGCATCAGCTGGGACGACTGGTACGCCTACGCCGACCAGTTCCATCTCGCGTGGAAGGCGGACTGGTTCCTTGAACCGGGCGGTGAACCGAAGGCGCTCCCGCCATTCCTGACAGGGGAGAAGCGGGAACGGGCCCTCAGGGCTCAGAGGCTGGCCGTCTGGATCCGCCGCGAAGCCCATAGGCGGAACATCCACTGAGCCGTCGGCCTCCGTGCCAGACTGCGCGAACGTCCCGTCTCTCGCCCCCGTGGAGACGGGACGCTTTTTGCGTACCTGTATCGGACGGGTGCAGGTGGAATGCGCTGCTGACAGGGGCGTGTCAGGTTGAGGTGGCAGGCCGGGAGTCGGCGGCTGCACGGGCATCGGGGAGGGGGATTCGGCCTGTGCATTGTTCAAGGATCAAGGAGCAATGTTCATGATCTTCGTGAAGCGTGTTCTCGCTGTCACGCTGACAGCCGGTGCCGTTGGAGTCGCCGCGCTCGGAGGAACCGCATCCGCAGAGCCGGTCAAGGCGCGGGCGGCGAACTGCATCGGCAGCTCGTTCTCCGGAACGCTGGGCGTCAACCAGTCGATCTGCAATAGCGGCTACACGGTGACCATGCAGGACAACGGGGATCTCGTGCTGCGCCGCTCGAACTTCTCGCCCTGCTACGCGAGCGGAACCCGCGCCCCAGGGGACGCGTCCGCAGAGTTCGTGATGAACCCGGTCGGCCCGCCGTACATCGACATCAACAGCACGTCGCAGGGCCGTGTCGGCCGCATCATGGGCGCCCACAACTTCACGGAGTTCGGTAAGAACGCGAGCGTGAACAACAAGGGCGAGTTCTGGGTCGGGTTCAAGAAGGTCGGCTACTGCTGACCTGCCCACGTCTGCGGCAGCCTCAGGGCAAGCCCAACCTCAGGACACGGATGCGGCTAAGCGAACGGACCGAGGTCACCTGAGGCTGCCGCATCGAAGCTCTCACGTTCCGCACGCCGTGGTCGGCAACGACACGTGAACGTCAGGTCTTCGCTTCGAGCACCTGCCCGACCTTCACCGGCACGATCTCGACCGCGGTGCAGCCGGCTGCTTCCAGCTCGGCCTTGCGGTGGTCGGCGCTGCCTTTGTCGTAGTGAGCGACGGCGGCGTGGTTGGTGCCGGTGCTGTCAGTCCAGGTCAGCCCGTAGTCGTCCATCGTGATCGCCATGTCGATAATCATGGACGACTGCACTGACAATCCCGGTGAGCCAGTCAGCGCAGCCGGGTGACGCTGACCGTGGCGTGCCGCGTGGTCCCTGCCGCGACTTCGACGATCAGCCCGCGGCCGATGCTCGAGTACGGCTCCCCGCCGTCCGTGTGCTCCCGTCCACCGGCCCCAGTCGCCGCGATGTGGCGGGCGACGGCCGCGGCGATGGGCGCGGTGACTGCCCGCGACAGCACGCGCCGCCCGTCGGGCAACTGCACGGCGATCCGGCGAGGTCGCCCGGGCGGCCCGACGTAGCCGACGACCTGCGCGTCTACGGTCTCGCTGTGGCGGATCTTCTTCCAGATTCGGGCCGCCCGATATGGGGAGGCGGCGCGTTTCGCGACGACACCTTCGATGCCCTGCTCCGGGAGCTGCTCGAACCACACCTGGGCCACCTCCGGGTCGTCGGTGGCGGGCACCGCCTGGATCGGCGGCGGCACGTCCGCCAGCAGGTCAAGCATGGCGGCGCGACGATCGATATAGGGCCGCCCGCGGAGATCCTTGCCCGCGAGCATGAGGCAGTCGAACACGGCGTAGGTGGCGGGGTGCCTGCTGGTGAGGTCGGCGAGGCGTCGGCCGCGGGACGACGCACGCGAGCGGACGGCGCTGAAGTCGGTGCGGCCGTCGCGCCAGATGACGAGTTCCCCGTCGAGGACCGTGTCTTTGGGGAGGTCCATGGCGGCGGTGGCGATGTCGATCCATTGTTCGGTGGCGTCGCGCCCTGCTCGGGTCTGGATGCGCGCCGTCTCCTGCCGCCACAAGATCGCTCTGTCGCCGTCGAATTTGGGCTCGTACCACCAGCCCGGCCCGGTGGGCAGCGCGGCAACGTTCTCGGCGAGCGCGACAGCGACGGGATACTCCACGGTCACAGCCTCGGCCGGGCTGGCGCAGGGCGCGTGTGGGGCTAGGCCGGACGACGCAGTCACGCCCCTTCGTCGGACTGCATGCGCGGCATCCGCCCCCGCAGGCCGGGCATGGGGTTGCACGCGTCGCACGGCACGAGCCGCCGCTGCCCGGCCTCCCACGAGAGTTCTTCGGGCAGGTAGAAGTCGACGGGCGCCGGCTGCTGCTTGCGGCAGTTGCCGCGGTGCAGGATCTCGGGCCCGTCTTCGGTGCGCGCTGGTTCGATGGTGAAGCGTCGTTCCTGGTAGGAGGCCTCTTTCATGCGCTCCCACTGCGCGGCTTTCTTCTCCAGTTCGGCGATGGTCTGCCGGGTCTGGTGGAGCTGGTACTCCAGCCAGGCTTCGACGGCGCGGTGTTTGGCGAGGCGCTCCTCCGGATTCAGGTCGTGCATACGTTCGATTCTATGCTTGGGTGGTGCACGCGACGACCAGGGAGACGATCACGGCATGGATCCGACGGGCAGATTCCGGCTCATGCTCACCGTCGACGACGCCACCGTCGCGACCGGCTGGTGGGAGAAGCGCGCGCACGCGGAGAGTCGGTTCACGCGTTGGGTCGGCGACCACGGCCGCGGTACTGCCCGCATCGTCCTGGTCGACACCGGGACCGACGAGACGCTGAAGTCCTGGCCGTAGCCCCGGCGTTGTCGGTGCGTGCCCGTAGGCTTACGCACGTCAGTGCTTGCTGCGCTCGAGCCCGGCTTCCCCGTACAGCGACGGGGGAGCCGGGTGCGCTGCTTTCAGGGCGCGAGGCAGGGGGTGCGGCGCGCGCTCAGGCTGCGGCGTCGACGCTTTCGGGGTGCCGCACGATCTTCTTCACGGCCATCTCGAGCGGCTGCGGGATCGTGGTCCGGGCGGCTGTCGCGGCTTCCAGCCACGCTTCCCAGAGGCCCTGCCATTCTGCGTGCTGCTCGTCGGTCCAGCCGTCGCCTTGCGTCGGGGGACCGAATCGTTCCTGCAACTCCTGTACGCGCCGGTACGCGTCATCGGCGGCCTGCTGAAGCTGGATCATCTCCGGGGTTGGTTCATCGCTCACGGACGGATCATAGATCGGTCACCATTCATCCACGGCAGCGGCGCTCCCTGCCATGCTGCTGCTATGCGACTTTGGCGCGACTACTGGGAAGCCTTCGGCGTGCGGTACGGCCTGTTCCAGGCGTTCATGGCCGTGGCGTGGATGGCCAGTGGATTCGGCTTCTTCGGCGCCCTCGCATGGATGGCCCTCTCCTAGGCCGCCTTCACGATCTCCCCACGCACCGCCGCCGCCCACTCGACTATGAGTACCTCGTACTCGGCACGCTGCTCAGCGCTCAACCGGCCGCCGGAGCGCAGCATTAGCCCGCGGATCTGCTCGTTGAGCTCGGCAGCAGACCGTACAGTGCCAGGCGGCTGGATGGGGATCATGTGAAGAAGCCTACGTGCAGCCACTGACAATCAGCCACGCACAGGCCAGAGACGGCATATACCGATCTATGCGCCGAGGACGCCCATCAGATGGTCGTCGAGATCCTGCACCCAGTCCTCACGCCGCCATGGCCGCAGCTCCTGACGCACCCTGCGCAGCCGGATCGCCGGGACGCGGCCTCCGGTCGTTGCCGCGGCATCCACGCACCGGTGCAGCAGGTCCGCGGCATCCCGCGGCTCGCCCATGCGGATCCGGGCCAGCGCCTGGTCGGTCGTGACGATCGCCCGCTGCACCTGCTCCCGACGGCCCGACAACGCTGCCGCCGACGCCTCGAACTGGTCGTGAGCCACCGCCGGATCACCCACCCACAGCCGACAGACGCCCTCGAAGCCGCGCAGATGCCCGGCCGTGAAACTGCTCGACGACGGATCCCCGCTGTGGTCGGCCTCCATGTCGTACCAGGACAGGCCGAGCGCCGCATCCGTCTGCCGCTCCAGACCGGCCCGCGCCGCAATCTCCGCCTGCAGAGCGTGGGCACGCGCCCGGACGATGACGCTGTCCCCGGATCGGGCCGCTCGTACAGCGGCGTCGACGAGCGTCCGCGGCCGCTCCAAGCCCTCCTGTGCATACAGGGTCACCAGCGCGTGCGACATGTGGACAACGGCCTGCCGCCACGGCTCCGACAGCTCGCCCGCCTGGGCGGCGGCTTCCGCGTACAGGGCGCGAGAAGCAGTGTCGTCACGCGTCTCGAACGCCAGCCTGCCCGCCAGCGTGGACGCGGCGACCGCAGTGCCCCGCAACTGCGCCTGAAGCTCGGCAGGTACAGGCCCGGCCAGCAGACGGCGGCACGCCTCGACCGCGGGGGACAGGAGCAGCTGCAGCCGCACGAACGGCAGGCTCCCGATCTCCGCGTTGACGTTGGCGACCGTCGCGGCGAGGTCCCGGCAGATGGAGTCGTCGGTACGCGCAGGGTCGGCGATCGCCGCAGCGAGTGCGTCCTGGCTGCCGGGCGCCAGCAGAGCCAGCATGCTCGCCCCACCCTGATCGGTGACGGCACGGATGATCGTGGTGCGCAGGTCAGCCAACTGCCGCACCGAAGCCCCGAACAAGGCGAGCGCGTCCAGGAGTTCGGCGAAGTCCGAGCCGGCGCCGAGCGACACCTGACCCACAGGAGTCCGCGCGTACACGTGGGCGAGCAGCAACTGGTACCGGTCGTCCGGCGCGGCCGTGCCAGCCTCCCACCGGGAGACGGTGCGCTGCACGGACGCCGCGCACGGCAGGTGCCGCAGATGCAGCACAGTCGCGGACTCAAGGAGCGCCTGCGAGAGCGCGGACAGCGACAGGCCGCGCCGCTTCCGCAGCCGCTTCAGCGCGGCAGCCCCCGCCGTTCTGTCGTCCACTCAACCATCGTTGCGCAAACCGGGACTAGATGGGGACGATCAGGCGAGGTTTCCGCAGCCCCGCCGCATAGTTGAGGGTCTGCCACGTACCCGACTCGGGCTCGTCCCCGTGCGGGAAGCCGATCACCATCGACGACCGGTCCACCATGTACCGGTTCCGCTCGTGATACGCCGGAGACCGAAGCTCAACCGCTTTCAGCTCGACGATGTCGCCGATGCGGTCCCGGCAGCGGGCGATGGCCTGACGGGCCTCGGCCGGCTGCTGGTCCACGCGGCCCGGCACGACGATCGTGATCCGGGCCGGGGTGTTACCGGCCAGCCACAGCAGCCCGAGGGTGTCCATGCCCTTCGCGCCGCCGATGTAGAAGTGGGCGTCACCGAACGGGGCCAGGTAGTCGGCGAACAGGCTCGTGTACTCGCCGAGGCTGCGGTGCCCCGTGTTCCGGGTGCCCGTGTACGCCACCGTCCGCATGATCGACTCCGTGTCATTGGATGTCATATCCCGCCCCCACCGTCACTGTTGAGATCGTCTTCACGTGGACACCGACCTGCAAAACCTAGCCTCCCTACTGGAGAAGCGCGGCTTCACCGTCGCCGTCTGCGCCCCCGAGAAACGACTCCAGGTCACCAACCCGATCCACAGCCTGCTTGCCGAGGAGATCACCCTCCGGAGGGGCCGCTACTACACGGGCTTCGACTACGAAGTCGGCGAGCGCGGCAAGGAAGACGCCTGCGTCGAGATCATCGCCCGCATCCTCCTCGCAAGCGGTACACGCCAGGAGGCATGACCATGCACATCCGCCCGCTCCCAGTGCTGCCCAGCTACCGCAAGCACCTCGACCACGTACAGGCCTGCCCCGCGTGCCGGCGGGGTGTCCGCCCGTGCGCGGAGGGCCGGGGCCTCGAGCGGGCGTGGCGGGAAGAACGGGCCCGGCATCCGACCGCCGTGAAGCGTGGGCCCAAGCCTGACCAGGCGTGATTGTTTCGCACGGGGCGCGAACGGAATGCCGAAACTATTGCACTGTGAACGGTTCCCGGCATATCCATTGAACGCGAGAGTAAGGAGTTCGCCGTGCCCAGACCCCGCCCGGTGAACTCACCCTCCCAGCCGGATCGTCCACCGGTCCATCGGGAGAATCAGGTCCGCTGTCTCCGCAGGAGAGCCATGCTCATCGAACCGGGTCCGCACCACGCGATAGACGACCGCGTCAACCAGCAGGCCGAGGGCGTGTGCCTGCTCCTCGCCGAGCTCGACCGTTCCCAGCTCGGCGACGAACGAGACGTGTGCCCTTCGCCTGCCCCGCCACCAGGTCGACACGAGCATGGCCGAACGGCCACCCGGATCCAGGCACTCGACCGTCTCGTGCCGCAACTGTGTGCGGGCCGGGACGTCCAGTCGCGCGGCAAGTTCTTCGGTGGCCGGCCGCGGGCGGGTGTCGGTGGTCTCGGTCGCATACGGCCAGTCGGCGTCCACGTCGGTGAGAGTGCGCACGGCAGCAGGATGCGCGACGACGACTTGTTTCCGCTCCTCGCCCTCGAGGATTCCTGTCCTGCGGAGCAGAACGTAGGCGAGGCGCATGGTCTGCTCGTTGACGCCGTACTCGGAGGCGAGTTGGCGGCGGGAGGGTAGGGGCTGGCCGATGGTCCAGTCGCCGCGGGCGATGCGCTGCCGGATGTCGTCGGCGATGCGCCTGTAGCGCGCGACTGCCATCCAGACCCCTGCCGTTGATCGTTCTTGATCATGACTTGAGTCCGAAAGCTATGAAGACAGCAGTTGGCTGGATATATCCAAAGGTCACCGGCATGCTGGCCTATGCCAGAAGCAACTGCGATGAGAATTCGGGATGCCGTTCGGCAGTGTGCGGGATCCCGTTGGGTGTCTGCGTCCGCCGTACCCCTTGAAGGCGGAGCGGGAGGCGCCCGGCGGCCCTGTATGTGCCGATCAATCACCCGTTCCGATGGTGATTGGCGGTCGGGTCGCTCGTTGAGCACAGGCCGGGGTCGGGCCCCGTCCGCCTCCAAGGGTGCAGGGGTCCGGCCCCGGTTCTGTGTGTGTCTACATGGTGCCGTGAGAGGTTGTCCGGGATTCAGGCAAGTCACGGCCAACAGAGTGGGAAACGAATGGGAACCGAAGCGGGAAACCAGAGTGCAACCACGGGGTAACTACGGCCGACTCGATTCCAGGAACTTGCAGATCAGGCCGTCGGTAGGGCTCGTAGCGCCAGGTGGGCCACTCGTCGAACACCCGGTACCCGACATTGGATCCATGTCCAATATCGTAGACCCCCTGGTGGAGCGGATCGGCGCCCGGATCCGCGCGGAGCGCGACCGGCGCCGCTGGACCCTTGCGGAGCTGGCCGAGGAGTCCGGGGTGTCGCGGGCGATGATCCACCGGATCGAGCGCGGCGAGAGCAGTCCGAGCGCGGTGATCCTCGGCAAGCTGTCGGCGGCCTTCCGGCTGAGCGTGGCTACGCTGATCGATCCGGACCCGGAGCCCGGGCCCGCCGCGGCCGGGGAGCGGGTGCGGCGCGCGGAGGGGGCGCCGCACTGGCACGACCCCGAGACCGGATACGTGCGACGGCAGGTGTCGGGACCCGGCTTCCCGGCGGAGGTGGCCGAGGTCCGGCTCCCGGCCGGGGCGGAGGTCCCGTACCCGGCCGCCGCGTTCGCGTTCCACCGGCAGATCATCTGGGTGCTCGAAGGACACCTCACGTTCCACGAGGGCGACGAGGTGCACGAACTCGACGCGGGCGACACCGTCGAACTCGGCCCGCCCACCGCCTGCGTCTTCGCCAACTCCACGGAACGCGACTGCCGTTACGCCGTGGTGCTCGTGCGCGACGAGACGCCGTGAGGCTGCCGCGCGGCGGCGTCGCCGTGCTCTCCTGCACCGCCGGGGTGGCGCTCGCCAACAACTACGCGATCCAGCCCGCGCTCGGCGACGTCGCCCGCGACACGGGCACCTCCGCGTCCGCCGTCGGCCTCGTCACCACGGCCGCGCTGGTCGGGTGCATCGCCGGATTCGCGTTCCTGCTGCCGCTCACGGACCGCGCGGCGCCCCGGCGGCTCGTCGCGGGGCAGCTCGGGCTGCTCACGGCGGGCCTGCTGCTCGCCGCCTCCGCGCCCGGCCTCGGCGTGCTGCTCCTCGCGTACGTGCTGGTGGGCGCCGGGGCGAGCGTCAGCGCGATGGCGTCCACGATCGCCGGGCGCGGGGTGCCGGGGGAGCGGCGCGGGACGGCCGTCGCGGGCGTCGCGGCGGGCATGTCGGCCGGGATCCTGCTCAGCCGGCTCGTCGGTGGCGCGCTCGCGGAGGCGCTCGGCTGGCGGGGGATGCTGCTTGTGTTCGCGGGGCTCGTGGTGGTGTGCGGGGCGGTGGCCCTGGCGCGGCTGCCGGGGGAGCGGCCCGAAGGCGATGAGGGCGGGTACCTCGGCACGCTCGTGCCGGGGGAGCGGCCCGAAGGCGATGAGGGCGGGTACCTCGGCACGCTCGCCGCGATGCCCGGGCTGCTGCGGCGGCACCCGGCCCTGCGGCTCGCCGTGCTCAGCGGCAGCCTCTGGTACCTGGCCTTCAGCCTCGTCTGGGTCGCGCTCACGGTGCGGCTCGCGCAGCCGCCGTACGGGCTCGATGCCGCGGCCATCGGGCTCTACAGCCTGGCCGGGGCGCTCGGATTCGCGGCGTTGCCGGTGGCCGGACGCCTTGGGGACCGGTACGCGCCGCGGGCGGTGATCGCCGGGTCCATGGTGGTCGCGGCCGCCGGGGCGGGGCTGCTGTGCACGGGGCTCGACCGGCCCGTGGTGACGGCCGCGGGCCTCGCCCTGGTCGACGCGGGCTGCTTCACGGCGCAGGCCGCGAACCAGACCCGCGTCCTGTCCATCGACCCACGCCGCAGCGGCAGCCTCAGCGGGGTCTACCTGCTCCTGTACTTCCTGGCGGGCGCCCTCGGCGCGGCGCTGGCGGCTCCGCTGGTGTCGGCGGGCGGCTGGGTCGCGGCGAGCGGGGTGGTGTGCGGGGCGCTCGCCCTGGCGGGGGCGCTGGTCGTCCTCCCTCGGGGCGCCGTGGCGGGCAATTCAAGCCCCTGCGGCGCTTGAGCAGCGGGGTCCGGGGCGGAGCCCCGTGCGGTGGGGCGCAGGCCGAACGTAGACCGCAACGCCCCACCCGGTCAGCCCTCGCGCTGCGCCCGCTTCTCCGCCTGTTCCGCGTGGAGCTTCTTCACGCGGACGTTCTCCTTGCGGACGTCGGCCTGCGTGGCCCGCTCCGTCTGCAGCCACTCGGGGTTCTCGGCCTTGATGGCCTCGATCTGCTCCGTGGTCAGCGCCTCCGTGACGCCGCCGCGGGCCAGCCCCGAGATGGAGACGCCCAGCTTCTGCGCGACGACGGGGCGCGGGTGCGGTCCGTTCGCGCGCAGGTCGACGAGCCACTGCGGCGGCTCGGCCTGCAGCGCGGTCAGCTCGGCGCGCGAGACGACGCCCTCCTGGAACTCGGCGGGCGTGGCCTCGAGGTACACACCCAGCTTCTTCGCCGCGGTCGCGGGCTTCATGGTCTGGGTGCTCTGGTGCGAACTCATGAGGTCAAGGGTATCGAGCGTGACGGACGGCGCTGACCACGGCCGGTAGCCTTGCGGCGTGACAGGCACGCAAGAAACCCCCGCACCGCTCCCGGACCCCGGCTTCCGGCTGGCCTACGTTCCCGGGGCCACGCCCGCCAAGTGGGTGCGGATCTGGCGCGAGCGCATGCCCGCCGTGCCGCTCGACCTCCTCCAGGTGACCGCCACGGAGGCGTTCGACGCGCTGCGCCGCGGGGACGCCGACGCGGGCCTGGTGCGGCTGCCCGTCGACCGCACGTACTTCAGCGCGATCCCGCTCTACACGGAGAAGACCGTGGTCGTGGTCCCGAAGGACCACCTCGTGACCGCCGCCGACGAGGTCACGCTCGCCGACCTCGCCGACGAGATCGTGCAGCACCCGCTCGACGACGTACTCGGCTGGGAGCGGCCGCCGGGCCAGCCCGCCTTCGAGCGCCCCGCCACCACGGCCGACGCGATCGAGCTGGTCGCCGCGGGCGTGGGCCTGCTCGTCGTCCCGATGTCGCTCGCCCGCCTGCACCACCGCCGCGACCTCACCTACCGCACGGTCACCGACGCCCCGGAGTCGAGCGTGGTGCTCGCCTGGCCGGAGGAGCGCACCACGGACCGGGTCGAGGACTTCATCGGCATCGTGCGCGGCCGCACGGTGAACAGCTCGCGGGGCCGTACGCAGGCGGAGCCCGAGAAGAAGGAACCCAAGAAGAAGCCGCAGCAGCCGGGGAAGAAGCCCTTCGTGAAGCCGGGCCGCATCCGCCAGGACGGGAAGCCGCAGTCGAAGAGGAGCGCCAACAAGCCGGGAAAGAACGCCAAGAACGCCAAGGGCGGCAAGCCCCGCAAGCGGTCCTAGCGTTCCGCCCCGGGCGCCCCCGC
This sequence comes from Streptomyces sp. EDA2-14, assembly GCF_054963755.1. Taxonomy (NCBI): domain Bacteria; kingdom Bacillati; phylum Actinomycetota; class Actinomycetes; order Kitasatosporales; family Streptomycetaceae; genus Streptomyces; species Streptomyces sp. EDA2-14. The sequence goes on from NZ_JBUEGE010000004.1 coordinate 383,055, forward strand.
CCGCAGCCCGTCCATCACCAGGTCGAGCAGTCGTCCCGCCCGTGCCTGCCAGTCGCCCCGCGGGTCGATCAGCCACAGGCCCGCGATCGCCAGCATGAAGTCGTCCGGGGTGACGCCGGGGCGGATCGTGCCGGCCTTCTCGTTGGCGTCCAGGAGGTGGGTGACGGCCTCGGTCAGGGGGCCGTGGGCCACCTGCTTCATCGTGCCGCGCGCGCTCGTCGCCTCGCGCAGCGCGTCCGCGAGGCCCGCCTTGGCCATCGCGTACTGGGCGAGCCGGTCCATCCACTCGCGCAGCGCCAGCTCCGGCGGGCGGCCGCACAGCAACTCGCAGGCCGCGTCGGCGACCTGCTCCACCTCGTAGCGGTACACCTCGAGGACGAGCGCCTCACGGCTGGGGAAGTTGCGGTAGAACGTGCCCTGCCCGACGCCCGCCTTCTTCGCGATCGCGCTCAACGGTGTGTCCGCTGAGCGCGTCAACTCGGCCAGGGCCACCTCGAGGATGCGCTCGCGATTGCGCTGCGCGTCCGAGCGCAGCGCGGCCGGGTTCTTCGAGTGCCCCACGCGAGTTCTCCTCCTTCGGCCGTGGCGGGGAATAGTGCTTGCTGAGCGGACAGTTGTCCACTACGTTCGTGTCCCGTTGAACGGACAGTTGTCCGGTTAGGGTCGACACCCTAGTGGGTGCCGGGCCGGGTCGCACACGGGTCCGGTCCGCTCCCGTCCTTCGTACAGCGCCGATTCTCCACGTACCAGACACGCGAAAGAAGGCTGCACACATGTCATCAGCCGACATCGGCGGCACCACCGTGTCCTCCGTGTCCACGTCCAGCGTCGTCACCCTGAACATCAACGGGGAGAAGCACACGCTGCCCGTCGACCACCGCACCACGCTGCTCGACGCCCTGCGCGAGCGGCTCGACCTGACCGGCACGAAGAAGGGCTGCGACCAGGGGCAGTGCGGGGCCTGCACGGTGCTCGTCGACGGGCGCAGGACCGTGTCCTGCCTGCAGTTCGCGGTCGCCGCGGAGGGCCGAGAGATCACCACCATCGAGGGCGTCGCGCGCGCGGACGGCCAACTGCACCCGGTGCAGGAGGCGTTCGTCGAGCTGGACGGCTACCAGTGCGGCTACTGCACGCCCGGCCAGATCTGTTCGGCCCTCGCCGTCCTCGACGAGCACGCCGCGGGCTGGCCGTCCGCCGCCACCGACGACGTACGGCCCGAGGCGGGCCCGCCGCCGCTGACCCCGGAGGAGATCAGGGAACGGATGAGCGGAAACCTGTGCCGCTGCGGCGCGTACGTGTCGATCGTGCGAGCGGTGGCCAAGGCCGCCGAACAGTCAGGCGACGAGGCGAAGGAGACCGTGGCGTGAAGGAGTTCGGATACGAGCGGGCGTCCGACGTCTCCGGTGCGGTCGCCGTGCTCGGCGCCGACCCCGAGGCGCGCTTCCTCGGCGGCGGCACCAACCTCGTCGACCTGATGAAGATCGGCGTGGAGCGCCCCGCGCGCCTCGTCGACGTGCGGGAACTCCCGCTCGACACCATCGAGGTGACGGCCGACGGCGGGCTCCGCATCGGCGCCACCGTCACCAACAGCGACCTCGCCGCACATCCCGAAGTGCGCCGCCGCTACCCGGCGTTGGCGCAGGCCGTGCTCGCCGGGGCCTCCGGGCAGCTGCGCAACATGGCCACCGTCGGCGGAAATCTGCTCCAGCGCACCCGCTGCGGCTACTTCACCGACGTCAGCAAGCCCTGCAACAAGCGAAAGCCCGGCAGCGGCTGCCCGGCCGTCGAGGGCGAGCACCGCAACCACGCGATCCTCGGCGCGAGCGAGCACTGCGTGGCCGTGCACCCCTCCGACATGGGCGTCGCGCTGGCCGCCTTCGACGCCTCCGTCGAGTACGAAACCGCCGAGGGAAGCGGGGAGTTGCCGCTCGCCGACTTCTACCGGCCCGTCGGCGACACCCCGCACCTGGAGACCGCTCTGCCGGCCGGGGCGCTGATCACCGGCGTCACCCTGCCGCCCGCGCCCGTCGCGGCGCACTCCGCGTACCGCAAGGTCCGCGAGCGCGCCTCGTACGCCTTCGCCATCGGCTCCGCGGCCGTCGCCGTCGACGTACAGGACGGTGTCGTACGGGACGCGCGGATCGCGCTCGGCGCGGTCGCCTCCCGTCCGTGGCGGGCCCGCGCCGCGGAGGCCGCGCTGATCGGGCAGCCCGCCGACGGCGTGAGCTACGCGGCGGCGGCCGACGCGGAGCTCGCGGCGGCGAAGCCCTTGCCCGACAGCGCGTACAAGGTTCCCCTGATGCGCAATCTGATCGTTTCGATGCTCATCGAACTCGGCTCGGAGGACACCCGATGACGACGACCACCACAGCGACCGGCACCACGGCACCGGACTCCGTGGGCGTCGGGCGCAGCCGGATCGAGGGCCGTGAGAAGGTCACGGGGGCCGCGCGCTACGCGGGCGAGTTCCCGTTCACCGACCTCGCGCACGGCTGGCTCGTACTCTCCGACGTCGCGCGCGGCCGGATCCGCTCGGTCGGCGACGAGGCCGTGCGCGCCATGCCCGGCGTCCTCGCCGTCCTGCACCACGGCAACGCGCCGCGGATCAACACCGAGTACATGGGCATGTTCGGCCCGCCCGACGGCATCCTGCACGTCTTCCAGCACGACAAGGTGCTGCACGCGGGCTGGCCCGTCGCGCTCGTCGTCGCCGAGACGTCCGAGCAGGCGCGGGAGGCCGCGGAGGCGCTCGTCGTCGAGTACGACACCGAGCCGCACGACATCGCCTTCGAGGCCGACCGCCCCGGCACCTACGCCCCCGAGGGCTCGGAGGCGAGCAAGGGCGACCTGGAGGCCGAACTCGCCGCGTCCGCCGCCGTCGTGGACGCCCGCTACACCACCCCCGAGACGCACCACGGCGCCATGGAACCGCACGCCGTGACCGTGCGCTGGGACGAGGGCCGCCTGGAGGTGTACGACGCCAACCAGGGCAGCAAGGCGGTCGCCGACGAACTGGCGCAGCTGTTCTCGCTCGACCCGTCGGCCGTCCGCGTCGTCTCCGAGCACGTCGGCGGCGCCTTCGGCGGCAAGCTCGTCCGCTCCCACCACGTCGCCGCCGTGATGGCCGCGACCCAGCTCCAGCGGCCCGTCCGGCTCGCCATGACGCGCCGCCAGGTCTTCGCGCTCACCGGCTACCGCAGCCCCACCACGCAGCGAGTCCGGCTCGGCGCCGACGCCGACGGACGGCTGCGCGCCCTCGGGCACGACGCGCAGAGCCTCACCTCGAACATCCGCGAGTTCGTCGAGGCGAGCGCCGGGTACGCGCGGGTGATGTACGCGTCGGACGCGCACACTTCCGTCAACCGCGTGGTGCCCGTGGACCTGCCGACCCCGACGTTCGTCCGGGCGCCCGGCGAGGCCCCCGGCTCGTACGCCGTCGAGTCGGCGCTCGACGAGCTGGCCGAGAAGCTCGGCATGGACCCGGTCGCGCTGCGCGTGCGCAACGAGCCGGACGTCGGTCCCGTCTCGGGGCTGCCCTTCAGCAGCCGCAATCTCCTCGGCTGCTACGAGGACGGCGCCCGCCGCTTCGGCTGGGAGGGACGCGACCCGCGACCGCGCGTGCGCCGCGAGGGCCGCTGGCTCCTCGGCACGGGCGTGGCCGCCTGCTCGTTCCCGTCCGGTGTCGCCCCGTCGACGGCCTCGGTGACCGCCGAGCACGACGGCACGTTCACCGTCCGGATCACGGCGGCCGACGTCGGCACCGGCGCCCGCACCGCGCTGACCCAGATCGCCGCCGACGAACTCGGCGTCGACCAGGGTCTGGTCCGGGTGCGGATCGCCGACAGCGACTTCGGTCAGGCGTGGGTCTCCGGCGGTTCCATGGGCACGCGCTCGTGGGGCTGGGCCGTGATGGCGGCCAGCCGGGAACTGCGCGACCGCGTGTCCCCGACCGCCGACATCCCGGCCGAGGGCCTCACCGTCCGCACCGACACCACCGAACTGGTCGGCGCCCTCGCGCAGAAGGAGCGCTACTCGTACGGCGCGCAGTTCGCCGAGGTCGCCGTCGACGTCACCAGTGGCGAGGTGCGGGTGCGGCGCCTGCTGGGCGTGTTCTCCGCGGGCCGCATCATCAACCCGCTCACCGCGCGCAGCCAGTTGGTGGGCGGCATGACGTGGGGCATCTCCATGGCGCTGCACGAGGAGGCCGTGCGGGACGCGGAGAGCGGCGGGCACGTCGGCGCCGACTTCGCGGGCTACCACGTCGCCGCCAACGCGGACGTGCCCGTCGTCGAGGCGCACTGGGTCGACGACACCGACCCGGACGACCCCGTCGGCATCAAGGGCGTCGGCGAGATCGGCATCGTCGGCACGGCCGCCGCGATCGGCAACGCCGTGTGGCACGCGACCGGTGTGCGCCACCGCGACCTGCCGCTGCGGCCCGACCGGATCCTCCTCGCGGAGGCGCGGCGCGACCATGCTTGATCTGGCCTCCGAACTGAGCGAATGGGCCGCGCAGGGCCGGGAGTTCGCTGTCGCCACCGTCGTCTCGGTGAGCGGCAGCGCGCCCCGGCCGCCCGGCGCGGCCCTCGCCGTCGACACGGCGGGCGAGGTCATCGGTTCGGTGTCCGGCGGCTGTGTGGAGGGCGCCGTCTACGAACTGTGCGTCCAGGCCCTCGCGGACCGGGCCCCGGCCCGCGAGCGGTTCGGCTACAGCGACGACGACGCCTTCGCCGTGGGCCTGACCTGCGGCGGAGTGGTCGAGGTGCACGTCGAACCGGTGCGCCTCGACTCGCCGTCCCGGCCTGCGGTGCTCGCGGCGCTCGCCGTCGCGGCCCGCGGCGAGGCGGTCGCGCTCGCCCGCGTCCTCGAAGGACCCGGCGAAGTCGTTTCCACCGGCGGCCTGTTGATGGTGCGCCCCGACGGTTCGTACGAGGGCGCCCTGGAGTCGGGGGACGACGCCGGGCTCGCCGCGCAGGCCCGCGCGTTCCTCGACCTCGGCAGGACCGGGCTGTGCGAGGTGCCGCAGAGCAAGGCGCGCTGCGAGGGGGACGTGACCCTGTTCGTGGAGTCGAGCGTGCCGCCCGCCCGGATGATCGTGTTCGGGGCGGTGGACTTCGCGGGCGCGCTCGTCAAGGTCGGCAAGCTGCTCGGCTTCCACGTCACCCTCTGCGACGCGCGTGGCGTCTTCGCCACGCCGGCCCGTTTCCCGGAGGCGGACGAGGTGGTCGTGGAGTGGCCCGACCGCTATCTGCGTTCGACGGCGACGGACGAGCGCACGGTGCTCTGTGTCCTCACCCACGACGCCAAGTTCGACGTGCCGCTCCTCGAGGTGGCGCTGCGGCTGCCGGTCGCGTACGTCGGCGCGATGGGCTCGCGGCGCACGCACGACGACCGGACGGAGCGGCTGCGCGAGGCGGGACTGACCGAGGCCGAATTGGACCGGCTCAACTCCCCGATAGGTCTCGACATCGGCGGCCGTACGCCGGAGGAGACCGCCGTGTCGATCGGCGCGGAGATCGTCTCGGCGCGCCGGGGCGGGAGCGGACTGCCGCTGCGCGGCGGCGAGGGCGCGATCCACGGTGACGGCGCGGTCTAGCCGCCTTCGCTACGTCGGCCGGCGGCGCCAGGCCATCCGGCGCCGCAGCCGCGCCGGCCACTTGCGGGTGTCGCGCGGCTCGGTGTACGGCTCCTCGCCCTCGGGGTGGCCGCTGCTGATGGCGCGCTGCCGGGCCAGTTCGGCGTCGAATTCCAGGCCGAGCAGCAGCGCCAGATTCGACAGCCACATCCAGATCAGGAAGACGACGGCGCCCGCCAGGGCGCCGTACGTCTTGTTGTACGAGCCGAACCCGGCCACGTACAGGGCGAAGCCGCCGGAGGCCGCGATCCACAGCAGCACGGCGAGGAAGCTGCCGGGGCTCAGCCAACGGAAGCCGGGGCCGTGCACGTTGGGGGCGCGCCAGAACAGCAGGGCCACCATCAGGACCACCAGGACCAGCAGCACCGGCCACTTCGCGACATTCCACGTCAGAAGCGCCGCGTCGCCCACCCCGAGCGCGTCGCCCGCGCGCTTGGCCAGCGGACCGGTGAACACGACGATGGTCGCGCTCAGCACCATCAGCACCATCAACGTGAGGGTCAGCGCGATCCGCAGGGGCCCCAGCTTCCACACCGGGCGCCCCTCCGGCGTGTCGTACACGGCGTTCGAGGTGCGGATGAACGCGGCGACGTACCCCGAGGCCGACCAGACGGCCACGAGCAGACTCACCACCGCGACCGCCCCGCTGGCTCCGCCCACGTCCTGCAACTGCCGTACCGCGTCGTTCAGCAGATCGCGTACCGGACCCGGCGTGAGATGGCGCAGGTTGTTCAGGGCGCCCTGCGTCGCCCGCTCGCCGATCACCCCGAGCGTGGACACCAGGACGAGCAGCGCGGGGAAGAGGGAGAGGACTCCGTAGTAGGTCAGGGCGGCCGCCCGGTCGGGCAGGCCGTCGTCGACGAACTCCTTGCCGGTGCGCCGCAGGACGGCCCACCAGGACCGCGCCGGCAGCTCCGTCGGGTCCTTGGGTTCCGAAGTCTCGGTCATGCCGCACGAGTGCCCGAGCGGGGGCCGCTCACGCCTCGTGTCGACGCGGACCGCTCACGTCAGGACCCGTCACCTCGCACGGAACATCTGCCGCAGATACGGGGGCCCCACGGAGGTGGAATGAATAGAGCCGCGGTGGAATGAACAGGCCACACACCCGGTACCCGGCTCCCATGGACCACACCTCCGCCCCCCTTCTGGAAGCCCTGGACTCCTACCACGCGCACGGCAGGCTCGCCTTCACGCCGCCCGGTCACAAACAGGCGCGGGGCGCCGACGAGCAGGCCAGGAGAGTGCTCGGCGACGCCGTGTTCCACTCCGACGTGCTCGCGAACGGCGGCCTCGACGACCGCCGGATGCGCGGCCACGTCCTGCTGCGCGCCGAAAAGCTGATGGCCGACGCGGTCCATGCCGACCACACCTTCTTCACCACGTGCGGCAGCTCCCTGTCGGTCAAGGCCGCGATGCTGAGCGTCGCCGGTCCCGGCGAGCGGCTGCTCATCGGGCGCGACGTCCACAAGTCCGTGGTGAGCGGGCTGATCCTGTGCGGCATCGACCCCGTGTGGGTCGAACCGCAGTGGGACGCCGAGCGCGGCCTCGCGCACCCGCCGTCGCCGCAGACGTACGAGGAGGCCTTCGCCCGCCACCCCGACGCGCGCGGCGCCCTGGTCACCAGCCCCACCCCGTACGGGAGCTGCGCCGACCTCCGGACGCTCGCCGAGGTCTGCCACGCGCGCGGAAAGCCGCTGATCGTCGACGAGGCGTGGGGCGCGCATCTGCCGTTCCACCCGGACCTGCCGACGTGGGCGATGGACGCGGGCGCCGACGTCTGCGTCACCAGCATCCACAAGATGGGCAGCGGCCTGGAGCAGGGCTCGGTCTTCCATCTGCGCGGCGACCTCATCGACCCGGCCACGCTGACCTCCCGGGCCGATCTGCTCGGCACCACCAGCCCCTCCGTGCTCATCTACGCGGGCCTCGACGGCTGGCGCCGCCAGATGCGGCTGCACGGCCGCGAGCTCCTCGACGACGCCCTCGACCTGGCGGCGCGGGCCCGGCGGGCCATCGACGCGATCGACGGACTGCACGTGTACGGGCGCGAGGACCTCACGGGCCCCGGCCTCGCCCACGACCTCGATCCGCTGCCCGTCCTCATCGACGTTGCGGACCTCGACACCACCGGTTACCGCGTCGCGGACTGGCTGCGCGCCCACCGCGCCCTCGACCTGCACATCGCCGACCACCGCAGGGTCGAGGCCCAGCTCACCCACGCCGACTCCCCGGCGACGCTCGCCGCGCTCCTCGACGGCCTGCGGGACGTCGCCGAGCACCGCCACGAACTGAGCGGCGCACCGCGGGTCGCGGTGCCGAAACCGGCCGACCTCCGCCTGGAGCAGGCCATGCTGCCGCGCGACGCGTACTTCGGCCCCGTCGAGGCGGTCCCGCTGGAGGACGCCGCGGGCCGCATCGCCGCCGAGTCGACCACCCCGTACCCGCCGGGCATCCCGACGGTGCTGCCGGGGGAGCGGCTCACCGAACCGGTCGTCGCCTACCTGCGCACCGGCATCGAGGCCGGCATGAACGTGCCCGACCCGGCGGACCCCTCGCTCAGGACGCTCCGGGTGGTGGCACGGGACGCTCCGCGTCCGGCCTGACGGGGTCCCGCTTGAACGCCCATGCCATCTCGGGCTCCATCGCCCAGTGGAACAGCCACCGCACGGGTCTCGTGCACAGCGCGGTGATGACCGCCGCCGCGAGCACGGTGACGGTGATCTCGCCGAGCGGCGTGTGCACCCAGTCGTGGTCGTACCAGCCCCAGAAGCGGGAGCCCTTCGCCAGGAAGCCGTGCAGCAGATAGCCGTACAGGGTGCCCGCGCCGAGCGCCGTGCACCACAGCCGGCGCCCCGGCACCCACGCGAAGAAGCACGCCATCAGGATCACCGAGCAGCCGAACAGGGCGAGCGTCATCACCACACCCGTCCAGCCCGGCGCGCCCAGCTCCTGCGCGCTGTCACGGCGGTAGAACCAGGCGGCCGTCATCCGCGGCGAGGCCCAGTACGCGACGAGCAGCGCACCCAGGAACACGGGAACGGCCAGCAGGCGGGCCTCGCGGCGCCGCACCAGCTGGAAGTGGTCCGGCCGCAGACACAGCCCGAGCACGAAGAACGGCAGGAACTGCAGCACCCGCTGAAGATCCAGGTCGTCACCGATGTCGGGGGAGACGGCGGCGAGCACGGCGACCGCGAGCGCCAGCGGCAGCGGCGCGCGGACGATCTTCCAGAGCGGGGTGGTGATCCGCCAGATGAACAGCGCGATCAGGAACCAGGTCAGATACCAGGGGTCGAGCAGCGTGATCGGGTAGTGCGGATCGTCGCCCACCGTGCGCTTGAAGAACGAGTACGCGACCTCGAAGATCACGTACGGCACCAGTACGCCCGTCACCAGGCGCTTCATCCGCCGGGGACTCGCGTCGAACGACCGAGAGAAGTATCCGGAGATCACGATGAACGCCGGCATGTGGAACGTGTAGACGGTGAAGTACAGCGCGGAGGCGACGCGGCTGTCCCCGCGCAGCGGTTCCCAGGCGTGACCGAGCGCGACGAGGACGATGGCCAGGTACTTGGCGTTGTCGAAGTACGCGTCACGGCCGTCCGCCCGCATCAGGCCTCCGTCCGGGACCAATGGCCCATGTGTCCAGAAGGTGCGCATGTATTCTGATGAGCACCGCTTGGGTGAGTTTGCTCAACTTATATCTGGAGGGGTGGTTCCGCACCCATGACGTCCACGACGCCCGTCACGCGCACGGCCGGGACCCCCATCGGCAGAGCCCGGCGCCTGGTGGCCTTCGGGATCGGTGCGCTGCTGTGGGTCGGTGCGGGACTTCTGTCCGTGGCTCTGCTCGGCCAGACGGGCATCTTCGTCCGGCTCCTGTTCGTCGCCGTGATCTCCTGCGCCTTCTTCTCCCTGGCGCTGGTCTGGGGACCGCCCTGGATGCCGCGCACGACGAGGCGGAAGTAGGCGCGGCCCCTACACGGGGAGCAGCCGGCCTACCAGTGCGCTCAGCTGGTTGGCGTTGCGGCACTCGTGCATCGCCACCAGCTCCGCGTACGTGGACGCCGCCGAGTCGCCCGTGTCCCACTGGGATCGGGGCTCCGGGTTGAGCCAGTAGGTGCGGCGGGCGGCGCGGGTGATGCGGCGCAGGGCCGGGAGGTTCGGGTTCTGCTGGTTGTTGCGGGCGTCACCGAGGAGGAAGACGGTGGTGCGCGGGCCGACCGCGGACTCGTAGCGCTCCACGAACTCGCCGAGCGCCGTGCCGTAGTCGCTGCTGCCGTGCCAGCCGGTCAGCGTCGCCTCGGACGCGATCCGGGCGCCGAGGCCCTCCGCGTCCGCGGCGCCGTGCGCGATGAGATCGGTGACCTCGTCCATCCGGTTGACGAAGGCGAAGACGCGAATCTTGCTGAACTGGTCGTGCAGGGCCTGGACCAGCAGCATCGTGAAGTTCGCGAAGCCGGCCACCGAGCCCGACACATCGCAGAGCAGCACCAGTTCCGGACGCGACGGACGTCGCCTGCGCAGCACCGGGCGCATCGGGACGCCGCCCGTCGACAGCGAACCGCGCAGCGTGCGGCGCAGGTCGATGTGGCCGCGGGCCGCGCGGCGCCTGCGGGCCGCGAGACGGGTGGCCAGCTTGCGGGCCAGGGGATGGACCGTGCGGCGCAACTCGGCGAGCTGCGCCTTGTCCGCGTAGAGGAACAGAGTGCGGTCCGGTGTCCGCACCGGCATGCGGCGGGCCAGTTCGTCGCGGTCGCGGGCCTCCGCGACCCGGCGCCGCGCCTCGCCCCGCACGCCCTCCCGGAACTCCTCGATGCGGCGGCGGATCTCGTCCGCCTCGATCCTGTCGGTGAAGGCGCCGGACTGGCCGCTGCCGCCCGCGCGAATCGCCGACATGACCGGTGCGAGCAGGGTCTGCGGGCGCAGCCGGTCGAGCGTCTGCTGCGACGACCAGCCGTCCGTGTCGTAGCCGCCCAGCGCGGCCACCGCCTCGGCCGCCAGGCGGGCCAGCGCCGCGCGGTCGTTCGCCGCCAGCGCCTCGGTGAGGCGCTCGCGCAGGCCGTCCCGGTCGGCGGGGCCCGCCTCGCCCGGTGCGCCCACCGCGCTCGGGAAGTACACGTCGAAGACCGGGTCGAAGACCGTGCGCTGGCCCTGGTCGTGCAGGAGCGCGCAGGCCAGGCCCTCGCGCAGGTGGTCCCGGCTGTCGAGGCCGAGCGCCGCCACCGCCCGCGCCGCGTCCACGCTCTCGCCCGTGCCGATCCGGATGCCGTGCGCGCGCAGCGCCCGTACCAGCGAGGTGACGCGGTCCGCGACCGGTGCGGGGGTGCTCACACCGCGTCCAGGTCGAGCTTCGCGGCGGCCGTGTTCACGTCCTCCTGGTGCTTGAGGACGACGCCGAGGGACGCCCGGACGACCTCCTCGTCGAGGCGGTCCGCGCCCAGCGTCAGCAGGGTGCGCGCCCAGTCCACGGTCTCCGCGACCGAGGGCACCTTGCGCAGGTCCATGGCGCGCAGCGCGCCCACGACGCGGACGACGGACTCGGCAAGCACCGAGTCGAGCTCCGGGACCTTCAGGGCGACGATGTCGCGCTCCAACTGCTCCTCGGGGAAGCCGATGTGGAGGAAGAGGCAGCGGCGGCGCAGCGCCTCCGACAGCTCGCGGCTCGCGTTGGAGGTGAGGACGACGAAGGGGCGCCGGGTGGCGGCGATCGTGCCCAGCTCGGGGACCGTCACCTGGAAGTCGGAGAGGACTTCGAGCAGCAGGCCCTCGACCTCCACGTCGGCCTTGTCCATCTCGTCGATGAGCAGGACCTTCGCGTCGTCGCCGCGGATCGCCGACAACAGCGGGCGGGAGAGCAGGAACTCCTCGCTGAAGATGTCCGTACGGGTCTGGTCCCACGTCTCGTCGCGGCCCGCCGTGATGCGCAGCAGCTGCTTGGCGTGGTTCCACTCGTAGAGCGCGCGGCTCTCGTCCACGCCCTCGTAGCACTGGAGGCGGATCAGGCGGGCGTCGCTGATGGCGGCCACGGCCTTCGCCAGCTCCGTCTTGCCCACGCCCGCCGGGCCCTCGACGAGCAGCGGCTTGCCGAGCCTGGCGGCCAGGAAGACGGTGGTCGCCACGGCGGGCGAGGCCAGATAGCCGGTCCCGGCCAGGCGCGTGGTGACTTCGTCCACGGAAGCGAACAACGGGGCCTCCAGCTCGGTGCGTTGTAGGGATCCAGGTGATCAGGTGCGGGGGCCGTCCACAATGGGCCTGCCCGGTTCATGGTGAACGTCACGTCCCGAGTCCTGTACTGAGACCTTCTCCGGGGCCCGTCCGTATCCTGACGGACATGAGGCGCACTTCCTTTGCCGACTGGCCCTGCTCCATCGCCCGCACCATGGACCTCCTGGGCGACTGGTGGACGCCGCTCGTGCTGCGCGAGGCGTTCTACGGCATCACCCGCTTCGACGTGTTCCAGCAGGAGCTCGGCATCGCCCGGACGACCCTCGCGGAGCGGCTGCGCCGGCTCGTCGAGGCCGGGCTGATGGAGAAGCGCGTCTACGACACCGCTCCGGTGCGCCACGACTACGTCCTGACGGAGAAGGGGCGCGACTTCTTCGGTGTGCTCGCCGCCATGAACGCCTGGGGCAATCGCTGGCTGTCCGGCGAGGAGGGCGAGCCCGTCGTCTTCGAGCACGACCGGTGCGGGCACGAGAGCGAGGCCGCGGTCGTCTGCGCGCACTGCGGTGAGCCGATGACCGCCGACGACACGCACGCGCGGATGGGACCCGGCTACCCGGAGAAACTCGCGCGGCGTCCGGAGATCGCGGCGCGCTTCACCCGCTGAACCGACTCGTCGAGGTGGCCGGGTTGCTCTTGACGTAGTGAGTCCATCTACGAAACTCTCGTGCTCGCAGGCTGTTCTACGGAGAGGTGGAGCACGATGGAGTGGACGGGCGCCCGGTACGCGGACACGCCGACCGTCGAGGTGCGACGCACGATCGCCGCGCCGCCGGGCCGGGTGTGGGAGCTGGTGACCGACGTCGGCCTGATGCCACGGTTCAGCGCCGAGCTCCAGTCGGCCGAGTGGCTGGACGAGGAGCGCGGCGTCGGCGCCCGCTTCCTCGGCCGGAGCCGGCACGAGGCGTTCGGCGCGTGGGAGACCACGTCGTGCGTCGTCGAGTGCGCGCGGGAGCGGGTGTTCGCGTGGGCCGTGGGCGACCCCGAACAACCCAGTGCGGTATGGCGGTTCACGCTGGAAGCGGTGGGTGACGGTACGACCGTGCTGACGCAGTGGGCCCGGATGGGGCCCGGCCGCTCCGGCCTCTCGTACGCCATCGACCGGATGCCCGAGAAGGAGCAGAAGATCGTCCACGGCCGGCTGCGGGAGTGGGAGCGGGGCATGAACGCGACGCTCGACGGGCTGAAGTCCCTCGCCGAAGCGGAAGGGGCCGCGGTCTGATGCGTACGTCCACCACCGTCGAGGCGTCCGGCGGGAACTGGCGGGACACCGTCGACTTCGTCACCGAGGCCGAGAAGCTGGGCCTCGACATCTGCTGGGTCGCCGAGGCCTGGGGCTCCGAAGCGCCGTCCCCGCTCGGCTACTTGGCGGCGCGCACCGAGCGGATGCTGCTCGGCTCCGGAATCATCCAGCTCGGCACCCGCACCCCGGCCGCCATCGCGCGCGCCGCGATCACCCTGTCGAACATCTCCGACGGCCGCTTCCTGCTGGGGCTCGGTCCGTCCGGGCCGCAGGTGATCGAGGGGCTGCACGGGGTGCCGTTCGCCCGGCCGCTGGCCCGGATGCGGGAGACCGTGGAGATCGTGCGGATGGCGGCGACCGGCGAGAAGATCACTTACGACGGGCGGGAGTTCAAACTGCCGCTGCCGGGTGGTGACGCGCGCCCCATGCGGTTGTCGATGCGGGCCGAGCACGAACTGCCGATCTACCTGGCCACGTTGTCGCCGAAGATGCTGCGGCTCACCGGGGAGGTGGCCGACGGGTGGCTCGGGACGAGCTTCGTGCCCGAGGGGGCGAAGGAGGCGTACTTCGACCACCTGGACGCGGGGCTCACGGCCTCCGGCCGGACCAGGGCCGACCTCGACGTCTGTCAGGGGGCCGAGGTGAACTTCGTCGAGGACGAGGAGGAGCTGGCGGCCGTGGTGGGCGGCCGGAAGAAGGAGCTGGCCTTCAGCCTCGGCGGGATGGGCTCCGCCACGACCAACTTCTACAACCAGGCCTACAGCCGGCAGGGCTGGGCGGAGGTCGCGGCGGCGGTCCGCGAGCGGTGGCAGGCGGGTGACCGGGACGGGGCATCCGACTTGATCACCGACGAGATGGTGCTCGCGACGACGCTCATCGGTACGCAGGACATGGTGCGGGAGCGGTTGGGCGTGTGGCGGGAGGCGGGGGTGGACACGGTGCGGTTGTACCCGGCCGGAGACACGCTTGCCTCGCGGCTCGCGACCCTGGGCCGGGCGATCGACCTGGTACGTGAGGCGGGCCTGTCAAGCCCCGCCGGCGATTGAGGCGCGGGGTCCGGGGCGGAGCCCCGTGGCGTGGGCCCGGTCGGCCGCCAGATGGAGCGCCGGAGGGTGACCCGTACCGGACCAGCCCTCGTCGCCCTCGATCCGGCGCAGCAAAATACCCTCCCGGATCGCCCAGGGACACACCGTGAGCCGGCGGATGCCCATGAGCTTCATCGCCGTATGACCCACCAGCGCCCCCGCAAGCGACTGCGAGGCCCGCGGCGCCGAGATGCCGGGCAGCTCCGCCCGCCGCTCCGCGGGGAGCGCCGCCAGCTCGGTGACCGCCGCGCCGAGTGCCTGACGGCTCAACTGCCGCGCCACAAACGGCCCGTACCGCCCCGGAGGGGCCCCGCACAGCCGCGCCAACTGCGTGAACGTACGGGACGTGGCCGCCGCCGTCAGCGGCCCCTCCCAGCGGATCCGCGCGGCGACGTCCCTGAGCTGGTGCCGCACATGGCGGCGCAGTGCCTTGAGGTCCTTCTCCGACGGCGGCACCCCGTCGCCCGGCAGGAACTCGCGGGTCAGCCGCCCCGCCCCGAGCGGCAGCGAGATCGCGAACTCCGGCAACCGGCCACGCCCGAAGGCCACTTCGAGGGAGCCGCCGCCGATGTCGAGGACGCCGAGCGGCCCGGCCCGCCAGCCCATCCAGCGGCGGGCCGCGAGGAAGGTCAGCTCGGCCTCCACCTCGCCGGGCAGCACCCGCAGGCGCACGCCGGTGCCCTCCTCGACGGCGTCGAGCACCTCGTCCCGGTTCGGCGCGTCACGGACGATGGCCGTGGCGAAGGCGAACGGTTCGTCGCTGCCCCACCGTTCGGCCTCGGCGACCGCCGCCCGTACCGCGTCGATCAGCCGCTCCACGGCCGGCGGCCCCAGTCTCCGGTCGCCGTCGACCAGTTCGGACAGGCGTAGCCGCCGCTTGGCCGTGTGCACCGGCAGCGGTGCGCCGTCGCGCGCGTCCGCGATCGCGAGACGCACCGTATTCGAGCCCACATCCACCACACTGATACGCATGATCGACGGAGTACCCCTTGTTGAGTGCATCAATGCCCCGACGCGTGCCGGATCGATACCGGAATGTCCAGTACCGACATGATCCAACTCCGTGAGTCCGCGGGGTCGACGACCGCGTCGATCTCCAGCGCCGCCGCCGCGTTCACGGCCCTGCCGTGCTCGTACATCTCCGCGACGCGCGCCTCGAAGGCCCGCTCCCGCTCGGCGGGGTCGGCGATCGCCTCCAGTTCGCGCCGGTAGCCGAGCCGCACCGCGCCCTCCAGACCCATCCCGCCGAACTCGCCGCTCGGCCAGGCCGCCGTGCCGCGCGGCGCCCGCGTCGAACCGCCCATCATGGCCATCGCCCCGAGCCCGTACGCCTTGCGCAGCACGAGACACACCAGGGGCACCGTGAGGCGGGCGCCCGCGACGAACAGGTCCGCGAACTGCCGCACCGTCGCGGTGCGTTCGGACTCCGGGCCGACCATGAAGCCCGGTGTGTCGCACAGTGAGACCACCGGGAGCCCGAACGCCTCGCACAGCCGCAGGAACCGCGCCGCCTTGTCCGCGGCGTCCCGGTCGACGGCGCCGCCGAGGTGGGCCGGGTTGTTGGCGACCAGGCCCATCGGGTGGCCTTCGATCCGGACGAGCGCCGTGATGATGCCGGTGCCGAAGCCGCGGCGCAGTTCGAGCACCGAGTCCGTGTCGGCGAGCCCGTCGATCGCGGCGCGGATGTCGTAGGCGCGGCGCCGGTTCTCCGGGACGGCGTGGCGCAGCCGTCGCGGGTCCGGCGCCTCCCAATTCTCCTGCGGGCCCTGGAAGTACGACAGGTAGGCGCGGGCCGCGCGCACCGCATCCGCGTCGTCCGCCACCGGCAGGTCCACGACCCCGTTCGGCACCTGCACCGACAGCGGGCCGATGTCCTCGGGGCGGTGCACGCCGAGGCCGCCGCCCTCGATCATGGCGGGGCCGCCCATGCCGATGTTCGCCTCGGGCGTCGCGATGACGACGTCGCAGCAGCCGAGGAGCGCCGCGTTCCCCGCGAAGCAGCGGCCCGACGCGATACCGACGAGCGGCACCTTGCCGTTCAGCCGCGCCATTTGATGGAACGTCATGACGTCCAGGCCCGCGATCGACGCGGTGTCCGTGTCACCGGGGCGGCCCCCGCCGCCCTCCGCGAACAGCACGACGGGCAGTTCCCGCTCCTCGGCCAGGTGCAGCATCCGGTCGGTCTTGCGGTGGTTGTTGTGGCCCTGGGTGCCGGCGAGCACCGTGTAGTCGTACGACATCGCGACCGCGGGCGCGCCGCCGATCCGGCCGGTGCCGGTGACCATGCCGTCGGCGGGCGTCGAGCGGATCAGGTCGTCCAGCGGGCGCCGCCGCCGCTGCGCGGCCACCGCGAGCGCGCCGTACTCGGTGAACGTGCCGGGGTCGCACAGCTCCTCGATGTTCTCGCGGGCCGTGCGCCGCCCCGCCGCGTGCCGCTTGGCGACGGCCTCGGGGCGGTTCTCGTCGAGGCCGAAGGCGTGCCGCGCGACGACCTGCGCGAGGTCGGGGCGCACCGCGTCGAGATCGACCTCGGCGACCGCCTCTGTCGCCGTCCCACCGTCCTCCGTCACGTCGAGGAGCACCAACTCGGCTCCCTCGGCGACGGTTTCACCGACTCCCGCGCCCACCGCGCGGACGACCCCCGCGTGCTCGGCGCGCACCACGTGCTCCATCTTCATGGCTTCCAGTACGAGCAGGGTGGCTCCGGCGGCGACGGACTGACCGGGCTCCGCCTCGACGGAGACGACCGTGCCGGCCATGGGCGCGGTCACCGTTCCCGGTTCCGTGGTGGCTTCCGGGGCAGCGGCGGCCGGTGGCACGAGCTCGGGGAGGTGTCGCTCCACGAAGCCGGTGTCGAAGCCGCCCGCCGTGCAGCCGGGGTGGTCGAGCAGCCTCGCCAGGAAGGGGATTCCGGTCCGTACGCCCTCGACCGTGAACTCGTCGAGCGCCCGCCGGGCCCGTGCGCACGCCGCCGCGAAGTCGCCGCCCGGCGCGTGTGCGACGACCTTGGCGAGCAGCGAGTCGTAGCGCGTACCCAGCTCCGTGCCGGTGCGGGCGGCGGTGTCGACGCGGATGCCGGGGCCCGTCGGCACGTCGAGGCGCGTGATGTGTCCCGCCGAGGGCCGTACCGTCCCGTCGGGCCCGGTGACCTCCGCGTTCACCCGCAGCTGCACGGCGAATCCGCGCGGGGCGGGCGGTTCCCCGGCGAGCCCCAGGTCGGCCAGGGTGTCGCCCGCCGCGATGCGCAGCTGCGTCGCGACGAGGTCGACGCCGGTCACCTCCTCCGTCACCGTGTGCTCCACCTGGAGACGCGGATTGGCCTCCATGAACACGAATTCCTCGCCGCTGACGAGGAATTCGACGGTGCCGACACCCATGTAGCGGGCGGCCCGGGCCAGCCGCAGGGCGGCGTCCACGAGCCGGCCGCGCACCGCCGCGTCGAGGCCGGGCGCCGGGGCGATCTCGACGAGCTTCTGGTGGCGGCGCTGCGCGCTGCAGTCCCGCTCCCACAGGTGGCCGACGGTGGCGCCGTCGCCGACCACCTGCACCTCGATGTGCCGGGCGCCCTCCCACAGCCGCTCCACGTACAACTCCGCGCGACCGAAGGCCTGCTGTGCCTCGGATGCGCACCGGTCCCACGCCTCGTCGAGCGCCGCCGCGTCCCGTACGACCCGCATCCCGCGCCCGCCGCCCCCGCCCACGGCCTTCACCATCACGGGCCCGTCCGCGAGGAACGTGCGCGCCTCCTCAAGGCTGGTGTCACCCCGCGTGCCCGGCAGGACCGGCACCCCGGTCTCCTCGGCGAGCGCACGGGCGCGTGCCTTGTCGCCGAACAGGTCGAGCACCTCAGGCGACGGGCCCACGAACGTGACACCCGCGTCCGCGCACCCGCGGGCGAGCGCCGCGGACTCGCTCAGGAAGCCGTAACCGGGGTGGAGATACGTGCAGCCGGTCCGGCGCGCGGCGGCCACCAGCGTCGCCGCGTCGAGATAGCCGCCCGCCGCGAGCGGCACGGTCTCGTCCGCCGAGGGCAGATGCGCCTCGTCGCCCGGTTCGTGCACGGCCACCGTGCGCAGGCCCAGTTCGGCCGCCGCGCGCAAGACCCGTACGGCGATCTCCCCACGGTTGGCGACGAGTACGGCGGCAGACCCCATGTGCCCCTCCGGGAAGTCGGGTTGTTCCAGACGCGGATTCCGTCATGCTCATTGACACTGACGTCAACGTCAATACTCTGGCGCTGTGGCACGCAGTCAGCAGGACAGACCGCCCCGGCGGCAGGAATGGGCGACGCGCACCGCCCGCGACCGGACCGACGCCCCGGCGCGCGGACGGCTGCTCGACGCGGCGGAGCACGTCTTCGGACGGCTCGGCTACGGACCGGCGACGGTCGCCGACATCACGGTGCGGGCCGAGGTGTCACGGGCCGGTTTCTATGTGTACTTCGCGTCCAAGGAAGAGATCTTCCGGGTCCTCGCGGGGCGGGTGCGGGACGCGTTCCTCACCGCGCAGGACGTGCCGGGCGTGGACACCGACGACGTGGCCGCCGTGGCGCATGCCTCCACGGCCGCGTTCATCGCCGCCTACGCCCGCCACCTCCCGCTGCTCGGCCTGCTCGAACAGCAGGCGCGGGGCGACGCCGAGGTGCGCGCCCTGTGGGAGGAGATCCGCGAGCGTCCGGTGCGCCGCGCCGCCCGCTACGTGCGCCGGGTCGCGCAGGAGGGCCGGGCGCACCCGGTCGTCGACCCGCTCACCCTGTCCCGCGCGGTCGGCGGCATGAGCATCGAGTTCGCCCGGCTCGTCGCCGAGCGCCCGGAGACGTACGACCGGGCGGTCGAGGACGCGACCGTCATGTACCTGCACCTTCTCGGTATCGGAGCAGCACCGCAGCAGTAGGGAGCCGCACGTTGTCCCACGGCACATCCACCAGCGACACAGAGGCGTATCTGCGCGATCTGCGCGCCCGCCAGGACAGGGCGAGGGCGGGCCGCCAGCCGGCCGGGACCCGGCACGAGGGCGGCGAACTGACGCTCCCGGCACACGTGGCCCGCTGGGCCGCCCGCAATCCGGACCGGCCCGCGATCGTCACCAGGGCCGAGACCCTCAGCTACCGGCAACTCGACGACCAGAGCGCCCGGTTGGCGGGCTGGATGGTCGCCCGGGGAGTACGGCCCGGCGACCGCGTCGGCGTGTTCCTGCCCAACGGAGCCCGCTTCGTCGTCGCCCTGCTCGCCGTGCTGCGCATCGGCGCGGTGCACGTGCCGGTCAACCCGATGTTCCGCGCGGCGGAGCTGCGGCACGAACTGAACGACGCGGGACCGCAGTTGCTCGTCACGCAGGACGCGCTGCTGCCCGCCGTCGACGAGGTGCGCGCCGACACCCCCGTGCACACCGTCCTCGCGGACACCGACTGGCCGCGGGCCCTCGCCCACCCCCGCCACGAACCCGTCGCCGACGATCTCGACACGCTCGCCGCCCTCAACTACACGGGCGGCACCACCGGGCTGCCCAAGGGCTGCGAACACACCCAGCGGCACATGGTCTACACGGCCACCGCCATCGACAACGGGCGCACGGCCACCGACGAGGAGCGCGAGCGCGGCATCGTCTCGGTCTGCTACCTGCCCATCTTCTGGATAGCGGGCGAGAACCTCGGCATCCTCGCCCCGCTGGTCTCCGGCGGCACCAGCATCCTGCTCACCCGCTGGAACGCGGCCGACGTCCTCGACGCCATCGAGACCCACGGTGTCACCACCATGGCGGGCACCGTCGAGAACTACCTCGAACTCCTCGACCACCCCGACTTCGCGCGCCACGACCTGACGAGCCTGTCGACGCCGCTCACCGTCTCCTTCATCCGCAAGCTCACCCCGGCCCTGCGCGCCCGCTGGAAGGCGGCGGTCGGCGAGCACAGCGTGCTGCGCGAGGCCTCGTACGGCATGACCGAGACACACACCAGTGACACCAACACCCTCGGCTTCCAGGAAGGTGACCACGACCTGCTGAGCGACCCCGTGTTCTGCGGACTGCCGGTCCCCGGCACCGACTTCATGGTCGTCGACTTCGCCACCGGCGAGCCGCTGCCGCTGGGGGAGCGGGGCGAGATCGTGGTGCGCGGGCCCTCCGTGCTCACCCGGTACTGGCGGGCGCCCGGGGCGACGGCGGCGGCGCTGCGCGACGGCTGGCTGCACACCGGGGACATCGGCGCCCTCGACGAGGACGGCTGCCTGCACTACCTCGGCAGGGACAAAGACATGATCAAGGTAAAGGGCATGAGTGTCTTCCCGACGGAAGTGGAGACACTGCTCGCCCAGCACCCCGACGTGCTCGCCGCCGCGGTCGTCGCCGTCGAGGACCCGGACAGCGGCCAGCGCCCCTACGCCTTCGCGCGCACGGTCCCCGGATCCGCGCTCACGGGGGACGTCCTCAAGGAGTGGGCGGCGGGGAACATGGCGACGTACAAGGTCCCGCACGTCGTCGAGATCCTCGACGAGCTGCCGCTCACCCCCACCGGGAAGATCAGGAAGACGGAGCTGAGCGCTCGAGCCACTCGCACGCGGCCCGCGCCGTGAACTCCTCCTGACCGCCCTTGAACAGCAGGTCCGCCGTGGTGAACGCCGGGTCGTCCGCCTGCGCCGCGACGTACGGCAGCGCGATGCAGCGCATGCCGGCCGCGTGCGCCGCGGCGGCGCCCGGCGCCGCGTCCTCCAGGACCACACAGTGCGAGGCCCGCGCGGCGAGCCGGTGCGCCGCCTCCAGGAACACGTCGGGAGCGGGCTTCCCGTGCTCCACCTCGTCCGCCGACACGTACCGCGGCAGCTGCGCCTTCAGCCCCGTACCGGTGAGGATCGCGTCGATGGCCTCCGGCGACGAGCCCGACGCGACGATCATCGGCACGCCCGCCGCGTGCAGCCGCTCGACGAACAGGCGCATCTGCGGGAAGACATGGGTGTCGGCGCGCGCCAGCTCCAGATAGCGGGCGTTCATCTCCTCGAGCAGCTCGCCGTCCGGCACGTCGATGCCGTACTTCCGCTTCCAGATGCCGATGGTCTCCAGCGTGGAGATCCCGACGTACGTCTCGTGGTCGGCCCACGTGAAGTCGGTGACCCCGCGTCGGGCGAGAGTGCTCAGAGAGGCCTTGAAATAGTTCGGCTCGCTGTCGACGAGGGTGCCGTCGAGATCGAAGACGACCGCGGTGTCGCCGAAGTGGTACGAGGGGTGGTTCGCGTCGCTCATGTGACCCAGGATGCAGGACCGAGGTCCCCCGATCATCCGCGCGGCGCCCCCGCCGCCCTGCCGACCGACTCGACCAGCGGCAGCACCCGGTGCGGGACACGCTCGCGCAGCGCCACCTCGGTGCGCGTGCGGACCACTCCCGGCACGCGGTTGAGCTGCTGGACGATGTCCTCCAGGTGCGCCGCGTCGCGGGCCGCCACGCGGGCGAGCAGATCGCCGCCACCGGTGATCGAGTGCGCCTCGATGATCTCCGGCACCCCGGCGAGCTCGTCCGCGACGTCCGCCAGATGGCCCTGGGTGACCTCGATGTGCACGAAGGCGAGCACCGGGTGGCCGAGCGCCGCGGGGGACAGCGAGGGCTGCACCCCGGTGATCACGCCGTCCCGCTCCATCCGGTCGATGCGGGCCTGGAGCGTGCCGCGGGCCACGCCCAGGATGCGGGCGTACTCGCGCATGCTGGTGCGGGGCTGTTCCAGGAGGAGCCGCAGGATTCGGGTGTCGAGCTGGTCCACGGCCATGGCGGACGACTCCTTCGGTGGCACGGTCGATCGCCGTCGACTGTACCAATGGCCCAGTCACGGGCGCCTGTCGTCACGCCCCGGTTCCGGCAGGCCGACGAACGTCCCCTCGTGGTGCACCAGCGGCCCCGCCTCCGTGATCCGGCCCGCCCGCACCACGAGCCCGATGACCAGCGCGTGGTCGCCCACCGGGTGCAGGGCGACCGGCGTGAGCACGAAGCGGGCCAGTACGCCGTCCAGGGCGGGCAGCCCCAGCGGGTCGCGGTGCCAGGAGGTGCGGGGTCCGAAGCGGGCGTGGCGCGGGCCCGCGAAGACCCGCGCCACCTCCTCCTGGCCGGCCGCGAGCAGCTGCACCATCACCCATGTCGCGTCCCGCACCGCCGTCCACGACCCCGACCGCAGGCCCACCGTGAACGACAGGAGCGGCGGATCGAGGGAGAGCGAGGCCAGCGAGGTGACACAGAACCCGGTGGGCGGCTCCCCGCCGACCGTGACCACCGCGACCCCCTTGGCATGCCGGCGCAGCGCGGACCGCACGACGTCGGCCCGCGCCGCTTCGACCATCGCCGGTTCGACACGCATCGCCTCCGCGGTCACGCCGCGCCCTCCCGGGGTGCGGCCCCGGTGCGGGCGAGGATCTCCTCGGCGTGCGGCGAGGCGCCGCCCTGCTCGTAGGCGGCGAGGTGTGCGCGCCAGTCCGTGAGCGCCCCGTCCGGGTCGTCGAGCGCGAACCGGCTGACGCCCCTGAGGTACAGCAGCTCCGGGTCGGGCGCGCCCTCGGCCGTCGCCAGTACGCGGTCCAGGTCGGCGGCGGCGCGCCGGTGCTCGCCGAGGGACTGCAGCGCCACCGCCCGGTTGGTGCGCAGCTCGGGGTCGTCGCTGAGCGAGAGCGCCACGTCCAGGTCGTCGACGGCCTCGGCGGACCGGCCGGCGTCGAAGGCGAGGACGGCCCGGTTCGCCCAGGCGGCCAGGCAGCCCGGATCCGCCTCCAGCGCGGCCGAGTAGCTCTCGTACGCGGCGCCGGAATCGCCCAGCTCCGCGAACAACGCGGCTCGTGCCGCCAGGAGTTGGGAGTGGTGCGGCGCCACGGCGAGTCCGTGGTCGATGTCCGCGCGGGCCCGGTCGACGTCGCCGTGCGCGAGGGACAGGTCCGCGCGGTGCAGCAGCGAGTCGACGTGGTCCGGTTCGAGGGACAGGGCGTAGTCCAGATCGCGCAGCGCGCCCACCTCGTCGCCCAGCTCGCGCAGCAGGTCGGCCCGGTTGAAGTGCGCCTCGTAGAACGGCGGGGTGAGCCGGATCGCCGCCGCGTAGTCGGCGAGCGCCTCGCGGGGATTCCCGAGCGCGCGGTGCTGTGCGGCCCGCTCGAAGTAGTAGTCGCCGTAGTCCGGGTCGCGGCGGATCACCTCGTCGTAGTCGGCGAGCGAGGCGGTGTGGTCGCCGCGCGCGCCGCGCACCTGCGCCCGGTTGTACAACAGCACGGAACGGTGCAGGAGTTGCTCGTCCGGGCCGAAGTCGGCGTCGGTGATGGCCATCGCCTCGTCGACGAGGGCGAGCGAGCCGTCGGCGTTGCCGCGGTGCAGCTCGACCAGGGCCCGCGCGTTGCGCATGAAGGCACGCACCAGGATCCGCTTGTGCGGGTCCGGGTGCACGTCCGCGATCGAGATCGCCGTGTTCACCCAGGCCAGGGCCAGGTCCTCGTCGTGCGCGTCCTTCGGCAGGAACCGCGTGTAGAGCATCGCCATGAGGTACGCGGTCCCCATGTGCACATCGGGCGACAGCGAGCCGCGCCGCATCTCCTCGAAGTACGCGAAGGCGTCGGCGCCGCGCCCCAGATAGCAGAGGCAGGCGCCGATCTTGTGGGTCAGGTTCCAGTAGGTGCGGTCGCGCTCGGCGTCCGCGAGGAGCAGCCGGCCGCGTTCGGCGAGGTCGACCACGGACTCGTAGAACCCCTTGTCGAAGCAGGTGTTGACGGCCTCGACGAGCGCGTCGAGGCCCGCGCCCAGCGGGTCCGTGCCGTGCTCCAGGTGGTACGGGATCGCGCCGAGCCGCAGCGTCGGCTCGTCCCGCTCGGCGAGCAGCGCCGCGCGGGCGGTGTGCCGGCGGGCGCGGTCGGCGGCGGGCTCCGTCACGTAGGCCCGCAGGAGGCGCGGGTCGTCGCTCGTGCCGTCGCTGTCGACGTAGAGCTGCGCGAGGTCCGTGCCGGGCGGCAGCTCCGGGTCCACGACGGGCAGCCGGGGCACCCGGTGGGCGTGTGCGGCGAGTGTCCTGCCGAGCAGGTCGTCGGCCGCCCCCGCGCCGTCCACGACCACGGTCAGGGTGGCGGGATCGCAGCGCCGCAGCAGCACGGCCACCAGATCGCGGTCCGTGGGGTCGGCCTCGTCGAGGCCGCGGAAGGAGAGGGTGAGTCCGCGCGGGTGGGCGGTCCGCGCCCAGTCCATGAGGAGTTCGGCGACGCCGTGCGCGATGCGCAGGGCGCGGGTCGCCGGGTAGAAGCGGGTGCGCTCCTTGGCGTGGGCGAGGTTGGTGAGGGTCTGCGGCGGCGTCGGCACGATCTCCATCAGTTCCGGGGCGATCGACTCCACCTCGGTGGCCCGCGCGGCGGCCACCAACTCGCTGTCCTTCTGCACCAGTTGCGGTACGGCCCGGTGCAGGAGGAAGTGCGCGGCGGTGAACGGTCCGCGCAACCGGCGGTGGCAGCGGACCTCCAGGGACGGGGTCGGCGGCGATCCGGCGGCCGTGGTGTGCGCGGTGGGGTCGAGCCACCAGTGCCGCGTCGACAGAAGTGAGGTCATGGCAGGGCTCCTTGCGGTGTGGTGGGACGGGACCGGGCCCTCCGGTCCCGCAGCGTGACGTGGACGAGCAGCCCGATCTGCAGACCGGACAGGGCGAGGAAGCCCGCCGCGTCGACGAGGTCCCAGAACGGGGCGTGCGGGTCGCCGAGCCGGTCGGCGACCGTCGACCAGAAGCGCACGGCGGTGGGGATGCCCGCCCAGGCCAGCGAGGCGAGCGAGAACCCGTACCCGGCGACGAGCAGCGGCGCGTACCTGCGGGCCATGGCGCGGTCGCGCTCGGACCACTCGGTGTCCGGCACCGGCGGCGTACGGCGCAGCGCCTTCCTGATCCCGGCGCGCAGCCGGAACCGCGTCGCATTCTGCAGATCCGTGCATCCGGTAGCGGTCGTCACCACGTAATAGATGTCGGTCTCCAAATAGAACAGGAATTGCCAGATGAGCCGCAGGACGCAGGTGAAAGCGACAGCAAGGCAGAGTTTGTGAATCCACGACGGAATTGCCGTTGTGTCAAGCGCGAGCGAAATCAGCGTGAAGAACGACAGCAGGACAACATCTGCCAACATGCCCGCGCAGAACGGCAGATAGCGTTTTCGGCGTTCGACGCTGAGCAGCGAATCGAGCCGCGTCTCCGCGACGAGGTAGTAGAGCCTGCGGCCGATCCCCAGCGTGGACGGGAGGCCGAGGCGCCGCCCGGCGAGTGCGTGGAACGCCTCGTGCACGACGATGCACGGCAGCGCCAGCGCGAAGACCGTCAGCGGAATGAGCGTCAGGTAGTGCGTGAAGAAGACCTGGTGGTACGAGGGCCGCAGCCCCGGATCGCGGACCATCACGGTCACCGCGGCCGCCACCAGCACGGCGTACGCGATCCACGCCGGCCAGGAGAAGACGGCCCGGCCGAGCCCCTGCCAGCGCACCCGGCGCTCTTCCTCGACCGGCTCACCGGTGTGCAGGAAGCCCAGGTCCGCGAGGGTCTCCAGGAAGTCGTCCATGTCGAGCGGGCCGCCGCAGGTGCGCTCGTACCAGTCGGCGACCTCCGCGACGGGCGCGCCGTCGGCGAACATCCGCAGCGCCTGCGCCCCCTCCTCGGGGAACACCGCGTACGAGCCGGTGTCGGGCCTGCCGACCATCACGCCGTCGTCCTCGGTGACCATCGTGAGCCGGTGCAGCCGAACGGTGCCGGTCATCCGGCACACCCCCTTGTGGGAGACGGGCAGGAGCGGGAGACCGGGGCCGGACCCCGAAGGCGGTCCGACCCCGGCCGAGGAGGCGCATTACGCGGCGTCGCCGCAGAGGTAGTAGCAGGCCGTGGTCAGACGGATGGGTCCTGCCTTGCGCACAGAAATCTTCTTCATGGTGTTCCCCCTTTCCGGATCATCGAGGTCGGGCGAATTCCGGAATCGCTGTGCTGGAGCAAGCTTTGGCATGCGAATTCAGGCATGTCAACGGGGAACGGAAACGTCCGCAAATTATTTTCTCAATGGATTTTCGACCCGTTTTTGGGCAGGGGGAAGCCACTCTCCTTGCACGGGGAAAAGAGAAAGCAGAGTTCGCTTGCGGAACAATGAGAAGAGATCGAATCGGGCGCGGCGCCTTCGGTCGACCGCGCCACCCGTGATCAGCGGTGCGCTCTGCGTGCCATCCGTACCTCCCGCACGGCCCCCCGTAGCAGTCCGGTGCGCCCCCGGACACATCGCAGGATACGGAGAGCCGGGGCGGTGCGTTCAACCGGCCCTTCAACCGGCCCTTCAACCGGTCCTGAGGTTCAGCGCCGGCCGGTGACCCCGGGGCCCGAAGCCGTCGAACCCCGCACCACCAGCTCCGGCATGAACACGAATTCGGTGTGCGGGGCGGGGGTGCCGCCGATCTCCTCGAGGACCGTGCGGACCGCCGCCTGGCCCATCGCCTGGACCGGCTTGCGGATCGTCGTGAGCGGCGGATCCGTGAACGCGATCAGCGAGGAGTCGTCGAAGCCGACCACCGAGAAGTCGTCCGGCACCTCGAGTCCGCGCTGCCTGGCGGCCCGGATCGCGCCGAGCGCCATCATGTCGCTGGCGCACACCACCGCCGTGCAGCCCCGGTCCATCAGGTCACCGGCCGCCGCCTGCCCGCCCTCCAGCGTGTACAGGGAGTGCTGCACGAGGTCGCGCTCGATGTCGTCCGCCGCGAGGTCGAAGCGGTCCCGCATTGCCCGCACGAACCCCTCGGTCTTCCGCTGCACCGGCACGAACCGCTTCGGCCCCAGCGCCAGGCCGATCCGGCTGTGGCCGAGCGAGCCGAGATGGGTGACCGCCAGCTGCATGGCCGCGCGGTCGTCCGGCGAGATGAACGGCGCCCGTACCTGCGGCGAGAACCCGTCCACGAGCACGAACGGCACGCCCTGCGCGCGCAGTTGCTCGTAGCGCCGCATGTCGGCGGTGGTGTCGGCGTGCAGCCCCGAGACGTAGATGATGCCGGTGACGCCCCGGTCGACCAGCATCTCGGTCAGCTCGTCCTCGGTCGAGCCGCCGGGGGTCTGCGTGGCCAGCACCGGGGTGTAGCCCTGGCGGGTCAGAGCCTGGCCGATGACCTGGGCGAGCGCCGGGAAGATCGGGTTCTCCAGCTCCGGAGTGATCAGGCCGACGAGCCCTTCGCTGCGCCGGCGCAGCCGCACCGGGCGTTCGTAGCCGAGCACGTCGAGCGCGGCGAGCACGGACTGGCGGGTCGCCGCGGCGACGCCCGGCTTGCTGTTGAGGACCCGGCTCACCGTCGCCTCGCTCACCCCCGCCTGCGCCGCGATGTCGGCGAGGCGCGCGGTCGCGGGCGGGCCCTGCACCGTCTTGCGGGCGGCCTGGGCGGGCAGCTGGGTCATCGCACTCCTTTGTGGGGGCCGAGAGCTGGGGGAGCTGGGGCAAGAGTCCCGATGATCCCTGTGGCGGCGCCTCGTGGCAAGAGCTTGCAGGCCCTTGCAGTGCCACATAAGCGCATGTAACGGGGCATAACCACCCGTCATGCAGGGTTACTTGGAGGTCACGAACCCATAACCTCCCGGCAGTCCTGCAAATTTTTTCAGCAAGGTCTTTCCTCCGGCTTGCAGCGCTGTTACGTTCACGTCGCTCACTCGGGCCCAACCCTCTAGGAGATCTCATGCGGCGTGGCATTGTGGCCACCGCGGTGGTGGCGTCCCTCGCACTCGCGGCGACGGCGTGCGGTGGAAGTGACGACAGCGGCGACAAGGCGTCGGGCCCGGTCACCATCACCTGGTGGGACACCTCCAACGCGACCAACGAGGCGCCCGCCTACAAGGCGCTGGCCAAGGAGTTCACCAAGGCCAACCCGGACATCAAGGTCAAGTACGTCAACGTCCCCTTCGACCAGGCGCAGAACAAGTTCGACACGGCGGCCGGCGCGAGCGGCGCCCCCGACGTCCTGCGCGCCGAGGTCGGCTGGACCCCGGCGTTCGCCAAGAAGAGCTACCTGCTGCCGCTCGACGGCACCGAGGCGCTCGACGACAAGGACAAGTTCCAGGCGTCCCTCATCGAGCAGGCCCAGTTCGACGGCAAGACCTACGGCGTCCCGCTGGTCACCGACACCCTCGCCTTCGTCTACAACAAGGCCCTCTTCAAGAAGGCGGGCATCACCGAGGCGCCCACCACGTGGGAGCAGTTGAAGAAGGACGCGGCCAAGGTCAAGTCCAAGACCGGCGCCGACGGCTTCTGGGGATCCACGGCCGGCTACTACGCCCAGCCGTTCCTGTTCGGCGAGAACACCGACACCGTCGACGCCGAGGGCAAGCAGATCACCATCGGCTCGGCCGCCGCCAAGAAGGGCCTCACCGCCTGGAAGGGCCTGTTCGACGGCCCCGGCCTGCACAAGGCCGACGCCACCGCGGACGCGTACGCGCACATCCAGGACGCGTTCGTGGGCGGCAAGGTCGCCTCGATCGTCCAGGGCCCGTGGGAGATCACGAACTTCTACAAGGGCTCGGCGTTCAAGGACAAGAAGAACCTGGGCATCGCCACCGTCCCGGCCGGCTCCGGCGGCAAGCCGGGCGCCCCGACGGGCGGCCACAACCTGTCCGTGTACGCGGGCTCGGACAAGGCCCACCAGGCGGCCTCGCTCAAGTTCGTGAAGTGGATGACCTCGGCGAAGACGCAGGAGAAGGTCGCGCTGAAGAACTCGACGCTGCCCACCCGCGAGGACGCCTACACCGCGAAGGTCACCGCCGACCCCGGCATCGCCGGCTACCAGAAGGTGCTCGACGCCGCCCAGCCGCGCCCCGAGCTGCCCGAGTACAGCTCGCTGTGGACGCCGATGGACCAGGAGCTGCCCAAGGTCGCCACCGGCAAGGAGTCCCTGGACCAGGGCGTGAGCAGCCTGGAGACCTCGTTCGCCAAGCTGCTGCCCGGCTTCTCCAAGTGACCAGGTGACAGCGGCCGGTTCGCGCCCCGGAGGGGAGGGCGCGAACCGGCACACCCCTGCCGAAGCCCGAAATCAGGCAGCCCGAATCAGAAGGTGCCCCGCATGACCCTTGCCGTCGACCGCCCGGACGCGAAGAAGCCCGCGCCGCGCCCGGGACCGATCCGGCGCCTCAAGGACTCGTACCGTACGTACTGGTACGCGTACGCGATGATCGCTCCGGTCGTCGTCGTCCTCGGCGTCCTCGTCCTCTACCCCTTGGCGCGCGGCTTCTACCTGACGCTCACCGACGCCAACAGCCTCAACTCGGCCCGCACCATCGGCGTCAACCAGATCGAGGCCACCTACAAGTTCATCGGCC
This sequence comes from Streptomyces sp. EDA2-14, assembly GCF_054963755.1. Taxonomy (NCBI): domain Bacteria; kingdom Bacillati; phylum Actinomycetota; class Actinomycetes; order Kitasatosporales; family Streptomycetaceae; genus Streptomyces; species Streptomyces sp. EDA2-14. The sequence goes on from NZ_JBUEGE010000004.1 coordinate 412,539, forward strand.
TCGACAACTACGCCGACATCCTGTGGGGCCCGTCCGCCTACGACCGCTTCTGGTCGCACTTCGTGTGGACCATCGTGTGGACGGCGGTCTGCGTCGCCCTGCACTACTGCATCGGGCTCGGCCTGGCGCTGCTGCTCAACGAGAAGCTGCGCGGGCGCACCTTCTACCGGCTCCTGCTGATCCTGCCGTGGGCGGTCCCGACGTTCGTCACCGTCTTCGCCTGGCGCATCATGCTCGCCGACTCCGGGATCATCAACGTCGCCCTCGGCTCCCTGCATCTGCCGGAGCCGAGCTGGCTGGAGGACCCCTCCTTCCAGCGCATCGCCGCGATCCTCGTCAACACGTGGTGCGGTGTGCCGTTCATGATGATCTCGCTGCTCGGCGGCCTCCAGTCCATCGACGCCTCGCTGTACGAGGCCGCCGAGATGGACGGTGCCAGTGCCTGGCAGCGCTTCCGGCACATCACCCTGCCGGGACTCAGGTCGGTCAGCTCGACCGTCGTCCTGCTCGGCATCATCTGGACGTTCAACCAGTTCGCGATCATCTTCCTGCTCTTCGGCAACACGGCACCGGACGCCCAGATCCTCGTCACCTGGGCCTACCGGCTCGGCTTCGGCCAGCAGCCGCGCGACTTCGCGCAGTCCGCCGCGTACGGCGTGCTGCTGCTGTCGATCCTCACCGTCTTCACGTCCTTCTACTACCGCTGGTTGAAGCGCAATGAGCAGCTCGCCGTCTGACGCCGCAGGAGCCGACATCATGAGCACGACTACGACTCGGTCCGCGGAGCGGGTCCCCGCGCAGCGCTCCACGACCGGGGCCGCTCCCGACCGTCCCCGCCGCACCCGCACCCGCAGGCGCGGCGAACGCAGCCCGCTCGCGAAGGCGCTGTCGCACGGCGTCCTCGCCGTGGCCGGCCTCGTCGCGCTGTTCCCCGTCGTCTGGCTGGTGTATCTGTCGCTGGGGCCCGACAAGGACGACTATCTGCACCCGGGCAACATCGCGAGCAAGGCGACCCTCGAGAACTACACGTACGTCCTGCAGCACACCCAGTTCTTCTACTGGGCGGCGTCGACGCTGGTCGTGGCGCTCGGCACCACGCTCGTCGGTGTGCTGTTCGCCGCGACCACCGGCTACGCCGTCTCGCGCATGCGCTTTCCCGGCTACCGCACGCTGATGTGGGTGCTGCTGCTCACGCAGGCCTTCCCGATCGCCGTCCTGATCGTGCCGATCTACGAGATCTTCTCGGAACTCGGCCTCATCGACACCTATCAGGGCCTCATCCTCATCAACTGCACGACGATCGTGCCGTACTGCACCTGGCTGCTGAAGGGGTACTTCGACACCATCCCGGCCGACATCGACGAGGCCGGCCGGATCGACGGGCTCAGCCCCTTCGGCACCTTCTGGCGGCTCATCCTGCCGCTCGCCAAGCCGGGCATCGCCGTCGCCGCGTTCTACGCCTTCATCACGGCGTTCGCCGAGGTCGCCTTCGCCAATACGTTCCTGCTCAGCGACACCAAGTACACCTTCGCGATCGGCCTGTCGAGCTTCGTCAGCGAACACGACGCGCAGTGGAACCTCATGGCGGCGACCGCGGTGTTGATCGCCATTCCGGTGACCGCTTTCTTCTACCTTGTCCAGAAGCACCTGGTCACCGGCCTGACCGCCGGCGGAACCAAGGGCTGAATCCGGCTACGCAGCAAGGACATCATGAGCCAGCACCCCACGGACCAGCCGGTGGCGGCCGCCACCACGACCCGCGAGTCCACCGACTGGTGGCGGGACGCGGTCATCTATCAGGTCTATCCGCGCAGCTTCGCGGACAGCGACGGCGACGGCACCGGCGACCTCGAAGGGATCCGCCGACGCCTGCCGCACTTGCGCGAGTTGGGCGTGGACGCGGTGTGGCTGTCGCCGTTCTACGCCTCGCCGCAGGCCGACGGCGGCTACGACGTCGCCGACTACCGGGCCGTCGACCCCATGTACGGCACGCTGCTCGACGCCGACGCGGTGATCCGCGACGCGCACGCCCTGGATCTGCGCATCATCGTCGACCTGGTGCCGAACCACTCCTCGGACCAGCACGAGTGGTTCAAGCGGGCGGTCGCGGACGGCCCCGGCTCGCCGCTGCGGGACCGCTACCACTTCCGTCCCGGCAAGGGAGCGAACGGCGAACTCCCGCCCAACGACTGGGAGTCCATCTTCGGCGGTCCCGCCTGGACCCGCCTCCCCGACGGCGAGTGGTACCTGCACCTCTTCGCCCCCGAGCAGCCCGACCTCAACTGGGAACACCCCGCGGTCGCCGACGAGTTCCGCTCCATCCTGCGCTTCTGGCTCGACATGGGTGTCGACGGCTTCCGCGTCGACGTCGCCCACGGCCTCGTCAAGGCGGCGGGCCTGCCCGACATCGGCGGCCACGACCAGCTGAAGCTCCTCGGCAACGACGTCATGCCGTTCTTCGACCAGGACGGCGTGCACGAGATCTACCGCTCGTGGCGCACGATCCTCGACGAATATGACGGCGAGCGCATCTTCGTCGCCGAAGCGTGGACGCCGACCGTCGAGCGCACCGCCAACTACGTCCGCGCCGACGAGCTGCACCAGGCCTTCAACTTCCAGTACCTGGGCGCGCCGTGGGACGCCGAGGGGCTGCGCGAGATCATCGACAGCTCCCTCGACGCGATGCGCCCCGTCGGCGCCCCCGCCACCTGGGTCCTCTCGAACCACGACGTGACCCGGCACGCCACCCGCTACGCCAACCCGCCCGGCGGCACCCAGATCCGCACCCCCGGCGACCGCGAACTCGGCCTGCGCCGCGCCCGCGCCGCCACCCTCCTGATGCTCGCCCTGCCCGGCTCGGCGTACATCTACCAGGGCGAGGAGCTGGGCCTCCCCGACGTCACGGACCTCCCTGACGAGGTGCGCCAGGACCCTTCGTACTTCCGTGCCGAGGGCCAGGACGGCTTCCGCGACGGCTGCCGGGTGCCGATCCCGTGGACCCGGACCGGATCCTCGTACGGCTTCGGCGACGGCGGCAGCTGGCTCCCGCAGCCCGACACCTGGGCCGAGCTGAGCGTCGAGGCGCAGACCGGCGACCCGGAGTCGACGCTGGAGATGTACCGCTCGGCGCTGGCGCTGCGCCGCGGCACGCCGGGCCTCGGTGCGGGCGACGGCGTGAAGTGGCACCCGGAGGCCCCGCAGGGCGTCCTCCACTTCGAACGCCCCGGCTTCGCCTGCACGGTCAACACGACGTCCACGGCGGTCCGCCTCCCGGCCCCGGGCGACGTACTGCTCTCCTCGGCCCCGGTGGAGGTGGCCGGCGGCTACGTCGAGCTTCCGGCCGACACGACGGTGTGGTGGCAGACTGCCTGACCGTGAGAGCGCGGTGGGTGGTGCGAGCGGTGGTGTGGGCGGTCGTCCTGACCGCTTTCGCACTGCCGCTCCGCCATGCGCTGGTGGCCAACCTCACCTACGTGAGGGGGTATTGGGCCACGGCCAAGCAGGTCGGCAACCCGAACACCAGCGAGACGTTCACCTGGAGGTCGCCGCAGGGCGAGGCCGTGCACGGAATCGTGCACGGCCTCGGGGAGAAGGGGTACTTCGACGAGCCGGTCGAACCGGACGCCGGACCGTTCTCGGTGCGTATCTGGGTGTCCGCCACCGGTTCGGCCCACTGCGACGAGGCGCCGCCCGAAGCCGCGATGGTGTTCGGCTACGGCGCGGCGCTCGCCGTCGCGGGCACGACCGCCTACGTGCTGTGGGCGATGCGGCGCGCCCGCGAACCGCGCTGAGCGGCTACGCGGTGTGGAACGCCACCGCACCCTTCGCGGGCACCGTGAGCTCCACCTTGCCGCCGGAGACGGTCACCGAGCCGTCACCGACGACGTTGTCGTACGTGCCGTCGGGCACGCTCGTCGTGTACGTGTGCGTGTTCTGCTCGGACGAGTTGTTGATGGCGACGAAACCGACGTCGCCACGCCCGAAGCCGATCACGTTGGAGGAGGGGGACTGCCAGTCGGCGACCGCCTTGCCGGCCGCCGCGTTGTGCCAGCCCACCATCCCGGTGATCGCGGTGTCCCGGTCGAGGCACGCCCAGGCCCCCGAGCAGTCCGTGCCGGTCACGAAACCGCTGCCGTCGTTCGGCGGCGCCTGGTCGCTCTGGTCGAACTTCCACGCCGCGTAGACCGAGGGACGCCCGTAGCCGCGGGCCAGTTGGAAGACATTGGCGAGGGTGGCGGTCGCGCCGTCCTTGTAGCTGAGGGTGTCGCCGTTGCGCTCGGTGTCGTGGTTGGTAACGAAACTGTTGGAGTGCTCCTCGTCCGCGAGGCCCCAACTGCTGCCGAACGACGACAGGTTGGCGATGTCACCGCCGCCGAACTGGGACTTCATGGCGGACGCGTACGTGAAGTCCAGGACGTCGCCGTTGCCGTAGTAGTCACCCGTGGAGGGCGGTGTGCCGGGATACACCTCCTGTGTGATGTACGGGGCGTCGCCCGCGCCCGTCTTGTGCAGCGCGCCGACGATCGCGTTCAGATCGGCGGTCTCGATGTGCTTGGCGGCGTCGACCCGGAATCCGTCGACGCCCAGGTCGATCTGCTTGTTGAGGAAGCCGACGATCTTCTCGCGGACGCCGGACTCGGAGGTGTCCAGATCGGGCAGGCCGAGCAGTTCGCAGTGCTGGACCTCGTACTGGTCCGACCAGTTGGAGATGGTCTTCGTGCAGTCGTCGCTGTCGGCCGGATCGTAGTCCGGGGTGTCGTACTTGTTGCTGATGGCGGTGCCCGCGTAGCCGGTTCCCGCCTGGGCGGACGTGTGGTTGATGACGGCGTCGGTGTAGACCTCGATGCCGGCGCCGTGGCAGGTGTCGACCATGGACTTGAAGTCGCTCGCGCTGCCGAAACGGCTGTCGAGCTTGTACGAGTACGGCTGGTAGACGTCCCACCAGTAGTAGTCGCCCTGCTTGAGGGACTCCTGGGGCGGGGCGACCTGGACAGCGCCGTAGCCCGCCGGGTCGAGGGTGTCGGTGCACTCCTTGGCGACCGACGCCCAGTTCCACTGCCACAGGTTGGCGATGACATCGCCGTTGGGTGTGCCGGTGTCGGCCGCCGTCGCGGTCGGGGACGGCAGGGTCACCATGCCGCCGAGGGTGAGGGCGCCCAGGGCCACCGCGGTGGCGGTGCGGCGGCGCCGACGAGGGCTTTTGGGTGTGAGGGGTCTGCTGTGCTGCATGTGCGGCTCCTGAATGTGGGGTTCTGGTGGCGCGTCGTGAGCGTGTGTCAGATGAGCACCCCCCGTCAATGGGAAGTTGAAAATTCTTGCTACATCTTTCGCAACTCTTGCAGGCGCGTTCCGGCAGGCGTTACCGTCACGCGGCGGACCGGCCCCACCTCCCCACGCGCGTGGCCGGTCCGCCCCAATACACCGCATCCCGCGAGGAGTTCACGACGTGAGCCGCAGTCCGATTCGCGTACCGCACAGACGCGCCGCCGCGTACACCGCGGCCGCCGCGCTCCTCGTGACGCTGGCCCAGCCCCTGGCGGCGCGCGCCGCCGCCCCGCCCGCGCCGCCGTCCGACGGGAAACTCGCGGCCGAGCCGGACCGCCACGACCTCACCCGCGAGCAGTACTACTTCGTGCTCCCCGACCGCTTCGCCAACGGCGACACCACCAACGACAGGGGAGGACTGACCGGTTCACGCCTCGCGACCGGGTACGACCCCAGCGACAAGGGGTTCTACCAGGGTGGCGACCTCAAGGGGATGACGAACCGCCTCGACTACATCAAGGACCTCGGGACCACCGCGATCTGGCTGGCCCCGATCTTCAAGAACAAGCCGGTGCAGGGCGAGGGCAAGGACGCGTCGGCCGGCTACCACGGCTACTGGATCACCGACTTCACGCAGGTCGACCCGCACTTCGGTACGAACGCCGACCTCAAGAACCTCATATCCAAGGCGCACGCCAAGGGCATGAAGGTCTTCTTCGACGTCATCACCAACCACACCGCCGACACCGTCGACTACACGGAGAAGAAGTACGGCTACCGCCCCAAGGGTGCCTACCCGTACCTCGACACCGAGGGCCGTCCCTTCGACGACGCCACGTCGATGGCGAAGGTCGACGAGGACTCCTTCCCGTACACGCCGAAGAACACGGGCGAGATGGTGCCCTCCTGGCTCAACGACCCGACGATGTACCACAACCGGGGTGACTCGACCTGGGAGGGCGAGTCCACCACCTACGGCGACTTCTCCGGTCTCGACGACCTGTGGACCGAACGGCCCGAGGTCGTCTCCGGGATGGAGAAGATCTATGAGAAGTGGGTGCGGGACTTCGCCGTCGACGGCTTCCGCATCGACACCACCAAGCACGTCGACATGGACTTCTGGACCCAGTGGGCGACCGCGCTCGACAAGTACGCCGCCGCGCACGGCCGCAAGGACTTCTTCATGTTCGGCGAGGTCTACTCCGCCGACACCGACGTGACCTCCCCGTACGTCACACAGGGCCGCCTCGACGCCACCCTCGACTTCCCCTTCCAGGACGCCGCCCGCGCCTACGCCTCGCAGGGCGCCTCCGCCGACAAGCTCGGCAAGGTCTTCGCCGACGACTACAAGTACGCCACCGACAAGGCGAACGCGTACGAGCAGGTCACCTTCCTCGGCAACCACGACATGGGCCGCATCGGCACCTTCCTCAAGACCGACAACCCGAAGGCGTCCGACGCGGAACTCGTCCAGCGCGACAGGCTCGCCAACGAGCTGATGTTCCTGTCCCGCGGCAACCCCGTCGTCTACTACGGCGACGAGCAGGGCTTCACCGGCGCGGGCGGCGACAAGGACGCCCGGCAGACGATGTTCGGTTCGAAGGTCGCCGACTATCTCGACGACGACCAGCTCGGCACCGACCGCACCCACGCCGACTCCGCGTACGACACGAAGCACCCGCTGTTCAGGTCCATCGCCGCGCTGTCGAAGCTCCGCAAGGACAACCCGGCGCTCACCGACGGCGCGCAGAAGGAGCTGTACGCGAAGGACTCGGTGTACGCGTTCTCGCGCACGGGAGACGACCGTGAGTACGTCGTCGCCGTGAACAACGCGAGCGAGGCGAAGACGGTCGAGCTGCCGGTCGAGTCCGCAAAGTTCCGGACCTTGTACGGCGGTTCGGGCGTCGAGCCGGTGTCCGGCGGCCGGGTGAAGGTCACCGTGCCCGCCCTGTCCTCGCTCGTGCTGCGCGCCGAGTCGAAGCTCCCCGCGCCGGCCGCGAAGCCCACGCTCTCCCTGAAGGCCCCCACCGCCGGGGCCACCGGCACGGTCACCCTCTCCGCCGACCCCGGCGCCACCGCCTCGGCCCGCGTCGTCTTCGCCGCACAGGTCGGCGACGGCAAGTGGCGCACCCTCGGCTCCGTCGACCACGCCCCGTACAAGATCACGCAGCACGTCCCCGACACGGTGAAGGCCGGAACGGCACTTCGGTACAAGGCGGTGGTCGTGGACCGCGCCGGACGCACCGCGAGCGCCCTCGCCGGCACGACGGCGGGGCAGGCCCCCGCCCCCGAGAAGCCCACGGCCGTCGACCGCGACTACGCAGTCGTCCACTACAAGCGGGAGGACGGCGACTACGGCGACATGCGCCTGAAGGCCGGTGACACGTCCGCCGAGTTCGTCGGCCGCGACGCCTACGGCGCCTTCGCCTGGGTGAAGGTTCCCGACGGCGCGAGCTCGATCACGTACACGATCGAGAAGTCCGGCACCGCCGACGGGCCGCAGCGCACCATCGACCTCGGCAGGACCGGCGAGGTCTGGGTCGAGCAGGGCAAGGACGGCCAGCAGACGACGAAGCCCGACGGCGCGTACCCGCCGCAGGACACGAAGAAGGCCGTCGTCCACGTGCACCGTCCCGACGGCGACTACGACGGCTGGGGCCTGCACACCTGGACCGGCGCCGCCAACCCCACCGACTGGTCGAAGCCGCTCCAGCCCACCGGCAAGGACGCGTACGGCCTGATCTTCGAGGTGCCGCTCGCCGACGGAGCGACCTCGCTGAGCTACATCCTTCACAAGGGCGACGAGAAGGACATCCCCACGGACCGCTCCCTCGACTTCGCCACGTACGGCAAGGAGGTGTGGCTGAACTCCGGTGACACCGGCTACCTGCTGCCGTCCATGGGGTCGGGCGCCGACCTGGACCTGTCGAAGTCCGAGGCGCAGTGGATCGACTCCGACACCGTCGTCTGGAAGGTGAAGGCCACCGCCGCCACCAGCCAGCAACTGGTGTACGCGCCGGAGGGCGGCATCGGCATCGAGGACGGGGCGCTGAGCAGTGAGGGGCGGTGGCTGCGCCTGAACCCCGGCAGCCTCACCGACGCCCAGAAGGCGAAGTACCCGCACCTCAAGGACTATCCGGCGTTCACCGTCGACGCCCGCGACCGCGACCGGACGCGCGACGCGCTGCGCGGGCAGCTGATCGCCACGCAGCGGGCCGCGAACGGGGCGCTGCTCGCGGCGACCGGTGTGCAGACGGCCGGTGTGCTCGACGACACCTACGCGGACGCCGCCGAAAAGGCGTCCCTGGGACCGGTGTTCACGAACGGCAAGGTCACGCTGTCCGTGTGGGCGCCGACCGCCCGCGACGTCTCCCTCGAACTCGGCGGGAGGACGGTGGCCATGCGCCGCGACGCCAAGAGCGGTGTCTGGTCCGCCACCGGGGCCGCGGCCGCCTGGCGCGGCAAGGAGTACTGGTACGCCGTGCGCGTCTGGGCGCCCGGTGTCCAGAAGCTCGTCACGAACAAGGTCACCGACCCGTACTCCGTGGCGCTCACCGCGGACTCGGAGCGCAGCCTCGTCGTCGACCTCGGCGACAAGTCCCTCGCGCCGAAGGGCTGGTCGGGGCTGACCAAGCCCAAGGCCGTGCCCATGAAGGACGCGCAGATCCAGGAGCTCCACGTCCGGGACTTCTCCGTCGAGGACAGCACGACACCGGCGAAGGACCGCGGCACGTACCGCGCCTTCACCGACAAGAACACCGACGGCTCCAAGCACCTGCGTGAGCTCGCGAAGTCCGGCACCTCCTACGTCCATCTGCTCCCGGCCTTCGACATCGCGACGATCCCGGAGAAGAAGTCCGACCGGTCGACGCCCGACTGCGACCTGAAGTCGTACGCCCCCGACAGCGACAAGCAGCAGGAGTGCGTCGGCAAGGCGGCCGGCAAGGACGCCTACAACTGGGGCTACGACCCGTACCACTACACGGTCCCCGAGGGCTCCTACGCGAGCGACCCGGACGGCACGCGGCGCACCGTCGAGTTCCGCGACATGGTCAAGTCACTGAACGACGACGGCCTGCGGGTCGTCATGGACGTCGTCTACAACCACACCGCGTCCGCCGGCCAGGACAAGACGTCGGTCCTGGACCGGATCGTGCCCGGCTACTACCAGCGGCTCATGGCCGACGGCTCGGTGGCGAACTCCACCTGCTGCTCGAACACGGCGCCCGAGAACACGATGATGGGCAAGCTGGTCGTCGACTCGATCGTCACCTGGGCGAAGGAGTACAAGGTCGACGGCTTCCGCTTCGACCTGATGGGACACCACCCGAAGGCCAACATCCTCGCGGTGCGCAAGGCCCTCGACGCCCTGACCCTGAAGAAGGACGGTGTCGACGGCAAGAAGATCATCCTCTACGGGGAGGGCTGGAACTTCGGCGAGATCGCCGACGACGCCCGCTTCGAGCAGGCCACGCAGAAGAACATGGCGGGCACCGGCATCGCCACGTTCTCCGACCGGGCGCGGGACGCGGTGCGCGGCGGCTCGCCGTTCGACGAGGACCCGGGCGTGCAGGGCTTCGCGTCCGGCCTCTACACCGACCCCAACACCTCGAAGGCGAACGGCACAGCAGCCGAGCAGAAGGCCCGGCTGCTGCACTACCAGGACCTCATCAAGGTGGGCCTGTCGGGGAACCTGGCGGGGTACGGCTTCACCGACACCAGCGGACGCCAGGTCAAGGGCTCCGACGTCGACTACAACGGCGCGCCCGCCGGGTACGCGGACGCCCCGGGAGACGCCCTCGCCTACGCCGACGCGCACGACAACGAGTCGCTGTACGACACGCTGACGTACAAGCTGCCCGCGTCGACTTCCGCGGCGGACCGCTCCCGGATGCAGGTCCTCGCGATGGCGACGGCGGCGCTCTCCCAGGGCCCGGCGCTCTCGCAGGCGGGCACCGACCTGCTGCGCTCGAAGTCCCTCGACCGCAACTCCTTCGACAGCGGCGACTGGTTCAACGCGATCCGCTGGGACTGCACGGCGGGCAACGGCTTCGGCCGCGGCCTCCCGATGGCCGCCGACAACAAGGACAAGTGGCTTTACGCGAAGCCCTTGCTGGCGTCGGTGAAGGCTCCGGGCTGCGCGGAGATCGAGGGTGCCTCGGCCGCGTACCAGGACCTCCTGAAGATCCGCACCACCGAGCCAGCCTTCCGGCTGTCCACGGCGGCCGAGGTGCAGAAGGCGCTCTCCTTCCCGCTCTCCGGCAAGGACGAGACGCCGGGCGTCATCACGATGCGGCTCGGTGACCTGGTGGTGGTGTTCAACGCGACACCGGAGCGCCAGAAGCAGACGGTCGACGGTCTCGCGGGGGACGGGTACCGCCTGCACCCGGTGCAGGCCGACGGCTCGGACGACGCCGTCAAGTCGGCCACGTACAGCAAGGGTTCCGGCACCTTCGAGGTGCCCGCCCGCACGGTCGCGGTCTTCGGCCGCTGACCCCACCGATCCGTCCGGCCGTCCCCTGTCAGAAGCACGAGGGGGCGGCCGGACGTGCTCCACCCCTTTGACGGCCGCACTGTCGCGGCCCCACACAGAGGAGTCCTCGTGAGCCGCTCCACATCGACACGCAGGCGCCGCAGACCCTCCAGATGCCTGGCGGGAACGGTGCTCTCCCTGATCGCCGCACTCCTGGTGACACTGTTGCCCGGCGCCCCGTTCGGTGCCGCCACGGCGCGCGCCGCCGACACCGCCACGGCCACCGTCTACTACTCCACGACCAGCACCAACTGGTCGACGTACAAGCTGCACTGGGCGCCGACCGGCGGCTCCTGGACCACCGTGCCCGGCGTCGCCATGGAGGCGGCGTGCACGGGGTGGGTGAAGCGGACGGTCGATCTCGGTACGGCGACGACCTGGCAGGCCACCTTCAACAACGGCAACGGCACCTGGGACAACAACGGCGGCCGCAACTACCAACTGGGCACCGGCCCTGTCACCGTCAAGGACGGCGTCGTGGCCCACAGCGACCCGTGCGCCGACACCACGCCCGGCGAAGGCAACTCCGCCACCGTCTACTACGACACGACGACCACCAACTGGGCGGTGACGAACCTGCACTGGGCGCCGACCGGCGGGTCCTGGACGACCGTGCCCGGTGTGGGCATGGAGGCGGCGTGCACGGGGTGGGTGAAGCGGACGGTCGATCTCGGTACGGCGACGAGCTGGCAGGCCACCTTCAACAACGGCAACGGCACCTGGGACAACAACAACGGCGCCAACTATCAGCTGGGCAAGGGCCTCAACACCGTCAAGGGCGGCACCGCCACCAAGGGCGCCAAGGACCCCTGCGCGGCGGCCGAGCCCGACATCACGGCGCCCTCCGCACCCAAGAACGTCAAGGCCGCGGCGACCGGCACCGCCGTCGTCCTCACATGGGACCCGGCCACCGACGACACCGCCGTGACCGGCTACCAGGTCACCCGCACCGGAGGCACGAAGGGCACCACCGTCATCCCGGTCACCTCGACCGTGTACTCCGACACGGGACTCGAGGAGAAGACCACCTACACGTACACGGTCAGGGCGCTCGACGCGGCCGGCAACGTCTCGGCGGCGAGCGCCGAGGCCAAGGCCACCACCGGTGAGAAGCCCGCCCAGAGCACGGGCACCCCGCTGGGCGGCGATCCCCGCAAGGACCCCGTCTACTTCGTGCTGACCGCCCGCTTCTACGACGGCGACAGCTCCAACAACCGCGGCGGCAGCCAGCACGTGAAGACCGGCAACGCCGCCAACAACGACCCCATGTTCCGCGGGGACTTCAAGGGCCTGGTCGAGAAGCTCGACTACATCAAGGGCCTCGGCATGTCCGCCGTCTGGATCACCCCGGTCGTCCTCAACCGCTCCGACTACGACTACCACGGGTATCACGGCTACGACTTCTACAAGGTCGACCCGCGCCTGGAGTCCGCCGGCGCCTCCTACCAGGACCTGATCGACGCCGCCCACGCCAAGGGCATGAAGATCTACCAGGACGTGGTCTACAACCACTCCTCGCGCTGGGGCGCCAAGGGCCTGTACACACCCACCGTGTACGGCGTCCGCGACTCGCAGTGGAGCTGGTACTACGACCAGAAGCAGGACGGCTTCGAGTACGACGGGCTGACCGTGGAGCCCGTCTCCGGCAAGTCGTACTACAACGGCGACATGTGGTCCACGGCCGAGCCCACCGGCAACACCTGTCTGAACTGGGGCAAGCCCACCGGCGCCAAGAGCCCCGAGGGCTACACCATCTACAACTGCCAGTGGCCGAGCCCCACATCGGGCATGTTCCCCAAGGCACTCTTCCACCAGTGCTGGATCGGCAACTGGGAGGGCGAGGACTCCCGGTCGTGCTGGCTGCACGAGGACCTCGCCGACTTCAACACCGAGAACGCGCAGGTGCAGAACTATCTGATCGGCGCCTACAACAAGTACATCGACATGGGCGTCGACGGCTTCCGCGTCGACACGGCCGTGCACATCCCGCGCGTCACCTGGAACCGCCGCTTCCTGCCCGCCATCCAGGAACGCGTCACGCAGCGCTTCGGAGCGGAGAAGGCCGAGGACTTCTTCGTCTTCGGCGAGGTCGCGGCCTTCGTCAACGACAAGTGGAACCGCGGATCCGTGAACCACTCCGCGCAGTTCTACACATGGAAGGAGCGCAAGGAGTACGCGGCCGACGACGAGAAGGCGGCCCTCGAACAGTACGACTACGAGGAGCAGTTGGGCACCGGCAACCAGCCCACCTCAAGCAACGCCTTCCTCGACGGGAACAAGTACCACACGCCCGACCACAGCAAGTTCTCCGGCATGAACATCATCGACATGCGCATGCACATGAACTTCGGCGACGCCTCCAACGCGTACCACAACGGGAAGGACTCCGACGACTCGACGAACGACGCCACCTACAACGTCGTCTACGTCGACAGTCACGACTACGGGCCGAACAAGAGCAGTGAACGGTACGCGGGCGGCACGGATGCCTGGGCCGAGAACATGTCGCTGATGTGGACGTTCCGCGGCATCCCGACCTTGTACTACGGCTCCGAGACCGAGTTCCAGAAGGGCCAGAAGATCGACTGCGGCACCACGTGCGCGCTGGCGACGACCGGCCGCGCCTACTACGGCGACAAGCTGGAGGGCAGCGTCACCGCCTCCGACTTCGGTACGGTCTCCAGCGCCTCCGGCGCCGTCGCCACCACCCTGGCGCAGCCCCTGGTCAAGCACGTCCAGCGGCTCAACCAGATCCGGCGCGCCGTCCCCGCCCTGCAGATGGGCCAGTACTCGACGGCCGACATCTCCGGGAACATGGCGTACAAGCGGCGCTACACGGACGCGGCGAGCGGCGTCGACAGTTTCGCCCTGGTGACGGTCACCGACGGCGCCACGTTCCGGAACATCCCGAACGGCACGTACAAGGACGCCGTCACCGGCGACGTGCGGACCGTCACCGACGGCACGCTGACCGCGGCCGCACCCGGCAAGGGCAATCTGCGGGTGTACGTCCTCGATCTGGGCGGCAGGAACGCGGCTCCCGGAAAGGTGGGCGCGGCAGGCCCCTACCTGAAGTAGTGCCCTCAGCGGGTCGCGTCGCGGGCCACCTTGCGGGCCCACAGCACCAATGGGATCTGGAGCGGAACCCGCGCCTGGACGGCACGCCTGACGGGCGCGGGGCGGTCCTTCCAGTCGGCCGCCATCTTGATGTTGGCGGGCACGACGGCGACGAAGAACGCGGCGGCCGCGGTGGCGGAGCGGGAGCGGGTGCGCGGCACGGCGACGCCCGCCGCGAGCGCCAGCTCCACCACCGCGCTGGCGTAGGTCCACGCACGCGGGGAGCCGGGCAGCCGGCGCGGCACCATCGCGTCGAACTGCTTCGGGAGCAGGAAGTGGGCGGCCCCGGCGCCGGCCAGCAGCCCGGCGAGGAGATCGGAGGAACGGACGCGGCGCAAGTGAGCCTCCTGGGGCGGGGGAGTGCGATGTGGCGCGCTCGACCTTACTCGCCGGTAATCAACGGCGTCGAGAGCGTCGGCCAATACGTCGTCACGTAAAGCCCTCACCAATCGACAGTCAAACTGTGCAGCCCAGGTTGCACAGCCTGGGCTGTCGATCTACCGTGGAGGCATGAACGACGACAGTGCATCCGTCGAGGAGCTCGCCGCGCGGGCCACCGACGAGGTGTGGGTGATCATCAGCCGGCTCCGGCGCCGGCTGATGACGCTCGACGTGGACCCGGAGGGCGAGCTCTCGCCCGCCCAGGCGTCCGTGCTCTCCCGGCTCGACAAGTACGGGCCCTCGACCGCGAGCGACCTCGCGGCGATCGAGAACGTCCGGCCGCAGTCGATGGCCAAGCACGTCATCGCCCTGGAGGAGCGCGGCCTCGTCGAGCGCCACCCGGACCCCGAGGACGGGCGCCGCCGCGTGGTCGCGCTCACCGACGCGGGACGCGAGCGCCGCCAGGGCGTGCGCCGGGCCCGCCAGGCCTGGCTCGCCGGGCAGCTCGCGGAGCACGGCAGCGCGGAGCAGCTGCGCGCCGTGATCACGGCGATGGCGCTGCTCGACGAGGTGACGCAGGCGTGAGTGGCATAGCCCAGCGCGTCCGGAGCGTGCGCAGGCGCGGCGGCTCGGCCGACGGATTCGACCGGCGCCTCGTCGCACCGATGATCCTCGGGTCGATCCTGAACCCGATCAACTCGTCGATGCTCGCGGTCGCGCTCGTCCCGATCGGCCACGCCTTCGGCGTGCCGCCGTCCCAGACGGCCTGGCTCGTCTCCGCCCTCTACCTCGCCACGGCCGTCGGCCAGCCGGTGATCGGCCGGCTCGTCGACGCGTTCGGGCCGCGCAGGCTCTACCTGCTCGGCACCGCGCTCGTCGGCGTCGCGGGCCTGCTCGGCGTGCTCGCCCCGAGCTTCTGGGTGCTGATCGTCTCCCGCGTGCTCCTCGGCTTCGGCACCTCCGCCGCGTACCCGGCCTCCATGTATCTGCTGCGCACGGAGACCGAGCGCACCGGCATGAAGAGCCCCAGCGGCATCCTCGCCGCGCTGTCGGTCTCCAACCAGGTCATCGCCGTCATCGGCCCGACCCTCGGCGGCGTGCTCATCGGCCTCGGCGGCTGGCACCTCATCTTCGCGATCAACGTGCCGCTCTCGCTCGCCTGCCTCGTGCTCGGCGCGCTGCGGCTGCCGAAGCACGTCCGGGCGGGCCGCGAGGCCGACGCCACGACCTCGGCGGACGTGCCCGGCATGCTGCTCTTCGCCGGATCGCTCACCGCGTTCATGCTGTTCCTGACGTCGCCGGGGACCGCCCACTGGTACCTGCCGGTGATCGGCGCCGTCGCGGGCGCGGTCTTCGCCCGCCGCGAGCTGGCCTCCGCCGACCCCTTCATCGACCTGCGCGTCCTGAGCGGCAACACCCCGCTGCTCGCCACGTACGCGCGCCAACTCCTCGCGTACACCACGTCGTACGCGTTCCTGTACGGCTACAGCCAGTGGCTCCAGGACGGCCGCGGACTCGGCCCCGAGCAGGCGGGACTCATGCTGCTCCCGATGTCCCTGATGGCCATCGGCGTCACCGTGCTCACCGGCCGCCGCGCACAGGTGCGCGGCAAGCTGTGGGTCGGCGGGCTCGCCCAACTCGTCGGTGTGTCCGCCCTGCTGGGGCTGAACTCCGGCAGCCCGATCTGGCTCCTCGTCGTCATCGGCGCGGTCTTCGGCATCCCGCAGGGCCTCATCGGCCTCGCCAACCAGAACGCCCTCTACGCCCAGGCCGACCCCGAGCGCACCGGAGCGTCCGCCGGACTCCTGCGCACCTTCAGTTATCTCGGCGCGCTGCTCGCCTCCGCCGCCAACGCCGCGTTCTTCAAGGGCGGCGCCGACACGGGCGGACTGCACGAGCTGGCCTGGATGCTCGTCGTGGTGTCCGTGCTGCTGCTCCTGGTGACCGCCGCCGACCGGGCGCTGCGCCGCGTCGGCCGGGACTGAGCCCGCACCACCGCACCACCCACCCCTTGCCTCGACCCCCTTCCCTCAACACCGCACGCCCTTAAGGAAGTACACATGTCTGTCACCACCCTCGACCCCACGTCAGCCCTCGTCGTCGTCGACCTCCAGAAGGGCCTCATGGGGGTGTCCGGGGCCCCGTACGCCGTGTCCGACGTCGTCGACCGCAGCGCCCGCCTCGCCGACGCATTCCGGGCCGCCGGGCTCCCGGTCGTCCTGGTCCGGGTCTCGTTCGCCGCCGACGGCTCCGACACCGTGCCCGGCCGCACCGAGACGCCCAGCAGCGGCCGTGCCATGCCCGAGGGCTGGGACGAGATCACCGAAGCGCTCGCCGGACACCCGCAGGACATCACCGTCACCAAGCGGAACTGGTCGGCGTTCTACGGCACCGACCTCGATCTGCACCTGCGCCGCCGCGGCATCACACAGGTCGTCCTCACCGGCGTCGCCACCAGCATCGGCGTTGAGTCCACGGCCCGCGCCGCCCACGAGCACGGATACCACGTCACCCTCGCCACCGACGCCATGACCGACCTCGACGCCGAGGGACACCGCGGCAGCGTCGAGCGGATCTTCCCCCGCCTCGGGGAGACCGGCAGCACGGACGAGATCCTGAAGCTGCTCGCTTCGACGCACTGAGCCGCGCCCCGGTCCCTGACGCACCGTCGGCCGCCACGTACGCTGCGTGTGTTCGAAGCGGCCGACGGAAGGTAGTTGCGGGGCATGGGGTTTCAGGAACGTACGGGGTTCGGGCGGTTGGCGCGGACGGCGGCGCCCGCCGCGCTCACGGTGCTGCTGCTCGCGGGCTGCCAGGGAGTGGGCGGCGGCGCGGCCGACGACGGGGCGCACGGCGCCGGTCCCTCGGCGTCGGACGGCGCGAGCGCCGGCGCCCCCGCGCAGGAAGGCACTCTGCCCGGCGTGCCGGGCGCGGACCAGGCGCGCGACGAACTGGCCGAACTCAAGGTGGCGCCGCACGGATCGATGTCCGGCTACAGCCGCGACAAGTTCCCGCACTGGGCGGAGCAGGGCGACAGCTGCGACACCCGCGAAGCCGTCCTGAAGCGCGACGGCAAGGACGTCGAGACGAACGACGAGTGCCGGGCGGAGTCCGGGAACTGGGTGAGCGTGTACGACGGCGAGAAGTTCACGGACGCCGGGGACCTCGACATCGACCACACCGTGCCGCTCGCCAACGCCTGGCGCTCCGGCGCCGACAAGTGGACGCAGGAAGAGCGCAAGACGTTCGCCAACGACCTCAAGCACCCCCAACTCCTGTCGGTGTCCGCCCACTCGAACCGCTCCAAGGGCGACCAGGGCCCCGACGAGTGGCAGCCCGAGGCCAAGGACTACTGGTGCACGTACGCCCGGTCCTGGGTGTCGGTGAAGTCGACGTACGAACTGACGGTCACCGACGCCGAGAAGAAGGAGCTGACGACGATGCTGGGAACGTGTTCCGCGTGAGCGCCGACGACAAGGCCGAGTCCCTGACCGACGACGTGCACGCCGGTCGCGGTGGCGCCATGACCGACGAGGTCGGCGTGGTCACCGGCGACCTGACCGTCTCGACGATCCGGGAGAGCGCGGACCGCGCCCGGATCGCCGTCCAGTACACCGGCGCCGACGAGTGGTACACGCTCACCGGCAGCCCGGCGCCGCTGCCCCCGGAGGGACTCGCCGCGCTCCATGCCGAGGTGCTGCGCCGCGTGGCCGACGGGGGAGGAGCGGTCAGCCCACCGGGTTCTCAAAAGTCCGCCGGGGATTGACCCGCAGGATCGTGTCGATGTCGTCCTTGGACACACCCCTGTCGGCGAGGGCGGGCAGTACGTCCTCGCTGATGTGCCGGTAGTTCCAGTGCGGGGCGACCTCGGCGCGGTCGATGTCACCGAACCAGTCGATGACGCACGCGGCGTCGTGCGAGATCGTGATCCGCTCCGCGTAGCCGCGGCGCACCAGCTCCACGACGGTGTCGACCCGCTGATCCGTGGTCAGCGGCGAGTCGAGCCCGAACCGGTCCATGCCGAGGTACGAGCCGGCGTCGGCGAGCCGCGTCAGATAGTCCAGGTCGTCGCTGTCACCGGAGTGCCCGATGACGACGCGGGAGAGGTCGACACCCTCCTCGGTGAGCACGCGCTGCGCTACGAGCCCCGAGCCCGAGGCCGGATGGGTGTGCACGGTGACGGGCGCCCCGGTGAGCACGGAGGCCCGGCCGACCGCCCGCATGGCCCGCTCGACGCCGGGGGTGAGGCCCTGCTCCTCGATGGCGCACTTGAGGAACGCGGCCCGCACACCGGTGTCCGCGATGCCCTCCGTCAGGTCCTTCACGAACAGGTCGACGAGCGGCTCGGGCCCGCCGAACAGGGTGCCCGGCCCGTTGTAGTGGAACTGGAACGGCAGGTCGTCGTACGTGTAGAGCCCGGTCGCCGCGACGATGTTGAGGTCGGTCCGTGCGGCGATCTTCTGAATGCGGGGGATGTACCGGCCGAGGCCGAGCACCGTCGGGTCGAGGATCGTGTCGATGCCGAGCCCCTTGAGCTCGTTCAGCTGGGCGACCGCGTCGTCGACGACGGCCTGCTCGTCCCACGCCGCGTAATTCTGCCGGAACTCCTCGCCGACGATGACGACATGTTCGTGGACGAGTACGTTCCCGAGTTCGCTGGAGTCGACCGGACCGCGGACCGTCCAGACCTGCGTCATCGGCGCGCCTCTCGATGTGGACGTCGGAGTTGACGTCGGATTCAAGGTGAGCCGAGGGTCCCGCCGGGCGCCCGCGGGCGTCAAGGTGCGGGACGGGTGTGATCCGGGAGCGGCCGGTCCGTGGGCCGACCGGGCCCGCCGGTGGAGCCTGCAGGGCGTTGGGGGCGCCCCGAGGTCCAGCCGGACGAGCGGTTCACAGACGGCGGATCCAGGCGGCGACGCCGTGGCCCACCACGAGGTAGATCACCGCGGGCAGCGCGTTGTTGAAGAAGACCCGCATCCCCTCCGTGTCCATCGTGAAGATGTCCTTCGCCCAGCCCGCGAGCCAGTCGGCCACGCCGTGCACGAAGTCGACGAACGGGTTCGCCTGGTTCGCGTCGAGCAGGTACAGCACGATCCAGAGGGCCAGGAAGGCGGCCGCGATGTCGGCGAGGGAGTGCACGACCAGGGCGAGACGGTCCGCGCCCTGCCCGTTGCGGCCCCGCACCGGGCGGCCGTTCGGGGTGAACCCGTTGTTCTGGCCGTACCCGGTGTGCGGGACCGGCTCGTACGGGACCGGCTCGTAGGGAACGTCGCGATCCTGGCGGTAGGCGGGCTCCGGAGGACCGTCGTGCGGGTTGGGGCCCCGGTAAGGGGGCCGGTTCGGACCGGGACCGTATGGGGCATCGCTCGGCATGCCGTCGTTGGGGTGCGTCACGGGCGGCATGTTGCCCGTCCAGGGCCCCCGAAACCCGCTTCACGGTCACTTCACAGACACCGCGCATCACGGGCGTTCCCCGAGGACGGCGTGACCGCCCGCGCCCGGGCGGTGGACGGCTGGGCAGATGGCCCGGTGGTGCGGCGCTACGGACACGAGGGACTGTGCCAATGGCTCAGCGAAATTGGGCACAGTTGAACCAAAGGCCTCGCAGGTGCTGAGATGGACGCGTCGATGGCGCTGCGGACCCGGACGGGTCTCCGCGGCGCCTTTTCCATGTCGGCAGTGAACACGCGGTACGGAAAGGGGCGGGACACTTTGCTGAAGAGGGCGTTCGTGGCGGCGGACCCGGGGCGCATACGGCTGCGGTTCGCGACGCGGGCCGTGCTGGGGATCGGGCTCGCCGTCGCCCTGTGCGGCGCGACCGGACACTCCCTGACGGGCGCGATCACCGGCGGGCTCGCCGCGCTGCTCGCCCTGTTCACCGTCACCGACGCGACGGTGCGCGGGCAGGCGGTGACGACGGCGCTGCTGCCGGCCGTCGGACTGCCGGTGCTGGCGCTCGCCGCGGCCCTGCACGACATGCCCCTCGCGCGCGATCTCGCGTTCCTCGCCGTGGTGGGCGCGGGCGTGTACGCGCGGCGGTGGGGGCCGCGCGGGCACTCGCTCGGCGTCTTCGCGTTCATGACCTTCTTCGCCGCCCAGTTCCTGCACACCGTGCCCCGGCAACTGCCCGAGCTCTACGTCGCCGTGCTGCTGTCCCTCGGTGCGGCGGCGTTCGTCCGGTTCGGGGTGTGGTGCTACGAGCGGCGGCTCCCGGCGCCCGTCGGCGTGCCCGCGCCGAGCGGCGGCGCGGGGCTCGCGCGGATCACCACGCGGCAGGCCGTGCAGGCGACCGCGGGGGCCGCCTTCGCGCTCGGCATCGGGCAGCTGCTCTCGGACCAGCGGTGGTACTGGGCCGTGGGCGCCACGTGGTGGGTGTTCGTGGCGACGACATCGCGCGGGGAGACCGTGGTGCGGGGCTTTCGCCGGTTCCTCGGCACGGTCCTCGGTATCGTGCTCGGTTTCCTGGTCGCCGTACCGCTGCACCACCACGCCGTGGCCGCCGCCGTGATCGTCGCGGTCAGCGTCTTCGGGATCTTCTACACCGCCCACGTCTCCTACACGTGGATGATGCTCGCGGTCACCGTCATGGCCAGCATGCTGTACGGGCTCCTGGGCGTGCTCGACCCGGCGCTGCTCGCCCTGCGGGTGGCCGAGACGGCGGTCGGCTCGCTCGGCGCGGTGCTCGCGGTGCTGCTCCTGCTGCCCGTGACCACGCACTCCGTCACCGAGGCGTGGGTGGAGCGGGCGCTGCGGTGCGTGCACGCGTGCACGGCCGAGGCGGCGGCGCGGCTCGGCGGCGACGAGAGCGCCGATCCGGCGCCACGCGTCGCCGAACTGGAGCACATCCTCGGCCGCGTCCGACTCTCGCTGTCGCCGCTCGTGCATCCGCTGAGCCCGGTGAAGGCCCGCAAGGGCCGGGCCCGGCAGGTGCTCGCGCTGCTCGACGACTGTGCGCGCGAGGTGCGTGGGCTCGCGTCCGTCGCCGCCGATCCTGAGGCCTCGCACGATGCGCGGCTCGCGGCGGCGTGCCAGCGGGTGGAGGCGGCGGTCGAGGCGCTGACCACGGATGCGCCTCGCGTCCGCGCTACCGTGTCGGCTCCGGTGGCCGCGGACGTGGAGCACCCGGTCCTGGCCCACCTGCACGCCCTGGAGCGCGCCTTGACCGACCTGGCGGTTCCGTTGCGCCGAGCGGCGTAGCGGCCACGGGGCTCCGCCCCGGACCCCCCTGCTCAATCGCCGCAGGGGCTTGAATGGTGAGCCAGAAGCGGCGTAAAACGGCGGGTCCCGCGCCCCAGAACAACTCCGCACGCCCCCCACACAGCCGTAACCGACCGCCCACCCCCACCGACTTGTGGTTGTCTCGCAGCGATGTCGAGCCGCTGGGGGTGCACCATGAGAAGCGACGTGCGTAGGGACGGAACACCCGACCCCGCCGGCTGGCTGGCCCTCGCCCCGAACCGCCAACCCGCCCCCCGCCACGACCGCTGCCCGGTCACCGCCGAAGGCACCCGCCCCAGGCCCGCCACCCCTGGCGGCACCACCGACGTCGCGCACGCCGCCGCCGCGTTCGTCCGCCAGCACCACGCCGAGCAGAACCTCGGCGACCCGGCCCCCCGCCTCGCCGAGGTCGACGCCGAACTCGCGGCCACGGGCACGTACACGCACACCCCGGAGGAACTCGCCTTCGGCGCCCGCGTCGCCTGGCGCAACGCCAACCGCTGCATAGGCCGCCTCTACTGGCAGTCCCTGCGCGTCCGCGACCTGCGCCATCTCGCCACCGCCGAGGAGATCGCCGCGGCCTGCGCCGACCATCTGCGCGAGGCGGCGCCCGACGGCCACATCCGCCCGCTCATCACGGTCTTCGCCCCCGACCGGCCGACCCGCCCCGGCCCCCGCATCTGGAACGAACAGCTCATCCGCTACGCCGGCTACGTACAGCGCGACGGCCACGTGATCGGCGACCCGCGCGGCGCCGGACTCACCGCGTACGCCCGCGACCTCGGCTGGCGCGGTGGCCCAGGCACCCCCTTCGACGTCCTGCCCCTGGTGATCCAGCAGGCCCCGCACCAGCGGCCCCGCTGCTTCGACCTCCCGCGGGACGCGGTTCTCGAAGTGCCGCTGCACCACCCGGAGTTCGACTGGTGGTCCGGGCTCGGCCTGCGCTGGCACGCGGTCCCCGCGCTCGCCAACATGTGCCTGGAGATCGGCGGCGTCTGCTACGGCGCGGCCCCGTTCAACGGCTGGTACATGGGCACGGAGATCGGTGCCCGCAACCTCGCCGACACCGACCGCTACAACCTCCTGCCGTACCTCGCCCACCGCCTCGGCCTCGACACCTCGACCGACCGCTCCCTCTGGAAGGACCGGGCCCTCGTCGAGCTGAACCGCTCCGTGCTGCACTCCTTCGACAGCGCGGGTGTCACCATGGCCGACCACCACACCGAGTCCCGGCGCTTCCTCGCCCACCTCGCCCGCGAGGAGTCCCGCGGCCGTGCCGTCGGCGCCGACTGGTCCTGGATCGTCCCCCCGCTCTCCGGCTCGACGACACCGGTCTTCCACCGCACGTACGACAACGCGCCGAGCACCCCGGCCTACGTCCACCACCCGGCGGCCCACACCCGCTCCCGCGGCGAGGAACCGGCGCCGCGACGGCCCGCGACCCCCTGGCGGGAGCCGCGCTGACGCGGCCCGCTGCTACCGTCGGCGGCACGGGCGCCGGGCCCGCACGCCGAAAGGGGAAGCAGTGACCGGAAGTCAGGCAGGGCGGGCGTACATCGGATCGTTCACGGCGGCGGGCGGCCGCGGCATCGTGACCGCGGCGCACGACCCCAAGGACGGCTCGCTCACCCTCCTCGACGCCACCGACGAACTGCCCGACCCCTCCTACCTGACGCTCTCCGGCGGCCTGTTGTACGCGGTGAGCGAGACGGCCGACGGGGCGGTGGCCGCGTTCCGCGCGGACTCGGCGCCGCTGACGCTCGCCGCGCCGCCGGTCGCCGTGTCCGGCGCGGGCCCCACCCATCTGTCCGTGTGGGACGGGCAGGTGCTGACCGCGAACTACGGCTCCGGCAGCGTCAGTTCGGTGCGGCTGCGGGCCGACGGCATCCCGGACGAGTCCGCGGTCGAGGTCCACCGGCACACGGGCTCGGGCCCGCACCCGCAGCGCCAGCAGTCCCCGCACGCCCACCAGATCCTGCCCGACCCGACCGGCACCAGAGCCCTCGCGGTCGACCTGGGCACCGACTCGATCCACACGTACACGAAGACCCCCGACGGCGGTCTCCTCCCGCACCATGAGACGGCCCTGCGCCCCGGCTCCGGCCCCCGCCACCTGGCGTTCCACCCGTCGGGCGACTACGTGTACGTCCTCAACGAGCTGGCCCCGACGCTGACGGTCTGCGCCCTGGACGCCGCCGACGGCACCCTCAAGCCCCTCACGGAGATCCCCGTCCTCACGGGGACGCCGACCGGCGACGCGTACCCCTCCGCGCTCGTCGTCGCCCCCGACGGGCGCTTCCTGTGGACCGTGACGCGCGGCGCCGACCTGCTCTCGCTCTTCGTCCTCGACCCGAGCGGCGAGCAGCCGACCCTGCGCGGCACCGTGCCCTGCGGCGGCGACTGGCCCCGAGACCTGGCCCTCGACCCGTCCGGCCGGTTCCTGTACGCCGCGAACGAGCGCTCCGGCGACGTGACATGGTTCGCGGTCGACCGGGATTCGGGGGTGCCGGTGCGCGGCGGCAGCGTGCCGGTCCCGGCGCCGTCCTGCGTGGTGTTCGCCTAGACCGCCGGCTCCGCCACGCCCACGAGGTAGTTCTGCGCCGCGGGGCGTACCTCCGCCGCCCAGCCGAGGGAGGCCAGGTCCCCGGTCAGTGCCTCTGCCTCGTGGAAGACCTTCACGATGCGGTACCGGCTGCCGTCGTCGAGCTCGCGCACCGCCGCCGGGACGGACTCGCCCATCAGCACCTCCTCGTCCGCGGCCATGGGCGGGCCGTCGTCGACGAAGACCACCTTGCCGCCCGGGGCGAGGGAGGCGGCGACGGAGCTCCAGAACCCCGGCATCCGGGCAGGCGGCACGTGCGAGAGCCAGAAACCGAAGAACACGGTGTCGTAGCGCCGGGTCGGCCGCCACTCGAACAGATCGGCCTGCTCGAAGCGGACGTTGGGCGCGGAGGCCCGCTCCCGTGCGATCGCGAGGACCTCCTCCGACGCGTCGACGGCCGTCACCGACGTGACGCGCGGCGCGAACTGCGCGGTCCACTGTCCGGTCCCGCAGGCCAGCTCCAGCACGTCCCCGCGGACCGGCCACCGGGCGCTGGCCCGCAACAACTCCCGCAGATCGGCCCGCTCCGCGTACGGCCGGTCGTACTCGGGCGCCCGAGCCCGGTAGTAAGCCATCTGTTCCGTCACCAAGGCGTCATCGAGGCTCATCCCCCGACGGTAACGGCCAAAGATCAACCACGTCAGGCACACAGGCAAAAGCGGGGGTCCGGGACACCGTCCCGGACCCCCGCCCTGTCCAACCCCCGAGCGCTCAGCTGCCGGAGGCAACCGGCTGCGGCGTGATGCCCAGCGCCGTCGTGTACTTGGCAAGGGCGAGCTTGCCCATCGCCGGATACGCCCCCAGCGGCTCCGCGACGGCGCACCCCGCGTCCTTGGCGGCAGCCTCCAGCACGGACGGATCGAGCTCGGGACCGATGAGGTACGGCGCGAGCGCCAACTGCTGCGAACCGGAACCGCGCAGCTGCTCGGCGGTGGCGGCGACCGCCCCCTCCTCGTCGAGCGCCGCGGCCATCACCGGCACGGCGAGCCGCGCGGCGAGCAGCATCCCGGTGATCCCGGCGGCCTGCACGGCCTCCTCGCCGCCTATCGAGGCGAGGATGATCCCGTCCGCCGCCGTGGTCACGGCGAAGAGGCGGGCGCGGTCGGCGCGGGCCAGACCGGCCTCCGAAAGGCGCACGTGCAGCGCCTCCGCGAGCAGCGGGTGCGGGCCGAGCACGTCGGTCAGCTCCGCGGCGACCCGGCTGTCGGCGATGGCCTGCCGGATCTGCCGCAGCTGCGCGTTGTCCGGGCCCGCGAGCAGCGGCACGACGACCCCGACGGGACCGGCCGGCTCCTGCGCCTCGACGCCCGCCGCGAGCGCCTGCTCGTAGCGGGCGGTGCGCTCCTTCGCGGCGTGTGCGAGCACGGACGCCAGCGAGGGGAACTCCGCAGAGATCGGGAAGTCGGTGAGCTCACCCTCCACGAAACCGACCCGCGCGTCCAGACCGGGCAGCTCGGAACGGGCGATGCTCACCACCTCGTCGGCGAGCATGCGCGTGGCGGCGCTGGGCGTGCCGGGCACCGCGAGCACAAGGGACGGCGCGCCCTCAGGGGCGGCCACGGGTTCCGGACGACGGTGACGTCCGGGCTGTCGGGGTCGCGGCATTCGTACGGGCAGGCCGGATGCGGGCCCAGTGGGGGTGCTCATGGCGCCGCATGCTACTGGCTCGACCGGCTTCGTTGTTCGGTCAGGGTGCAGGTGAGCGGTTTCCGTCCGAGATTGTCCTTTCAGTTACGAATCCTGCAAGTGTCCTGGTCCGGAGGGGTGTGCGGGATATTCGAAGTGAATTGCGGCACGTCGAACGCGAGCTGGGGCACGTGGCACAGGCGCGGGTCGCGCGGCAGCCGCAATGCGTCCGAGGCGAGCGCGGCGGCGATCACGAGAGCCCCGTGCAGGGGGTCGCCGGCGGCCGGTACGACGACGGCGCCCGGCAGCTGGTCCGCGAGCTCCTCCCGCAGCGGGCCGAGCAGTGGCTCACCCGCCTTGAACAGGCCGCCGGTCAGCGCGACGTCACCGCCTTCGGCCGGGCAGACCGCCGCGGCGGACTCGGCGATGTGGGCGGCCGCCGCCCGCAGGATGCCCGCGGCCACCGGGTCCTCGGCGGCGCAGCGCGCTACATCGGGGGCGAACGCGGCGAGCGCCGCCGGGCGGTCGGTGCGCGGGTAGATCCGGCCTGGCAGTTCACCGGCGGGCCCGAACCGTTCCTCGGCGAGGGCGAGCAGCGCCTTGCTGCCGCCCCGCCGTCCGTCGAAGGACCGCATCGCCGCGTCGAGACCGGCCTGCCCGATCCACGCGCCGCCGCCGCAGTCGCCGAGCAGATGCCCCCACCCGTCGGCCCGCCGCCAGCTCACCAGGTCGGTGCCGAGGGCGATCATCCCCGTGCCCGCGGCGACGACCGCGCCGCGCCGCTGCCCGAGCGCGCCCGCGTACGCGGTGACCCCGTCGGCGGCCAACGCAAGCCGTTCCACGCCCAGTTCGCGGCCGAGAAGCCCGGGCAGCTCGGCCCGCAGCCCGTCGCCGAGGGTGGCCATCCCGGCCGCGCCCAGCGCGACGCCGGACAGGGCGATGTCCCCGACGGCCTTGCCCAGCAACTCCCGCGCCATCGGCAGCAGTTGCTCCACCATGTGGGCGGGGTCGATACCGGAGGCCGAGGTGCGCACGGGCACCGACGACGCCGTCGTGAGCGGTTGCCCGAGGTCGTCGGCGGGTGCGAGGGCGACGCGGAGCCCGGAGCCGCCCGAGTCCACGCCGAGCACCCACCCGGCCCCGGTGGCGCTCACGACAGGCGCCAGTCGATGGGCTGCGCACCCTGACGTTCGAGGAGGTCGTTGGCCCGGCTGAACGGCCGCGAGCCGAAGAAGCCCCGGTCCGCCGACATGGGGGAGGGGTGCGGGGACTCGACCGCCGGATATTCGCTGAGCAGCGGCCGCAGATTGCGCGCGTCCCGGCCCCACAGGATCGACACGAGCGGCGTCCCGCGCGCGGCGAGCGCGCGGATGGCCTGCTCGGTGACCTGCTCCCAGCCCTTGTCGCGGTGGGAGGCCGGGCGGCGCGGCGCCACGGTGAGTGCCCTGTTCAACAGCAGCACGCCCTGCCGCGTCCACGGGGTGAGGTCGCCGTTCGACGGCTGCGGCAGCCCCAGGTCCGTGTTCATCTCGCGGTAGATGTTGACGAGGCTGGGCGGCAGGGGGTTCACGTCCGGGGCCACGGAGAACGAGAGGCCGACGGCGTGCCCCGGCGTGGGGTAGGGATCCTGGCCGACGATCAGCACCCGCACGTCGTCGAACGGCTGCTGGAAGGCGCGCAGTACGTTGGCGCCCGCCGGGAGGTAGGTGCGCCCGGCGGCGATCTCCGCGCGGAGGAATTCCCCCATCGCGGAGATCTGCCCGGCCACGGGCTCGAGGGCTTTCGCCCAGCCCGCTTCGACGATTTCATGGAGAGGTCGTGGTGCCACGGGCGTCACCCTACTGCCGCACCGGCCCCCCGCCTCAACCGCCCACCGTCAACCTCCCGTCGTGGTAAGGGCAGTGGGCCGCGTGCCCGCCTCACCCCACCACGGCCGCCCGCACGCACAGCACGTCCGGCAGGTGCGAGGCCAGCTGCTTCCACGAGTCGCCGTCGTCGGCCGACGCGTACACCTCGCCGTTGCGGTTGCCGAAGTAGACGCCCGCCGGGTCGTTGTCGTCCGTGCACAGTCCGTCCCGCAGCACCGTGCCGTAGTGGTCGCCCTCCGGGAGGCCGGCGGTCAGCGGCTCCCATGTGCCGCCGCCGTCCGCCGTGCGGTAGACGCGACATCGGTGGTCGGCGGGGACGCGGTCGCTGTCCGCGGTGATCGGGAAGATGTAGGCCGTGTCGCCGCGGTGCGGGTGCGCGGCGGCGGCGAAGCCGAAGGTGGACGGGAGGCCCGCGCCGATGTCGGTCCACTTCCCGCCGCCGTCGTCGCTGCGGTACACGCCCCAGTGGTTCTGCAGATAGAGGCGGTCGGGGTCGGCTGCGTCCCGCGTCACCTTGTGCACGCACTGGCCGAACTCGGGGTTCGGATCGGGCAGGAAGACGGCCGCGACCCCGGAGTTCGCCGGATCCCAGCTCTCCCCGCCGTCCGTCGTACGGAAGACGCCCGCCGTGGACACGGCGACCGTGACCGCCCGCGGGTCCCGCCTGTCCGTGAGGATCGTGTGCAGTCCCTCCCCGCCGCCGCCCGGCACCCACCGCGAGCGCGTGGGGTGCTCCCACAGCGGCCGGCACAGCTCGAAGGTCTCGCCGCGGTCCTCCGAGCGGTACAGCGCCGCCGGCTCCGTGCCCGCGTACACCACGTCCGGTTCCGCCGCCGCCGGGTGCAGCTGCCACACCCGCTCCAGCGACGTACCGGTGAACTCGGGGAACTTCACGGCGGGTTTGGAAGGCTCGGTCCACGAGCGGCCCAGGTCGTCCGAGTGGAAGACCGACGGTCCGTAGTGCGCGCTGTCGCCGCCCGCGAGGAGCCGTGGTCGCTCCCCGCGGGTGTCGATGGCGACCGAGTACACGGCCTGTGCGTTGAAGTACGGGCTCTCGTCGAACTCGAACGTGCCGCCCTCGCGCTTGCGGCCCAGGAAGAGCCCTTTGCGGGTACCCACTGCCAGCAGTACGTCAGCCATGCCGAAACCTCCGAAACGTCGTTGTCTCCAGGTATCGGTCAGTCTGCACCTCGCCACTGACAACGGCCCCCGCACCGGGCATCGCCGCAGGTCAGACCGGTGTCGGCACCGCCAGCGGGAAGTGGCAGGCCACCTGGTGGTCCGCCGTCGCGGGCGTCGACACCGGCGGCTGCGTCGTCGCGCAGACGTCCTGCGCGATCGGGCACCGCGTGCGGAACCGGCAGCCCGACGGGGGCTTCGCCGCCGACGGGGTCTCGCCCGTGAGCGGCGTCCCGGTGGTGGCCGCCTCGGGGTCCGGCACGTTGACCGTGTCGAGCAGTCCGCGCGTGTACGGGTGCAGCGGGTTGTTGTAGACCTGCTCCGCGGGGCCCACCTCCACCAGCTTGCCCAGGTACATCACGCCGACCGTGTCCGCGAGATAGCGGACCACCGCAAGGTCGTGCGAGATGAACAGGTAGGTGAGGCCGCGCTCGCGCTGCAGTTCGCGCATCAGGTTCAGGATCTGCGCCTGGACCGAGACGTCGAGCGCCGAGACCGGCTCGTCCGCCACCACCAGGTCCGGGGAGAGCGTCAACGCCCGTGCCAGACCGAGGCGTTGGCGCTGGCCGCCGGAGAACTCGTGCGGGTAGCGGTGCACCGCGCCGCGCGGCAGGCCCACCGCGTCGAGGAGTTCACCGATCAGCCTCTCCTGCTCGGCCCGGTCGCCGACGCCCTGGATCACCAGCGGCTCGCGCAGGATCTCGCCGACCCGCATCCGCGGGTCCATCGCAGCCGTCGAGTCCTGGAACATCAGCTGGACGTCGCGGCGGTGCGCCCGGCGTTCCGCGCGCGACATCGAGGCGCGGTCCCGGCCCCCGAACCGTACGGAACCCGCCGTCGGCTCCTCCAGGCCCGCCACGATCCGGCCGAGCGTCGTCTTGCCGCAGCCGGACTCGCCGACCATGCCGAACGTCTCGCCCCTGCGGATGCTCAGCGACACCCCGCCGACCGCGCTGACCGTGCCCTTGCTGCGCGAGAACGGGCCGCCCTTGAGCGGGAACTCCTTGACCAGCGTGTCGAGTTCGACGAGTACGTCACCGGGCGTCGACTGCGCGGGGATCACGGGCGGCGCGATCACCTCGTCGGGATCCGCCGCCTCCGCCTCGTGCGGCACCGGGTGGAAGCACGCGAACCGGTGCTCCGCGCCCTGCACTTCGTCCTCCTCGAGGAACGGCTCAAGGGTGCGGCACTCGTCCGTCGCGAACAGGCAGCGCGGCGCGAACCGGCACCCCGTGGGCCGCACCGTCAGGCTCGGCGGCAGGCCGGGGACGGTGTGCAGCTCCGTGTCGTTGTCCGCCGCGCGCTCGGGCAGCGCCGCGAACAGCGCCTCCGTGTAGCGGTGCCGGGGGCGGGCGAACAGGCCACGTACATCGGACTGTTCCGCCACCTGACCCGCGTACATGACGGCCACCTTGTCGACCCGGTTCGCGATGACGCCGAGGTCGTGCGTGACCAGGATCATCGCCATGCCGAGCCGCTCGCGCAGATCGTCGATGAGTTCGAGGATCTGGGCCTGCGTCGTCACGTCGAGCGCCGTCGTCGGCTCGTCCGCGATCAGCAGCTTCGGCTCGCAGACGAGGGCCATGGCGATGGCGACGCGCTGGCGCATGCCGCCGGACAGCTGGTGCGGATACGCCTTCATCCGCTCCGCCGGCTGCGGCATGCCGACCAGGCGCAGCGTCTCCTCGGCGCGCGCCCACGCCTCCTTCTTGGACACGTCCCGGTGCAGCAGCAGCGGCTCCGCGACCTGCGCGCCGATCGTCATCGTCGGATTCAGGGAGGTCAGCGGGTCCTGGAACACCATGCCGATGGTGTTGCCGCGGACGTCCTGGAGGACCGGCGCGGGCGCGGCGGCCAGATCGTGTCCTTCGAACACGATGCGCCCGCCGGTCACCTCGCCGCCGTGCGGCAGTAGGCCGAGGACGCTGAGCGCCGTCATGGTCTTTCCGCAGCCGGACTCGCCGACGATGCCGAGCGAGTCCCCCGGCGCGAGTTCCAGGGAGACGCCGTCGAGGGCATGGACGGTGCGCTCGCGCGTGGAGATGTCGACGCGCAGGTCTTCGATCCTGAGCAGAGGCTCGGTCATGTCAGCTTCCCTAGATCCCTTACGTTGCCTGGTCCCATGTGCGCGTTACTTGCGCAGCCGTACTTCGAACGCGTCGCGCAGCCCGTCGCCGATGAAGTTGAACGCGGCGACGACCAGGACGATCGCGATGCCCGGCGGGAAGATCAGCCACCAGTAGCCGTTCTGCGTGTACGTGATGCCGGCGGACAGCATCGAGCCCCAGTCGGCGGACGGCGGCGGGATCGACAGGCCGAGGAAGGCCAGGTAGCTGACGTAGAGGATGGCGTCGGCGATCTGGAAGGTGCAGTTGACGATGACCGTGCCGATGGCGTTCGGGACGATGTGTTTGAACACGGCGCGGGCGCCGCCACCGCCCATCATCCGCATGGCTTGTACGTACTCGCGGTTGCGCAGCGACAGCGCCTCGCCGCGCACCAGACGGGCGGGGGAGAGCCAGGCGACGCCCGCGATGATGAGGATCAGGATGCCCTTGCTGGGCGTGATGATCGCGGCGACGACCACGAGGAGGAACATCGCGGGGATGGCGAGCGCGGCGTCGGTGATCCGCATCATCGTCGCGTCGACCCAGCCGCCGAAGTATCCGGCGACGGCGCCGTACACGGTGCCGAAGAGCGTCGCCAGGAGGCCCGCCGCGAGGCCGATCTCCAGGGACGTCTGTCCGGCGACCATGAGCCGGCCCACCATGTCGTAGCCGAGGTCGGTGGTGCCGAGCAGGTGGCCGGACGCGCCGGGCGAGAGGTTCGCCCGGGACAGGTCCGTGTGGACCTGCTCCGTCGGGTGCAGCAGCGGGCCCAGGTAGCAGAAGGCCAGCAGCAGGACGAGCACGACGACGCCGGTCAGGGCCAGCTTGTTGCCCGTGAACACGCGCAGGGTTCGGCGGGCCAGCGAGGGTGTGGCCTGCGCGGCCTCAGCCTCGTCGATGGTTCCCGGTATGGATGAGGTGGTCACAGCAGTGGTCATGCCACGCTCCGGATCCGCGGGTCGAGGACGGCGTACAGGATGTCGGTGAGCAGCGAGCCGAGGACGGTCGCGATGCCGACGACGAGGGTCACGCCGAGGAGGACGGGGAAGTCCGAGCCCTGCGCGGCGTTCCAGAACAGCAGGCCCATGCCGGGGTAGTTGAACATCGACTCGACGACGAGGGCGCCGCTGAACAGGGTCGGGAGATAGAGCCCGAGGAGGGTGGCGAGCGGGATCAGGGCGTTGCGCAGCACGTGCCTGACCATGATCCGGCGGCTCGACTGGCCCTTCGCCATGGCCGTGCGCACGTATTCCTCGGTGAGGTTGTCGAGGACCGCCGAGCGCATGTAGCGGCTGAACATGGCCACGATGCCGAACGCCATGGTCACCACCGGCAGGATCAGCCCCGGTATGTCGCCGAGCAGTTGGCCGATCGTCTCGCCCTGCGGGGCCTCCGCCGGGAAGATCGGCAGCACCTGCGCGAACAGGATGATCATGACGAGTCCGAGGAAGAACACCGGCGTCGCGTACATCAGGAACGCGAGTCCCGTCAGCGCGTAGTCGGACGCCTTGCCGCGCCGCACCGCCTGGAGCAGCCCGAGCGGCACCGCGATGATCACCGCGAGAACCGTCGACATGACGGTGAGCAGCAGCGTCTTGGGGAGCCGCTGGGTGAGCAGGTCGAACACCGGCGAGTTCAGCTTGTACGACTCTCCGAGGTCGCCGGTCACCAGGCGCTTGATGTACATCAGGTACTGCGTGGGCAGCGAACGGTCGTAGCCCTGAACATGGTTGAAGTGCTCGATCTGCTGCGGGGTGCCCTTGGGGCCGAGGATGGCGCGGGCCGGTCCGCCCGGCAGCAGGTGCAGCAGCGTGAAGACGATGATCGAGACGAGGAACAGGACGACGAGCGCCTGAAGGAAACGCTTGACCAGAAAGCCGGTCACTTCGCGGCCTCCTTCTTGTCGTTCTTGGACTTGGCGCCCTTGACGAAGTACCAGTGCGACGGCTGGAACGTCACGGTCGGGTTCTGCTCGACGCCGCGCAGGTCGTTGCGGATCACGGACACCTGGTACGCGGGGTTCGGCATCCACATCACCGGCAGCTGCTCGGCCAGGTACGCGCCGTACTCGTGGACGGCCTTCATGTCGGGTGCGTACTGCACGGCCCGGATGAGGCGGTCGGCCTTCTCGTCGCTGTAGTTGCCGAAGTTGGAGGAGGCGCCCGTGGAGAAGAGCTGCTCACCGCTC
Organism: Streptomyces sp. EDA2-14; assembly: GCF_054963755.1. Classification (NCBI taxonomy): domain Bacteria; kingdom Bacillati; phylum Actinomycetota; class Actinomycetes; order Kitasatosporales; family Streptomycetaceae; genus Streptomyces; species Streptomyces sp. EDA2-14. The sequence goes on from NZ_JBUEGE010000004.1 coordinate 445,624, forward strand.
GGGTTGAGCGGGTAGTACCAGCTGCCCGCGGTGCCGAAGAAGGACATGTCCCAGTTGCAGCCGGGGTCCTTCGTCTTGCACGGTACGGAGTTGCCGAGCACGGAGTTGAGCGGCTGCTGGCGCACCGTGAGGTCGATGCCGGCCTTGCTGAGCGAGGACTTGAGCTCCTGCATCATGTTCGTCGTCTCGGTCGAGCCGGACTGCGAGAGCAGGGTCAGCTCCAGCGGGGCGTCCTTGGCGATGCCCTTGCCGCACTCGTCGTCGCCGGTTCCGGGCCGTACGCAGCGCGCCGTGCCGTCGACGGTCTTCCAGCCGTGCGCCGTCAGCAGCGACCTGGCCTTGGAGACGGAGAACGGGTACTGGTTGTGCGCCATGTCCTTCGACAGGTACTGGCTCTTCGGCGTGACCGGGACCGGGCCGAGCGTCTCGGTGGCGCTGCCCTGCCAGACGACCTTGCTCATCGCCTTCTGGTCGACGAGGTGCTGCATCGCCTGCCGGATGTAGAGCTGGTTCATCTCCGGGCCCGCGTGCGTGGAGTTGAAGTTGTAGACGATGTAGGTGGCCGCCCAGCCCTCCCACGGGTCGACGCGGTACCCCTTGTCCTCGAACTTCTCCTTCTGCGCCAGCACCGACGGCGGGATGTAGCCGTAGTCGACGCCGCCTGAGCGCAGCACGTTGTACTCGGAGTCGGCGGTGGTGAAGGGTTTGAAGACGACCTTGTCGAGGCGCGGGCGCTCCGACTTCGGCCCCGTGTACTTCTCGTTCGGGACCAGCGTCACCTGTCCGCTGTCCTGCCAGCCGGCCAGCTTCCAGGGCCCGTTGACGGTCTTCCACAGCGGGTCGCTGCCGTACGAGCCGAGGCTCTTGGCGTGCTGGGTGAGCCGGGCGAAGACCGCCTTGGCGCCCTTGGTGGTGCGGTCGAAGTCGCCGACCTTGCCGCCGTCGGTCTTCGCGTCCCAGGCGTGCTGCGGCAGGGCGCGCATCAGGGAGAGCTGGTTCGCGGTGAACCAGTCCGGGTTGTACGAGCGGTCGAGCCGCAGCCGTACGGTGTTCTCGTCGACGATCTCGAACTTCTTGACGTTGTCCGGCATGGTGCCGACCGAGTAGCTGCCCCAGTCGGCTTTGTTCGCCTTGACGAGGTTGAACCAGAACTCCAGGTCGCGGGCGGTCACCTTGGTCCCGTCGGACCATGTGACGCCCTTGCGCAGCGGCACGGTCACCGTCTTGTTGCCGTCGCTGTACTTCGGCTTCCGGCCGAGCGTGCTCGGGCCGTGCGTGACCAGCTCGCCCTTCTTCTGCACGGCGTCGTACACGGGCATGTAGAGCTGTGACTGGATCCCGTAGTTGTAGGAGGCGCCGTAGCCGGGTGCGCCGATGGGGAAGATCCAGTTCGGGGTCGCCGCGGGCGGCAGGGCCATGGTGGCCGTGCCGCCCTTGACGGGGGTGCCGCCCGTCGGGCCCATGGCGATGCCGCCGGCCTCGTGCGTGCAGCCGGTGAGCGCCACGAGCGCCGCCGCGAGGGCGAGCGCGGCGGGCACCTTTGACCTGAGGGAACGCATGCCGAAGGGCCTCCAAGGGGACGGGATCCTGCCCCGTGTGAAGATTCGACGAGGGGCGCCCGAACGCTAAGTCGGCCGTTCGAATCAAGTCAATAGGTTCATTCGGAAAGTAGTTCAAAATCCCTGGGGCCTGGCGAACTTGGTTCGCCAGTGGTTAGTGTTCGGTTCGACCTCGAACGAACTGATCGAAGTAAGTACGCATCGAAGCAAGTCTCCAGGGGGACCTGATGGCGGACACCGCGAACGAAGGCGAGCCGGGCTCGGCCCAGCACATACTCCGGCTCGTCTCGTCCGGAGCCGCCTCCTCCCGCGCCGACCTCGTCAGGGAGCTGGGCCTCGCGCCCTCCACCGTCTCGCTGCGCGTGCAGGAACTGGTGGCGCAGGGCGTGCTCACCGAGTCCGGCGAGGGCGCCTCGCGCGGCGGACGCAGGCCCCGCCTCCTCCGGGTCAAGGCGCAGGGCGGCGTCGCGCTCGCCGCCGACCTCGGCAGCCGCCACGCGCGGCTCGGCGCCGTCGACCTCGGCGCGGACGTGCACGACGCCGTCGACCTGCCGCACGACATCACGGCCGGACCCGAGTCCGCCGTCGACTGGCTCTGCGAGCAGGTGACCCGACTCGCCGAGCGGCAGCGGGAGTCGGGCCGCACCGTGCGCGCCCTCGGCGTCTCCTTCCCCGGCCCCGTCGACCCGGCGGACGGCCGTGTCCTGAGCCCCTCGCGGATGCCGGGCTGGCACCGCTACCCGCTGCGCGACGTCCTTGCCGAGCGGCTCGGCATGCCGGTGACCGTCGCCAACGACGCCACGATGATGGCGGTCGGCGAGCACCGCACCACACGGCCCGAGCTCGATCACATGGTCGTCGTGAAGGCGGGCCGCGGCATCGGCAGCGGCGTCATCGTCGCGGGCCGCCCGCACGACGGCGCCAACGGCAGCGCCGGAGACATCAGCCACGTACGGGTGGAGGCGGCGGGGGAGCGGCCGTGCTCCTGCGGGAACATCGGCTGCCTGGAGACCGTCGCGAGCGGCGCCGCCCTCATCCGCGAACTCGGCGCGCAGGGCGTCGACGTGGCGAACACCACCGAGCTGCTTCAGCTCGTCGCCGACGGCGACCCCGTCGCCACCACCCTCGTCCGCGCGGCGGGACGGCACATCGGCACGGTGCTCTCCGTCGTCGTGAACTTCTTCAACCCGCGGGCCGTCGCCATCGGCGGCGTCCTCGCCACCGCCGAACCCCTCGTCGCCGCCGTCCGCGGCGTGCTCTACGAGCGCTGCCTGCCGCTGGCCACGGCGGACCTGGAGATCACCACGACGGCCGCGGGCCGCGACGCGGGCCTGCTCGGCGCCGGGCTCACGGCGCTGCACAAGAACCTGTCGGCCACCGCCCCTGCCCCCGCCCACAAGGAAGAGAGCGTCCACGCATGACGAGCACCACCCCGATCACCGGCCGCCGCCTGCGCATCGGCATCGGAGGCATCGGTATCGAGTCGTCCACGTTCTGCCCGCACCGCTCCACCACGGACGACTTCCGGCAGACGCGCGGCCAGGACCTCCTCGACCGTTACACGTGGACGCAAAGGGACTCCGACCTCGCCGAGCTCGTCGAGTGGGTGCCGCTGCTGCACGCGACCTCTCTGCCCGGCGGCCCGGTGGAGGCCGAGTCGTACCTGATCCTCAAGAACGAACTCGTCACCCGCATACGGGAGGCGGGCCCGCTCGACGGGCTCGTGTACGACATCCACGGCGCCATGAGCGTCATCGGCCTCACCGACGCCGAGGGCGACCTCACGGAGGCGGTCCGCGCGGCGCTCGACCACAACGGCACGCCCGACGACCCGGCCGCGGGCCGCCCGGTGATCTCCACGGCGATGGACCTGCACGGCAATGTCTCGCGCCGCTTCGCCGAGCCGATCGACCTGCTCACCGCGCACCGCCTCGCCCCGCACGAGGACGCATGGGACACCCGCGAGCGCGCCGCCCGCAACCTCGTGCACTGCCTGCGCGAGGGCAAGCGGCCGCACCGCGCCTGGGTCCAGGTCCCGGTCCTGCTGCCCGGCGAGAAGACCAGCACCCGCCTGGAGCCCGCGAAGTCCCTCTATGCCTCGCTCGCCGACATCGAGGGCAAGGAGGGCATCCTCGACGCCGCGATGTGGGTCGGCTATGCCTGGGCCGACGAGCCGCGCTGCAAGGCCGCCATCGTCGTCACCGGCGACGACGCCGAACTCGCCGCGCAGGAAGCCGAGTCGCTGGCCCGCCGCTACTGGGACGCCCGCAAGGACTTCCTCTTCGTCGGCCCGACCGGCGGCGCCGAGGAGTGCATCGACAAGGCGGTCGCCTCCGACAAGCGGCCCTTTCTCATCAGCGACTCCGGCGACAACCCGACGGCCGGTGGCGCGGGCGACCTCGCGTACATGCTGGGCAAGCTGCTCGAGAACGAGGAGATCCGGGAGGGCCGGGTCACCGCCGTGCACCCCGGCATCACCGACCCGGTCGCCGTCGCCGCCTGCTTCCAGGCCGGAGTCGGCGCCGAGGTGACGCTCTCCGTCGGCGGCAAGGTCGACGCGAACCACGGCGGACCGTACGAACTCACCGGCACCGTCGAGGCGTTGCAGCGCGCCGACGACCGCAAGGACGGTGTCGCGGGCGGCGCGTACGACCGCGGTGTCGACATGGCGGCCGTCCGCGTCGGCGGCCTCACCGTGATCCTCGTCGAGCGCCGCAAGCCGTTCCACACGCTCGCCGACTTCACGGGCCCGGCCGAGGGCGGTCTCGGCATCGACCCGCGCACGTACGACGTGGTCGTCGTCAAGATCGGCTACCTGGAGCCGGAACTGCACGACATGGCCGCCGACTGGCTGCTCGCGCTCACCCCCGGCGGTGTCGACCAGGACCTGCTGCGCCTGGGACACCACCGGGTGGAGCGCCCGCTGTACCCGTTCGACGAGGACGCGTACGAGGCCGGTTCCGAAGGCGGACCCGACCTCACGCCGACCCTTCTCTAGCGCTCAGTCCAGCCACTCCGACTCGTACTTGTCGTACGTGCCGTCGTGCGTCGCCAGGTGCACGAACTGGTCAACGTAACTGTGGAAGTCGTGGTCGCCGCGCGGCGTCGCGTACGCCTTCTCCGCGAACGAGAACGGCTTGTCGGGGTGGATCGAGCACAGCTCGGGGTGGAGCTTGGACTGGTAGAGCGTCTCGCTCGCGTCCGTCATCATCACGTCCGCCCGGCCCGCCACGATCTCGTCGAAGATCGTGCGGTTGTCCGGGTGGACCTTGATGGTGGCCTGCTTGATGTTCGCGCGGGCGAACTGCTCATTGGTGCCACCGGGGTTGACGATCACCGTCGTCCCTGACCGGTCGATGTCCTTGAGTGTCTGGTACTTGTCCTTGTCCGCGCACCGCACGATCGGCGTCTTGCCGTCCTCGCGGGTGGGCTCGCTGAAGTACACCTGGCGGGCGCGCGGCAGCGTGATCGAGACACCGCCGACGGCGACGTCGCACTTTCCGGCGGACAGGTCGCCCGACAGGTTCGCCCACGTGGTGTCCACCCACTGGGCCTTGGCGTCCAGGCTCTTGGCGAGGTCCTTCGCCATGTCGATGTCGATGCCGCTGTACGAACCGTCCTTCGGGTCCTTGTACGTGAACGGCTTGTAGTCGCCGGTCGTGCACACACGCAGCACACCGGACCTGGGAACCGTGTCGAGCAGGCTCGCCCGCGGCTTCTTGGTGGACTGCTGGGTGGCCGACGGCGCGGCGGGCGCGGCGGCGGTCAGGCCCAGCAGGCAGACCAGGGCGGACAGGGTGGCGACACGTTGTCTGGACGTGCGGCGGCTCATCGCGACTCCTCGGCACGGGGTGGTTGCAGGGTGAACGGATCGTTCAGTGGCACACCATGTCAGAAGAGGTCGCGCCGGTGAAGGCGGTGTCCACGGCTCGGTCACGCAGCCGGGGCGAGGGAAGAATTGCGCGCATGAGACGACTCGACGCACCGTTCGACCCGTGGGACCCGGCCCCCGTGAGCGAGGTCGTCGCTCGCTTCGAGGGGATCGGCGCGCCCTGGTGGGTGGCCGGCGGTCTCGCCATCGAGCTGGCCGCGGGGCGGCCCCTGCGCGCCCACGGAGACATCGACGTGATGCTGCTCCGCCGCGACCAGCACCTGGCCCACCAGATCCTGGACGGCTGGGAGTTGTGGGCCGCGGACCCGCCGGGCAGCCTGCGCCCCTGGGAGCCGGGGGAGGTGCTCGCGGCCGACGTGCACGACTTCTGGTGCCGCCCCGCGGGCAGCACTTCCTGGCGCATCCAGCTCATGCTCGAGGAGTCCGAGGGCGGGGAGTGGGTGTCCCGCCGCGACCCGCGCCTGCGGCGGCCGCTCGACGCGCTCGGCTTCACCGCCGCCGACGGCACACCGGCCGTCACCCCCGAAGTCCAGCTCCACTACAAGGCCAAAGGGCTGCGGCCCAAGGACGAGGTGGACTTCGAGGCGGCGCTGCCCGTGCTGGGGCCGGGGCAGCGCCGGTGGCTCGTCGACGCGCTCACCACCACGTACGGGGCCGATCACCCCTGGCGGGAGCGGCTGGCCGGCTGAGGCGTCAGGCCGCGGCCAGCCACAGGTCGGGACCGAACACCTCGTAGTGGATGTCGGCCGCCCCGACCCCCTTGGCGAGCAACTGCTCGCGCATGGCCCGCATGAAGGGCAGTGGACCGCACAGGTACGCGCGCGTGCCGGGCGCGACGGACACCTGCGTGAGGTCGGCGAGGCCCGTGTGCTGGGCGATCGTGGCCCCCTCCTCGTACCAGAAGTGGGCGGCGCCGTCGGGGAGTTTGGCGGCGAGGGCCGCGTGCTCCCTGCGCAGCGCGTGGGTGTCGGGGGAGCGGTCGGCGTGCACGACGGTGACCGGGCCCGGGTGCCGGGTGGCCACCAGGTCCTCCAGCATGGCGAGGACCGGGGTGCAGCCGATACCGGCGGAGACGAGCAGCAGGGGCGCCTCGTCGGCCGTCAGGACGAGGTCGCCGTACGGCGCGGAGACCCGCAGCCGGTCGCCCTCGCGGACGTGCGCGTGCAGGTGGTTCGACACCTCGCCGTCGGGCGTCGCGCCGCCGCCGTCGACCCGCTTCACCGCGATGGAGCGCCCCTCGGCCGCGGGCGCGCCGGTCAGGCTGTACTGGCGGATCTGCCGTGCCCCGTCGGGGAGTTCGATCTGCACGGACACGTACTGGCCCGCCTTGAACGCGGGGGCAGGGGCGCCGTCGGCCGGGCGCAGCAGGAAGGACGCGACGTCGGGGGTCTCCTCGGCGCGGGACACCACCTCCCACTCCCGCCAGACGTCGCCGTCGACCGCGCCCTGCTCCGCGTAGAGCCGCTGCTCGATCGCGATGAGGGCGTTCGCCATCAGCCAGTACACCTCGTCCCAGGCCGCCGCGACCTCCGGGGTGACCGCGTCGCCGAGCACGTCGGCGATGGCCTCGAAGAGGTGCCGGTGCACGACAGGGTACTGGTCGGCGCGCACACCGAGCGATGCGTGCTTGTGCGCGATGCGGGCCAGCATCACGTCGGGCCGGGCGTCCGGGGTGTTCACGAGGTGTGCGGCGAACGCGGCGATCGACCCGGCGAGGGCCTGGCGCTGGGACCCTGCCGCCTGGTTGCCGCGGTTGAACAGGTCGCGCAGCAGCTCGGGGTGGGCCGCGAACAGCTTCTCGTAGAAGAGGCCGGTGATGTCCTCGATGGCGGCGCCCACGGCGGGCAGGGTGGCGCGGACGACGGTGGCCGACTGGTCGGTGAGCATCGGCAGGACTCCTTAATCTGAATCTCAGATTCGTATTTAAAGGTGCGGGTGTTGCCCGGCTCGGAGAGGGTGCGAAGTGGGCTGCCGCCCGGCGCTCGGGGTGCCGGGTCAGCCCGGAGGGGGCGCGGGGCTGAGCGATACCAACAGTGGTCCTGTGGGGGCCTCGACGAGGTCGGCGAGGGTGAGCGGATCGAGCGTCGCGAAGAACGCCTCCTGCGCTGCGCGCAGCGCTCCCCGCAGTCGGCAGGCCGAGCGCAGGGGGCACGGTGTCGTCCCCTCGCAGTCCACGACGTCCCCCGGACCTTCGAGCTCCCGTACGAGGCCGCCGATGGACGCCGAGCGGCCCGCTCCCGTGAGCGCGAGCCCGCCGCCCCGGCCGCGCCGCGCCTCCACGAGCCCCATGTGCTGGAGCTTGGCGACGACCTTCGCGGTGTGGGTGTACGGCACCTCCATGGCGCCCGCGACCTCGCGCGTGGTGGGCTGTTCGCCCTCCTCGACCGCGAGTCGCATCAGGACGCGCAGGGCGAGATCCGTGAATCGCGTCAACCGCATGGCCGCAGAATATTAATGTTGCATCTGAAAGGCAAATTAAAGGGTGGGTGGGCGCAGCTTTCCCGCCACCTCGCCCAGCATCCGCAGGACGAGGCCGGTGACCGGCGCCGTCTCATGTCCTTCGCGCACGAACACGGACACGCGGCGGCGGTCCGCGGGGGAGAGTGGGCGGGCTACCACGTCGGCGTGCCGCAGCGACGACACCGCCATGCCGGGCACCAGCGCGATGCCCGCCCCGGCGGCCACCAGGCCCTGCACCGCGAGACCGTCGTCGGTGGCGTGGACGATGTCCGGCGCGAAACCCGCCTGCGCGCAGGCGGCGACGAAGTGCCCGCGGCACCTCCTGCACCCGGCTATCCAGGGCTCCCGCTCCAACTGCCCCAGCTCCACACGGCCTTGGTCGGCGAGGGCGTGCCCGGTCGGCAGGAGCACCAGCAGCGGGTCGTCGAGCAGCGGCAGTTCGACCAGACCCGACACCCCCTCGCCGTCGGCGGCGGCGTCACCGGAGAAGGCGAGCGCCAGATCGCACCGCCCCTCGCGCAGCGCGTGCAACGAGTCCGGTGGCTCCTCCTCCAACAGCTCGACACGGACGCCCGGATGGGCCGCGGCGACCCGGGCCACCGTCGTCGGCAGCAGGGTGGCGCTCGCGCCGGGGAAGGCGCAGACGCGCACCCGCCCCGATTCGAGGCGGGTGATCGCCCGCAGCTGGCCGTGCGCCGTCTCGATGGAGCTGAGGATGCCCGTGGCGTGCCGGGCCAGCAGCCGCCCCGCGTCCGTGAGGCGAAGCCCCCGGCCCGCCCGGACGAACAGCGGCGTGCCCGCGGCGCGTTCGAGCGCCTTCATCTGCTGGCTGATGGCGGGCTGCGTGTACCCGAGGCCCCGCGCCGTCGCCGCGTAGGAGCCCGTGCGCACGACCTCGGCGAACGTCTGGATGTGCCGCGAGTCAAACATGCGTACAAGCTATGGAGTTCACCCCGCAAGTCAAGATCGATAAGTGTTTCTTGGGGTGGGCAAAGAAACGCGATGTAGACCTTGCCGCAACGGTGCGTCAGTGTGTCCGAATCTCCGTGTTTCCCGAGGTCAGTGCCGGTCCAGCACCCCGGACCGACGTGCTCTCGGGCGTTCGTGCCGCGTACCGTCCGCCCCTCCACGTCCCAGGGAAGTACCGTGACCTCAACCGCACGCCTCGCCCGCCGCTGTGTCCCGCTCGCCGTCGCGGCCTGCCTCGTGGCCCTGACGACCTCGTGCAGCAAGAGCGCCGATGTCACGACGACCGCCGACGGGGCGAAGCTGGTCCACAAGGGCAAGCTGACCACCTGCACCCACCTGCCGTACGCGCCCTTCCAGTCGGAGAAGAACGGCAAGGTCGTCGGCTTCGACGTCTCCCTGATCGACCTCGTCGCGAAGCGGCTCGACGTCAAGCAGGACATCATCGACAAGTCCTTCGAGACCATCAAGACCGGCGCCGACCTCAACGCGGGCCTGTGCGACGTCGCCGCCGCCGGCATGACCATCACCCCCGAGCGCAAGCAGAACCTCGACTTCTCAGACCCCTACTTCGACGCCGACCAGGCGCTGCTCGCCCGCAAGGGAGTCGACGCGAAGAGCCTCGAGGACATCAAGGGCGGCAAGCTGAAGCTGGGCTCCCAGGCCGCCACCACCGGCGAGGACCTGGCACACAAGAAGGGCGTCGACTCGCAGTCCTTCGAGAGCTCCGACGCCGAGCTCAACGGGCTGCGCACCGGCCAGGTCGACGTACTGGTCCAGGACTACCCGGTCGTCCAGAACTGGCTCAAGGACTCCGCCGTCGCCGCCAAGTTCCGCCTCGTCGGCACCGTCCCCACCGGCGAGCAGTACGGCTTCGCCGTGAAGAAGGGCGGCAACCCGAAGCTGCTCGCCGCGATCAACAAGGCGATCGGTGAGGCCAAGAAGGACGGCACGTACAAGAAGCTGTACGAGCAGTGGATCGGCCCGATGCCGAAGGACGTGGCCGCCAAGTGAGCACCGTGAAGACACCGTCGGTGGACGGGGGTTCCGGACGGGACACACCGCGGCGGCGCATGTCGCCGCGCCGCCGCCGCAAGGTGACGCGCGCCGTCCAGTACGCGGTGCTGGTCGTCGCGGTGCTGCTGGCCGTGTCGCTCGCCGACTGGGGGCAGCTTCAGCACCAGTTCCTCGAACCGTCCGTGGCGCGCCGGATGTTCCCGGCGCTGATCACCACGGCGCTGGTCAACACGGTGATCTACACCCTCACCGGGTTCGGCGTCGGGCTCGTGCTCGGCCTTGTCATCGCCCTGATGCGGCTGTCCTCGGTGGCCCCCTACCGGTGGCTCGCCTCGATCTACATCGAGTTCTTCCGCGGACTGCCCGCCCTGCTGATCTTCATCTTCATCGGCGTCGGTGTGCCCCTCGCCTTCCCCGGTACGGCTCTGCCCGGTGGTGTCTACGGGCAGGTGGCCATCGCGCTCGGCCTGGTCGCCGCCGCGTACATGGCCGAGACCATCAGGGCCGGAATCCAGGCCGTGCCCCGCGGCCAGCTGGAGGCAGCCCGCACGCTGGGCATGTCGCAGACCCTGGCGATGCGCTCCATCGTCATCCCGCAGGCCTTCCGCGTCATCGTGCCGCCGCTCACCAACGAACTGGTCCTGCTGTTCAAGGACTCCTCGCTGGTCCTCTTCCTCGGCGTGTCCCTGGAGACACGTGAACTCACCAAGTTCGGCCGGGACCTGGCCGGCGAGACCGCCAACAGCACGCCCATCTTCGTCGCGGGCCTGTGCTACCTCCTCGTCACCATCCCGCTGGGCTATCTGGTCCGCCGCCTCGAGGCGCGGCACGCGAAGGCGAGGTGAGCGGGGGCATGACGCACCACAACGACACCGAGGACGTACGAAACGACACCGAGGACGTACGGAACGACACCGAGGACGTACGGAACGACACCGAGGACGAGGACACCGGCATGACCGCGGCCATCGAGATCCAGGGACTGCACAAGTCGTTCGGCGACCTGGAGGTGCTGCGCGGGGTGGACTTCACCGTCGCGCAGGGCGAGGTGGTCTGTGTCATCGGCCCCTCGGGCTCCGGCAAGTCCACCCTGCTGCGCTGCACCAACCTGCTGGAGGAGCCCACGTCGGGGCGGGTGGTGGTGGCCGGGGCCGACCTCACGGACCCCGACCTCGACATCGACCGCGTACGCCGCCGGATCGGCATGGTCTTCCAGCAGTTCAACCTCTTCCCGCACCTGAACGTGCTGGAGAACCTCACCATCGCGCAGCGCCGCGTCCTCGGGCGCGACCGCGAGGAGGCGGAGCGGACGGCCCGCGCGAACCTCGACCGCGTCGGTCTCGCCGACAAGGAGACCGCCTTCCCGGCGCAGCTCTCCGGCGGCCAGCAGCAGCGCGTCGCCATCGCCCGTGCGCTGTCGATGGGGCCCGAGCTGATGCTGTTCGACGAGCCGACCAGCGCGCTCGACCCGGAGCTCGTCGGCGATGTGCTCGGCGTGATGCGCACGCTGGCCGACGAGGGCATGACGATGATGGTCGTCACCCACGAGATGGGCTTCGCCCGCGAGGTCGCGGACCGCGTGGTGTTCATGGACGGCGGCGTGGTCGTCGAGGAGGGCACCCCGGAGCAGGTCCTGGTCACCCCACGCCACGAACGCACCCGCTCGTTCCTCGCACGAGTCGTGAACCCGGGAGACGCCCGAGCGCCTGCCGGCGGAGAGTCGTAGCGCCGGGAGGCCAGGGACCGCGCCCCCGGCCTGTGCGCTCGTCGGGCGCGTGCCCTTGGCCGGAGGTCCGTGTGCTTGTCGCGTGCGGCTTCTCAGTGGGTGCACGCTTCTGTCGGGGCCGCGCCCGGGGCGTGTGGGCGTCTGCCGGCGGGGAGTTGTAGCGGCGGGGGGCGCGCTCTTGGCGGGTGCGTCCTGCGGTCAGGCGTGCCCTGGCCAGGGGCGCGCTCTTGCGCGGCGCGTCCTCGTGTCCCGCTCGCGTGATCGCCCGGCCCGCCCTCTCTCACCCCGTCCGCGGATACGTCCCCCAGACGTCCGGGGCCACCAGGCGTTCGCGGGTGCCGTTGGGGGTCAGGATCTGGGCGCCCAGTTTCTGGACGCGCAGCGCCACGGTCGTCTCCATGATCTGGACCGCGGGGACCGTGCGGGTCAGGCGCTCCGCGTACTCGGCGAGCCCGGCGGGGGAGCGCAGCCAGGCGAGGACCAGCAGGTTGTGCGGGCCGGTCACGGACGACACGTTGCGGGTGCCGGGCTGGCGCAGCACCGCGGCGGCGGTCTGGGCGATCTGCCCCGGCGGCACGTTCAGGTAGAGGAAGCAGAGCAGTGGCCGTGTCGTGTACCGGGGCGCGAGCTTGACCATGTAGCACAGGCCCGAGCGGGCCTCCAGACGGTCGATGCGGCGGCGCACCGTCGTCTCGCTCAGGCCGCAGGCCTTGGCGAGGGCCGTCGCGCCGAGCCGGGCGTCACCGGCCAGCGCGTGGAGCAGGGCACGGTCGGCGGCGTCGGGCAGCCCGTGCTGCGGGGCGGCGCCGGGCGCGAGGTGCGGGGCGAGCGCGGACACCCGTCTTCGGCTGTCCGGGCCGAGCTGCTGGAGGCTGAGCGGAGAGATCGGTCCGTGCATCCCGGTGACCAGGTGCGCCCGGGTGGCCCGCACACCGGGCAGCAGATGCAGGCGCTCGCCCAGATACCGGTCGAGCGCCATGGTGTCGTAGCAGGCGTAGTAGACCAACAGGTCCGCCGCGCCCGCCAGATGCACCACGCACAGCGTGCCCGGATCGCGGGCGAGCTCGGCGGCGGTGGCCGCGACGCCGCCCGCCGTGCAGCGCACCTGGATCCACGCGGAGCACAGGCTCGTCCCACCGCCGAACACCGCGCCGGGCAGGACACCGCTCCACGCGACGCCGGTCTCCGTCAGCCGCGCCCAGCGCCGGGCGAGGGTGCCCGCGGAATGGCCGATCTCGTCCGACAGTTGGGCCCAACTGGCACGCGGGGCGAGCTGCAGTGCGTGAATCAGCGTCAGATCCGCCTCCGAAACGGCGGATTCCTCCGATTTCATGGACCTCCTTGTCGATACCCCGCACCTATCCGGAATGCTCTCGCCATGACGTAACCATGGGTAGTGCGGCGCGCCGGATGCGTCACCAGTCGCACGCGCGACAGGTGGCGCAGTACTCATCGAAGTACACGTCGCGGTGATCGTCCATCGGATACGTGATTTCGGTGAAGGTGTGGGTCGGTATGAGTGAAGGGCAGTTGAAGGCGCGTGAGCGCGAACTGGCGGCGCTGCTCACGCGGTTGGCGTCCTGGCGCCTGGTGTCGCTGGTGGGCCCGTCGGGAGCGGGCAGGACACGGCTCGCGCGGGAGGCGGTCCAGCAGGTACGCGCGCGTGGCGGGCGCGACGTGGTGTGGGAATCGGGGGCCGGGCTCGACGCGAGCGTGCTCGGCGGCGTCCTGGTCCGGCTGCGCCACCGGTTCGGCGCCCGGCCGGGACGGAGCGTGCGGACCCGTCCGCTGCTCGTCCTGGACGACTGGGAGCACCTCGGCGGCGCGGGGACCGACCTGCTCGCCGCGCTCCTGGAGGACGTGCCGGGGCTGACCGTGCTGCGCATCTCGGACCGCCCGAGCTGGCTGCGCGGCGAAGCGGTGCACCGGCTGCCGCCGCTGCGCGGACACGCCGCCGTCGACCTGCTCGCCGACGCGGCGGGACCGTGGCTGCTGGCCGACCCCGAGACCGCCACCCGCGCCACCGCCCTCGCCCACCGCCTCGACGGCCTGCCCGGCCCGCTCCTGGACGCGGGCTGCCGGCTGCGCGGCCCCGCCGATCTGGCGCCCGTGGAACGCCGCCCGTACACGTCGCGGGCGGTCGCGATCGCCGAGCGGTCCTACGCCCGCAGCAGCCGCGGCGAGCGCCTGCTGCTGCGCCGCCTCGCCGTGTTCGAGGCGGGCTTCGACCTGGACGAGGTGCGCGAGGTGTGCGCCTCCGGCGAGCTGCCCGCCGAGCGGATCCCGGTCCTGATGGCGCGGGTCGCTCCCTTCGCTCTCGTGCCGGGCGACCCCGGCGGGGACGGCGGCCTCGCGGGCAGGCCGCGGACCCGGCTGACCGGGCCGATGCGCGAGGTGTGTCTGCGCGCCCTGGACGCGGCGGGGGAGCGCTGGGCGCTCGTCCTGCACCACCGGCGGTGGTGCGCGGGACTCGCCCGGCGGGCCGCCGCGCAGTGGAGCCGGGGGCGGCAGCGCGAGGCGCGGGCCCTCGTACTGCGTCAGCTGCCGGACCTCCACGTGGCGATGGACCCGCGCACGGGCCCCTTCCCGCCGACCGCGGAGTCGGGTGTCGCCCTCGACACCGTGCTGCACCTCTGGTTCCTGTGGGTGGCGTGCGGGCGGGCGCAGGAGGGGCGGACGGCGCTGCGGAAGGTGCTGCGCCTGCACCAAGGCCCCGTCCCCGCCCGCGCGTGGTGGCTCGTCGGATACCTGGAATCGCTGAGCGGGGACGCAGAGGCCGCCGAAGCCGCCTTCGTGAGGGGCGGCCTGGCGGCCGAGCGGGACGGCGACGACCGGTGCCTCGGCCTGATCGCGTTCACGCGGGGGATCGCGGCGCTGCGCCAGGGCCGGGTCCGCGAGGCCGCCGGCGCGTTCCGGTCCGCCCTCGAAACCCTCGGCGAGACACCGGGGTTCGGGCCCGGCGGCTCCCCGTGCCGGGCGGCCCTCGCGCTCGCCCTCGTCCGTGCGGACCCGGAGGCCGCGCAGGATCTGGTGCTGCCGCGGTCCGGGGCGACGGAGGTGCACGACCCCTGGGCGGAGGCGTGGCTCGGACACGCGCAGGCCGAACTGCTGCGCTGGGACGGCGGTCCGTTGGAGGTCGCCGCCGAGGAGGCGGGCCGGGCCCTGCACAGCCATCTCGCCCACGACGACACGGCGGGCGCGGCCTGCACCGCCGAACTCGCCGCGGACATCGCGGCGGCCCGCGGCCGGCCCGCCCTCGCTTCCGAACTGCTGCGCAGCGCGGACGAGTTGCGCGGTGGGCAGCACGGCTCGGTCAGGTACTGCGCACCGGTCCGCCGCCGCGTGGAGGCGGCGCTGAGCCCGCGCGCCCGGGCATCGAAGGCGTCGCGCCGGGCGGCGGCGGTGGTGGGGTGGAAGGTGTCGTGACCCGGCCGGCGGTGGGTGGTGCGGTCTCAGGCGGTCGGCACCTTGTCCAGGAATCCCCGCGCGTCCCGGATCCGCCCCGCGTCGTCGAGTACGAGCACGTCGAAGCCGATCGCCAGCGGTTCGGCGCCCTCGGGGCCCAGGCCCCACTGGAACCGCATCTGCCGGTGGTGCGCGTCCACGTCGCCGACCTGCGTGAACACGCAGCCGGGGAACTGCTGGTGCACCCCGTCGATCAGCGCGGCGAGCGCGGCGTGGCCCGCCACCTCGGCCAGCGGGTCGGTGTAGGTGGCGTCGGACGCCCAGTGCTCGGCGATGAGCTTCGTACGCTGCTCACCCTCCGCGTTCCAGGTGGCGAGGTAGGCGTCGACTGCGGAGTGCGTGGTCATGGTCGAACCTCCGATGTGATGCGGTGTGTTGACGGGAACCACGGTGGCCGGGCGGCGCCGGAACCTCCATGACCTCACAGGTCATGGAAAGCGCGCCCCACCGACGTACGCTCACCGCCATGAGCACCCTCGTGGACGCCGCCGACACCCTGGACGCCGTGGACACCCGCGCCGTCGGACCGCTGTTGCGCGGCTGGCGCGAGCGCCGCCGCTTCAGCCAGCAGGAGCTGTCGAACCGCTCCGCCGTCTCCACCCGGCACCTCAGCCGCGTGGAGACCGGCAGGGCGCACCCGACGCCGGAGATGATCCTGCACCTGGCGGACCACCTCGACGTCCCGCTGCGCGACCGCAACCAGCTGCTGCTCGCGGGCGGCTACGCGCCCCAGTACCGGGACCGGGACCTCGCGGACGCCTCGCTCGCGGTCGTCATGGACGGGCTGCGGGGCCTCCTCGACGCCCATATGCCCTACCCGGCGCTGCTGTTGGACACCTACTGGGACGTCGTCGACGCCAACGACGGGGTCGCGGCGCTGCTCGAAGGGTGTGCGCCGCGGCTCCTCGAACCCCCGATCAATGTCATCCGTCTGTGCGTGCACGAGGAGGGCCTGGCCCCACGGATCCGCAACTTCACCCAGTGGGCCTCCCACCTGCACCACCAGTTGGTCCACCGCGCCGAACGCACCCACGACCCGCGCCACTTCGCCCTGGCCGAGGAGACCGCGCGGCACCTCACCGCCGTCCCCCGCACCGCCCCGACGGGCAGCCCGGTCCTCACCCTGGAACTCACCGTGCCGAGCGCGGGACCGCTCCGCTTATTCAGCACCTCCGCACAGCTCACCACGCCCGCCGACGCGGCCCTGGAGGGGCTGCACCTGGAGACGTTCCTCCCGGCGGACGCCGGGACGCGCCGCCACTTCGAAAAGAACTCGTAGGCGTAACACCGCTCTTGGTAGGACGGGGAGATGACCGAGGACACTCCGGCCGACGGGCCGCTCGACCCGCTGCACCGACTCCTGGCGGAGCGCGCCTGCGAGCGCCTGATCCTGGAACTCGTGCGCCGCCTCGACCTCGGGGACCCCGGCACGGTCTGCGAGCTCTTCACCCCCGACGGCGTCTGGGAGTGGCCCGAGGACAACCGGCGGATCCAGGGCACCGAGGCCCTGCGCGCCTACTTCGGCGGCCGCCCCGCCGACCGCCTGTCCCGGCGGCTGTGCACGAACATCCTGGTCACCGTCGAAACCCCGGACACCGCCACCGCCACCACGTACTTCGTGACCCACCGGGTCGACGGTCACACCGACGGCACCCTCGTCCCGCCCCGCCCGCCCGCGAACATAGGGCACTACGAGGACACCTTCCGCAAGGTGGAGGGGCGTTGGCTGATGGAGCGGCGCACGCTGGTCCTGGCCTTCGGCGGTCCCACGGAACACCTGGGTGGTGCCGGGCGGCCGCGCTGATCCGCGGGGCGGCGTCAGGCCGGCTGCCAGAGCCGGGCCAGTGCCGACTCGGTGAGCACCTCGTCGGGGCGGCCCTGCCCGGCGAGGTGTCCGTCCCGCAGCAGCAGGCAGGCATCCGCCGCGCGCGCGGCCGCCAGGTCGTGGGTCGCCTGCACGACCGTCACACCCTCCGCCGCGAGGTCCGTCAGCAGTGACCCGATGCGATCGCGGGCCTCCGGGTCGAGTCCCGTGGTCGGCTCGTCCAGGAGCAGCAGGTCGGACTCCTGGGCGAGTCCCTGCGCGATCAGCGTGCGCTGGCGCTGCCCGCCCGACAGCTCGCCCAGCTGCCGTGCGGCGAGATGACCGACGCCGAGCCGGTCGAGTGCCGCGTCGACCGCGGCCCGGTCCCGCCGCGTCGGCCGACGCCAGACGCCGAGCCCGCCCCAGCGCCCCATGTCCACGGTCTGCCGCACGGTCAGCGGCAGCGTGTCCCCGACGGCCCCGCGCTGCGGAACGAAGGCGGGCCGCCGGTCCCCGTCGTGCCGGACCTCTCCCGATGTCGGCCGGATCACACCGGCCAGCACACCGAGCAGCGTGGACTTGCCGCTGCCGTTCGGGCCGACGAGCGCGGTCGTCTCCAACTCCGCGATCCGGCACGACAGTTGATGGAGGACCGGGCGGCCCGGATAGCCGGCACAGAGGTCGGTGAGCTGGACACGGGTGGCCCGGCCGGGGTGCGGGGCGGGCGAGACAGTCGGTTTGTTGAACATGATTTTCATTGTACTGTCCTCGCATGGAGTGGTTGACGGCCCCGTTCGAGGTGGCCTTTGTTCAGCGCGCCCTGTGGGGCGGTGTCCTGGTGTCCGCGATATGCGCCCTCGCCGGGACGTGGGTGGTGCTCAGGGGGATGGCCTTCCTCGGCGACGCGATGTCCCACGGCCTGCTGCCCGGTGTCGCGTTGGCCGCACTGCTCGGCGCGAGTCCTGTGCTGGGTGCGGTCGCGAGCGCGGCAGTGATGACCGCGGGGGTGACCGCTCTGGGCCGGGCCCGGCGGGTGTCCCGTGACACCGGGATCGGGCTGCTGTTCGTCGGGATGCTCTCGCTCGGCGTGATCATCGTGTCGCGCTCCCAGTCCTTCGCCGTGGACCTCACCGGAATCCTCTTCGGCGACGTCCTCGCCGTACGCGGACAGGACCTCGTCCTGCTCGGGGCGGCGCTGCTGGTGGCGCTCCTCGTCTCCGTGCTCGGCCACCGGGCCTTCCTGGCCCTGGCGTTCGACTCCCGCAAGGCGCACACCCTGGGCCTGCGCCCGCGGCTCGCGCACGCCGTGCTGCTCGGCCTGCTGGGGCTCGCGATCGTCGCCTCGTTCCACATCGTGGGCACGCTGCTCGTCCTCGGCCTGCTGATCGCACCGCCCGCCACGGCCCTGCCCTGGGCGCGCAGTGTCCACGGGGTGATGGCCGCCGCCGCGCTCGTCGGAGCCGCCGCCACCTTCGGCGGGCTGCTCCTGTCCTGGCACCTGGGCACCGCCGCGGGCGCCACCGTCTCGGCGCTCGCGGTGACCCTCTTCTTCCTGTCCCACCTCGCCTCCGGCGTCCGCCACCGCCGCACACGCCAAGCCGTGTCCACCGCTCCCGCCCCCGTGCTCGAAGTCGACCGAAGGAATTCGGAGGCACTGTCTTGATATCCAGAAACACCGCCACGCGATGGGCCTCGGTCCCGCTGGCGCTCACCGCGCTGCTGGTCGCGGGCTGCTCGAACCAGGAGGACAACGACCGCACATCGGCGGCGAGTTCGCCGTCCACCACTCCGCACGGTTACGTGCCGGGCGCCAAGGAGGGCGCCGAGCAGCAGTCCCGGCTGCTCCTCAACGACCCCGACAGCGGGGCCACCCGCGTCCTCGACCTCGTCACCGGCAAGGTGACCCGGACCGACCGCGCCGCGGGTGCCTCCCGCCTCGCCACGGACGGACGCTTCGGCTACCTCCAGGCATCCGGCGACACCCACGTCCTCGACGGCGGCTCCTGGACCGTCGACCACGGCGACCACGTCCACTACTACCGCGCCGCGATCCGCGACGTCGGCGAACTGCCCGTCGGACAAGGCGCGTCCGTGCGCGCCGACGTCGCGGTGACCGCCGTGACAGGGAAGGACGGACGGGCGGCCCTGTACGACCGCGCACAGCAGGAGCAGGGCGACCTCGTGCGCACCCGCACGCTGCCGGGCACGCACACCGGACCTGTCATCCCGTACGCGGAGCACCTGGTGGGCCTCACCGACGAGGACGGCACCACCAAGCTCACCGTCCTCGACCGCAAGGGCAAGCGGGTCGCCGCCCCGGACGCGGAGTGCGAGGACCCGCGCGGTGACGCCGTCACCCGCCGCGGCCTCGTGCTCGGCTGCGCCGACGGCGCCCTGCTCGTCCGCGAGGACAAGGGCCGCTTCACCGCCGAACCGATCCCGTACGACAAGGACGTACCGGCCGCCGAACGCGCCACCGACTTCCAGCAGCGCCCCGGCAGCGACACCCTGACCGCGCGGGCCGGGGACGACGCCGTGTGGATCCTGGACGTCACCGAGCGCACCTGGAAGCGGGTGGCGACCGGGCCCGTCGTCGCCGCGAACACCGCCGGGGAAGGAGCGCCGCTGCTCGTCCTGGAGACCGACGGCGCACTGCACGGCTACGACCCGGAGACGGGCAAGGAGACCACCCGCACCAAGCGGCTCCTCACCGGGAAGCCGAGCACCGAGAGCGCCCCCGTCGTCGAGGTCGACCGCAGCCGCGCGTACGTCAACGACCCCGAGGGCAAGCAGGTGTTCGAGGTCGACTACAACGACGACCTGCGCCTCGCCCGCACCTTCGACGTCGACATCGCCCCGGCGCTGATGGCGGAGACCGGCCGATGAGCGCGGACGAGGCGAAGAAGCGCGTACGGGTCGGCACCGCACGGCTGCGCAGCCTGCTGCTGGGCCTGCTCGCCCTCGCGGCAACCGCCACCCTGACGTCCTGCGCCACCGACGGAGACCGGCCGCGCATCGTCGTCACCACCAACATCCTCGGCGACGTCACCCGGCAGATAGCGGGCGACCAGGCCGACGTCACCGTCCTCATGAAACCCAACGCCGACCCGCACTCCTTCGGCCTCTCCGCGCGGCAGGCCGCCGACCTGGAACGGGCCGACCTGGTCGTCTACAACGGGCTCGGCCTGGAGGAGAACGTCCTGCGGCACGTCGAAGCCGCCCGCGCCTCCGGCGTCGCGACCTTCGAAGCGGGCAAGGCGGCCGACCCGATGACCTTCCGTACGGGCGACGGCGACGGCGACGAGGACGGACAGGCCGACCCGCACTTCTGGACCGACCCGGGCCGGATGCGCACGGCCGCGAGCCGCATCGCCGACCAGATCACCGAGCACGTCGACGGCATCGACACGGGCGAGGTGCGGGCGCGGGCCGACCGCTACGACAAGCAACTCGCGAAGCTCACCACGTGGATGACGGAGTCCTTCGACGGCGTCCCCGAGGACCGGCGCGCCCTCGTCACCAACCACCACGTCTTCGGCTACCTCGCCGACCGCTTCGGCCTCCGCGTGATCGGCGCGGTCGTCCCCAGCGGCAGCACTCTCGCCTCGCCGAGCTCCGCCGACCTCCGCTCCCTCACGCAGGCCATGGAACAGGCCGGAGTACGCGCCGTGTTCGCCGACTCCTCGCAGCCCACGCGCCTGGCCGAGGTGCTGCGCAAGGAGCTGGGCGGCCGGGTCCAGGTCGTGGAGCTGTACTCGGAGTCGCTGACGGCGAAGGGCGAGGGCGCGGACACGTACCTGCGGATGATGCGCGCCAACACGACCGCGATGACCAAGGCCCTGACGGCCGGATGAATACCTACGAAAGGAAACACACGCAGGTGAACACCCACAGCGTCACGAAGACCACCCGCAGGAGAGCCGCCACCGCGACGGCCGGACTCCTGGCGGTGTCCGCGCTCCTCACCGGATGCGGGAGCGAGGACACCGAGGACACCAAGGCGGGCAAGGCGGCCGGCGCCGCCAAGGCGGTCAAGGACCCGATCGTCGCCGGCTTCGACGGCGGCCTCTACGTCCTCGACGGCAAGAGCCTGAAGCTCGGCGGCACGATCGATCTGCCCGGCTTCAACCGCCTCAACCCCGCCGGGGACAAGGACCACGTCGTCGTCTCCACCGACAGCGGCTTCCGCGTCATGGACGCCACTCAGCAGCGTTTCACCGGCGTCGAGTACAAGGGCTCCGAACCGGGCCACGTGGTCCGCCACGCGGGCAGGACCGTGCTGTTCACCGACGGCACCGGTCAGGTGGAGGTCTTCGACCCCGCCGACCTCGGCGGCGACAAGAAGCCCGAGGGCCGCAGCTACACCTCGGCCGACGCCCACCACGGCGTGGCCGTCGAACTGCGCGGCGGCGAACTCCTCACCACCCTCGGCACCGCGGAGAAGCGCACCGGCGTGCTCGTCCTCGACAAGGACAACAAGGAGATCGCCCGCAACGAGAAGTGCCCCGGCGTGCACGGCGAGGGCGCCGCCAAGGGCGAGGCCATAGCCGTCGGCTGCGAGGACGGCGTTCTCGTCTACAAGGACGGCGAGTTCACGAAGATCGACGCCCCGGACGACTACGGCCGCATCGGCAACCAGGCCGGCAGCGACGCCTCCCCGGTCCTCCTCGGCGACTACAAGACCGACGCCGAGGCCGAACTGGAACGCCCCACGCGGATCTCCCTCGTCGACACGGAGAAGAAGAAGCTCCGCCTGGTCGACCTCGGCACCAGCTACTCCTTCCGCTCGCTGGCCCGCGGGCCGGAGGGCGAGGCGCTGGTCCTGGGCACCGACGGAAAGATCCACGTCGTCGACCCGGCCACGGGAAAGGTCGAGAAGAAGATCGACGCCGTCGGTGAGTGGCGGGAGCCCCTGGACTGGCAGCAGCCCCGGCCCACGCTGTTCGTCCGCGACCACACCGCGTACGTCTCCGAACCCGGCAAGAAGGCCCTGCACGCCATCGACCTGGAGACCGGCGAGAAGATCACGTCCGTGAAGCTGCCGAAGGGCACCAACGAACTGTCCGGCGTGGTGGCCGGCCACTGACACGCATCCCCCGCGGTCCGTGGGACCGCGGGGGCATTCTCGTGCCGTGCTCGCTCAGACGGACCGGTGGTACTGGTCCGGGACGTGGCTCTCGGCGCCCAGCTCGCGCGCCGCGTGCCGGGCGAACGACGGGTCGCGCAGCAGCTCGCGGCCGACGAGGATCGCGTCGGCCTCCCCGTTCGCGAGGATCTTCTCGGCCTGCTCGGGCTCGGTGATCAGGCCGACCGCGGCGGCTGGGACCCCGGCCTCGTTGCGCACACGCGCCGCGAAGGGAACCTGGTAACCGGGGCCGAGGGGGATGCGGACGCCCGCCGCGTTGCCGCCCGTCGACACGTCGATCAGGTCCACGCCGTGCTCCTTCAGCTCGGCGGCGAAGCGGACGGTGTCGTCGGCGCTCCAGCCTTCGCCGTCCTCCAGCCAGTCGGTGGCGGAGATACGGAAGAGCAGCGGCAGCTCATCGGGCCACTCCGCGCGGACCGCGTCGACGACCTCCAGGGCGAACCGGGTGCGGTTCTCGTAGGAGCCGCCGTACTCGTCGGTGCGCTTGTTGGAGTGCGGGGAGAGGAACTCGCCGATGAGGTAGCCGTGGGCGCCGTGCAGCTCGACGACCTCGAAGCCGGCCTCCCGCGTGCGGCGGGTGGCGTCGACGAACTGCTGGACGATCTCCTTGATGCCCTCGACCGTCAGCTCGGCCGGGACCGGGTGCTGCTCGTCGAAGGGCACCGCGCTGGGCGCGACGGCATCCCAGCCGTACGCGTCCGGGCCCACCGGCGCGCCGCCCTTCCAGGGCTGGTCGGTCGAGGCCTTGCGGCCCGCGTGCCCCAGCTGGATGCCCGGCACCGTGTTCTGCGACTTCAGGAACGAGGTGATCCGGCGGAAGGCCTCGACCTGGGTGTCGTTCCAGATGCCGAGGTCCTGCGGCGAGATGCGCCCCTCGGGGGAGACGGCCGTCGCCTCGACGATGATCAGGCCGGTGCCGCCCGCGGCGCGCGCCCCGTAGTGCTGGAAGTGCCAGTCGTTCGGGGCACCCGTGAGCGGACCCTCGGGAGCCGCGCTGTACTGGCACATCGGCGGCATCCACACGCGGTTGGGGATGGTCAGGGACCGCAGGGTGTAGGGCTCGAACAGTGCGCTCACGGCGGACTCCATTCGGTTACGGATCGCGTCATCGCCTCGCGGGTTGCACGAGGAGCTGCCTTGTACGATAGCCACCGTAGTACGGCGGATGTCAAACTACGATAGCTCTCGTACAATGTCCGTGACGCCCCGCAGGCGTCGAGCCGCCCGCACCACGGACCGCGAAGGGGAGTCGTCCATGACGGCCGCAGCACCGCACACCGAGACCGCCACCGGCGGTCGCACGCTCGCGCACCCCGACCGCGCGGAGATCCGGCTCGAATCGGTGCTGCACGCGCTCTCCGACCCGATGCGTCTGGCCGTCGTCCGGGAGATCGCGACGTCCGAGGCGGCCGAGCTGTCCTGTTCGCAGATCGACCTGCCCGTCACCAAGTCCACCACCACGCACCACTTCCGGGTGCTGCGCGAGAGCGGCGTGATCGAGCAGGTCTACCGGGGGACCGCCAAGATGAACGGCCTGCGCAGGGCCGATCTAGACGCGCTCTTCCCCGGCCTGCTCGACAGTGTCCTCGACGCGGCTGCCCGGCAGAGCGACCGGCTCGGCGGGAGCTGAATCCGGCGAACCGGCCTTCTGCGGAAGGTGGTTGAACAGGAGGTTCAGCGCGATCGCCGTCAGACAGCCCGCGCTGATCCCGCTGTCCATCACCGTCTGGAACCAGTCGGGGAACTTCTCGTAGACCGTCGGCACGCCCACCGGGAGCAGCCCGACGGCGACCGAGACCGCCACCACGGTCAGATTGCTGTTGCCCTCGAAGCCCACCTTCGACAGGGTCCTCAGCCCGCTCGCCGCGACCGTCCCGAACATCACCAGACCCGCGCCGCCGAGCACCGGCGACGGGATCGCGGCGACCACCGCGCCCAGCTTCGGCAGCAGGCCGAGCAGGATCAGGATGCCGCCGGACACGGCGACCACCCACCGGCTGCGCACCTTCGTCATGCCGACCAGACCCACGTTCTGCGCGAACGCCGTGTACGGGAAGGTGTTGAAGACGCCGCCGAGGACGGTGGAGAAGCCGTCGGCGCGCAGCCCGTCGCCGAGCGCGCGCCGGTCCACCGGGCGGCCGGTCATCTCGCCGACCGCGATGAAGTCGCCCGTCGTCTCCGTCATCGTCACCAGCGCCACCACCAGCATCGACACGATCGCCGCCAGGTGGAACTCCGGGGCGCCGAAGTGGAACGGCGTGCTGATCCCGAACCAGTGCGCGCCCCCCACGGCCCCGAAGTCCGTGAACCCGGCCGGTATCGCCACCGCAGTGCCCGCCACGATGCCGACGAGGACCGCGATCCGGCTCAGGGCCGGCGGCGCGAACCGCTGCACGGCGAGGACGAGCACCAGGACGAACGCCGCGAGGCCGATGTTCCGCGGGTCGCCGAAGTCCTTGGCGCCGGAGCCGCCCGCGGCCCAGGTGCCCGCGGTCGGCAGCAGCGACAGGCCGATGATCAGGATCACCGTGCCGGTGACCAGCGGCGGGAAGAAGCGCAGCAGGCGGCCGAAGACCGGGGCCAGCAGCATCATGGCGAGCCCCGCCACGATCACCGCGCCGTAGATCGCCGGCAGCCCGCCGCCCGTCGTGCCGATCAGCACCATCGGTGACACGGCCGCGAACGTACAGCCCTGCACGATGGGCAGCCGGATGCCGAACCGCCACACGCCGACGCACTGGATGAGTGTGGCGACACCGCACACCAGCAGGTCGGCGGTGATCAGATACGCGAGGTCGGCGGGCGAGAGCCGCATCGCGCCGCCCACGATCAGTGGCACGGCGACCGCCCCCGCGTACATGGCGAGAACGTGCTGAAGACCGAACGCCACCAACTGGCGTGCGGGCGGGACCTGGTCCACGGGGTGCGTTGTCATGCACGAGAACGTAGAGACCTTGAACGTTTTGTTGATTTCCGCCGTGTTGCCGCTGCGTGTCCTCGCCGCCGGACCGGGTCGGGTTGTCTACGAACCGCGGGCCGCGCTCAACAGGCCGTCCCAGTCGGGGATCTTGACGGAGCCGCGCCCGAGGCCCCGCCCCAACTCCGCCTCGGCCCGCTCGATCGCCCGCCACCCGTCCCACGGCACGGGCCGCGCCCCCGCGGCGATCAGCCCGGCCAGCGGATCCCGCGCGGGTCCTTCCCCGTCCCGTACGAGGACGGCGGCGTCGTCCAGGAGCGAGGTGACGGTCTCCTTGGCGCAGGGCCGGTTGGTGCCGATCACCCCCGTCGGGCCGCGCTTGATCCACCCGGCGACGTACTCGCCCGGCGCCACCCGCGCATCCCGCAGCACCCGCCCCGCCGTGTGCGGCACGGTGCCACTGCCCTCGTCGAACGGAAGCCCCTCCAGCGGCACCCCGCGATACCCCACCGACCTCAGCACAAGACCCGCGCCGACCACCTCGAACACCCCCGTACCGACCACGCCCCCGTGCCCGTCGGGCCGCGTCCGCTCGAAGCGCACCCCGGCCACCCGCCCGTCGTCGCCCGCGAGCAGCTCGACGGGCCTCAGGTGGAACCGCAGATGGATCCGGCGGCGCGCACCGCGCGACGGCTCGGCGGCCCAGCCGCGCAGCACCTCCACGTTGCGCCGCTGGGCGGTGGCCAGGCCGGACGGGTCGTTGTAGGCCGGATCGAGCGCCAATTCCCGCTCGTGCAGGACTACGTCCGTGTCCGGAAGTCCGCCCAGTTCACGCAGCTCCTTCGTGGTGAAGCGGGCCTGCGAGGGGCCGCGCCTGCCCACCATGTGCACGTCCCGCACCTCGCTCGCCCCGAGGGTGCCGAGCGCGGCGTGCGGGATGTCGGTGGGCAGCAGTTCGGCGGCGCCGCGGGCCAGCATCCGAGTCACGTCGACCGCCACATTGCCCACGCCGATCGCGACGGCCGCGCGCACGCCCCGCACGAAACCGCCGTCGAACGCGTCCGGGTGGGCGCTGTACCAGGCCACGAAGTCGGTCGCCGACCAGCTGCCCGGCAGGTCCTCGCCCGGCACCCCGAGCCGCCGGTCGGCCGCCGCGCCCACGCAGTACACCACCGCGTCGTACAGCTCCAGGAGCTTGGCGGGCGGCAGGGCCGGGCCGACCTCCACCCCGCCGAGAAAACGCACCCGCTCGTCCTCGAGGATCGAACGGAGGTTGTTCTGAAGGGACTTGATCTTTTCATGGTCCGGAGCGACCCCGTAGCGCACGAGCCCGTACGGGCAGGGCAGCCGGTCGAGCACATCGACACGCATGTCCGGCACGCGGTCCTGCCGCACGAGCCCCTGCGCGGTGTAGACCCCGCTCGGACCCGAACCGACGACGGCGATGTGCGGCACGGGAGGCTCCCTCCACCGAGCTGCTGATGTTCCACAGCATGACACCGGGAGGCGCGGTGGGGGAGAGGGCGCGGCGGCGCGCCGCGCGGGAACGTCAGGACATGTCGCGCATCCGCTCGATCTCGGTCGTCTGCTGCGCGATCACGTCGTCCGCCATCTCCTCCACCTGCACGTTGTTCCCGCCGCTCTTGACCTCCGTGGCCATCGTCACGGCCCCCTGGTGATGCGTGATCATCAGCTTCAGGAACAGCTCGTCGAACGCCGCGCCCCGCGCCGCCTCCAGCTTCTTCAGCTGCGCGGGCGTCGCCATCCCCGGCATCTCCCCGTGCCCTTGGTGGCCGCTCGCCCCGGTGTCCTTGTCGTACTTCTGCAGCCAGCCGCGCATCGCGTCGATCTCCGGCCCCTGCGCGGCGGCGATCCGCTCCGCGAGCCGCTTGACCTGAGCCGACTTGGCGTGTTTCGCGGCCAGTTCGGTCATCTCGACGGCCTGCTGATGATGCTGGATCATCATCTGCGCGTAGCCGACGTCGGCGGAGTTCGGGGTGTCGTCCGCACCGCGCCGCTCCGCGTCCTTGGCCGACAGCGTCTCGGCCGCGTCGCCCGGCTTGCCCGGCGCGATGACCGAAGGGCCGGTCGAGGCAGCGGAGTCGGCCTTCTCGCCGTCGCCCGATCCCGCCGAGTCGCACCCGGTCAATGCCAGCGCCGCCGCCAGCGCGGCAACGGCAACCTTCATGACGATTACGTTGCCATCTATTGATCTGTGCATGAGGAGGACGATACTCGGAGAGATCCGTGAACCGTTCACGTACGAACGAAGTCACCGTCATCAAGGAGACAACAGTGACCCTGTACTCCCCCCGAACGCGCCGCAGACGCCTGGGAGTTGCCACGGCCGCGGCCGGGCTCCTCGCGGCGCTGCTCGCCGCGGGCCCCGTCTCGGCGACGCCCGACCCGGGCGACAGGTCGGCGGCGCCCAAGAGCGTTTCAAAGAGCACAGAGGCCGAGGTCGAGAAGGCGATATCGGCCGGCGACATACCCGGCCAGGACGAGGTCGTCCACTCGGACAACGTCGAGCACGTCACCAACATCCCCAAGGACGCGCTGCCGGGCACCAACTCCGACCTGGCCTTCCAGGGCAAGTACGCCTTCGCCGGGAACTACGACGGCTTCCGTGTCTTCGACATCAGCAACCCGAAGGCACCGAAGACGGTCGCCCAGGTGCTGTGTCCCGGATCCCAGAACGACGTCTCCGTCTCCGGGAACCTGCTGTTCCTGTCCACGGACAGCTCCCGCAGCGACAACTCCTGCGCCTCCACCACCCAGCCGGCGACCGAGAAGTCGTCCTGGGAGGGCATGAAGGTCTTCGACATCAGCGACAAGAAGAACCCGAAGTACGTCGCCGCCGTCGAGACCGCCTGCGGCTCGCACACCCACACGCTGGTGCCGGAGAAGAAGAACGTCTACGTGTACGTGTCCTCGTACTCGCCCAGCGCGACGTTCCCCGACTGCCAGCCGCCGCACGACGGCATCTCGGTCATCAAGGTGCCGCGCAACGCCCCGCAGAAGGCGGCGGTCGTGAACTTCCCGGTCCTCTTCCCCGGTGAGGGTGCGGACGGTGGCGGCAACCCCGGCGCGCCCACCAACCCGGGCGTCTCCAAGACCACCGGCTGCCACGACATCACGGTCCTGCCCTCCAAGGACCTGGCGGCGGGCGCCTGCATGGGCGACGGCATCCTGTTCTCCATCAAGGACCCGGAGAACCCGAAGGTCATCGACCAGGTCCAGGACAACGTCAACTTCGCGTTCTGGCACTCGGCGACGTTCAACCAGAAGGCCAACAAGGTCGTCTTCACCGATGAGTTGGGCGGCGGTGGCGCGGCCACCTGCAACGCCGAGATCGGCCCGAACCGCGGCGCCGACGGCATCTACGACATCACCGGCAAGGGCGACAAGCGCAAGCTCGTCTTCAAGAGCTACTTCAAGATCCCGCGCCACCAGGCCGACACCGAGAACTGCGTCGCGCACAACGGCTCGCTGATCCCGGTCAAGGGCAAGGACCTCATGGTGCAGGCCTGGTACCAGGGCGGCGTCTCGGTCTGGGACTTCACCGACTCCGCCAAGCCCAAGGAGATCGGCTACTTCGAGCGCGGTCCGCTCACCACCGACCAGATGACGACCGGTGGCTCGTGGTCCGCCTACTACTACAACGGGTACGTGTACTCGAACGACATCGCGAAGGGCTTCGACGTCCTGAAGATCAAGGATGCCCGGACCGACCCGGCCCAGAAGATCCGCCTGGGTGAGCTGAACGTCCAGACGCAGCCGGACTACTTCGACTGAACCGGCTCGCCTTCGGGCACGGCAGGCGAGAGCGGCTCGAAGTAGCGTGAGAAATCGGCCGCTCTGTCGTGCTCGGGGCGCTCGCCGGACGACGTGTCATCCCCGTCGTCCGGCGGGAAGCCCCGCTGCCACTCCAGTGCGTAGCGGCGGAACAGCTCGGCGCGCAGTGTCGTCATCGGCATCGGCACGCCGGGCACCAGGATCGAGAACACCGCGCCCATCAACAGGGCGCGCAGCAGCGGATAGTCCGTCTCCACGTCGAGCGTCCCGTGCCGTACGACGGTCTCGCGCAGCAGCGCGGCGAGCCGCTGCTGCTCCGGGCACTGCACGAAGCCCTCGGCGTGCAGGATCCCCGCCATGTGCGTGCGCATGAGGACCGGGTGGTCCCGGGCCAGGCCCAGGATCGCGTCGATGGCGCGGGCGAGCCGCTCGTCCCCGTCGTCGAGTCCCGGTCGCGGCTCCCGCTCCAGCGCCTCCTCCAGCGTGCGGTGCATCAGCCGGTGCACCGCGGACTGCAGCAACTGCCGCTTTCCGGGGAAGTAGTACGAGACCAGGCCGCGCGCCGAGCGGGCGCGGTCGGCGATGTCGCCGAGCGTCGTCGCGTCGTACCCGCGCTCCCCGACGAGTTCGAGTGTCGCCTGAAGAAGCCGCTCGCGGGAACGTCGGCGCAACTCCTCATTGACCGATGCGCTGCGGGGGGACATCCTTGACTCCTGCGTTGACTGGCTCGCAGCCAACTATACTCAGCGCTTCCTGGCCATCGGCCCGTTGGGGTGTGGTGCGCACGGGAGGGGCGGGCGTATTCCGGCGACGCGGGGGATCGTCGGAATGCGGCCGCTTCGGGGGGGGGCATCGACGGACGGGCGGCGTCGTCCGTTGGGCTCAGACCAGGTCGAGCACGGGCCGCAGCCCGTCGGGCCGGTCGCCGGTCGGCAGGTGGTCCACGAAGTGCAGCGCGCAGCCCAGCTCGGCGGCCCCGCCGTCCGCGCGCCGGTCGTCGCCCACCATCAGCGCGTCACCGGGCGCCACGCCCAACTCCTCGCAGGCCGCCGCGAACAACCGCGGATGCGGCTTCGTGACGCCGTGCCGGTACGACAGGACGTACGCGTCGACGTACGGGTCGAGGCCGTGCCCGGCGAAGACGGGGCGCGGGTCCCATCCGATGTTGCTGACCACGGCCACCGGGACGCCGCGCTCGCGCAGACCGGCGAGCACTGCGTGGGTGTCCGGGTAGGGCCGCCAGGCGGCGGGCGTCATGTGCCGCTCGTACAGGGCGTCGTAGAGCCGCTCGTCGGGCAGCGGCACCTGGCGGGCCAGGCCCGTGTACGCGGCGCGGTGCCGCGTGGCGTCGACGTCGCGGACGGCGACGAGCTCGGCGAGGTGCTCGGGGACGTTCATCTGGTGCGTGCTGCCGCCCGGCAGCGCCCCCGCCGCCTCCAGTCCCTCGGCCGCCCGCGCGAACTCGGCCGCCGGCAGCGCCAGTCCGGTCTCGTCGAGCGCGGCGCGCAGCCAGGACTCGGTGGACTCGATGCGGAAGAGCGTCCCGGAGAAGTCGAACAGCACGGCTTTGATCGTCATGCCGTCGATCCTCCGGCGCGGCGAACACGCCGGTCAAGCACGCGTATTGGGCGCGATCCATCGGGTGTACGCCGCCGTGGACGCCGTCACGGTCAGCGCTCCGAGGAGCCAGCCGCCGAGCACGTCCGATGGCCAGTGGACGCCCAGCCACAGGCGGGTCAGGCCGACGCCGATGACCGACACCACGGCGAGCGCCAGCGCGGTGCGCCACAGCAGGCGCCCGGCCCCGTACCGCCGCAGCAGCCACAGGGCGAGCCCGCACACCACGGCCGCCGTCATCGCGTGCCCCGAGGGATACGCCGCGTAGTGCGCCGAGTCCACCGGTTCGCGCCACACCGGGCGCGGCCGGTCGACGGCCGCCTTCAGGGCCTGCTGCAGCAGCGTGCCGACGAGGCAGGTGGCCGCCACCCACCCGGCGAGCGTCCAGTCCCGCGATCTCCGCAGGAGCGCCACCACGATCGCCGCGCACAGCAGTCGCATGGTCCAGGGGTCCCACACCCAGTCGGTCAGGACGCGGCTTACGCGGGTGACGCCGGGGTCGGCGAGGGCCCGCCCGTGCAGGGAGCGGGCGAGATCGCGGTCGGCGCCCATCAGCGGGCTCCAGCGGACCGCCACCAGGACGAGCAGGAGAACGGAGAACAGGGCCAGGGCGGCCGTGAGCGCGAGCGGGCGGACGGTGCGGGGGCGTCGGGGCGGGGAGTCGAGCCGTGCCGGGTGCATGGGCACGATCCTCGCTCATCGGACGCCGCGCGGGCCATCCCGGCGGGCCGCGTGGCGCGCTGTGGGCGGCGTGCCGTTATCCCAGCGCCCGCAGGGCCGGGACGAACGTGACCAGGAGCGGCACGAGCGGGATCAGTGCGGCGGCCGCCGTGAGGCGCAGCCGGTGCGCGGGCGTCAGGCGGGACTGCGGCGCGAGCAGCCGGTGCACGCGCTGCGGGACGTGCGCGTGCGTCGTGGGGCAGGGGCCGAACACTCCGCGGTCCTCGTTCAGTTCGACCAGGGCGAGCGCGATGCTCATGCGGCCGAAGCGCCGCGAGGCCACGTCGTCCGCCGCCAGCTCCACCAGGCGGTGCATCTCGTCCCGGAACGAGGCGAACACCGGAATCTGCGGGAAACCGGAGGCCAGCGCGCCCGAGCAGTGCAGCAGCCAGTCGTGCCGCCACCGCGCGTGCCCCATCTCGTGCGCGAGCACCGCATCGAGCCGGCGTCCCTTCAGGCGCTGCAACGCGGCCGTGGTGAGGACCAGTTGGGGCGTCGGACCCGACATCCACCAGGCGTCCGGGCGCTTGCCCTCCAGGATCACGAGGCGGTCGGGGCCTGGCTCCTCGCCCGGCAACAGCGGGGCGCGGTCCAGGAGTTCCGCGCGCCGCACGCGTCGCCTCGCCCGCGCGCCGTGCACCTCGCGCACCAGCATCGCCGCCGTCCACACCCCGCCCAGGGCGAGCGTCACGGCGACGGTGGCCGCCCAGGGTCCCGCGGCGCGCAGCGCGTACGCGTCCACGACCCCGTGCGGCGCCGCCGCGAAGACATGGCCGCGCACGGCGCCCCAGGCCGCCGCCGCGCTCAACGTCATCGACAGGGCGCAGCACAGCAGGACACCCGCCACCACGCACTGCCACGCCCACAGCGCGACGATCGGCTCCCGCTCCGTCCAGTCCGCGCGCGCGAGCAGCCTCGGCGCGATCAGGGCGGCAAGGGAGCCGAGCAGCAACAGTGCTACGGGGACCGTCATGGCCGTCACCCTATGAGCCAGGCACTACCCACGGGTATGGCCTGTGCCTTCAAGTGACGCACGCCACGGTTTCGTTGATCGCGCAAGAGGTGATTGGGGCGCATCGCGCAGGGCACTCGTGGAGTGGCGCAGGAGAAGGGAGCAACCATGACGAACACTGGAAACACCGACTTCTACCAGCGCTCGCCGGGAGCCCGGCTGCCCGAGGACAGGCCGCGCGGCGGCGGTCCGAGGCAGCGGGTCAAGCACCGCGGACTCCTGGGGACGGCCCTGATCGTCATCGCCGTGGTGGTGATCGTCGCGGCGGGGATCGTGTTCTTCCCGTGAGGCGCGCTACATCGTCATGAGCATCGCCAGCATTCCGATGCCCATCGACAGGCGGCACGCCCGGGCCAGTTCCGGGCGGTCGCCCCAGCCCGCGGCGGCCGGTGCGCCGGCGGTCCGCGGGGCCGGGACGAGGCGGGCGCCCGACCACAGGACGTACACCGCGAAGTAGAGGAGCAGCGCCCCGGTCAGCGCCGGGGCGCCCGCGCCGCCGTGCTGCGCGTGGGCGCCGGGGCGGACGGCCATCGCCACCGCCATGTACGCCATGGCGAACGTGCCCACCAGGTGGTGCAGGTGATGGGCCCCGCTCCGGGCGGCCCACAGGGCGCGGAGCCCGGCGGCCCCGAACACGGTCGCGTACAGCAGCCACACCCAGTGCGGGGGCGCGAGCACCGCGGCGGGGACGGCCATCAGCGCCATCCCGAATCCCATCAGGGCCTCGCCGCCGGCCGTGCGGCGCTGCTCCTCGACGTCGCTGCGCAGGCGCAGCAGGCAGTACGCGCCGGTCGCCGCGCACAGCGCGACCAGCAGCCAGGCGGCCGAGAGCGGTCCGTGCACCGGGTCCCCCATCTTGTCCGTCTCGTCGTCGGTGGTTCCTCGTCGGTGTCCGTCCTGGAGATGCCCCGGCGGGCGGGGGCGTATGGCGGCGCAGGGGAGCACGGGTGGGCGCGAAGACGGTGTGGAACCGATCACGGTGGTCACCACCCAATCCTTTACAGGTAAAACACCTGCTAAGGTTTTCTTATGAGCAGCACACCACCGTCACAACGCACCCCCGCCGTCCACCGCCTCCCGCTCGCCGGAGTGCTGCGCCTCAACAAGCCGTCCGACACCTGGATCAAGCCCGCCACCAGCGTCGTCGTCGCCACCGCGATACCGAACCTGGCGCTGCTCGCCCTCGGCCGGCTCGACCTCGCCATGTACACGATGGCGGGCAGCCTGTGCGCCCTGTACGGACACCACCTCCCGTACGCGGCACGCGCGCGTGCCCTCGTGTGGGTGATCCTCGGAATGTTCGCCGGGGTGGCGGTCGCCCAGGTCTCCGCCTCGCTCACCTCGTCCGCGGCCGTCCTCGTCGCCGTCGGCGCGCTGCTCGCCGCCGCGCAGAAGGCGCTCTGCGACGCCACCCGGATCGGCCCGCCGGGACACCTGATCTTCACGTTCATCAGCTCCGCGACCCTGTTCGCGCCGCAGCCCCTCGACCAGGTGCCCGGCCACCTCGCGCTGACGCTGGCCGCCGGTGCCGTGTCCTGGATCGTGGGCATGGCCCCCGCCCTCGTCCGCCCGCACGGCCCCGAGCGGCGGGCCACCGCCCGCGCCCTGAACGCCGCCGCCGCGTACGTCGAGCGGCCCGAGCACGCGCCCGCCAGGGGCGCTGCCGCTGCCGCGGTGCACGGCGCGTGGCAGTCGCTGCTCGCCACCGGGGCACGCACCGAGGCACGCCGCGCCCTGGAGCGGCTCGTGCTGCGTGCCGAGGTCGCCATCGCGGCCCCCGGCGACACCGACGCCGCCCAGCTCCGCGCGTGGGCGGCCGGACTGCGCGGCGCGGGAGCGGTGCCGCGGCCCGCCCGCATCGCCGGGATGGACGACGAGCTGCTCGGCATCGAGGCCGAGATCGCGGGCGGCAAGCCCTCGCTGTGGCGCCGGATCGGCCCCGGCTCCCCGGTGCTGCCCATCGCCCTGCGTACCTTCGTCGGATGCGCGCTCGCCGGATACGGCTCGCTCGCCCTCGGCGTCGGCCGCCCCTACTGGGCGCTGGTCACCGCCGCCTCGCTCTACCAGGCCAACCTCACGCTGTCCTGGAGCCGCGGCGTGCAGCGCGTCGTCGGCAACATCGCGGGCGTCCTCGTCTTCGCCGCCGTCGTCCCGCTCGCCCACGCCAGCCAGATCGCGCTCGTCCTGTGCTGCCTCGTCTTCAACTTCGGGGCCGAGGCGCTCATCACCCGCAACTACTGGCTCGGCAGCCTGTGCGTGACGCCGATGGCGCTCCTGGTCACCGAGTTCGCCCGCTACCAGGAGCCGGGCGAACTGATCGGCGACCGCCTCGTCGACACCCTCGTCGGAGCCGTGCTCGGCGTCGTCGCGGCCATCGCCGTCACCAACCGACGCGCCACCGACGGCATCGAGGCGGCCCTCACCGCGAGCGACACCGCCCGCGAGGCCGCCGAGCGCACCCTCGCCCAGCCCGCCCCGGGCCACGCCGCCCTGGAGACGGCCCGCCGGGGCCTCGTCGCCGCGATCGTGGAACTCCGCGCCGCCGCCGACACCGCCGCCGGCGAGTGGTGGCAGCGCGCCCTGCCCGAGGAGCGGATCCTCGCCTCCGAACAGGCCGGGCACCGCACCCTCGCGGCCACGGTGCGGCGGCAGGCGGGCGAGGCGGGCGCTCCCGCCCCGAGTGGTGCGGGCACCCAGCAGTAGCGGATAGTGGCGGACGCACACCGTTCGGCCCATGAGGAAGGTCCGGTCAGGCAGGCATGAGCACGCAGCAAGGCGCGGCGGCAACGGGGCCGCTCGACATCGTGTCGTCGGTCGTACGGCAGTGGCAGGCCGTGCACCCCGGCATCGACACCGGCCCCATGGAGATCATCGGCCGCATCAACCGGTGCGCCGCCCTGCTCCAGCAGGCCGAGGACGCGCCGCTCCGGCACGCGGGCCTGACCCGGGCCGAGTTCGACCTGCTCGGCACGTTGCGCAGGACCGGGCGCGAACTGACCCCCGGCGACCTCGCCCGCGAGACGTTCGCCTCCGGCGCCGCCGTCACCAAACGCCTCAAACAGCTCCAGGAACGCGGGCTGATCAACCGCCGCGGCGACACCCGCGACCGTCGCGTCTCCCACCTCAGCCTGACCGACGAGGGCCGCGCCCTCGTCGACGAGGTGCTGCCGAGCCAGCTCGCGTACGAGAGCGCGGTCCTCTCGGGCCTCGGCGCTGGCAAGGACGAGCAACTGAGCCTGCTGCTGGGTGAATTGCTGTTGCAGCTCGAGGGCCGGTTGGGCGGCGGCCGGCCCTAGGCGCCGCTCGCGCCCGAGCGCCGGGCGGGCACGTCGGTGACGCGAGCGGCGGGATCGCGCTGCCCGCGGCGGTTGTCAGTGGTGGACTCTAAGGTCGTCGCATGGTTGATCAGAGGCTCACCTCCGAGGGGCTGTACGACTTCGCCACCTGGGTCCCGGTGCTGCGGTTGCTGCGCGACCGCGGCACGCGGCGGCATTCCGACGGCATCGCGCGCGCGGCCGGGCGAATAGGCCGGCGCGATTGGAGCCTTCCGCTGGAGCGGCCGGAGCCCGCGCCGGGGCGTGCCGCTCGAGCCGACGACCGCCAGGAGGAGTCCGACGCGGTGGGCCGGGTGCGTGACGCGCTCGACGCGGCCGGGGTCGACCAGGTGACCTTCTCCGTCGTGTTCGAGCCGGCCGGGGCGACCGCGCTGCGCGTGATGGGGCAGAGCCCCGCCGTCGAAACGGGCATCGGCAGCGCGGAGCCGGGGACGCTGGTCCTGGTCGACGGCGCGCGGCCCGAGCCCTGGCGTCGGCTGCCGGAGCCGACACCGGGCGTGGGCCCGGCCCCGACGGCGGACCCGGAGTTGCTGGCCCGGACGCTGCGCGAGCGGGTGCCCGACGCCGCCGTCGCGACCGAGGCGGAGCTCGCCGCCACGGAGGAGCGGCTCGGTACGGCACTGCCCGAGGAACTGAAGGCGTTCTACCGGGTGGCCCACCCGACGTGGGAGCAGGGCTCGGACATCCAGTACGAGGCCGCGCTGCGGATCGACGAGGCGGTCGGGTGGGAGCTGTTCCCCCTGGAGTCCTTCTCCATCGCCGACGTCGGGTCGCGCCCCTGCTACTGGGATGGCGGCGCCATGGAGGCAGTCGTCACCGGACCCGACGACGCCGTGCAGGGTCTTGTCGGTTCGCCGGGCTGGATCGTGTTCGGTGACAACGGCGGGGGCGACCGGCTCGCGGTCGACCTGACGCCGGGCCCGCGCGGGCACGTGGGGCAGATCATCCTCATCGGCCACGAAGAGGACGTCGGCGCCGAGCTCGTCGCGGACTCCCTGACGGACCTGGTGCTCCACAGGCTGTACGACGAGACACCCCTGGCCTCGCACACCGAGGAGCGGCCCGTTGTGGCACACGTCAACATCCGGGGCACACCGAGCGTCGAGGCCGCCGCGCACCCCGGCCTGGAGGCACTGTCCATCGGCGTGTGGGACGACGCGCCGGTCAGCCTCGCCCCGGTCGTCGGACTGCCCCGGCTGCGCACCCTGTGCGCCTACCCCGGCACACTTGCCGACCCGCTGGAGATCGCCCGGCTCACCCGGCTCGAATACCTGCGCCTCGGCCCCGAGGAGTGGCGGACACTGCTCGACGCGAAGGCGGTCCCGCGCGGCCTCTTGGCAGCCTCCATCACGGTCCATGGCCAACAGAACCCACCCTCCACGGTGGACCTGGCCAACGAGATCCTGGCCCTCTGGAACCGCCCGCAGACCGTCCGCACCCTGCTCAAGGGCGACCTCGGCCCGGCGACGGGGGAGACAGGGGAGACGGGGGAGGAGGGATAGGACCTGTCGCCACCGTGCCGGAGTGCCCACGCCTCCCGCCTCGTGCGCTCCCCCTCACCCCTCACCCCTCACCCCTCACCGCGGCAGCGTCGCGCCCTCGATGCCGTACTCCTCGCGGCGGCCGCACATGCCCAGGCCGCCGTGGCGGGTGGGCGTCGCGGAGTGGGCCGTCGACGCGGACAGATAGCCGTCCGCCGCGCCCTTCTCCAGGGCGTCGAGCTGGGCGCCGGTGCGCTCGGCGGCGGCCAGGGCGCCGGAGCGCCACAGCTCGCGCCAGGCGGCGACACGCGGCCTGACCAGCTCGGCCGCCGCCCGCTGGAACGCGCGCAGCGGCTCCGCGTCACCGGCCTCCAGCGCCTCGCGCAGCGGCAGGTACCCCTCGACCGCGAGATCCCTGCGACGGCGCGCGGCGGCCTCCGCCTCGGGACCCGCGGGCCCCGGAAGAGCGGCCGCGGCCGCGTACTTCTCCCGGTCGGCCAGATACTCCGGCGGGAACGTGAACACCGCGTCGCCCGCCTCCGGCAGACCGCTGTTCTGCATCAGGACGGTGACCCGCAGATCATCGCCCCGCACCATGCGGTGCACCGTGCCCGGCTCGAACCACGCGACGGACCCCGCTTCGAGGGGCGTGTTCCGGTAGCCGTCCGGGCTCAGCGTCTGCACGGCGCCGCTCCCGCCCGTCACGACGTACGCCTCCGTGCACACCAGGTGCAGATGCGGACTGCCGCCGCACACCCCGTCCGCCGCCTGCCAGTCGTACGCGGAGATGTGCGACAGGCCGATCCCGCCGGGCAGCGGCCGGTCCAGGCCGCCCGCGCCGGGGCTCACCACGGGAGCTCCTTGAGACGGCTCGCGACCCGCTCCGTGTCCCAGGCGCCGTCGGCGACGACGATCCGGTACCGGTAGCCGAAGGTCTCGCCCGCCGGCAGGGCGAACTCGTCGAAGAACGCCCAGGAGAACGCGACCGTCGGAATCGGCTGCGAGCGCACGAACCAGTGCGAGGCGTGGATCACCGCCGACTCGTCGAGGTTCTCCGGCGCGTGCTCGAACACCAGCGTGGAGTGCGCGTCCACGTCGTCGTGCTCACCGGTGAACGCCAGCCACGGGCCCTGCGTGCCCATCAACTCGCTGTCCGGCGCCTCCCCTTGAGGCCCGAAGACCTTGCCGCCGGTGAAGTCCCGCGGACCGCGCCACTGCAGCCCCGTGTACCCGGCCATCTCGCGGCCCGCCGTCGTCGGCGAGCCGAAGCGCAGCGCCTCGCCGTCCTCGCGGGTGTTCGTCAGCTCGATCGACCAGTCGACGGCGTACGAGCCGGACGCGGCGTCCACCGAGTGCACCCGGACCCCGCGCCGCTCGCGGGCCCACTCGGCGCCGCCGTTCTCGATCCAGGTGAGGCGCTCGGTGAAGCACAGCTCGTCGTCGCCCGCGTCCACGGAGTCGAAGCCGTCGTGCCGCATCGAGCCGATGCGGTCGCGCAGCGGCAGATAGCCCTCGCCGTGGACGTAGCAGTTGCCGCCCCAGAAGTTCTGTCCGGAGAGATGGCTGGCCGTCATCTGCAGGCCCTTGTGCCAGCGGTGGTCGTTCGGCCGGTAGCCGGAGACCAGGTTGCCGGACAGGGTGCGCAGCGGATGCACGTACGGCTTGCGGGCCTCGAACGCCTCGGGGTCCGGCTTGTAGACGTAGGAGAAGAGGTCCGTGCCGGTGGCGGCGGAGCGCACCACGATGCGGTCGCCGTGCAGGTGGTTGACCTGAAGGGTGTTCCCGACGTCACTGCTCACTGCTGCGGGCTCCAATCCGGGTGGTCGCCGTGCATCGCGGCGTAGAACGGGTCGCCGGGGCCGATCTCGCCGGCCGTGACCGTCGCGCCGGTGAAGGCCGACTTGTAGAGCGCGGCGGCGAACTCCAGCGTGCTGCGGGCGCTCTGGCCGCTGCCGGGCGGGCGGGCGCCGGCGTCGTACGCGTCGAGCAGCGCGGTCAGCTGCGCGGTGTGCGAGCTGGGCACGTCCTCGGTCGGCGCGGGCGGCTGCTCGGCGCCGGGGGCCGGGGTGTACTGCCAGTCGTCGTTGCCGTGCCCGTACAAGTGCGTCAGCTCGACCGTGGCCTTCTCGCAGTCGATACGGATACGGCTCGTCTCGTCCGGCGACAGCACGGAGTTGACGACCGTGGCGAGGGCGCCGTCCTTGAACCGGACGAGCGCGGTCGACACGTCCTCGCTCTCCGTGTCGTGCACGAGGCGCGCCGCCATGGCCCGGATCTCGGTCCACTCGCCGAGCAGGTGCAGCATCAGGTCGTACTGGTGGATGCCGTGGCCCATGACGGGGCCGCCGCCCTCGCTGGCCCAACGGCCGCGCCAGGGCACCTCGTAGTAGGCGGCGTCGCGGTACCAGGTCGTCTGGCAGTGGGCGACGAGCGGGCGGCCGAGCGCGCCCTCGGTGAGCAGCGAGCGGGCGTGCACGGCGCCGGAGCCGTAGCGGTGCTGGAAGACGACGGACGCGAAGGCGTCGCCGGCCTCCTCGGCGGCGGCGATCTCGTCGTACTCGGCGAGGGACAGGGTGAGCGGCTTCTCGCAGAGCACCCAGGCGCCCGACTTGAGCGCCGCGACGGTCTGCTCGCGGTGGAAGACCGGCGGGGTGCCGATGAGCACGAGGTCGGGCCGCACCTCTTCGAGCATCGCGCCGAGGTCGGTGTGGGCGGAGACGTCCGCGAACCCGGCGTCGGCGGCCTTCGCGCGGAAGGCGTCGAGGCGGCCCTGGTCCACGTCGACGGCGGCGACGAGCTCGACGCGGTCGCGCAGGGCGGTGAGGGCGGGCAGATGGCTGCCGGTGACGATCCCGCCGGTGCCGACGACGGCGGCACGCGGGCGGGAGACCGGTTGTGAGGGGCTTGGCATGCGGGTTCCTCGCGGAGAGCTATCGGAGGGAAAGCGCTTTCCGTTGCGTCGACCCTAAGCGGGTGGCGCGGCTCCGGACAAGGGGTGGACGGGGGTCGGCCCGGATCTTGGGCGGTGGCCGCCGCGGTGGCCTGAAGCGACTCCCTGGCGGCGCGCATTCGAAGTCGTGGTCCGAGTGGCAGCCGCTTGAAACGTATCAGTCGCCTCCCGTCCGCGCGGCGGGAAAAGCCCCGGAATCCATTGACAGGCGCGTCCGTGCCGGGTTCGTATGTACCTCGCCTGCGGGGCGGTCGTCCGGTGCGACCGTCTGCCGCTGCCGAGTGCGGACGCCGGGAGTCCCGCGTCCAGCAGCGTCGCCGCCGCGGGCGAGCCGCAATTAATGGAGCGTTTCAAAAACGACTGCGGACGTCTGTCGTGCAAGCGCTTTCTACTCAGTGCGGTGGCCGGATCACACCAAGGAGAGCCATGAGCGTGACCGCGTCGAAGGAGTCGCGTACCGCGGAGGCGCCCGCCGCCCGGCGGGCGATGTCGAGGAAGGCCGCGGCGAGCGGCTGGATCGGCAGTGCCCTCGAGTACTACGACTGGTTCATCTACGCCCAGGCGGCGGCGCTCGTCTTCCCGGGGATCTTCTTCCCGGAGGGCAACGCGACGATCGCCGTGCTCGCGTCGCTCGGCACCTACGCCGTCGGCTACGTCGCGCGCCCCATCGGTGCCGCGGTGCTCGGCCACTGGGGAGACAAGAAGGGCCGCAAGAACGTCCTGGTCCTGGCCATGCTCCTGATGGGCGTCTCCACGTTCATGGTGGCGCTGCTGCCCACCTACGGACAGGTCGGGATCGTCGCGCCGATCCTGCTGACCCTCGTCCGCCTCGTGCAAGGCTTCGCCGTGGCGGGGGAGTTGAGCGGCGCCAGCGCCATGATCATCGAACACGCGCCGCACGGCCGCCGCGGATTCCTCGCGAGCTTCGCCCTGCACGGCACCGTCGCCGGACAGATCCTCGGCGCCGCGATCTTCCTGCCCATGTCGATGCTGCTGTCCGACGAGGCCTTCACGTCCTGGGGCTGGCGGATCCCGTTCGTCCTCAGCGCGGTGGTCGTGCTCGCCGGCTTCCTGATCAGGCGGCGCGTCGAGGAGACGAAGACCTTCGCGGAGCAGCAGGAGACCGGCCCCGAGGCGCACAAGGTGCCGCTCGTCGAGGCGTTCCGCGAGAACTGGCGGGAGATCGTCCGCGCGGTGTGCATGACGCTGGTCAACGTCATCGGCGTGACGGTCTCGGTGTTCGGCGGCGCCTACGCGACGCAGTCCGGCTACGGCGTCGGCATGAGCACCAGCGTCTACCTCTGGATCCAGATCGCCGCGAACGTGGCGGGCATGCTCGTCGTCCCGGTCTTCGGCCACCTCTCCGACCGCTTCGGCCGCCGCCCCATCATGATCGCCGGAGGCTTGGTGGCAGGACTTCTCTGCTACCCGTACCTGTGGGCGGTCGGCGCCAACAACGTGCCGCTGACCTTCGTCCTCGCGGTCCTGTCCTGGGGCGTCGCCTACCAGTCCTGGAACGCGACGTTCGCCTGCTTCTTCCAGGAACTGTTCCCCGCGGCCCGCCGCGTCACCGGGTTCGCCCTCGCACAGAACATCGGCCTGGCGATCGTCGCCTTCCTGCCCACGATCTTCACGATGGTGGCGCCGCCCGGCTCCGCGAACGTGCCGCTCACCATCGGCACGCTCTGCCTCGTCATCACCGTCGTCGCCTCGATCGCGACCTGGAAGTCCCCGGAGACCTACCGCATCCCCCTCGCCCACCTCGGCACCCCGAACGCCACGCCACTGTCCCGCACGGAGTACGAGGAACTGCGCGCCGCCGGGAAGTGAGACGGCGGCGCGGGCCCGGCGGCCAGTCGGTCAGGTGATCGGGAGGTGGGGCTTTTCCGGGGCCATGGAGCGGCCCTCGACCTCTGCCGCCACCACCGTTTGGAGTTCCTCGGGGGAGAGGTACGCGTCGGTCATCTCGAAGTCCCGGAGCGTCGCGGGGCGGTTGCGCTGGAAGCCGGTGCGGACGAAGTCGTCGCCCGCGACCGCGTTGAGGCCCCAGTTGGCCGCCGTGCGGAACCGCGCCGTCAGGGTGCGCAGCGCGCCCAGGTGGTAGCCGCGCGCCACGACCTGGGCGGGCAGCCCGGTCAGCTGGATGCCCAGCGGCTTCGAGACGGCCTGAATACCGCCCAGGTCGACGACGAGGCCGAGGTCCTTGTGGCGGTAGGGCGTGAGCGGCTTGCCGCGCACCGAGGCAAGGATGTTGCGGGCCGCGGCCCAGCCCTGCCGCATCGCGTGCTGCGCGGTCGGCGGGCACATCGCGTCGCCGCCCTTGACGATGTCGGGGACGGCGGCGGCATCGCCCAGCGCGAACACGCCGTCGACCCGGGGCACGGTCAGTTCGGGCGTCACGACGAGCCGGCCGCGGTTGGTCTCCGCGTCGAGGGTCGCCACGAGGGGGCTCGGCGCGACACCGGCCGTCCAGATCAGCGTGTGGCAGGGCAGCTCGCGCCCGTCGGTGAGCGTCACCGTGTCCTCGGTGACGCTGGCCACCGACACCCCGAGCGAGACGTGCAGTCCGCGCCGCTCCAGGATGTCCATCGCCTTGTCGCCGAGCCGCTCGCCCAGCTCCGGCATGAGCTTGGGCGCCACATCGACCAGGTGCCACTTGATGAGCCGCGGGTCGAGACCGGGATAGCGCTTGACCGCGGCGGTCGTCAGGCGTTGCAGATACGCGGCCGTCTCCGTGCCCGCGTAGCCGCCGCCGACCACCACGAACTGCAGCCGCGCCTCGCGTTCGGCGGGGTCGGAGCTGGCCGCCGCCAGGTCCAGCTGCGTGATCACGTGGTCGCGGATCCAGGCCGCCTCGGCGAGCGTCTTCACGCCGACCGCGTACTTGTCGAGGCCCGGAATGTCGAACTGCCGGGTCACGCTGCCCGGCGTCAGCACCAGGTAGTCGTAGTGCTCGACCTCGACCTCGCCGTTGATCTTCCGAACGACGACGGCCTTGGCCTGCGGGTCCACGCCGATGGCGCCGCCCGGCACGATCGAGGTGCGCCGCAGCATCCGGCGCAGCGGCACCGCCACGGACTGCGGGGTGAGCACGCCGGAGGCCACGTGCGGCAGCAGCGGCAGATAGAGCTGGTGGGCGGTGGGGCTGATGAGCCGCAGCACCGCCTCGCCGGGCTTGAGCTCCTTCTCCAGTTTGTGCGCGCACTCCATCCCGGCGAATCCGGCACCGATGATCAGGATCCGGGGGACGGACGACGTACGGGAAGCACTGGTGTTCCGCGGAGTGGTCATATGTCGGATCTCTCCTGGGGTGGGCTGCGTGGGACCGGTGGGGCGTCGTCGGTCCTGCGTATCCGGATTTGGCCCGGCCGAATCCTGACTCACGTCATCCTGCTTCCCCGGACGGGCCCCCGCACCCCACCGGACACCCCTGCGAACAGTTCCTAGGCCGTTCGAGCGAGAGAGGAGCGAGAAGGGAGCGAGAAGGGAGTCCGGGGGAGGGGACCCGCAGGGCGTCGGGGGAGGGGACCCGCAGGGCGTCGTCAGATGCCCGGCCGGTACCGGATCGGGTGCTGCTCCGGCACCTCGACGAGGACGATCTCGTGGCCGTCCGGATCCGTGACCCACATTTCGACGAGCCCCCACGGCTCCTCGACCGGCTCCCGCACCACCGTGACGCCCCGCTCGGCCAGCTCCGCGTGGGCCGCGCGCACGTCCGCCACCTGCATCCATAGCTTCAGGCTCGGCACCGGCCTCTCCGCGGCCCGCCCCGCCACCTCCAGATACCCGCCGCCCAGGAAATACACGGTGCCCCGCTCGGGCCCGGTGCCGAACTCCCGGTACACGGCGAGGCCCAGCGCCTCCCCGTAGAACGCCCGCGACCGCTCGGGATCGGTCGGGTGGATCAGGACCCTGCTGCTCAGTACGTGAACCATGCCGACGCAGCGTAGTGCCGTCGCGTTAACCTCGACGGCGCCCCGCCCGCCGTCGCCCGAGAAGCCGGAGACCCGCCCATGACCACCGTCGACCTCGCCTTCCGTGACGCCGAGCCCGAGGACGTCGACGTGCTCGTCGCGCTCATCGAGTCGGCCTACCGAGGGGACTCCAGCCGGGCCGGCTGGACCACGGAGGCGGACATCCTCCAGGGGCAGCGGACCGACCCGCAGGGCGTCCTCGAGGTCATCGAGGACCCCGACAGCCGGCTGCTCACGGTGGAGCGGGACGGCGCGGTCGTCGCCTGCTGCCAGCTGGAGCACCGGGGCGACCACGCCTACTTCGGCATGTTCGCGGTCAGCCCCGCCCAGCAGGGCGCCGGGCTCGGCAAGACGATCATCGCGGAGGCCGAGCGCACGGCGCGCGAGACGTGGGGCGTCAGCGAGATGCACATGACGGTGATCGACGCCCGCGAGGAGCTCATCGCCTGGTACGAGCGCCGCGGCTACCGCCGTACGGGACGGTTCAGCCCCTTCCCGTACGGCGACGAGCGCTTCGGCATCCCGCAGCGCGACGACCTCAGGTTCGAGCTGCTCGTCAAGCCACTGGACGCGTAGTCACGCGGTGAAGCGGCCGGTGCGCTTGATCTCCGGGTAGTCCGTGGTCGCGCCGTCGAGGCCGAGCGCCCGCACGAGCCGCAGATCGTCCTGCGTGTTCACGACCCAGCCGATGATCCGCAGATCGGCCTTGCGGGCGTGCTCGACGATCTCCTGGGTGAGCCGCCGGATGTTGAGCACCAGTGTCGTGGCACCGGCCGTGACGGCCCGCTCGACGACGCCCGTGCCGTAGCGGCTGGCGACGAGCGCGGTGCGCACGCCCGGCACGAGCCGGGCGATCTCCGCGATCGCCTCGTCGTGGAACGA
The DNA here is from genome assembly GCF_054963755.1 of Streptomyces sp. EDA2-14. Classification (NCBI taxonomy): domain Bacteria; kingdom Bacillati; phylum Actinomycetota; class Actinomycetes; order Kitasatosporales; family Streptomycetaceae; genus Streptomyces; species Streptomyces sp. EDA2-14. Next base: position 490,342 of record NZ_JBUEGE010000004.1, read on the forward strand.
GATCACCTCGACGCGGTGCACCAGATCGCGGCGCAGCATCACCTCGGCGAGCGCCCGGGCCGCCGCCGCGTCCTTGATCTCGGCCTGCAGCGGGGAGCCGACCGCGTCCAGCACCTCCTCGAACACCGGCACGCGCTCGCCGCGCCCCGCGTCGAGCCCGCGGAGCTCGGCGAGGGTCTTCTCGGCGATGGGCCCGTGCCCGTCCGTGGTCCGGTCGACGTCCGCGTCGTGCATGACGACGAGCGCGCCGTCCTTGCTCAGGTGCAGATCGAGCTCGATGATGTCGAGCCCCCCGCGCTCGGCGGCGACGAAGGACCGCAGGGTGTTCTCGGGTTCGACCCCCATGGCTCCGCGATGCCCGATGGTGAGGAAGTTCAAGGTCGTCTCGCTTCCGTCGACGGCGGCTCGGTGCTGCCGCGCGGACGCGACAGGACTCGTACCCTAACGGGCCGTCCCCACGATGGAACCGTGTGTGCCGGACGGGCCGGAGTCATGGGTTCTGGTGCCCACGACCCCGAGGATCAATCCGGTGATCACGGCGGCGGCGAGGACGGCACGGGTACTCATGGCGGATGCGCCTCCGGGCGGTACGGGCAGGGATGCGGCCCCGTCCTACCGGGCGGATCGCCTCCGGCGCGAGCCCGCTCACCCGGTGGTGGGCGCGTCTCCCTCCGCGTTGACTTCGGGGGCGGCGGACAGCGCCGCCAGGTCCGCCAACATGCCCCGCGCGAGCTCCACTTCGGCCACCAGATGCCGCTCGCTCCAGCGCAGCGCGATCTGCGGATGAGCCCACGCCTCCACGCCGTCCGCCCGCGCGGCCGCGTCCCGCACCTCCTTCAACTCGCCCTCGGTGCGCGCCACATGCTCCTCGACGAGGGTGCGCAGCCGCTCCGGGGTGGCGAGATGCCCGAGCCATACGCGCAGCAGGACCGGGTGACGCAGCGACACGGCGGTCGTGTCCCCGTCGCCGGCCGCCCACTGCGCGAGCGCGTCCCTGCCCGCGCGTGTGATGGCGTACGTGCGCTTGGTGCGCGGCTCCTCCGGCCCGGAGCGCCGGGACGTGGCGTACCCGTTCTCCTCCAGCCTGCGCAGCTCGGCGTAGATCTGGCTGAACGCGGGGGAGCCGTAGAAGAAGCGCAGCGACGCGTCCGCCCACTTCTTCAGCTCGTACCCGGTCCGCTCTCCGGGCGGGAAGGACAGCAGCCCGAGCACGGCCCAGGCGGTCGGCGGCAGCTGCGTGGTCGGCATGGCTCCGCATTGAAGCCAGCGGAGTTCACGGGCGCAAGGGCTGCTTTCGGCGGAGCTCGGCCGAGAGGTGGTGCTGGAGCGGCTGCCCGACGGCCGCGAGGTCGTGGCTGAACGTGAGGGTGTCGCCCTCGACGACGTAACGCCGCCCCGTGGCGTCTACCTGCTTGGCGGTGGGGGTGAGGCCCACGGTGTGCGTGGCGAGTTCGACCGTGCCGTCGGTGACCCGGCCGACCATGATCTCCGCGATGCCGGTGGGCTGTGTGATCAGCGCCTCGACGCGACCCTCCGGCTGGATCCGCCACCAGCCGCTCTCCCGCGCGGCGGGCCGCACGGGGGCGTCGTCGGCGTCGATCAGCCAGGCCCGGGCCTCGTAGTGGAGAAAGGGCCGGCCGTCGTGGCTGAACGTCACCTCCTGCGCGTACGTGAAGTCGCTGTCCAGGGTGGGGTATTCGCCGCGTCCGCGGCCGTGCCAGCTGCCGAGCAGGCCGAGGACGGGCGTGAGCAGCGGGTGCGGCTCGGGGGTCTCGCCGTACGGGTACGGGGGCGGCGCGGACGCGGGGTCGAACACGGGTGACTCCTGGGGCTAGGGGGTTACCGGGGAAGCGTAGAGCGTGTCCGGATCGCCGGTGCGGAGCGTCGTGGCCCTTCCCATCTCTGACGAGCCGTCATATAGCTATTAGTCATATGGCAGCCAGTCCGCTTCCCGGGAGGCACCGTGAAGTTCAGCGTCATCTTCGAGGCCCAGCTCGCCGACCCCACCGTCGAACGCGAGCACCAGTTGCTGCGGGACAGCGTCGAACAGGCCGTGCTCGCGGAGGAGATGGGATTCGACCGGATCTGGGCGGTCGAGCACCACTCCCTCAAGTGGTACGCGCACATGTCCGCGCCGGAGATCTTCCTGACCTGGGTCGCGGCGCGCACCTCCCGCATCCGCGTCGGACACGGAGTGGTGTGCATGCCGTTCAACTTCAACCACCCCGCGCGCGTGGCCGAACGCGCCGCGATGCTCGATCTGCTGTCCGGCGGGCGGCTCGACCTCGGGGCAGGGCGCGGCGGCACCACGCAGGAGACGTCGCTGTGCGGCGTCGACAAGGAACGGACCACGCAGGAGGTCGAGGAGGCGCTGCGGATCATCGGGAAGGCGTGGGAGAAGGACGAGCTGGAGCACCACGGCCCGCTCCTCGACATCGACCCGCACCCGATCCTGCCCCGCCCCGCCCAGACCCCGCATCCACCGCTCTTCCTCGCGTGCAGCCGCACGGAGACGCTGCGCCAGGCCGCCGAACTGGGTGTCGGCGCCCTGGTGATGGGGTTCGCGGGCCCGGAGGCGATCGCCGACATGCGCGGCGCCTACGACGCGGCGATCGCGGCCCGCACCCCCGAGCGCCTCGTCTCCTCGGTGGTCAACGACCACTTCTCCGTCCTCTGCCCGACGATCGTCCTGGACGACCGGGAGACCGCCCGGAACATCGGCATCCGCGGCCAGCGCTTCTTCGCGCAGTCCATCGGCCACTGGTACGGCGGCGCGGGCATCCCCGACGAGGCGGTCGTGGAGGGCGCGGACGAGGCGGAGGAGATGCGCCGGGCCGCCGAACAGGTCGTCGCCCGCCTCCACGAACACCACATCCCCGTCCGCCCCACCGCCACGGCCACCTTCAACGCCGACCACGCGTACGGCACCGCCGACGACGCCATCGCCTACGTCGAACGCCTCCGCGACGCGGGCGCCGACGAGATCATGTGCCTGATCCAGATGGGCACGGTGCCGCAGGAGGCGTGCATGGAGACGCTCCGGCAGTGGGGCGAGAAGGTGATCCCGCACTTCCGGGGCGAGGGCGGTGCGTGAGGCCCTTCGCTGGGCAGGAATCCGTCCGCCGTCCCGTACGTCCACACCCATCCTGGAGCCGCCCGTGTCCGCCACCCCCGTCGACCGCCTCGCCCCCGAAGCGCGCCCGCTCGTCGATGCCGTCGCCGCCGCGTTCCCCGACCTCGGCGGCGCCGTCACCGATGCCGTCGAGGCGCGGCGGATTCTGGCCGCCGCGCCCGATTCGCCCTTTCCCGCGCCGGTCGTAGGGGCCGTCGAGGACCGGGAGATACCCGGGCCGCCCGGTGCGCCCGCGATACCCGTGCGCGTGTACCTGCCGGAGCCGGGGCCGGAGCGGGAGCCCGACGCGGCGGCGGGGCCGGTGCCCGTCGTCGTGTTCTTCCACGGCGGCGGCTGGGTCATCTGCGATCTCGACAGCCATGACCACACCGCCCGCGCGCTGTGCCGCGGCGCGGGCGCCGTCGTCGTGTCGGTCGACTACCGGCTCGCGCCGGAGGCCCCGTTCCCCGCCGCCGTCGACGACGCGTACGCCGCCCTGTGCTGGGTCGCCGAGCACGCGCACGAACTCGGAGCGGATCCGGCGGCGTTGAGCGTGGCGGGGGACAGCGCGGGCGGGAACCTCGCCGCGGTCGTCGCGCAGATCGCCCGGGACGAGGGCGGCCCCGCCGTCGCCCGGCAGATCCTCGTGTACCCGGCCACCGACGCCCGCCAGAAGTCCGGCTCCTTCGACGCCAACTCCGAGGGCTACTTCCTGACCGCGGCGCACTGCGCCTGGTTCCGCGAGCAGTACCTCGGGGCCGACGGCGACCCCGCCCACCCCCGCGTATCGCCCCTCCTTGCCGAGGACCTCGCCGGACTGCCCGCCGCGCACATCGTCACCGCCGGCTGCGATCCGCTGTGCGACGAGGGGCGGGCGTACGGAAAGGCCCTGCGGGACGCAGGGGTCCCCGTCACGGAGGGGCACTTCCCGGGGATGTTCCACGGGTTCTTCGGGTTTCCCGAGCTCCTGGACGACGCCCGGCAGGCCCTGGCCGGCGCGGTAGAGGCGATCGCCGACACCGCCCACCACAGGAAAAACAGCGGTGATCAAGGGGGTGGCGCAGGATAATTTCCCGAGGTCCCCCTTGTGGTCGAGAACCTCGCGTGCATACGGTGTCCTTACGCGAGGTTCTCCCGTGGAGGTTGGGACATGACGGAAATTCTTGTGCAGGCTGGCGCGGAGGGGACGGATTCTCCGGTCCAGGTGGTCGGACCCAGGGTGGTGGAACACCCGGCCTGGCCCTTGCTCAAGGACGCCGTGGAGGAGTTCAGGCCCCTGCAGGGCAAGGACGGCTCGATCGACTTCGAGGCCGAAGGTGCCCCCGCGAAGGCCGACGCCGAGCGGATCCTGAACCGGGTCATATCCGCGGTCGAGGAGCTCGCCCCGCTGCTGCCGCACGACGCCGCGTACCACGAGGCGCTCGTGCACGACCTGCGCCGCTGGGCCGAGGAGGGCTTCCGGGTCCCGGACTTCCTGGACTCGCTGCTCGCCTTCCAGCCCGCCGCGCAGCGCCGGGACGGCCTCCAGCACCTGGTGGTCTTCCCGATGTACACGCAGAACGGCAACCCGGACCGCAATCTGGAAGCCGTCGTCCTGCGCATGGTCTGGCCGGACTGGCTCGCCGAGCTGGAGGCGACCCGGTACGACAACCCGCTGTTCTGCGGCATTACCTTCGAGGGCTTCACCTCCGGCTACGACACGAACTCGGCGGTGCTGTTCCCGGAGACGATCGCCGTGCGCGAGGCGCCCGAGCGCTTCTCCTGGGGCGGCATCTTCTGCGACCGCGAGGCGGCCCGCTTCCGCCGCGTCACCGAGGCCGCCGTCGACATCCTCGGGGTCGAACTGCCCGCGGACATCGAGGCGATGGTCGCCGACCAGGAGCGCTGCCAGCAGGCGTTCGTACTGTGGGACATGGTCCACGACCGCACCCACAGCCACGGCGACCTGCCCTTCGACCCGTTCATGATCAAGCAGCGGCAGCCGTTCTGGATGTACGGCCTCGAAGAGCTGCGCTGCGACCTCACCGCCTTCAAGGAGGCCGTGAAGCTGGAGGCCGAAGGCGTCCCGCAGGCGCGCGACGTGCAGTACGCCGTCCTCTTCGACCGGATGTTCCGCTTCCCGGTCACCGGCGACCGCGTCAAGAACTACGACGGTCTGGGCGGCCAGCTCCTCTTCGCGTACCTGCACAAGCACGACGTGGTCCGCTGGACCGACAACAAGCTGCACATCGACTGGAAGCGCGCCCCCGAGGTGACCAACCAGCTGTGCGGCGAGATCGAGCAGCTGTACCGGGACGGCATCGACCGCCCGAAGCTGGTGCACTGGTTCGCCGCGTACGACCTGGTGTCCACGTACCTGTCGCCGCACCCCGGCTCCCGCTGGGCGAAGGGCCCTGACGCCCTGGACACGTCCCTGCCGCCGCGCAAACTCGTGGACGAGGTGCTTCCCGACGAGTTTCCGCTCAGCATGTTTTATGAGGCGCTTTCGAAGAAGCTGAAGACTGTGATCGCTTCTACGAAGGGGATCACCGCGGAGCGTGCCGAGCAGGTGGCCGCGTGAGCCATCGCGAACAGCAGGAGGCGACTGTCATGACCGACGCCAACGGGACCGGGGACACGCTGGACGGTGCGGTGATCGCGGTCGCCGGAGCCGCGGGCCCCGCCGGAAAGGCCACCCTCAAGCGGCTCGCGGAGGCCGGCGCCACCGTCATCGGGGCCGACGCCGACGCCGAGCGCCTGGTGGCGGCCGTCGACGAGGCGCGCTACGCGCACGGCGGCGCCACCGTCATCGGCGACAACGTCGACCTGCTCGACCTGCACGCCACCCGCGACTGGGCGGGCCGCATCGAGAAGGACTTCGGCCGCGTCGACGGCCTCGTGCACCTGGTGGGCGGCTGGCGCGGCGGCGCGACCTTCGCCGACACCGACCTCGCCGACTGGGACCTGCTCGAAAAGCTCCTGATCCGCACGGTGCAGCACACGTCCCTCGCGTTCCACGACGGACTGTCCCGCAGCGACCGCGGTCGCTACCTGCTCATCAGCGCCGCCGGCGCCTCCAAGCCCACCGCGGGCAACGCGGCGTACGCCGCCTCCAAGGCGGCCGCCGAGGCGTGGACGCTCGCGCTCGGCGACGCCTTCCGCAAGGCGGGGGGCGAGGCGGGACCGCGGCAGGCGGCTGCGATCCTGGTGGTCAAGGCGCTGGTGCACGACGCGATGCGCGCCGAACGCCCCAACGCGAAGTTCGCGGGCTTCACGGACGTCACGGAGCTGGCCGAGGCCATCACCGGCGTCTGGGAGCGGCCCGCCGCCGAACTGAACGGGACCCGTCTGTGGCTGACCGAGAAGCCGTGAATCCGCCGAAGACCGATGCCCACCGGCATCACGACCCCGAGAACCAGGGGTTCGCGAGCGACAACTACGCCGGGGGCCACCCCGAGGTGATGGCGGCGCTCGCCCTCGCCAACGGCGGGCACCAGGTCGCGTACGGCGGGGACGAGTACACGGACCATCTCCAGGCGATCATCCGCAGCCACTTCGGCCCGACCGCCGAGGCGTTCCCGGTGTTCAACGGCACGGGCGCCAACGTCGTCGCGCTCCAGGCGGTCACCGACCGCTGGGGCGCGGTGATCTGCGCCGAGTCCGCCCACATCCACGTGGACGAGGGCGGCGCCCCGGAGCGGATGGGCGGCCTGAAGCTGCTCACCGTGCCGACCCCGGACGGTAAGCTCACCCCCGAGCTGATCGACCAGCAGGCCTACGGCTGGGACGACGAGCACCGGGCGATGCCGCAGGTCGTCTCGATCACGCAGTCCACCGAACTCGGCACGCTCTACACGCCCGACGAGATCCGCGCGATCTGCGAGCACGCCCACGAGCGCGGCATGACCGTGCACCTCGACGGCTCCCGGATATCCAACGCCGCCGCGTCCCTGGACGTCCCCATGCGGACGTTCACGAACGCGGTCGGCGTCGACATCCTGTCGCTCGGCGGCACCAAGAACGGCGCGCTGTTCGGCGAGGCCGTCGTCGTCCTCAACCAGGACGCGGTGCGCCACATGAAGCACCTGCGCAAGCTGTCCATGCAGCTGCACTCCAAGATGCGCTTCATCTCGGTGCAGTTGGAGGCGCTGTTCGCCAAGGACCTGTGGCTGCGCAACGCCCGGCACGCGAACGAGATGGCCCAGCGCCTCGCCGAGGGCGCCCGCGCCGTCGACGGCGTCGAGATCCTCTACCCGGTGCAGGCCAACGGCGTCTTCGCCCGCCTCCCGCACGACGTCTCCGAACGTCTGATGAAGAAGTACCGCTTCTACTTCTGGGACGAGGCGGCCGGCGATGTGCGCTGGATGTGCGCCTTCGACACGCGCGAGGAGGACGTCGACTCCTTCGTGGCGGCCCTCAAGGAGGAGATGGCGCGGTAGCCACCGAAAACGCATAGGTATGCGGTCGACCGTAAATCCATTGACGGGTGGTCGGCCGCGTTTCTATGCTCGCGTGCCATGCAGCTGATCCAGCAGAACCCTGATTTGTCCAGCTATCTGGCGGCCGACGACGTCATCGACCATCATCATCCGCTCGTGCGCGAGACGTCGGCGCGCCTCGCGCGGGACGTCACCGATTCATATGCATACGCTCAAGCCGCCTATGAGTACGTGCGGGACACCGTCCCGCACTCCGCCGACAGCGGGGATCTCCGCGTCACCTGGCGGGCGTCGGACGTCCTGGAGAAGGGCACCGGGATCTGCCACGCGAAGGCGCACGCGCTGGCCGCGCTGCTGCGCGCCGAGGACATCCCGACGGCGCTCTGCTATCAGCGGCTGACGCACGACGTGGGTGCGGGCTGGTGCGTGCACGGCCTGGTGGCGGTGCGGCTGCGCGGCGCGTGGCACCGGCAGGACTGCCGGGGGAACAAGCCGGGCGTCGACGCCCAGTTCTCGCTGGAGGGTGAGCGGCTGGCGTGGGTCCCCGACGCGGCGGCGGGGGAGGTGGACTACCCGGCGCTCCACGACGCGCCGCACCCGGCGGTGCTCGACGCGCTGCGCGGCGCGCCGGACCGTCCGTACTTGTGGGAGCACCTTCCGGACGCGCTCCCGGCGTGACTCAGGCCTCGGCGGCCTTGACCTCTTCGGGGGTCGGGGCCGTGCCGCCGAGGTGCGCCGGCATCCACCACGTGTCGTCGGGCCCCTTGGGGCGGACCGGGTAGGCGCGCTGTGCGGCCTCCAGCAGCTCCTGCATGCGGGTCCGCAGGCGGCGCGTGATCGCTCCCGCGTACTGGTCGCTCGGCGCCTCCATGGCCTCGCCGACGCGGACCGTGATCGGGATGTGCTGGCGCTTGAAGTTGCGCGGGCGCCCCTTGGTCCACAGCCGCTGCGTGCCCCACAGTGCCATCGGGATCATCGGCACTCCGGCCTCCTGGGCCAGGCGCACGGCACCCGTCTTGAAGCTCTTGAGCGTGAACGACTCCGAGATCGTCGCCTCCGGGAAGACGCCGATGATCTCGCCGGAGCGCAGCGACCGCAGCGCGTGCTGGTACGCGTGCTCACCCTGGGAGCGGTCCACGGGGATGTGCTTCATGCCGCGCATGAGCGGGCCGGAGATCTTGTGCCGGAAGACCGACTCCTTGGCCATGAAGCGGACGAGACGCTTCTGCGGCAGGGCCGCCAGGCCGTCGAAGATGAAGTCCAGGTAGCTGATGTGGTTGCTGACCAGGACTGCTCCGCCGGTACGCGGAATGTTCTCCGAGCCCTTGCAGTCGATCTTCAGGTCGAGCGCCTTGAACATCGTGCGGGCGGCGCCGATGACCGGAGGGTAGACGAGCTCTGCCATGGAGGGGGTTGGCCCTTCAGTAAGTTACGCGGCCGTAGGTTTTCCGGCTTGCGCAGATCGTGCCCCATCAACGGCCGGGTGGCCAGTCCTGGTTCCGTGGTCGTACGAGATCCTTGTCACGTGCCGGGAATACGCGAACGGCCGGAAATCGCTGCACACAAGGGTGCGGAGCAAAGGAGGAGCAGGGTGTCGGTCGGTGAACGGACGTGGGACGCCGCGCAGTTGGGCGAGGAGCTGGGGGACCGGGCCACGCTCGTGCAGTTCTCCAGCGCGTTCTGTGCCCCCTGCCGGGCCACCCGCCGGGTCCTCGACGAGGTCGCCGCGATGGTGCCGGGCGTCTCGCATGTGGAGATCGACGCCGAGGCCCGGCTCGACCTCGTGCGCGACGCCGGGGTCCTCAAGACCCCGACCGTGCTCGTCCTGGACGCGCGCGGCCGCGAGGTGCGCCGGGCGGCGGGCCAGCCGCGCAAGGCGGACGTGATCGCCGCGCTGGGCGAAGCCGTCTGAGACGCGGGGGGGCGTGACGCATCTCCCAGATGACGGAACGCACTTGACTGCACGCGCCACGTATCGTCAGGGTGACCTTATGCCTCCGGAACTCCTTCTCGTCGAGCGGGTCCACGTGGACCTGGCTCGCTGTTCGAGCGCCCGCTGTCCGCGTGTCTGACGCAGCCACGGACCCCCGCTCGAACCCTCCTGCCAGAAGGACAACTCCATGACGGCCACACCCGATCTGCGCACCGCCCAGGCAGTCACCCCCGATCTGTTCCGCTCCGTCTTCCGACAGCACGCGGCGGGAGTGGCGGTGGTCACCGCGCCCGGTGCGGCCCCGGTCGGCTTCACCGCCACCTCCCTCACCTCAGTCTCCGCACGGCCCCCGGTGATCTCGTTCGGTATCGGCCTCGGCTCGTCGAGCTGGCCGACCGTCGCCGAGGCCGAGCACGTCGGCGTGCACATACTCGGCGAGCACCAGGCCGACCTCGCCGCGACGTTCGCGAAGAGCGGCGCCGACCGCTTCGGCGCGCCCACCCGCTGGTTCGAGGGCCCGGAGGGCGTACCGATCCTCGACGGCGTGCTCGCCTGGCTGGTCTGCAAGGTCATCGCGCGGGTTCCCGCGGGGGACCACCAGATCGTGCTCGCGGAGGCGCTCCACGGCGACCCGGCGGGCGCCGGCCGCCCGCTGCTGTACCACCAGGGCCGCTTCAACGGGCTGCGCGACTGAGAGTTCCTGGGTCGCGTGATTACAGAGCGTTGGGAAGGTCACAGTTCAAAGCGCTTGCTTAGTGGGCATAAGCCGGGTGTACTGGCGAGTAACCTTTTCTTCGGAGCGCGGGCCGCCCCGACCGGAAGAGTCCGCACAAGGCGCATATGCTGCCTGCGAGAGGGCGTTTCAGCCGAGCAGTACAGCAGGCGTGGGCCAGTACAGCTGGCAGCAATACAGCCGCCCAGTTAA
>NZ_JBUEGE010000005.1:0-495098 GCF_054963755.1 Streptomyces sp. EDA2-14
ACGTCCTGATGCCCAAGAGCTGACCTCGGAGTTCGGGCCCGCCGGAACAGCGGACACGGCGGGTCCGCCCCGGCCCGGAAAAAGATCAACTCTCTCCAATCCGCTCCCCGGCCCGCTCCGGATTACCCGTGAGACAGCGTTCGCAGCGGGTGAGAGGAGAGGGAATGTCGACGGCGCCGGGGGGCACCGAGAGGGCGGCCGGAGGGACGGGGGTCCCGAGCGGCGGCGAAGGCCGACCGCGCACTGCCGTCATAGGCAGCGGCGTGGCCGGGCTCACCGCCGCTCACATCCTCGCCCGCACACACCACGTCACCCTGTACGAGGCCGACGACCGGCTCGGCGGGCACGCCCACACCCACGACCTGACCGCCCCCGACGGGGCGCACCACCAGGTCGACTCGGGGTTCATCGTCCACAACCGGCACACCTACCCGAATCTCCTGCGGCTCTTCGACGAGCTCGGCGTCGCCACGCAGGAGTCGGAGATGAGCATGTCGGTGCGGTGCGAGGGCTGCGGCCTCGAATACGCGGGTGCCCGCGGACCCGCGGGCCTGTTCGCCCGCCCCCGCAACGCCCTGCGCCCCGACTTCCTGCGCCTTCTCGCGCAGGTGCCCGCCTTCCACCGGGCCGCACGACGTCACCTCTCGCGGGAGGCCGAACAGGAGCTCACACTGGGCGAGTTCCTGGACCGCGAAGGCTTCTCCCCCTACTTCCGTACGCACTTCATGACGCCGCTCGTGTCGGCCGTGTGGTCCTGCGACGCGGCCACGGCGCAGCGCTACCCGGCCGCCTACCTGTTCCGGTTCCTGGAGCACCACCGGATGCTCTCGGTGGGCGGCTCACCCACGTGGCGCACGGTGACCGGCGGCTCCCGCAGCTACGTCGACCGGGTGGCCCGGGGCGTGCACGCGGTGCACCACGCCACCCCGGTCCGCGCCGTGCACCGGCATCCGGACGGCGTGACCCTCACCGCCGACGACGGCTTCACGCGCGCGTACGACTCGGTGGTCGTGGCCACCCACCCGGACCAGGCGCTGCGGCTGCTGGCCGACGCCACCGTGCCGGAGAAGGAGGTGCTGGGCGCGTTCCAGTACTCCCGCAACGCCACGCTCCTGCACACCGACACCAGTCTGCTGCCGCGCGCCGGGGGTGCCCGCGCCTCCTGGAACTATCTGATGCCGTCCTGCACGGCGGGCGCCGACCGGGTGCGCGTCAGCTACGACATGAACCGCCTCCAGCGCCTGGAGTCCCCGGAGACGTACGTGGTGACGCTCGGCGGCGAGGACCGCGTCGACCCGGCCCGGGTGCGGGCCCGCATGGTCTACGAGCACCCCGTCTACACCCCGGAGTCGGTGGCCGCCCAGCAGCGGCTGCCCGAACTGAACACCTCCACCACCGCGTTCGCCGGGGCCTATCACGGGTGGGGCTTCCACGAGGACGGCTGCCGCTCCGGCGTCGCGGCCGCCGCGGCCCTGGGAGTGCGATGGTGAGCGGGACCCCGGCCCTGTACCGCGTCACGGTCGGGCACGTACGGACCGCGCCGCAGCGGTACGGCCTGCGGCATCGCACGTACATGTGGCTCATCGACCCCGATAGCCCTCCGGAACTCCCCGTGGCGCTGCGCCCCTTGGCGGGCTTCGACGCCCGTGACCACTTCGACGGCGACCGCCCCTCGATCCGCGCCGGCCTCGACGCCTTCCTCGCCGAACACGGCATCGACCTCCAGGGCGGCCGCGTCGCGATGCTCACCCACGCGCGCGTCTTCGGCTATGTGTTCAACCCGCTCACTCTCTACTGGTGCCACGGCCCCGACGGCGCACCGCGCTGTGTGGTCGCCGAGGTCCACAACACCTATGGCGGGCGCCACAGTTACCTGCTGCGCCCCGACGCCGCGGGACGGGCGTCGACCGACAAGGAGTTCTACGTCTCGCCGTTCTTCCCGGTCGACGGCCGGTACCGCATGCGGCTGCCCGCCCCGGCGGACCGGGTCGACCTCACCGTGCAACTGGAGCGGGACGGCGGGCGGCCCTTCACCGCAACCGTTCGGGGCTCCCGACACGAAGTACGTACGCGGACCCTGCTCGGCCTGGCCCTGCGCAGACCGTGGTCCACCCTCGCCGTGTCCGTGGCCATCCGCGTACACGGCATCCGCCTGTACCTGCGGGGTCTGCCCGTGCAGCCCCGCCCCGACCGCACTGACCACCGCCTCGATCACAGCACCGAACAGAGCACCCCGGAGTACGAGTCATGAGAACCGGCGACCCCCGCCCCGTCTCGGCATGCCAGGCCGCCCCCGCCCCCGTGGACCCGGCCCGCTGGCCCGACGTCGCCGCCCCGCCCGCCGCCTCCGCGGCCAGGACCGCCGTCGCCGCGGCCGTCGTCCGGCACGCCCTGCGCCAACTGCCGCTGCGCGTACGGTTCGCCGACGGCACCGAACTGGGCAAGGGCGGCCCGGTTCTGCACATCCACCGGCCCGACGCCTTCCACGCCCGCATCGGCCGGCACGGCCTGATCGGGTTCGGCGAGTCGTACATGGCCGGCGAGTGGGACGCCCCCGATCCGGTGGCCGCCCTGACCGTGCTCGCCGCGCACGCCGCCGACCTGGTGCCCGCTCCCCTTCAGCGGCTGCGCGGCCTGTGGGCGCAGCGTCAGCCGTCGGCGCGGCGCAACACCCCGACCGGTTCCCGGAACAACATCAGCCACCACTACGACCTGTCGAACGACCTGTTCGCGCTCTTCCTCGACGAGACCCTCAGCTACTCCTCGGCCGTCTTCCGGGGCCTGCCCGCGCACTGGGACCTGATGGCCGACGCCCAGCGCCGCAAGATCGACCGGCTGCTCGACCTCGCCGAAGTGCGGGACGGAAGCACGGTGCTGGAGATCGGCACCGGCTGGGGCGAACTCGCGATACGTGCCGCCGCGCGCGGCGCCCATGTCACCTCGCTGACCCTCTCCGCCGAACAGCGCGACCTCGCGCTCGAACGGATCGCGGCGGCCGGACTCACCGACCGCGTCGACGTGGAACTGTGCGACTACCGCGAGGCCCGGGGCACGTACGACGCGGTCGTCAGCGTCGAGATGATCGAGGCGGTCGGGGCCGAGTTCTGGCCCACCTACTTCCGCACCCTCGACGAACGCCTCGCGCCGGGCGGCCGGGCCGCGCTGCAGGCCATCACCATGCCGCACGACCGGATGCTGGCCAGCCGGGCCACGTACACCTGGATCCAGAAGTACATCTTCCCCGGCGGCCTGCTGCCGTCTGTCGAGGCGGTCGCCGAGACCGTACGCGACCACACCGGCCTGACGATCGCCCGCCGCGACGGCTACGGCGCCCACTACGCGGAGACGCTGCGGCTGTGGCGGGAACGATTCACCGAGCGCGCCGACGAGGTCGACGCACTCGGCTTCGACGCGACGTTCCGCCGCATGTGGACCTTCTATCTCGCCTACTCCGAGGCCGGATTCCGCTCCGGATACCTCGACGTACAGCAGTACCTGCTCACCAAGGAGACCAACCGATGACCGGTGCCGCCCACCGCCTCGCCGAACTCGCCGAGACCGCGCTCGGCGGACCACTCCCGGTACGCCTGCGCACCTGGGACGGCGCCGAGACGGGCCCGGCCGACGGGCCCGTGGTCGTCGTCCGCTCCCGCCGCGCGCTGCGGCGACTCCTGTGGCAGCCGGGCGAGTTGGGACTCGCCCAGGCCTACGTCACCGGAGAGATAGACGTCGAGGGCGACCTGGCGGCCGGGCTGCGCGCCATGTGGTCGGCCGCCCGCGAGCGCGGCCTGCACGCACCCAACCTGTCCCTCGCCGACCGGGCGCGCGCGGCCGGCACCGCCGCCCGGCTCGGCGTCGTGGGCCCTCCCCCGGCACCGCCCGCCTCTCAGGCCCGGCTGCGCGGAGCGCTGCACAGCAAATCCCGCGACCGGGCCGCCATCAGCCACCACTACGACCTGTCCAACGCCTTCTACCAGCTGCTCCTCGACGAGACGATGGCGTACTCATGCGGCTACTGGGCGAGCGAGGCACCCGAGTTCACCCCGGCGGACGCCCAGCGCGCGAAGCTGGAACTCATCTGCCGCAAGCTCGCTCTGGAACCGGGATCCCGGCTGCTCGACATCGGCTGTGGCTGGGGCTCGCTGACGCTGTACGCGGCCGAACGCCACAAGGCGCAGGTCACCGCGGTCACGCTGGCCCGTGAGCAGGCGGCCCACGTTCGCGAGCAGGTGCGCGAGCGGGGTCTCGGGGACCGGGTGGACGTGGTGTGCCAGGACTACCGGGACATCAGCGGCGGTGACTACGACGCGGTCGCCACCGTCGAGATGGGCGAGCACGTCGGAGACGCGGAGTACCCGGCGTTCGCCGCCGCGCTGCACCGGATGGTCCGCCCGGCCGGCCGTGTCATGGTCCAGCAGATGTCACGCGGCACGGTGGCTCCGGGCGGTGGCGCGTTCATCGAGGCGTACATCGCGCCCGACATGCACATGCGTCCGCTGGGCGACTCCGTCGGCCTGCTGGAGGGGGCCGGACTCGAGGTGCGGTCGGTGGAGTCGCTGCGCGAGCACTATGTGCGCACTGTCGACGCCTGGCACCGCACGCTGGAGGAACGCTGGCCCGATTTCGTGAAACTCGTCGGTGAGGAGACGGCCCGCGTGTGGCGCCTGTACCTGGTCGGCGGTGCGCTCGCCTTCGAGGAGCGGCGCATGGGCGTCGACCAGATCCTCGCCGTCCGCCCGACGGATTCCGGGCGCAGCGGTGCGCCCGCGACGCCGCGGGACTGGTACCTCGGTCTGGACGCGCTGTGAACGGCTTCCCCTGGGGCGACTTCGGGGTCGGTCTGGTGTGGTCGGCCGCCGCCGCGTTCGCCGTCATGCTGGTCACCTTCGCCGTGGCCGTCCGCAAGGGCATGCACCGGATCGTCGACGTGGCGTGGGGGCTCGGATTCTCGGCGGTCGCCCTGGTGACCCTGCCGGCGTCGGCGGGCACGGGCGATCCGGCGCGGCGGGTCCTGGTCACCGTACTGACGGTGGTCTGGGGGCTGCGGCTCGCCGGGCACATCGCCCGGCGCGGGCGCGGGCACGGCGAGGACCCGCGCTACGAGCGGATGCTGGCCAAGGCGCCCGGCAACCGGAACCTGTACGCGCTGCGCATGGTGTACCTGCTTCAGGGCGCCCTCGTCTGGCTCGTGTCCCTGCCGGTCCAGGCCGCGCAGTACGTGCCGGGACCGATGAGCGCCGTCGCCCTGGTCGGCACCGCGCTGTGGGCCGTCGGTGTGTTCTTCGAGGCGGTGGGGGACGCGCAGCTCGACCGGTTCAAGGCGGACCCGGCGTCCAAGGGCAGGATCATGGACCGGGGGCTGTGGAGCTGGACGCGTCACCCGAACTACTTCGGGGACTTCTGCGTCTGGTGGGGCCTGTTCCTGATCACGTGCGATTCGCTCACCGCGGCGGCCGTCTCGGTCGTCTCGCCGCTGGTGATGAGCCTGCTGCTCACCAAGGGCAGTGGGAAAAGGCTGCTGGAGCAGCACATGGCCGGGCGTCCCGGCTATGCCGAGTACGCGGCGCGTACCAGCGGTTTCTTTCCGCTGCCACCACGCCGTTGAAGTGTGTGGAGGCCCCGTCCAGCCGATGCGGGGCCTCCACACTCTGCCTGCCCGGTACCGCTCAGGCGGGCAGGGGCATCAGCGCCACCGGGTCGGAGGTGGGCCGGTCCGAGCCGCCGGCGGGCTCGACGGTGATGCCCATGCCCGACGCCCCGTCGATGCCACCGTGCAGCAGCACCGCCTGGTCGCTGCGGTCGCTGTTCATGAGCCCCGCCGAGCGCATCGCTCCGCCGTCGTCGAACCAGAGTTGGTAGACCTTGCCGCGCGGCGGATGTGCCATCCCGGAGGCGATGAACACGGCGTGGTTCTGGCTCTTGGAGACGACGACGGTGCCACTGGCGCCGTCGCCCAGCTGCGCCGAGTCGGTCTTGGCGTC
The DNA here is from genome assembly GCF_054963755.1 of Streptomyces sp. EDA2-14. Taxonomy (NCBI): domain Bacteria; kingdom Bacillati; phylum Actinomycetota; class Actinomycetes; order Kitasatosporales; family Streptomycetaceae; genus Streptomyces; species Streptomyces sp. EDA2-14. The sequence goes on from NZ_JBUEGE010000005.1 coordinate 5,982, forward strand.
CGGCGCGGCGAGCACCGCGGCGATCCGGTCGTTGCCCGCTTCCGCCTGCCGGGCCTGCTCCCGGGCGTCCTGGGCACGCTGGTGCTGCCAGACGGTGGTGCCGCCCAGTACGGCCGCGGCCGCGAAGCAGGCGGCGAGCGCCCACCGCGACAGCAGACGCCGCCGTGCGGCCGCGGTTCGGTTGCCCCGCGACAGGCCCGGCTCGCCGGGCGAGTCCTGCCGGACCGTGGTGATGCGACGCAGCACCCGGTCACGGATCTCGGGGCGGGGTGTGACGGTCGCGGCAAGGCCCAACCGGGCTGCCGTCGCGCCCAGTTCGGCGCTCTCCTGTGCGCAGGCCTCACAGTCCCGCAGATGCCGCTCGAAGTCGGTCCGGTCCTCGTCTGACAGCGCGTCGAGGGCGTACGCACCGGTCAGGGTGTGCAGTTCGGCGATGGTCACGCGGTCACCCCCAGGCAGTCCCGGAGCCGGATGAGTCCGTCGCGCAGCCGTGTCTTCACCGTGCCGAGGGGCAGGGTCAGGGCCTCGGCGACCTCGCGGTACGTCAGCCCGCGGTAGTAGGCGAGCGTGACGGCCTGATGCTGGATCTCGGTCAAGGTGCGCAGACAGCGGCGCACCTGTTCCCGTTCGAGGCGCGCCTCCACCTGCTCGGTCACCTCGTCGAACGCGGGTGTGCGGTCGAGGAGCGCGGCCTTGTGGTCACGGGCCGCTGCGGCCTCCACGGAACGCACCCGGTCGATCGCCCGACGGTGCGCCAGGGTCAGGATCCAGTTGATGGCGGTGCCTCGGTCGGTGCGGTAGCGCGGAGCGGTGCGCCAGACCTCCACGAGAATCTCCTGGGCCACCTCCTCCGACTGGGCCAGATCGCGCAGGACGGCGCGCACGGTACCGAGGACGGGGCCCATCACCATGTCGTACACCGAGGCGAATGCTTCCTCGTCGCCGAGCGCGACGCGTCCCACCAGTTCCTGCAGATCCGGTTCAGTGGACGGGTTTCTGCCGATGTGTACGGCTTCTTTCACGGGGCCCTCCGTGGTCGGGGATTGTCAAGGCGTAATCCGGACCCCGTGGGCTTTTGGATTGGTCCGGTCGACACTCACCGGGACTTCCCCGTACCGGGCACCGCCGGATGCGTCACCTGCGGATACGTGTCATCTCCGGGTCGAGGAGCGGCTCGGCCGCCGTGACCGCCGACACGCGCTCGCCGAAGTAGCCGATCTCGACGCGGGTGCCGGGTTCGGTGTGTTCGGCGGGGAGCCAGGCATAGGCGATGGGGCGGCCGAGGGTGTAGCCGTACGCGGCACTGGTGACATAGCCGCACGCCTCCCCGTTCACGAAGACCGGTTCGTGGCCCATGACGACCGAGCGGTCGTCCTCGATGAGGAGGGCCGTGAGTCGGCGGTCCACGGTGTCCTTGGTGACGTCGCGGATCGCGTGGAGGCCCGGGTAGTCGCCCTTCTTCTTGCGTACGGCGAAGCCGACCCCGGCCTCGTACGGGTTGTGCTCGCTGGTCATGTCGTGACCCCAGGCGCGGTACCCCTTCTCCAGGCGCAGGGAGTTGAAGGCGCTGCGGCCCGCGGCGATCACTCCGTGGTCCTGTCCGGCCTGCCAGAGGGTGTCCCACAGGCGCAGGCCGAGGTCGGCGGTGGTGTACAGCTCCCAGCCGAGTTCGCCGACGTAGGACAGGCGCATGGCGGTCACCGGGACGTCGCCGATGAAGGCCTGCTTCGCCTTGAAGTAGCCGAAGCCCTCGTGCGAGAAGTCGGCCTCGGTGAGGGGTTGTACGAGGTCGCGGGCGCGCGGGCCCCACACACCGATGCAGCAGGTGCCCGCTGTGATGTCCCGGACCTGGACGGTGCCGTCGGCGGGCAGGTGGCGGCGGAGCCAGGTGAGGTCGAGGTTGCTGTTGGCGCCGACCTGGAACCGGTCCTCGGCGAGCCGGGCCACGGTGAGGTCGCTGAGCACTCCCCCGGCCTCGTCGAGCAGCAGCGTGTACGTGACCGCGCCGACCGGCTTGTCCAGCTGGTTCGTGGTGAGGCCCTGAAGGAAGGCGAGGGCCTGCGGGCCGGTGACCTCCAGGCGCTTGAGGGGTGTCATGTCGTACATCGCCACGCGCTCGCGGGTGACCAGTGCCTCGGCTCCGGCGATCGGCGACCAGAAGCGGCCCGCCCAGTCGTTGCGTCCGCCGATGCCGGCGACTTCGGGCAGGTCGGCGTTGGCCTCGTACCAGTGCGGGCGCTCCCAGCCGCCGCCTTCAAGGAATACGGCGCCCAGTTCCCGCTGGCGGGTGTGGAAGGGGCTGACGCGCAGCGGGCGCGGCCGGGCCGGGGGCTGGAGCGGGTGGATGATGTCGTAGACCTCGGCGAACGCCTGGCAGCTGCGTTCGTGGACGTAAGCGGGGGCGAGCTGGACGTCCTCGAAGCGGTTGATGTCGCAGCCGTGGACGTCGATGCCGGGCCTGCCCTCGACCATCCACTTGGCGACGGCCCTGGCGACGCCCGCGGAGTGGGTGACCCAGACCGCTTCGGCGAGCCAGAAGCCGGACACGGTCGGGGACTCGCCGATCAGGGGCATGCCGTCGACGGTGAAGGAGAACACGCCGTTGAAGCCGTCGGCTATCTCCGCGTCGTTCAGGGCGGGCAGCAGCCTGCGGCTGTCGGTCCAGGCGCCCTTGAAGTCGGCCTTGGTGAAGTCGAGTTTGGAGGGCTGGTCGGGGCTGTCGGCGGGGTGGGCGACGTCGTCGGGCGACAGGGGCATGGGGCGGTGGGCGTAGGAGCCGATGCCGATGCGGTCGACGAGTTCGCGGTAGTAGAGGCCGGCGTCCTGGTTGCGCAGGATCGGCAGGTTGGCCTCGGCCGATTCGCTGTTGCGGCCCGTGAGTTCGGTGAGCGCCGTGGTGGTGGCGTACTGGTGGCCCATCGGGACGAGCGGTACGTCCTGGCCGACCATCCGGCCGATGCGCGGGCCCCAGAATCCGGCGCAGGACACCACGATGTCCGCGGGGAAGGTGCCGCGGTCGGTGACGACGGCGTGCACCGCGCCGCCCGATGTCTCGATGTCGGTGACGGTGTGGTGGCCGAGGAAGGTGGCGCCGCGGGCGATGGCGCGGCGGGCCTGTGCCTCACCGATGCGCAGCGCCTTGGCGAGGCCGTCGGTGGGGATGTGGTAGCCGCCGAGGATGGCGTCGGGGTCGAGCAGCGGGTGGAGTTTCGCGGACTCCTGCGGGCTGAGCAGGTGGCTCTCCACGCCCCAGGAGGTGAGCCAGCCGTGGCGGCGCTCCAGTTCGGCGAGGCGCTCGGGGCTCGTGGCGATTTCGAGGCCGCCGACCTGCCGGTAGCACCAGTCGCCGTCGAGGTCTAGGGCGGAGGTCTTCTCGACGGTGTAGCGGGCGAACTCGGTCATCGTCTTCGACGGGCTGGTCTGGAAGACGAGGCCGGGCGCGTGGGAGCTGGAGCCGCCGGTGGCGAACAGGGGGCCCTGTTCCAGGACCGTCACGTCGGTCCAGCCGAGCGCGGTCAGTTCGTCGCTGAGGGAGCAGCCGACGATGCCGGCTCCGATGATGACCACCTTGGGCTGCGAAGTCATGGGGTTCCTCCGGGAGTTCAAGGGTGCACGAGGGTCCGGGCGGGAGGCTGTGCGGTGGTACCGGGGGACGGCGGCGCAAGGGCCGGTGGTGGTGGGGTGGGCGGCGTGGGTCGCGCCGGACCGCCGGGCGTCGGTGCGCCCGGTGTCACGGGTGGTCGAGGGGTGTCGAGCCGGCTCGGCCGATCGAGCGGACAGGGGGTGACCGAGCGGACTCGGACCGTCGAGCGACGTCAGGTGGTCGAGCAGCGCCAGATCATCGAGCGGTGCCAGATGGTCCAGCGGTGCCAGATGGTCGAACAGTGCCAGATGGTCCAGCGGTGCCAGATGGTCGAACAGTGCCAGATGGTCCAGCGGTGTCAGATGATCGAGCGGATGGCCCGCTCGAAGTTGTCCACGTGCTCGGCGGACACGGCCGCCGCCTTGGCCTCGTCGCCCTCGATGACGGCCCGCAGCAGCTGGCCGTGTTCGTGGACGTGCTGTTCGAGACCGGCCAGGCGGTCGATGAACAGGCACCAGATCCGGGTGGCGAGGTTGTCGTAGTTGACCAGGGTGGCTTCGAGGTACGGGTTGTACGTGAGCGCGTAGACGGCGCGGTGCACCGCCATGTCGAGGCGGAGCAGGCCGATGTCGCCGTGTGCCGACGCGGCCCGCGACTCCTCCTCGACGCGGGTCAGCAGTACGCCGAGCCGCTCCCGGTCCGCAGCCGTGGCGCGCTTGCTCGCGCGGGCGGCGGCGAGGGGTTCCAGTTCCTGGCGGACCTCGGAGATGTGCCCGAGGTCGGCGATCTGCACCTCGGTGGCGAACGTGCCGCGCCGCGGGTAGGCGACGACGAGCCGCTCGGTCTCCAGGCGCTTGAGGGCCTCCCTGACCGGGGTACGGCCGAGGCCCAGCTCGGCGGCGAGCCGTGCGTCGTGGACGGGCTCGCCGGGGCGGATCTGCAGGGTGACGAGGCGGTCCGTGATCTCCTGGTACGCCTGGTCGGCCAGCGTCGCTCCCGACTCCCGGCCTCCGGCGGCAGGCACAGTGGCCATCTCGCCCTCCCTCGACGTGTCCGCGGACGGACCTCACCGTACCGCATCCACACATTGATATATCAGAGGTGCGGCGCGGCACGGAAGGGGCGGGCTTCGGGAGGTGGCTGGTCATACGGCGGCGGGCGCGACCCGTTCCGCGGCGGGGATCAGTGTGCGGCGCAGGCGGTTGAAGATCTTGGACCGGTTCATGGCGAGGACCGCAGTCGGTGCCCCGTCCTCCCGGTAGACGGCGGCGAAGGACCGGCCCTCGTAGGAGCCCTCGACGAGTTCGGGACGGGCGCCCGGGCCCACGCGGCCAGCGAGCTGGATACGGACGTCGTACTGGTCGGACCAGAAGGACGGCGGGGTGGCCCGCGGTGTCGCGGAGTGGCCGGTGAGCAGGGTGCGGGCGGCGGTGGCCGCGGACTCGGTGGCGTTCGACCAGTGCTCGATGCGGTCGTGGCGGCCGGTGAAGGGGTGCGGGCGGCGGGCGACGTCGCCGACGGCGACGACGTTGGGGATGCTGGAGGCGCCACCGGCGTCGCACACCACGCCGTTGTCCACCCAGACGCCGGAGTCGGCGAGCCAGTCGTCGACCGGGCGGGCCCCCACTCCGGCGAGCACGATGTCGGCGGGCAGCAGCCGCCCGTCCGTGAGCCGCACGCCGGTGACCCGGCCGCCGCCGCTCGTCAGGCCCGCCACCCCGGTGCCGCACAGCAGGCGGACGCCGTGGTCGGTGTGCAGCGAGGCGCAGAGGTGGCCCATCTCGGCGCCGAGTTGGCGCTCCAGCGGGGTGTCGAGCGCCTCGACCACGGTGACGTCGAGGCCCAAGTGGTGGGCGGTGGCGGCGACTTCGGCGCCGATGAAGCCGGCGCCGATGACGACCATGCGCGGTGCTCCGCTCGTCAGGTCGGCGCGCAGGCCGCGGGCGTCGTCGAGGGTGCGCAGGGTGTGGACGCCGGCCAGTCCTTCCGTGCCGGGCAGGCGACGGGCGGTGGAGCCGGTGGCGACCACGACGCCGTCGGTGTCGATGCGGTGCCCGTCGGCGAGGGTGAGGGTGGCGGTGGAGCAGTCCAGGTGCACGGCGCGCCGGCCGAGCTCCCAGTGGACCGCGAGCGCCTCGTACTCCTCGGCGTCGCCGAGCGCGAGGTCCTCGGCCGCGAGGTCGCCCTTGAGGAAGGCCTTGGACAGGGGTGGACGGTCGTAGGGCTGGTGCAGTTCCTCGCCGACGACGGTGATCCGTCCGTCGTATCCCTCGGCGCGCAGCGACCGGACCGCGCTGAGGCCGGCGAGCGAGGCTCCGACGACAGTGATGTGCTTCATGCGGGCTCCCCAACGGTGACGTGCAGCAGGATCTGGCCGTCTTCGACGGTGACGGTGTGGGTGCGGACGGGGGTCTTCGCGGGCGGGCAGGTCGGTCGGCCGTCGCGCAGGTCGAAGAACGCCTCGTGCAGGGGGCATTCGACGAAGCAGCCCTCGACGAAGCCCTCGGCGAGCGAGGCGTCCTGGTGGGTGCAGGTGTCGTCGATGGCGTACACCGTGCCGTCCGCGTTGAACACCGCCACGGGCGCGGGCACGCCCTCGGTCACGCGGACGGACTCGCCAGGGGGCAGGTCTTCGATGCGGCACACCGGGATCATGGGGAACCTCCGGGGAACAAATGGACGGTCAGTTGGCGTGCTGTGTGCCGAGCCTGGCCTGGAGCCAGGCGTGGAACTCTCCGATGTGGTGTTCGCTGGGGACGAGGACGCCGCCCTTGACGTAGGCGCGCGAGCTCATCGCGGGCTGGGTGCGCTCACAGGCGTCGAAGTCCTGCTGGTTGACGCGGTGGAACAGTTCGACGGAGCGCTCGACGTCCGTGCCGCTGTCGACGACGTGCGGCAGGTACAGCCAGTCGCACTCGACGATCGTGCGGTCGTGGGCGATCGGGTACATCCGGTGCAGGATGACGTGGTCGGGGACCAGGTTGACGAACACCTGGGGTCGCACGGTGATCGCGTAGTAGCGCCGGTCCTGGTCGTCCGCGACGGAGGGGATGCGGTCGAGGCCCTCGGATCCGTCGACCGTGAAGCCCCTGGCCTCCTCGGCGAACTCGGCGCCGTGGCCGACGAAGTACTGGGCCGCCAGGCCGTCCTTGAACTCCGGGAGGACTTCGGTGAGTTCGGGGTGGATGGTGGCGCAGTGGTAGCACTCCATGAAGTTCTCGATGATGAGCTTCCAGTTGGCCTTCACGTCGTACGTGATGCGCCGGCCGAGGTCGAGGTCCTCGATCGCGTAGTTCTCGATGGCGTCGGCGCCGCCCAGGCGCTCGGTCACCGCGCCGATCACCTCGTCCTCGAAGGAGGGCGGCTGCTCGGCGAGGCACACCCACACGTATCCGAGCCATTCCCGGACGTGCACGGTGACCAGGCCGTAGGCGGTCCGGTCGATGTCGGGCATCGACGTCAGGTTCGGTGCGGCGATCAGCTTGCCGTCGAGGCCGTAGGTCCAGGCGTGGTACGGGCACTGGAAGTTGCGCCTGACCTCGCCCACTTCCCCGGTGCACAGCTTGGCGCCGCGGTGCCGGCAGATGTTGAGGAACGCCCGGACGGAGCCGTCGCGGGAGCGCGAGACGAGGACGCTCTCGCGTCCGACCTGGTAGGTGCGGAAGCTGCCCGGCTTGGTGAGGTCGGACGCCCGGCTCACGCAGAACCACATGGACTCGAAGATCTGCTCCTGCTCCCGCGCGAAGATCTGCGGGTCGGTGTAGTAGTCGCCCGGAAGGGTGGAGATCAGGCTCGGGGGCAGGCTCGTGACGCTCATCAGATGTCACCTCGGTAGATGTCGTGCGGACATGCGGCAGGTGCCGAAGCGATGCGAGTTGTGTGGCATGTGGGGGTGACGCGGGCGATGCGGGCGGTCCGCGGGCTCAGAAGGTGACCACGGAGCGCAGTACGTCTCCGCGCCGCATGGCCTCGAAGGCGGACTCCACGTCGGCCAGGCCGATCTTCTCGCTGACGAACGCGCCGAGGTCGAAGCGGCCCTGGAGATAGAGGTCGATGAGGGCGGGGAAGTCGCGGGAGGGCAGGCAGTCCCCGTACCAGGAGGACTTGAGGGCGCCGCCGCGGCCGAACACGTCGGCGAGCGGCAGTTCGAGCTTCATGTCGGGGGTGGGGACGCCGACGAGGACGACGGTGCCCGCCAAGTCGCGGGCATAGAAGGCTTGTTGGTAGGTCTCGGGGCGGCCCACCGCGTCGACGACGACGTCGGCGCCGAAGCCGCCGGTGAGGGCGCGGACCGCCTCGACGGGGTCGGTCCTGGACGAGTCGACGGTGTCGGTGGCGCCGAACCGCTCGGCCCGCTCCAGCTTCCGTCCGTCGATGTCCACGGCGATGACGCGGGCGGCGCCGGCCACCTTCGCCCCGGCGATCGCCGCGATGCCGACGCCGCCGCAGCCGATGACGGCCACCGAGTCGCCCCGGCCGACGGCCCCGGTGTTGACGGCGGCGCCGAAGCCCGCCATGACGCCGCAGCCGAGCAGGCCCGCGGCGGCGGCCGGTGCGGCGGGGTCGACCTTGGTGCACTGCCCGGCGGCGACGAGGGTCTTCTCGGCGAAGGCACCGATGCCCAGCGCGGGCGAGAGCTTCGTGCCGTCGGGCAGGGTCATGGGCTGCGCGGCGTTGCGGGTGTCGAAGCAGTACCACGGCCTGCCGCGCCGACAGGCCCGGCAACTGCCGCACACGGCACGCCAGTTGAGAATCACGAAGTCGCCGGGGGCCACATCGGTCACCCCGTCGCCGACGGACTCGACGACGCCCGCGGCCTCGTGTCCCAGCAGGAAGGGGAAGTCGTCCCCGATCCCGCCCTCGCGGTAGTGCAGATCGGTGTGGCAGACGCCGCAGGCGCGCACCTGCACCAGCGCCTCCCCCGGTCCGGGGTCCGGGACCAGGATTGTCTCCACTGCGACGGGGGCGCCCGGCTTCCGGGCGACCACTGCGCGTACCTCATGCGTCACGGTTGAGCTCCTTGGGGTCTGTCGAGGGAGGCAGAGAGCCGTTGGGGGCTGCTGAGGAGCTGTTCAGGAGAGCCGAACTCTGTTGCGCATGAAGAACCTTGACGCGTTCTACGCAACGCCCAAACTGTCGTCTCCGTCGGAGGCGTGTGTCAAGGGGGATCTGAGAACTGTCGCGGGGCACCGCAAACCCGCACGTCGGAGCGGTCGCCGACACCACCCCGAGAACCCCGTCTCCGGCACCGGGGCCCGACGCGCGAAGCATGACTCGCGTGACCTCGGGTAGCAGGAGTGGCTATACGGGGGCCGTGTGCCCAAATTCAGGAGGGCGCAACTTGCTTGGAACCAGTGTGCGGATGAAGCCGAAGATGCGCTTCCGCATCGCCCTGCCGACCGCCCGCCGACAGCGCCTATAGTCGCGCCATGAGAAAGCATGACGCGGACAGCGAGACAACGGGCTCGTCGGGCACCGGAGTACAGTCGGTCGACCGCGCGGTGAGCGTTCTGGAGATTCTCGCCCGGCGCGGTGAAGCCGGTGTGAGCGAGATCGCCGCGGAAATCGACGTGCACAAGTCGACGGCCTTCCGTCTGCTGGGCGCACTGGAGGCGCGCGATCTCGTCGAGCAGTCGGGCGACCGGGGCAAGTACCGCATCGGTTTCGGCATCGTACGCCTGGCCAGCTCGGTCACCGACAACTTCGATGTGACACAGCAGGCCCGCCCGTTCTGTGAGCAGCTCGCGGAGGAATTCGGCGAGGCGGTGAACATCGCGATCCTCCAGGAGCATTACGCGGTGAATGTCCTTCAGGTCCGCGGACCACGGGCGGTCAGCACCCACAATTGGGTCGGCCAACTCACCCCGATGCATGCCACATCGAGTGGCAAGGTGCTACTCGCTCATGTTCCGGAGGACGAGCGCGCGGAAATGCTCGCGGCCTCTCACATGAAAAAGATGACGGCGCACACTCTCACCGCCAAGGGAAAGCTGGAGAAGGATCTCGCACAGACCCTTGAACGGGGATATGCGGTGACACTCGAGGAATTGGAAATCGGTCTGCACGGAATGGCGGCACCCATCAGGAACGCCCAGGGCGAGGTGATCGCCGCGATCAGCGCCTCGGGTCCCGCCTACCGGTTCACCGAGGAGCGGATGCACGAGCTGTCCCCGACGCTGCTGCGCAGCGCCCAGGACATCAGCCGCAAGATGGGTTACCTGGACTGAGCGGAGCCGTCCTCCCCGGCCGGTTCCAGCCGGACGATCACGGCCTTGGAGGTGGGGGTGTTGCTCTTCTCGGCGACGCTGTCCAGCGGGACGAGGACATTCGTCTCGGGGTAGTACGCCGCGGCGGACCCTCGGGGTGTGGGGTAGCCGACGACGCGGAACGCGGGCGCGCGGCGTTCGCTGCCGTCGGTCCACACGCTGATCAGGTCGACCAGGCTCCCCTCGGCGAAGCCGAGTTCGGCGAGATCCTCCGCGTTGGCCAGGACGACGCGCCGCGCGCCCTTGACGCCGCGGTACCGGTCGTCCATCGCGTACGGGATGGTGTTCCACTGGTCGTGCGAACGCAGCGTCTGCAGGATCAGGTGGCCGGGCGGCGCGGTGAGCCCGGTGAAGGTGTTCGCCGTGAAGACCGCGGTGCCGCTCGCCGTCTGGAAGACCCGCTTGTTGACCGGGTTGGGCAGGTTGAAGCCGCCCGGCTGTCGTACGCGCCGGTTGAAGTCGTCGAATCCGGGCACCACGTTCGCGATGTGCTCGCGGATGGTGTCGTAGTCGTCCTCGAAGGACCGCCACTCGATGCCGTGCCGGTCGCCGAGGGTCCTGTGGGCGAGGCGGCTGATGATGGACACCTCGCTGAGCAGCGCCGGTGAGGCGGGCGCGAGCCTGCCGCGGGTGGCGTGCACGTCGCTCATCGAGTCCTCGACCGTCATGAACTGCTCACCGCCGGCCTGGAGGTCGCGGTCGCTGCGCCCGAGCGTGGGCAGAATCAGCGCGGTCCGTCCGCAGACGGCGTGCGAGCGATTGAGTTTCGTGGAGATGTGGGCCGTCAACCGGCAATTGCGCAGGGCCCGTTCGGTGACGTCGCTGTCGGGCGTGGCCCGCACGAAATTGCCCGCGACGCCGACGAACACCCGTGCCTGTCCGTCGCGCATGGCCCGGATCGCGTCGACGGCGTCGGCCCCGTGCCGAGTGGGCGGGGCGAAGCCGAATTCCTTCTCCAGGGCGTCGAGGAACGACTGCGGCATGCGCTCCCACACGCCCATGGTGCGGTCGCCCTGCACATTGCTGTGGCCGCGGACCGGGCAGACTCCGGCGCCGGGCCGGCCGATGTTTCCGCGGAGCAGAAGGAAATTGACGACTTCGCGGATCGTGGGGACGCCGTGCTTGTGCTGGGTCAGGCCCATGGCCCAGCACACGATGACGTTCTTGGCGCCGAGCACCCGCTGGTGGACCTGCTCGATCTCCTCCCGCGTGAGCCCCGTGGCCTTGAGGACCTCGGCCCAGTCGAGGCCGCGGATGTTGTCGGTGAAGACCTCGTAGCCCGAGGTGTGGGTCTCGATGAACTCACGGTCGAGGACGGTGCCGGGCGCCTCGTCCTCGGCTTCGAGGAGCAGCAGGTTCAGCGCCTGGAACAGCGCGAGGTCGCCGCCCGGCCGGATCTGCAGGAACTGGTCGGCGATCTCGGTGCCGCGGCCGATGACGCCCCGCGCCTTCTGCGGGTGCTTGAAGCGCAGCAGTCCCGCCTCGGGCAGCGGGTTGACCGCGACGATCTGTCCGCCGCGCCGCTTGGTCTCCTCCAGGGCGGTGAGCATCCGGGGGTGGTTGGTGCCGGGGTTCTGGCCGACGACGAACACCAGGTCGCTGTTGTGCAGATCGTCGAGGCTGACGCTGCCCTTTCCGATGCCCAGGGTCTCGTTCAGGGCGGAGCCGCTGGACTCGTGGCACAGGTTGGAGCAGTCGGGCAGGTTGTTGGTGCCGAGGGCCCGCGCGAACAGCTGGAGCAGGAATGCGGGCTCGTTGGCGAGCCGCCCCGACGTGTAGAACAGCGCCTCGTCGGGGGTGTCCAGGTCGTTCAGTTCGTCGGCGAGCAGAGCGAGCGCGCCGTCCCAGCCGATCGGCTCGTAGTGGTCGCTGTCGGGGCGCTTGACCATGGGCTCGGTCAGCCGGCCCTGCTGGTTGAGCCAGTAGTCGGACCGCTCCGCCAGTTCGCTGACCGGGTGCTCTGCGAAGAACTCGCGGGTGACGCGGCGCGTGGTGGCCTCGTCGGCGATGTGCTTGGCGCCGTTCTCGCAGTACTCGTTGCGGTGCCGCTTGTCCGGGGCGCCCTCGGGCCAGGCGCAGCCCGGGCAGTCGATGCCGCCGTCCTGGTTGATGTTCAGCAGGGTCAGGGCGGTGCGCTTGGGCGAGGTCTGGCTCAGGGCGTACTGGAGGGCGTGGGCCACGGCGGGCGCTCCGGTGGCCCAGGTCTTGGGCTTGCTCAGGGAAAGATCCTCTTCGGGCTCTTCGATCGCGCGCACGCCCATCACCTCTACGTATCCGACTCACGGGAGCAGACACGCCCCCGGCGCCCAGCATTCGTCGGCGTCCGGTCCACGGTCAAAGCGGAAAGTCCGATCGTTGATAGGCAGCTACGATCATGGGCGGGCGTTGTCCATCGAAGTCGGCCGGAGAGGCGGTGGGACCGTGCTTCTGCGCCAGCTCGAATACCTGGTCGCGCTGACCGGTACCGGCCACTTCGCCAAGGCCGCGGAGCAGTGCTTCGTCTCGCAGCCGACGCTCTCCGAGGGCATCCGCAAGCTGGAGACGGAGCTGGGGGTGCCGCTGGTGCGGCGCGGCCGTCGCTTCGAGGGTCTGACGGCGGAGGGCGAGCAGGTCGTGCTGTGGGCGCGCCGGATGCTCGCGGACCGGGACGCCATGCAGGCGGGGCTCGCGGCGCTGCGCGAGGGGCTGAGCGGTGAGCTGCGGCTCGGCGCGGTGCCCACGGCGGTCGGTGCGGTCGCCCTGCTGACCCAGCCGTTCTGCGCGGCGAACCCGCACACCACGGTGAACGTGCAGGCCGATCTCCAGGCCGACGACATCGTGCGCCGGCTGCGCGCCTTCGAGCTGCACGGGGCGGTCTCGTACCACAGCCGGACCCTGGATCTGCCGTTCGTGCCGCTGTACCGGGAGCGCTATGTCGTGCTCACCCAGGAGGACCCGGACCGGGCGGCGCAGGAGATCAGTTGGGCCGAGGCGGCGGCGCTGCCGCTGTGCCTGCTGCATCCGCGGATGCTGGGGCGGCGGGTCCTGGACGACGTGTTCGCGGAGCTGTCCCTGTCGGTGGCGCCGCGCGTGGAGACGGACTCCATCGCCTCGCTGATCGCGCATGTGCGGACGGGCCAGTGGTCGAGCATCATCCCGCACACCTGGCTGCACGTCTTCGGGATTCCCGCGGGGATGGAGGCCGTGCCGCTGATCGGACCACGGCGCAGCGCGCGGATCGGTCTGCTGCTGCCGCCGCGCACTCCGCTGTCGGTGATGGAGCAGGCGCTGGCGGACCTGGCCCGTGCCTCGCGGATGCACACCGTCCTGGACGTGCTGCCCGGCTGACGACCGGCCGCTTTGCCGCGGCGATCACGTCGCCGTTTCCCCCTCTCGCACCCCATTGACGCGGCCCTGAGCCGCTGGCTACCGTGACGACGCCCCGCCATTGATATATCAGAGCGCAATCAGTCGGTTTCCAAGGAGACCAAGGAGTCCCCATGACCCCCGACGCACGCGACCTGGCCGCCGCCGACCCGGACGTGGCCGCCGCCCTCGACGCGGAGCTGTCCCGGCAGCGCGGCACCCTCGAGATGATCGCCAGCGAGAACTTCGCCCCGCTCGCCGTGATGCAGGCACAGGGCTCGGTGCTCACCAACAAGTACGCCGAGGGCTATCCGGGCCGGCGCTACTACGGCGGCTGCGAACACGCCGACGTCATCGAGCAGTTGGCCATCGACCGGGTCAAGGAGTTGTTCGGCGCGGAGGCCGCGAACGTGCAGCCGCACTCGGGGGCGCAGGCCAACGCCGCCGCGATGGCCGCCCTCCTCTCCCCCGGCGACACGATCCTCGGCCTCGACCTCGCGCACGGCGGCCACCTCACGCACGGCATGCGCATCAACTTCTCGGGCCGCCTGTACGACGTGGTGGCGTACCACGTCGACGAGCACGACCACCGCGTCGACATGGAGGAGGTCGCCCGCCTCGCCCGCGAGCACCGGCCGAAGCTGATCATCGCGGGCTGGTCGGCGTACCCCCGCCGTCTCGACTTCGCGGTGTTCCGGCGGATCGCCGACGAGGTCGGCGCGTATCTGATGGTGGACATGGCGCACTTCGCGGGCCTGGTCGCCGCGGGGCTCCACCCCTCCCCCGTACCGCACGCCCACATCGTCACCACGACCACGCACAAGACGCTGGGCGGTCCGCGCGGCGGCGTGATCCTGTCCACCGCCGCACTCGCCAAGAAGATCAACTCGGCGGTCTTCCCCGGTCAGCAGGGCGGTCCGCTGGAGCACGTGGTGGCGGCGAAGGCGGTGGCGTTCAAGCTGGCCGCCGAGCCCGCGTTCGCCGACCGCCAGCGCCGCACCCTGGAAGGCGCGCGCATCCTGGCCACGCGGCTGCTGCGGGACGACGCGTGGGCCGCCGGGATCGACGTCCTCACCAAGGGCACCGACGTCCACCTCGTCCTCGTCGACCTGCGGAAGTCCGAGCTCGACGGACAGCAGGCCGAGGACCGGCTGCACCGCATCGGCATCACCGTGAACCGCAACGCCGTCCCCAACGACCCGCGCCCGCCGATGGTCTCGTCCGGTGTCCGCATCGGCACCCCGGCGCTCGCCGCGCGCGGCTTCGGCGCCCAGGAGTTCACCGAGGTCGCCGACATCGTCGCCACCGCGTTCCTGCCCGGTTTCGACGACGAGGCGGCGACCGCCCTGCGCAAGCGGGTCACCGCGCTCACCGAGCGCTTCCCCCTCTACCCCACCTTGGCAGCCACCACCCTGGAAGAAGGAGGCCGGCGATGACGACCCCCGGCGACGCCCTGCCCGACCACCCCGACTTCCTGTGGCGCAACACGGAACCGAAGAAGTCCTACGACGTCGTGATCGTGGGCGGCGGCGGGCACGGCCTGGCGACGGCGTACTACCTCGCCAAGAACCACGGCATCACGAACATCGCCGTCCTGGAGAAGGGCTGGCTCGCGGGCGGGAACATGGCCCGCAACACCACCATCATCCGCTCCAACTACCTGTGGGACGAGAGCTCGGGGATCTACGAGAGCTCGCTCAAGCTGTGGGAGACGCTGGAGCAGGACCTCGACTACCCGATCCTGTTCAGCCAGCGCGGCGTCCTCAACCTCGCGCACAACCTCCAGGACGTCCGCGACAGCAAGCGCCGCGTGTACGCGAACCAGCTCAACGGCATCGACGCCGAGTGGCTGGAACCTGACGAGGTCGCCAAGGTGTGCCCGATCGTCAACACCAGCCCCGACGTCCGCTACCCCGTGCACGGCGCCACTTACCAGCCGCGCGCGGGCATCGCCAAGCACGACTACGTGGCCTGGGGCTTCGCCCGCCGCTGCGACGCGTACGGCATCGACCTCATCCAGAACTGCGAGGTCACCGACATCGACGTGAGCGGCGGCCGGGTCACCGGGGTGCGGACCACGCGGGGGCGGATCGCCGCCGGAAAGGTCGCGCTCGCGGCGGCCGGACACACCTCGGTGCTCGCGCAGATGGTGGGCCTGCGCCTGCCACTGCAGAGCCACCCGCTCCAGGCACTCGTGTCGGAACTCCTCGAGCCCGTGCACCCGACGGTCGTGATGTCCAACGCCGTGCACGTGTACGTGTCCCAGGCGCACAAGGGCGAGCTCGTCATGGGCGCCGGCATCGACAGCTACAACGGCTACGGCCAGCGCGGCGCCTTCCACATCATCGAGCGGCAGATGGCGGCGGCCCTGGAATTGTTCCCCGTGTTCGCGCGCGCCCACATGCTGCGCACCTGGGGCGGCATCGTCGACACCACCCCGGACGCCTCCCCCATCGTCGGACTCACCCCGGTCGAGGACCTGTACCTCAACTGCGGCTGGGGCACCGGTGGTTTCAAGGCGACACCGGGCGTGGGCTGGGCGTACGCGCACACCATCGCGACCGGCGCACCGCACGACACCAATGCGCCGTTCACCCTCGACCGGTTCACGACCGGCGCCCTCGTCGACGAGCACGGCGCCGCCGCCGTCGCCCACTGAGCACCCGCAGAGTCCAGAGGAGACCGTGAGATGCAGCTGATCCCCTGTCCTTGGTGCGGCCCGCGCGAGGAGACCGAGTTCCACTACGGCGGCCAGGCCCACGTGGAGCACCCCGCCGATCCCCACGCGCTCGACGACGAACAGTGGGCGCAGTACGTGTTCTTCCGCGACAACCCCAAGGGACCGTTCGCCGAGCGGTGGGCGCACACGGCGGGCTGCCGCCGCTGGTTCAACGCCGTCCGCGACACGGTGAGTTACGAGTTCCTCAGCGTGCAGCGCCCCGGTCAGGAGGCCACCGCATGACCCACGCCGACTTCCGAGCCCCTGACGCGTACGGCCGCGTCGACCGCTCCGCCACGCTGGACTTCGTCTTCGACGGCGAGCGGTACACAGGGCACCCCGGCGAAACCCTCGCGTCCGCGCTCCTCGCGAACGGTGTGCACCGGGTGGCGACGAGCATCAAATACGGGCGCCCGCGCGGCATCCTGGCCGCCGGTGTCGAGGAGCCCAACGCGCTCGTGCAGATCGAGGCGCCGTTCCCCGAGCCGATGCTCACGGCCACCACCGTCGAGCTCTACGACGGCCTGGTCGCACGCGGTCTCGGCGGCCAGGGACGGCTCGCCGCCGAGCCCGACCCCGCCCGCTACGACGCCAAGCACCTGCACGCGGAGCTGCTGGTCGTCGGCGCGGGCCCGGCCGGTCTCGCGGCCGCGCTCGCCGCGGCCGACACGGGCATCCGGGTCGTCCTCGTCGACAGCGCGCCGGAACCGGGCGGCAGCCTGCTCGGCACGCGGGAGACCATCGACGGCCGCCCCGCGCAGGAGTGGGTGGACGCGGCGTCGCACCGGCTCGCGGCGGCGGAGAACGTGACCGTCCTGACCCGCACCACCGCCTTCGGCCACTACGACGACAACCTCGTCCTCGCTCTGGAGAAGCGCACCGACCACCTCGGCGCCGCCGCCCCGGCCCACGTGTCCCGTCAGCGGGTGTGGCGGATCCGGGCCCGGCAGGTCGTGCACGCGACCGGTGCCACCGAGCGGCCGATCGCCTTCGACGACAACGACCGTCCCGGCATCATGCTCGCCTCGGCGGCCCGCACCTACCTCCACCGCTACGGCGTCCTCGTCGGCCGCCGCGCCGCCGTCTTCACGACGAACGACTCGGCGTACGACACGGTGCTCGAACTGGCCGACGCCGGGGTCGAGTTCGCGGCCGTGGTCGATGCCCGGAACACGGTGCCGGAGCGGCTGACGCGGGCCTGCGCCGAGCGCGGCATCCCCGTGCACACCGGGCACGTCGTCACCGGCACCAGCGGCGTCGGGCGGATCTCCCGGGTGCACATCGCCGACCGCTCGAAGGACGACGCCCGGCGGCACGGCGTCGACTGCGACGTACTGCTCGTCTCCGGCGGCTGGAACCCGGCCGTCGCCCTGTTCAGCCAGGCGCGCGGCAAGCTGCGCCACGACGCGGCGCTCGCCACGTTCGTGCCGTCCGGGGCGCTGCCGACCGTACGGACGGCGGGCGCGGCGACCGGTCTGCGCACGCTCGGCGAGTGTCTGGGCGCGGGCATCGCCGCGACGGCCACCGCGCTGGAGGCGCTCGGGGTCCCGTCCGTGCCGGTCGGCGTCCCCGCGGCCGCTACGGAACTCCCCTCCCCTCCGCTGGAGTTGTGGCGCGTCCCCAGCCCGCAGGAGGGACCCGACGGTGCGGCGCAATTCGTGGACCTGCAACGCGACGCGCTCGCCAGTGATGTCTTCCGGGCGACCCGCGCCGGGCTCCGCTCCGTCGAGCACGTCAAGCGGTACACGACCATCGGCACCGCGCACGACCAGGGCCGTACCTCCGGGATCCTCACCTCGGGGATCGTCGCCGAGGCGCTCGGCACCGACATCGCCGACCTCGGCACCACCAGCTTCAGGCCGCCGGTGCAGCCCATCGCGTTCGCCGCGTTCGCGGGCCGCAACCGGGGCGAGCTGTTCGACCCGGTGCGGGTGACGGCGCTGCACGCCTGGCACGAGCGGCA
This sequence comes from Streptomyces sp. EDA2-14, assembly GCF_054963755.1. Classification (NCBI taxonomy): domain Bacteria; kingdom Bacillati; phylum Actinomycetota; class Actinomycetes; order Kitasatosporales; family Streptomycetaceae; genus Streptomyces; species Streptomyces sp. EDA2-14. The sequence goes on from NZ_JBUEGE010000005.1 coordinate 23,858, forward strand.
CGGCGCCCTGTTCGAGGACGTCGGCCAGTGGAAGCGGCCGTGGTACTACCCGCTGCCCGGCGAGACCATGGACGACGCGGTACAACGCGAGTGCCGCGCGGCACGCAACGGCGTGGCCATGATGGACGGCTCGACGCTCGGCAAGATCAGTGTGCAGGGCCCCGACGCCGGCGAGTTCCTCAACCGGCTCTACACGAACATGATGGCCACGCTGAAGCCCGGCCGGATCCGCTACGGCGTGATGTGCGGCGTCGACGGCATGACGCTCGACGACGGCACCGTCATCCGCGTCTCGGACGACGAGTTCCTCGTCACGACCACCACGGGCAACGCCGCCAAGGTCCTCGAATGGATGGAGGAGTGGCTCCAGACCGAGTGGCCCGACCTGCGCGTCCACCTCACCTCCGTCACCGAGCAGTGGGCGACGATCCCGCTGGTCGGCCCGCGCTCCCGCGAAGTCCTCGCGGCGGTCGTGGACGACGACCTCGACGTCTCCAACGAGGCCTTCCCGTTCATGAGCTGGCGCGACACGCGGATCGCCGGCGTCGACGCCCGCGTGTGCCGGATCAGCTTCTCCGGGGAACTCGCCTACGAGGTCAACGTCCCGGCCTGGTACGCCACCGCGGTCTGGCAGGCGCTGTACGACGCCGGGCAGCCGCTCGGCCTCACCCCGTACGGCACCGAGACCATGCACGTGCTCCGCGCCGAGAAGGCGTACCCGATCATCGGGCAGGACACCGACGGCACGGTCACCCCGCAGGACCTCGGCATGAACTGGGTGATCTCCAAGAAGAAGCCCGACTTCGTCGGCAAGCGCTCCTTCGCCCGGCCGGAGAACCGGCGCGAGGACCGCAAGCAACTGGTCGCGCTGCTGCCCACGGACGAGCGCACCCTGCTGCCGGAGGGCGCGCAGATCATCGCTACCGAGGCCGTCCCCGCGCCGCCGGTCCCGATGCTCGGCCACGTCACCTCCAGCTACCGCAGCGACGCCCTCCACCGCACCTTCGCCCTCGCGCTCGTGCGTTCCGGCGCCGCCCGCGTCGGCGAGACCCTCTACGTCCCGCTCGACGGCGCCACCGTGCCCGTGACCGTCGCCGAACCCGTCCTCTTCGACAAGGAGGGAGCCCGCCGTGACGGCTGACACCCACACCCCCGCCCGCATCAGCCCGCTCGCCGACTGGGACCCGCGGCTCCCGTCCGGGCTCGACGCCCACGAGATCCCGTTCCTGACCCAGCTCACCCTGCGGGTGACGCCCGGCAGCGCGGCAGCCCGAAGCGTGGAGTCGTACCTGGGGCACGCGCTGCCGGGCCCCGGCCGCGCGCACCTGGACACGGAGGTCGAGGCGTTGTGGCTCGGCCCCGACGAATGGCTCCTGGTGGCCCCGGCGGGCCGGGGCGACGAACTCGTCACCGGTCTGCGCGCCGCGATCGGCGACGCGTTCGCCACGGTGACCGACACGTCGGCGCAGCGCACCGTGCTCGCGCTGGCGGGGGCGCTGGTGCCCGACGTCCTGGCGCAGGGCTGCGCCCTCGACCTCGACCCGCGCACCACCGGAACCGGCGCCTGCCACACGACGCTGCTCGCGCAGGCGGGGGTGACGCTCGTGGTCCGCGAGGCGGGGCCACGGAACGTGTGGCTGCTGGTCCGGTCGTCCTTCGCCGGATACGTCGGCGCGTGGCTCGCGGACGCCTGCACCGAGTACGTGGGGACGGCCGCGTGAGCGCGGCCGCGCAGGGCAGCCGGTACATCCTGACGCTCACCTGCCCGGACCGCCCCGGCATCGTGCACGCCGTCACGTCCTTCCTGGTCGGTGAGGGCTGTGACATCACCGAGCATCAGCAGTTCGACGACACCGACAACGGCGTCGTGTTCCTGCGCACCAGTTTCACCGCACCCGGCGAGGCCGGGCCCGCCCGGCTTGAAGAGCGCTTCGCGGCGACGGCCGAGGCGTACGCGATGGACTGGCGGCTGCGGGACGCGGCGGCCAGGCCGCGGCTTCTGGTCATGGTGTCGAAGTTCGACCACTGCCTCGCCGACCTGCTGTACCGGTGGCGCAGCGGCACCCTCGACGGGGACATCGCCCTCGTCGTGTCCAACCACCCCGATCTGCGCGCGCAGGTGGAGCAGGCGGGGGTGGAGTTCCTCCACGTGCCGGTCCACCGGGCCACCAAGCCGGAGGCCGAGGCCCGGCTGCTGCGCCTGGTGGAGGAGACTTCCGTCGATCTGGTGGTGCTCGCCCGGTACATGCAGATCCTCTCGGACGACCTGTGCAAGGCGCTGGAGGGGCGGGCGATCAACATCCACCACTCGTTCCTGCCGAGCTTCGCCGGCGCCAAACCGTACCACCAGGCCCACGCGCGGGGCGTCAAGCTGGTCGGGGCGACCGCGCACTACGTCACGGCGGACCTGGACGAGGGGCCGATCATCGAGCAGGAGGTGATCCGCGTGGACCATCGGCAGAGCGCGCGGGAACTCGTCCTCGTGGGACGCGAGGCCGAACGCCTCGCGCTGGCCCGCGCGGTCAACTGGCACTGCCAGAACCGCGTCCTGCTGCACGGGAACCGCACGGTCGTGTTCAGCTGAGCGCGGCGGGCACGACCTCCACCGTCAGGTGCTTCATCAGCGGCTGGTCGCTCTGCGGGCTGTAGTCGCCCAGCGCGCACAGGGAGTTCAGCTCGGGCATGTAGCCGACGGCGCAGCCGGGCGGCACGTCGTACGTGAGGGCGCGGTAGCCGCGCACCGAGCGGCGCGTGCCGTCCTTGGCGATGCTGGTGATGTCCACCAGGTCCATGTCGGACAGGCCGCGCTCGCGCATGTCGGCATCGTTCAGGAAGACGAGGGTGCGCAGGTTGCGCACACCGCGGTAGCGGTCGTCGGACGAGTAGATGGTGGTGTTCCACTGGTCGTGGGAGCGGACCGTGGCGAGGGTGAGCAGGCCCGCTCCGGGGTTCGGGTTGGGCAGTGGTGCGAAGCTGAACTCGGCGAGCCCGGAAGGGGTGTTGAAGACGCGCTCGCGGGCGGGCTGGCGCAGCCGGAAGCCGTGCGGTCCGCGGACCCGGCGGTTGAAGTCCTCGAACCCGTCGAGGGCGTGCTCCATGGTGTCGCGGATCCGGTCGTAGTCCTCGACGTACGACTCCCAGGGGGTGGCCGAGCCGGGGAGCGTGGCGCGGGCCATCGCGGCGATGATCGCGGGTTCGGAGAGCAGGTGCCGGGAGGCGGGGCGCTTCATGCCGCGCGAGAGGTGCACCATGCTCATCGAGTCCTCGACGGACACCGCCTGCGCGCCGGCCTTCTGCGCGTCCTTCTCGGTGCGGCCGAGGCAGGGCAGGATGAGGGCGCGGCGGCCGTGGACGAGGTGCGAGCGGTTCAGCTTCGTCGACACCTGCACGGTCAATTCGCATTTCCGCAGGGCCTGTTCGCTGAACTCGGTGTCGGGTGCGGCCCGTACGAAATTGCCGCCCATGCCGACGAAGACGGTGGCCTCGCCGCTCGCCATGGCCGCGAGCGAGTGCACGGTGTCGAGGCCGGGCTCGCGCGGCGGGTCGATGCCGCACGCCGCGGCGAGTCGGTCGAGGAAGGCGGCCTTGGGCTGGTGGTCGATGCCGCAGGTGCGGTTGCCCTGGACGTTGCTGTGGCCGCGGATGGGGCAGGGGCCCGCGCCCTCGCGGCCGATGTTGCCGCGCAGGAGAAGGACGTTGACGATCTCACGGACCGTGTCGACGCCGTGTTCCTGCTGGGTGATGCCGAGGCACCAGCTGATGACCGTACGGGCCGAGGCGAGGTAGACGTCGCCGGCCGCGCGGATCTGGCCCTCCGGCAGTCCGCTCGCCGCGGTCAGGTCCTCCCAGGGGGTGGCCGCGCACAGGTCGCGGTAGGCCTCGAAGCCCTCGGTGTGCCGGGCGAGGAACTCCTCGTCGATCGTTTTCGGGTCCTTCTCGGCCCGCTCCAGGACGTGCTTGGCGATGCCGCGGAGCAGGGCGAGGTCGCCGCCGATGCGGGGCTGAAGGTTCATGGTCCCGGTGGGGGTGGACCTGAAGGTGGCCATCGCGGCGAACTCGTGCGGCACGATGGTGCGCCCGGCCGCGGCCTCCACGAGCGGGTTGACGTGCACGATCTGCGCGCCGCGGCGGTGGGCCTCGGCGAGTGTGGTGATCATGCGGGGGACGTTGGAGGCGGCGTTCACGCCCATCACGAAGAGGGCGTCGGCCTGGTCGAGGTCGTTGAGGTCGACGGTGCCCTTGCCCGTGCCGAGCGCGGCGGTCAGGGCGCGGCCGCTGGCCTCGTGGCACATGTTGGAACAGTCGGGCAGGTTGTTCGTGCCGTACTCGCGGGCGAAGAGCTGGTAGAGGAACGTCGCCTCGTTGCTGAGCCGGCCCGAGGTGTAGAAGAGCGCCCGGTGGGGCGAGTCGAGTCCGCGCAGGGTCTCGCCGATGAGGGCGAAGGCCTCGGCCCAGGACACGGGCACGTAGTGGTCGGTCTCCGGGTCGTACGAGAGCGGTCCGACGAGGCGCCCCTGGTCCTCCAGGTCGTAGTCGGGCCAGGTGGACAGCTCGGTCACGGTGTGCGCGGCGAAGAACTCCTTGCCCGCGCGCTTGGGTGTCATCTCCCAGGTGGCGTGCTTGATGCCGTTCTCGCACAGGTCGAGCTTGAGGCCGTGCAGGTCGTCGGGCCAGGCGCAGCCCGGACAGTCGTAGCCGCCGTCCTCGTGGTTCATGACGGTCATCAGTCGGACGCTGTTGACCGGCTCCTTGGCCCTGGCGAGTACCTTGCCGACGGATTTCGCGGCGCCCCAGCCCGCGGTGGGGTGGTGGTAGGGGCTGCGCTCCGGCTCGCCGCGCGTGGGCCCGTAGCCGCCCGCGGGCGTGCCGCTCTGCCTGTCCGCTTCGGAGCTCATCGTGGTAGGAACCCTTCGCTCTCCCACCCCCTGCGCCATGCCTGTGTTCCGAAGGTACGTGGCTACGCCCCGGTCCGCTCGGTGGGCGCGGCCTCCTTCCGCCGCGGGACGAAGAAGAGCGCGCCCATGGACAGCACGCAGCAGCCCAGGATGTAGAGGCTGATGCCGGTGCTGGATCCGGTGTCCTCCAGGATGGCGGCGGCGATCAGCGGAGCGGGGCCTCCGGCGATGACCGAGGCGAGCTGGTAGCCGAGCCCCGCACCGCTGTAGCGGACGTTCGCGCCGAAGCCCTCCGCGATGAGCGCGGCCTGGGGCCCGTACTGCATGTCGTGGAAGATCAGGGACAGCACGATGGCGAGCAGCACGAGCCCCGGTGTCCTGGTGTTGAGCAGGGCGAAGTACGGGAACGCGAACGCGCCCACACAGACAATGCCGATGCCGTACACCAGACGCCGCCCGTACCGGTCGGAGAGATGCCCGAACACGGGGATGGTGAGCAGGCCGATCGCGGCGGCGACGAGGGTGTCGTCGAGGAGGTCGTCGCGGGCGAGCCCGAGGTGGGAGGTCCCGTACGTGAGAACAAAGGTGATGAAGAGGTAGAACGGCGCCTGCTCGGAGAGCCGGACGAACGCGGCGGCGATCACCTCGCGCCACTGGTGGCGCAGCACGTCCCACAACGGCATGCGGACGACGGCCTCTTCGCGTTTCACGGCGGTGAAGTCGGGGCTCTCCAGGACCTTCAGCCGTACGTACAGTCCGATGGCGACGAGCACGCCGCTGGCGAGGAACGGAACACGCCAGCCCCAGCTCTCGAAGCCGTCGCCGGAGGCCGAGCTCAGCCACTTGACCATGCCGGTCGAGATGAGCAGCCCGAGCGGCACCCCCATCTGCGGCCAACTCGCCATCAGCCCACGCCGCTTCTTCGACCCCCACTCCATGGACAGCAGCACGGAGCCGCCCCACTCGCCGCCCACTCCGATGCCCTGGAAGACCCGCAGGACGACAAGGAGGATCGGCGCGGCGAGCCCGATGGAGGAGTACGTGGGCAGACTGCCGATGAGGACGGTGGAGACGCCCATGAGGAGCAGCGTGATGACGAGCGTGGACTTGCGACCTGCCCGGTCGCCGAAGTGCCCGAAGACGGCGGCGCCGATGGGCCGGGCGGCGAAGCCCACGAACTGCGTGGCGAACGACGCGAGCACGCCCGTGTACTCGGACTGGCCGGGGAAGAACAGATGCGGGAAGACGAGCGCCGCGGCCGTGCCGTAGAGAAAGAAGTCGTACCACTCGATGGCGGTACCGACGGTACTGGCGACGACCGCCCGATTCCGGTGCCCACGCTCGACACCCTGCCGCCCCGCCTCTACCCCTGCGCTGCGCGTCTTCACGGCGACTCCCTGCCCTGCCATCGGTCGAGCCACGGTGCACGGGACCAAAACCTCCGCGAGAGTGCTCCCTGGTCGAGTCCATGTCAAGGAATCGCGCAGTGTTCAACTAGCGGGCGAGGGGCCGTCCCGCCGCGGACGCGCGGTGCACCGAGGCGCCCACCGTGGCCGATCCCGCGGCCACGGAGCCGAGCGCCCCGAGAAGACACCGTCCGACCGGACGCCTCCCGGTCGTCACGAAGCCTGGGCGCGGCTGGCGTCCTGGGCGTGTTCGGCGCGGGCGGTTTCGAGGAGGCGGCGCCAGGATGTGACGGTGGGGCGGCGGCGCAGCAGGGCGCGCCGTTCGCGCTCCGTGGCGCCGCCCCAGACGCCGTACTCGATGCGCTCGTCCAGGGCGTGCGCCAGGCACTCGGTCCTGACCTCACATGTGTCGCAGAACCGCTTGGCGTGGGACTGCGCCGCGCCTTCCACGAACAGGTCCTCCGGGTCCGTGGTCCGGCATTCCGCCTTCTCCCACCACGAGTTGAAGATGTCCGTCACTCTCCGCTCCTTGCTCCTGGCAAATTCGGTCTGTCACAGGTGCGATTGGTGACCGTACGCCATAGATCCTCAACAGGCAGCCCATGACCAGGAGTTGAACGGGGAGTCACCGGCCGTGAGGGGCCTGTCGGTCGAGCCGGTCGAGCGCGGCGACGAGCCTGCGGACCGCCTCGTCCACCGTAGAGCGCGGACAGCCGAGGTTCACTCTCATGTAGCCGTGGCCCTCGGCGCCGAACTTCGGGCCCCGGTCCAGCCACAGGCGGGCCCCGGTCAGCATGAACCGGTCCAGCGCCTCGACGTCCATACCGAGGCCCCGGCAGTCCATCCACGCCAGGTAGAGCGCGTCCGCGGGCAGGACGCGGAGCTTCGAGGTCGCGCCGTGGACCGCCTTCGCGAAGTGCTCGTGGTTGCCGCGCAGATAGCCGAGCAGTTCCTCCAGCCAGGGCTCGCCGTGCGTGTACGCCGCCTCCGCCGCGACCATTCCGAGCACGTTGACGACCGGGAACAGATTGCGCTCGTACTGGCGGGCGAAGTCCGCGCGCAGCCGTCGGTCGGGGACGATGATGTTCGCGCACTGGAGTCCGGGGAGGTTGAACGTCTTGCTGGGCGCCGTGCACGTGATGCTGGCGCCGGCGAACTCAGGGCCGAGCGAGGCGAACGGGATGTGCGTCCGCGCCGGATTGACGATCAGGTCCTGGTGGACCTCGTCGGAGACGACCAGGACGCCGTGCCGGGCGCAGATCTCCCCCATGGTGCGCAGTTCGCCCTCGGTCCAGACATTGCCGGTGGGGTTGTGGGGGTGGCTGAGGATGAACAGCTTGGTGTCGGGGCGGATGGCGGCTTCGAAGGTGCGGGCGTCGAAGCGGTAGCCGTCGTCGGTGCGTTCCAGCGGCGCGTACGCGAGGTGGCGGCCGTTGAGGCGTACGTCCTCGTGGAAGTGCACGTAGACGGGTGGCTGGATCAGGACGGAGTCCCCGGGTGCGGAGAAGGCCTGGACGATCGTCTTGAGCGAGGTGATGACGCCCGCCGTCGGCACCACCCAGTCGCGCGAGATCTCCCAGCCGAACCGCCGGGCCTGCCAGTCGTGCACGGCGTCGAGGTAGCTGTCGGTCGCACCGCCCGGATAGCCGAGGACTCCGTGGTCGACGGCATCGTGCAGCGCGTCGAGGACCGCCTGCGGGGCCCTGAAGTCCGTGTCGGCGACCCACATCGGCAAGGGCTGCGCCGCGGCCTCGTCGGGGGCGAGCAGCGAGTCGGCGAAGGTCCACTTCATGGAGTTCGAGCGCGTGCGGTCGACGACCGTGTCGAAGGGCGAAGCGGTCGTCGGTGGGGTCGGCGCAGGCGGGGCGGGTTCGAGCGGAGCGGTTTCAGGTGCTGCGTCTGATGTCGTCTCTCGTCGGGCCATGACTGGATGCTAGATCCGGTCCGTCAGCTCCTCCGCGTAGACCTGCGACAGCGGCTGGGGCCCCACGTACTGCTGGCAGTTGCACTGGCCCGCCTCGTACTGGACGGGCTTCTTGTTCTCGTCCCAGGCCGTGGGCACCTCGACGCGCTCGTGGCAGCGGCCCGTCTTGTCGTGCTTGGCCAGGTGGTGGGTGCAGCCGCAGACCGGCTCCGGCGGTTTGTTCGCGGCCTCCACCGCGAGCCGCGCCTGCTTGGCGGCCTCCAGCCGCTCCAGCCTCCGCTCGTGCCGATTGCGCAGGGCGCCGCGGGCGGTGTCCGCCACCCACGCGAAGGCCCCCGTCCAGAACAAGATGAGGACCACCCAGATCCAGTTCATCTACCGCCCCTTCCCCCCGGATGGCAACGCGGTGACCTACAGGATAGGCGTCGCGCCGGGGCTGTGCCCCCTCTCGACGCGCCTGCCCCTCAGCCCTGCGGAGCGGCCTCCGGCTCCGGCAGCGGCTCCCCGGTCTCCAGGAGGGTCTTGAGGCTCGACAGCAGGGCCGGCCAGCCGTCGCCGATCATGGTGCGGACGGTGCTCTCGGGGGCGAAGCCGTCGTGGACCACCGTCAGCTTCACGGTCTCCCCCGCCGGCTCCAGGTCGAAGGAGACCTTGGAGCGGCTCTCGCGGGCGATGCGCTGCCGCAGTTCCTCGTCCACACCGACGGACCGCGCCCACGCGGGCGTGAACGTGTGCCAGGTGTACGCGAGCCGGCGCGGCGGCTCGGCCTCGAGGACGACCTGCTCCGGGTCCTCGGTACGGCCGCCGCCCTCCAGCCACGCCATGGTCGAACCGGGCTTCCAGTCGGTCTCGAACTCCACGCCCCAGTAGCGGCGGGTGAACGCGGGCGAGGTGAGTGCCTCCCACAGCCGCTCGGGCGTGGTGCGGATGTAGCTGGTGTGGACGAAGGGCTCCACGGCGACGGGAGCGCCGGAGCCGCTGGGGCTGGTGTTGCTCATGGGGGATTCCTCTTCCAGTGCGGTGCGGAGGTCGTCGAGGGCGGCGGCGCGATGCCGGTCGTAGCGGCTGAGCCAGCGGTCGGCGACGGCGTTCAGGGGCGCGGCGTCGAGGTAGTGCAGCTTCTCGCGGCCCCGGCGCACGGCCGTGACAAGGCCCGCGGCCTCCAGGACGGCGAGGTGCTTGCTGACCGACTGGCGCGCCATGTCCAGCTCGCCGCACAGCTCGCCCAGCGTCTGGCCGCCCCGTTCGTTGAGGCTGTCGAGCAGCCGGCGGCGTCCGGGGTCGGCGAGCGCCTTGAATATCGCGTCCACGGTTGTGGGCCCTCCTCCGGCCGAGCCGTTGACCGACCCTCTGACCGATCGACCGGTTCGATTTACCGGTTCGATTTAAACGGTTCGACATGCAGCCAATCGGCTGCACATTTGACGATAGGCAGCCTCCCGGCTGCATGTCAATCGCAAGTCGAACCTCGCTCCCCGTCCTGACCGCTCCCTCGCGGAGGCGGGCCCGTGACCGGTATGCAGGACCGGGACATGTTCGGCGCGGATCGTACGGAGAGGCAGGAGGAACCGGTCTTGGCCATGGACTCCCTCAGCGCGGAAACCCTCAACCACGAGAGCTGGACCGCCTACGGGCGACGGCAGCTCGACGCCGGGGTCGTGGGAGGCGTGCCCGAGCGGATGAGTTGGGGGCCCTGGGAAGGCGTCGGACCCGGAGCCGAGGTGCTCGGCGGTGAGCTGCGCGGGAAGCGGGTGCTCGACGTCGGATCCGGTGGCGGGCGGCACGCCGTGCTCCTCGCGCGCACGAGCGGCGCGCAGGTCACCGCGGTCGACGTGTCACCCACCCAGCACGAGCGGGCGATCGAGGCGCACGGCGGAGAGCCGGGGGTCCGGTTCCTGTGCGGCGATGTCGTCGACCACTTGAGGGACATGGGTGACGGCGAGCCGTACGACGCCGCCTACGCCGTCGGCAGCCTCGCGTTCGCCGATCCGCACCGGACGTTGGCCGCGTTGCGCGGGGGTCTGCGGGTGGGGGCGCCTCTCGTGTTCGCGGCGCTGCACACCGATCTGCACGGCCGTGGCCCGTCCACGACCCTGGAGCCACGGGAGCAGTCGATCCGGCTCCGTGGCGAGCCGCCGCTTCCCGTGCGGATGTGGGTGCTGTCGCCCCAGCTGTGGGAGGACGTGCTGGCCGAGCACGGTTTCCGTGTCGAGGCGATCGACCTCCTCCGCGCCCCGGAGGCCGGGGCCGACGACCCGGTCGTGCACCAGCTCGTCCGGGCCCGCCGCGTCGCGGACGACTCCCGGCGCGTCAGCAGCAGGCCGCGCACCGACAAGCCACCCGTGCCGCACGCCACCGTGGGCGTGGGCGCCCTCCTCGTACGCGGCGGCGAGCACGTACTCCTGGGCCGGCACCGGCACGGAACGTGGGAGCTGCCCGGCGGACATGTCGAGGCGGGCGAGTCCTTCGAGGAGACCGTGGTCAGGGAACTCGCAGAGGAGACGGGGCTACGGGCCCGGCCCGAGGACGTGGAGCTCATCGGTACCCTCGTCGGTCGCGCGGGCGACGTGGTCCGCGTGACCGTGGGGGCGCTCGTCACGGCGTGGGAGGGCGAGCCTCGCACCCTGCCCGAGGAGAGTGTCGGGGACTGGCGTTGGTGTGCGCTCCAGCAGTTGCCGCAGGAGTTGTTCGAGTGCAGCGCGCAGATCCTGACGGCATGGCGTCCGGAGCTGCCCATCGATCACTCCCCCGCGCACTTCACCCCGTTCGCGGACGGCAGGGGGTGGCGGCGCCGGGAACTCTGAGCGGGCGGGGCCGGTTGTCCTGGTCATGGAGTTCGGGTGCTGCCGTGGCGCCCCGGTACCCGGCACGGGCAGGTGTCGGCGACCGGGTTCGAGCAGTTGCACGGCGCGCTGTCCCCGGGCAAGCAGCACGAGCTGAAGGAGCGGCAGTCGGCCCTGGTCATTCCGGACAGCGAGGACGAAGGGGCGCCGCCGAACAGGACGACGGTGAATCTGGACGGCGGCACAGCGGTCGTCCGGCTCCCGGGCACGGCCCGACAGCGCAGCTCCGCGGGGGCGTCCCGCCTGCTCCCACCCGGCGCTCCCCTTACGCGGCCTTCACGATCTCGCCACGCACCGCCGCGGCCCAGGCCGCGACCAGCACCTCGTACTCACGACGCTGTTCTGCGCTCAACCGCCCGCCGGAGCACAGCATGAGGGCGCGGATCTGCTCGTTGAGTTCATCGGCAGACCGCGAGGCACCGGGCTCGGGCGTGGGGATCATGTGAAGAGACTAGTGGCTGCCACTGACATCGGACACGCGATTTCCACCGTGCCGGACGTGTGGTGGCACACACTCACCCCGTTTCACCCCCGTCCCCGACGCGCGGGGGCCGGCCGCCGCACCGGCAACCGGCCCCCGCGCCTCTCGTGTCACGCCCCGGCGACCAGCTCCAGGCCCTCCGCCACGACCCGGCCGTCGTGCAGGACCGTGCGGTCCTTACCGCGGTCCATGACCGCGCTGGACGGAGTCTCGCCGTCGACCAGGACGAGGTCCGCGCGGTCGCCCACCGCGAGGCCCGGACGGTCGGTGACGCCGGCGAGGCGCGGCACGTCGTGGCTCATGATCGAGGCGCCGCCCATGGTGGCGACCGCCAGGGACATCTCGATGTGGTCGTCGCGGCGGAAGTTGTTGGTGAAGGCCAACTGCCACGTGCGGTCGAGGAGGTCGCAGTTGCCGTAGGGGCTCCAGTAGTCACGCTGCCCGTCCTCGCCGAGGCCGACGCGGACGCCCGCCTCGGTGAGCGCGACGAGGGAGAGCTGGTTGCGGGCGGCGGGGGCGACGGTCGCCATGGCGATGTCCAGTTCCGCGAACTCGTCGATGAGGCGGCGGCTGGTGGACTCGTTCACCGAGCCGAGTTCGTAGGCGTGCGACATCGTCACCTTGCCCTGCATGCCGAGGGCGCGGACCCGCTCCAGGATCAGGTCGGTGGAGAAGACGCCGAGTTCGCCCGGCTCGTGCAGGTGGATGTCGACCTCGACCTGGTACTTCTCGGCGAGCCCGAAGACGACGTCGAGGTGGCCCTTGGGGTCGCGGTCGAGGGTGCAGGGGTCGATGCCGCCCATCACGTCGGCGCCGGCCTTGAGCGAGGCCTCCAGGTAGTCCTCGGTTCCCGGCTCGAGCAGGATGCCGGCCTGCGGGAACGTCATGATCTGGACGTCGGCGAGGTGCCCGAACCTCTCCTTGGCCGCGACGACGGCCTCGAACTTCTCCAGCTTGCAGTCCACGTCGACCTGCGCGTACGACCGCACACGCGTCGTGCCGCGCGCGATCATGCGCTCCAGGGTGCCGGCGACCCGCTCGTTCAGCGGGACTTCGGCGTCGCGCCAGTTCTCGCGGTCGTTCATCGTCATCCGCCACACGCCGGGGCCGCCGGTGTGCGGACGGAACGGCAGGCCGATGCGGGTGGAGTCCAGGTGGACGTGCACGTCGCTGAAGGAGGGGAAGAGGAGCCGGCCGCGGCCCTCGACGACGTCCCCGACGGGTTCGGCCTGCGGGTCGTGCGGGCGGATCGCGGCGATGCGGGCGCCGTCGAGCTGTACGTCACTGCGCTCGCCGCCCCAGGGGCGGACGTCACGGATGAGCATGTGGTGCGACTTCCTTCTGTTCGGTAGTGAAGCTTGATGTGAAGTGCGGTGGGAAGTGCGGTGTGAAGTGCGGTGGGAAGTGTGGTGTGAGGTGGTGTCGGTGGTGCGTCGTCAGGTCAGTGCGCCGCGAGGACCCGGTCCGCGAAGTGGCACGCGGGCTCCCCGGCGGCCGCCACCGGTGGTGTCTCGCCCGAGCACCGCGCCTGTTCGGCCCCGTCGAGGGTGGGGCGCAGCGGGCAGCGGGTGCGGAACACGCAGCCCGAGGGCGGGTCGGCGGGCGTGGGCAGGTCTCCGGTGAGCCGGATCCTCCGGCCCCGGTCCGCTTCCGGGTCCGGCTGCGGAACGGCGGAGAGCAGGGCGCGGGTGTAGGGGTGGCGGGGGTCGTCGAAGACCTGCCGCGTCCGTCCGCTCTCCATGATCTTTCCCAAGTACATCACGGCGACCCGCTCCGCGAAGTGCCGCACGACGGAGAGGTCGTGGGCGATGAAGACGTAGGAGACACCGGTGTCTGCCTGGATGTCCTGGAGGAGGTTCACCACCTGCGCCTGCACGGAGACGTCGAGGGCCGAGACCGGTTCGTCGCAGATGATGAGGCGGGGTTCGAGGGCGAGGGCGCGGGCGATGCCGACGCGCTGCTTCTGGCCGCCGGAGAACTCGTGCGGGAACCGGTTGTAGTGGTCGGGGCGCAGGCCGACGCGGTCCATCAGCTCGCGCACCCGGGTCTTGACGCCGCCGGGCGGGTCGATGCCCTGGGCGTGCAGCGGGGCCGCGATGGCGGAGCCGACGGACTGGCGGGGGTTGAGGGAGGAGGACGGGTTCTGGAACACCATCTGGACCTGGCGCCGGTACTCCTGGGCCTCGGACCGGTTCATGGTGGTGATGTCGCGGCCGTCGAGGCGGATCGTGCCCGAGGTGGGGTCGAGGAGCCGCATCAGCAGCTTTCCGGTGGTGGACTTTCCGCAGCCGGACTCGCCGACGAGGCCGAGGGTCTGTCCTGCGCCGACGGAGAAGCCGACGCCGTCGACGGCCTTGACGGGCGCGCCGCCGCGGCCGAAGAGCCCGCCCTTTCCGGGGAAGTGCTTGGTCAGTCCTTCTGCCTCGAGCAGCGGTGTCTCAGCAGATGTCTCGGCAGATGTCTCGGCGGACGTGGATGTCATCGCGCGGCCTCCCCGGCGGTGGCAAGGTTCTCCTGGTGGCACCGGGAGGGATGGTCGGCGGCTCCGCCGGTCACGAACGCGGGCCGCTCGCCGTGGCACAGCCCGTCCGGTACGAGGTGGGTCTGCGGGCAGCGGTCGGCGAACAGGCAACCGGCGGGCAGCGCGGTGAGCGCGGGCGGGAATCCGGGGATGGGCCGCAGCCGTTCGCCGTCGTCGCCGAGCGTCGGCATGGAGGCGAGCAGCCCCTGCGTGTACGGGTGGCGCGGGTCGCGGAACAGCTCACGTACGCTGCCGCGCTCCACGCACTGTCCGCCGTACATGACGGCGACGTGGTGGCAGACCTCGGCGACGACACCGAGATCGTGGGTGACCATGACGACGGCGGTGCCGGTCTCCTGCTGGAGTTCGCCGAGCAGGTCGAGGATCTGCGCCTGGACGGTGACGTCGAGGGCGGTGGTCGGCTCGTCGGCGATGAGGAGTTCGGGTTCGCAGACGAGGGCCATGGCGATCATCGCGCGCTGCCGCATCCCGCCGGAGAACTCGTGCGGGTGGGCGCGGGCGCGCCGCTTCGGGTCGGGGATGCCGACGCGGCCCAGCATGTCGACGGCGACGGCGAGCGCGGCCCGCTTGGACACCTTGTTGTGCACCCGGTAGGCCTCGGCGATCTGGTCGCCGACGGTGTGGAAGGGGTGCATCGCGGAGAGCGGGTCCTGGAAGATCATGGCGATCTTCTTGCCGCGCCAGGCCCGCATCCGGTCCTCGGTCAGGGTGTTGAGGTCCGTGCCGTCGAGCAGGATCTCGCCGCTGACCCGGGCGCGGGTCTCCTTGAGCAGGCCCATCAGGGCTTGGCTGGTGACGGTCTTGCCGGATCCTGACTCGCCGACGATGCCGACGGTCTCGCCCTTGGCGAGGGTGAGGTCCATGCCGTTGACGGCGTGCACGAGTCCGTCGTCGGTGGGGAACGCGACGTGCAGATCTCTGATCCGCAGCAGGGGTTCGTCGGGGGAACGGTTCATCAGGCGGCCCTCACTCGCGGGTCGATGACGGCGTAGACGGCGTCGACGACGACGTTGGCGATGATGATGAAGAAGGCGGCGAGCAGCGTGATCGCCATGGTCACGGGCAGATCGCCGGCCTGGGCGGCGCGGACGGCGGTGAAGCCGATGCCGGGCACGGAGAAGATCTGCTCGGTGAGGACGGCGCCGCCGAGCAGCAGGCCGATGTCGAGGCCGAGCATGGTGACGACGGGGGTGAGTCCCGCGCGGGCGCCGTGCCGGACGACCATGGCCGCCTTGGACAGGCCCTTGGAGCGGGCGGTGCGCATGAAGTCCTCGCCGAAGGTCTCCAGCATGGAGCTGCGGGTGACGCGGATGTACTGGGCGCTGAACAGCACGGCCAACGCGACCCACGGCAGCAGGTAGTTGAGGAACCAGCCGTCGAACCCGGCAGGTCCGAAGGGTGAGGTGATGGCGTTGGTGGTGAACGGCAGCACGTCGAAGGTCGAGACGAAGACCAGCAGCAGGAGCAGTCCGGTGACCGGGATCGGCAGCGAGACACCGATGGACGCGGCGCCGACGATCAGCTTGTCGGTGAACTTGTTCTTGCGCAGCGCGGCGAGCGTGCCGAGGGTGACTCCGGCGACGGTCCACAGCACGATGGCGCCGACGGCGACGGACACGGTGTACGGCAGCGCGCGCTCCAGGACGGCGGCGACGTTCTCGTTCGTCTGGAAGGACTTGCCGAGGCAGGGCCACTGGCAGAGCGACTCGGCGCCGGGCACGCCGATCATCCGGCCGTGGAACAGGCCCGACATGTAGTTCACGTACTGGGTGAGGAACGGCTTGTCCATGCCGAGCGCGACCCGTGCCTCGGCGACGCGTTCGGGGGTGCACTCCTGGCCGCAGGCGGCGGCCGCCGGATCGGCGGGGCCGAACTGGAAGAGCGTGAAGGTGACGAAGCTGATGACGACGAGCAGGACGACGGTGGCGCCGAGCCGCCGGGTCAGAAAGACGAGCACGTCAGGTCACCCCTTCCCCGGGTGCGATGCGACGGAGACCGTCGACAGGTCGATGCCGCCGAAGAAGTAGCCGACCTGCGCGCCCCGGACGTCGGAGCCGACGACGCTGCGCGTGACGTTCCTGATCAACGGGACGAGCGGATAGTCCTGCATGGCGCGGTCGAAGAGCTTGGACCACTTGCGGCCCAGTTCCTCGCTCGTGCCGTTCTCACCGCGAAGCGCGTACATGGCCTGTGCGATCTCCGGGTCGTGGTAGCGGGGGATGTTGGAGAAGCCGAAGGTCTTGCCGTCGACGCTCGGGCCCAGGTTGGGGTCGATGGTGGTGCGCACCGAGGCGCTGTCGGCGCCGCCGCACCAGCCGCTGCGGGCGAGGTCCGGCATCGCCTTGCCGGCGAGGGTCGTGAAGTAGTTCGCCGCGGGGATGGGGCGCAGTTCGAGTTCGATGCCGAGCTGCCGCAGGTTCTCCTGGAGCGAGGTGCCCATGTTCTTGTAGCGGGGTGTGGCGTCCGCGTAGCCGTAGATCAGCTTCTTCGGGTACGACCGCCCCTTGAGCAGCTTCTTCGCCTCCGCGAGGCGGGGCTGGCCGGTGGGGTCGAGGTCGGTGTGCTGCTTCACGTAGCCGCGCTGCTGGGCGTTGATGTACGACTGGGTGAGCTTGCCGAAGCGGGCGCCACCGTACTGGAGTTGGATGGCCTTGCGGTCGATGGCGAGGGCGAGGGCCTTGCGGACGACCGGATCCTTGATGGTCTCGGTGTTGAAGTCGAGGACGTCGGTGCAGCCGATGATCCCGGAGGCGGTGCGCCGGGCGACGCTCGGCTGGTCGAGCTTGGCCGCGTCCGAGGCCTGGAGTCCGCCCGCGCTGTCGAGGGTGACGGCCGTGGGGTCGGAGTCGGCGATGAGCTGCTGGCTGATGGTGGACTGCGCGGTGGAGAGACTGAAGCTGAAGGTGTCCGGCAGGGCGCTGCGGTTCGGGTCGGTGTCCGGGTCCCAGTGCTTGTTGCGGACGAGCTTCATGGCGCGGCCGCGCTCGTACGACGCGATCCTGTACGGGCCCGTGGACACCGGGTGGTTCGTGTAGTCGAGCTTGGTGTCCTCGGCGCGCGGCACGGGCGCGGTGTTGGAGCGGGAGACCAGGGCCGGGAACTCGGCGAAGGGCTGCTTCAGCTTGAAGACGACGGTGCGGTCGTCGGGTGTCTCGATACCCTTGAAGTCACCGGCTGCTCCCTTGGCGTACGGGCCCTTGTAGCCGTCGTCGGACAGGGCAGCGTTGAGTTCCTGCGGCGCCTGCGTGTAGACGTCGCGGGCGTAGGTGCGCTCGACGCCGTACTTGACGTCCTTGGCGGTGATCGGCTTGCCGTCCTCGAACTTCAGCCCCTTCTTCAGGGTGTAGGTCCAGGTCAGCCCGTCCTTGGAGACCTTCCCGAGGTCGGTGGCGAGGTCGGGGACGATCTTCGGTGGCTTGCCGGCCTCTTCCTTCGCCATGGTGAGCGTGCGGTAGTAGAGCTGTCCGACGTTGGCGGTCTGCACGTAGTTGCTGTTGCCGGGGTCGAGGGTCTGGAAGTCGGTGGACATCAGGACGTTGACGTTGCCGCCCCTGGTCGTGTCGCCTTCGCCGACCTTGACCGGGTCGAAGGCGTCCTCGGGGGCGCGGGAGCCCGAGCCCGGTGCGGGCTTGGGGGCGCCGCAGGCGGTGAGTGTCATCCCGGTGGCCACCGTCAGGGCGAGCACCGCCACGGTGCGTCGATTCACTGCTGCTCCATGAAGGGTCGGGGTCCGGCGGGGTCAGCCACGGGAGGACTTGGGGTCGAGGGCGTCGCGGACGGCGTCGCCGAGCAGGTTGAAGGCGAGCACCGTGATCACCAGGGCGCCCGCGGGTACGGCGAGGAACCAGGGGTCGGTCAGATACCAGTTGCCCTGCTGGGCGGCGTTGAGCATCTGGCCCCAGGACGGGGTGGGGTCCTTGACGCCGACGCCGAGGAACGAGAGGGCGGCCTCGGCCGTGATGTTGGTGGGGATCATCATCGTGGCGTAGACGAGGACGACGCCCATCACATTGGGCACGATCTGCTTGAGGATGATCGAGCGGTGCGAGGCGCCATACGCGCGGGCGGCCTCGACGAACTCCTGCTCCCTGATGGACAGCACCTGCCCGCGCACGACGCGGGCGAGATAGGCCCAGCCGAAGAAGCCGAGGATGATCACCAGTGAGGCGATCGGCAGCAGACTGCCGTTGCCGAGCGCCGTGTCACCGAGCCGGGACTGCAGGATCGGCGTCAGGGAGAGCACGAGCAGCAGGTGCGGGAAGGCGAGGAACAGGTCCATGACCCGGCTGATCGCCATGTCGACCTTGCCGCCGAAGTAGCCGGCGGCGGCGCCGAGCACGGTGCCGAGGACGACGGAGACGGCGGTCGCGAGCAGCGCGATGACGAGGGAGACCCTGGCGCCGTGTGCCATGCGGGCGAAGATGTCCCGGCCGAGGCCCGGTTCGAGGCCGAGCCAGTGCTCGCCGGAGGGGTAGCGGTAGTACGGCAGCGGCAGGCCCGGCGTGCCGTAGTCGTCCAGGACGTCGGGGCTGGTGCTCGTGGTGTAGGCGTCCTGGCCCTCGATCGTGGTGAGCAGCGGGGCGAGCACCGCGAACAGGATCATCAGCACCACCACGGCGAGCGCGGCGAGGGCGATCCGGCTGCGGCGGATGCGCAGCCAGGCGGTGCCGATCAGGGAGCGGGCGGCGACCACGGGCGGGCCCGAAGTCTCCGTCTCCGTGGTGGAGTTGGCCGCTTCGTCGCCGTCGGCGCCGGAGGGCGGCCGGGCGGGCAGCACTGGGGAATCCGTCACGTCGCAGGGTCCATTCGGCGCAAGGGGGAAGGTTGGCCGGGACGGTATACCAACTCCGGCGGGCAGCGATAGGGGTATCCGGATTTTGGTATACCGGCACCGCCAAGTAAGCCTCACGGTGGGATATTTAGGTACATCCGTACACCTCCCAGCCCGCCCCGCCCCACGCCACAGACCCCCTCTTCCCCTCCCGGTATACCAACTCGTACGATCGGCGGCGTCCACACCGGCCGAGAGCAGGCCCGAGCACAGGAGGCACCTATGCGCACCCGCTGGCGCGCCCGACACGTCCTCGCCCACCAGGACGGCGGCCACGCGCTGCTGCGGGACGGCGAAGTGGTGTGGCAGGACGACACCGTGATCTACGTCGGGCCGCGGTACGAGGGCGAGGTCGACGAGGAGCGGGACCTGGGCGATTCCCTGGTGCTGCCGGGGCTCATCGACCTCGACGCGCTCACCGACGTGGACCACCTCGTCCTCGACTCCTGGGCCGGGCCCGAGCGCGGCAAGGGACTGCAGTGGTCGCTCGACTACTTCACCCACCGCCGTCACGACGTGTTCACCCCGCAGGAGCGGGCCACCATCCGCGAGTACGCGCTGGCTCAGCTCGCCCTGCACGGCATCACCACCTTCATGCCGATCGCCTCGGAGGTGCACAGCCGCTGGGCCGAGCCCTACGACGAACTGGTCGACATGGCGCACACCGCGCGCCGCATCGGCCTGCGCGGCTACCTCGGCCCGGCCTACCGCTCCGGCGTCAACGTGGTCCTGCCCGACGGCACCCGCGACGTGGCCTTCGACGAGGAGGAGGGCCGCGCGGGCCTGCGCGACGCGATCCGCTTCCTGGACCACATCGACGGCCTGAACGACCCCCTGCTGACCGGCGTCCTGCTCCCCTGCCGCATCGAGACCCTCACCGAGGAACTGCTCGGCGAGACGGCCCGGATCGGGCGCGAGCGCGGGGCCCTGATCCGGCTGCACGCGCTCCAGGGCCTGGCCGAGCGCGAGATCGTCCAGCGTCGGCACGGCGGACTGACGCCGCTCGAACTCCTTCACAAGCACGGCCTGTTGAACCCGAATCTGCTCATCCCGCACACGGTGCTGCTCGACCGCCACCCGGCTGTCCACGGCGAGGACCGCGGCGATCTGGCGCTGCTCGCCCGCAGTGGTGTCTCGGTGATCCACTGCCCGCAGACGTCCCTGCGCTACAGCGAGATGCTGCACTCGTTCCGCGCCTACCGCGAGGCCGGTGTCAATCTGTGCCTGGGCACCGACTCCTTCCCGCCGGACCTGATCCGCGGCATGGACGTCGGCGTGCACCTGGCGAAGATCGCCTCGGGCCGCTCGGACGCAGCGCCCGCCGAGCACTACGTGGAGGCGGCCACGCTGGGCGGCGCCCGCGCCCTCGGCCGCGAGGACCTGGGCCGGATCGCCGTCGGCGCGAAGGCCGATCTGGTCGCCTTCTCCCTCGACGACATCCGCGACGGGGTCATGGACGACCCGGTCCGCACGTTCCTGCTCAACGGCACGGCGCGGCAGGCCACGGACTCGGTCGTCGCGGGCGACCCGGTCCTCGTCGACGGCGCGCTGCCCGGCACGGACCTACCGCAACTGGCCCGCGACGCACAGGCGTTGTTCGAGAAGATGCGCGCGGCGTACAGCGAACGCGACACCGAGCGCCGGGCCACCGATGTGCTCTTCCCGCCGACGTTCCCCGCGTTCCACGCCCCCGCCGCCGGTACGACCGAGAGCGGGACGCCCGCGTGACACTCACGGCAGAGGGCGCCGGAGCAGGCACCGGGACCGCCTCGCAGGTGGAGCGCACCGAGGAGCTGATCCGGGCCGGCATCCACTCCGGCGCGTACCCGCCGGACTCGCGGCTCCGGGAGCGCGAGGTGGCGGAGGCGCTCGGCGTCTCGCGGGTTCCGGTCCGCGAGGCGCTGATGCGGCTCGCCGCCGAGGGGCTCGTCGAGCTGGAGCCGCGCCGCGGTGCGCGCGTGCGCCGCCTGACCCTGCGGGACGTCGAGGAACTCTTCGATCTGCGGCTGAGCCTGGAGGTGTTCGCGGCGCGCCGGGCGGCTGAGATCGTCGCGGACGGCGGCAGCGACGAGAGCCTGCGCACGGTGATGGAGGAGGCCGAGGCGGCGACCCGCAGCGCGGACCCGGCCGGGATCGCCGCCGCGAACACGGCCTTCCACGCGGAGCTGATCGGCATGACGGGCAACCGGCTGCTCCAGTCCTCGTTCCAGCGTTCGCTGGGCCTGATGCACTGGCTGTTCCGGCTCACCGCCACCGAGCACGGCGCGGAGCGGCACCGCGCCGAGCACGACCAGCTCCGCCGGGCGATCGGCGAGGGCCGTCCCCGGCTCGCCGAGGCGCTCGCGTACGCCCACATCGAGGTCCGAAGGGAGCCGGTGCTGCGGACGTTGGCGCGGGTGCTGCCCGCGGAGTAGCCCCGTACGCGCCCCTATCTACCGACCCGACCCACCGTTAGCATGTTCGAACTGCAATGATCACCCAGAACAGTGCACTTGCCCGCAGCCCGAACCTAACCACCAAGTCGGACAATTGAAGACCACACCACCTCCCATATCCCTGCCGCGTCAGCGGGACGCCGAGACCCGGACGCCAGGCTGGCGCCGGCCGCGCACCCTGCTGTGGATCGCGGTCGGCATCGTGACGCTCGCATTCCACATCGGCCTGGAGTTCGTGGCGCGCCGCTACGGGCAGCCGGGGCCGATCACCGTAGAGGCCCGGGAGCTGATCTTCGCGCCGCGCTCGGGCCCGCTGCTCTACGCCGGTCTGGCCCTCACCATGGTGGTGCTCACCTGGCGGCAGCGACTGATCGCGGCATGCGCGGCGATCGCCGTCGACATCGTTTTCCTGCTCGTGCGGCTGATCGCCGGCGCCGACCTGAACTTCGGCAACGGCGCGCTGTGGGTGATCCTCGGCGTCGCGGGCCTCGGTCTCGCGCGCCGTACGGGCCGGGAGAGATCGCTCCTGCTGAAGGGCTCCGGGCTCGGACTGCTGCTGGTCTTCGGCCACAAGACGGGCGACACCTGGCTCCTCATCACGTCGAAGACCCGCCCGATGGTCCTCGACCAGTACGTGGCCGCCGCCGACCACGCCCTCGCCAACCCCTCGTGGCTGGTCGGCCGGCTCGTCGAGGCCACCTCTCCGTTCAGCAGCGTCTTCCTCCATCTCGTCTACGGTCAACTGCCCCTGGCCGCAGCCCTCGTCGGCCTCTACCAGCTGCGGCACGTGGCGGCGGAGCGCCGCTTCCCGGCCCACCACCTGGTGCGCACCTTCCTGGCCATCGGTCTGCTCGGCCCGGCCATCTACATGATCTTCCCGGTCGTCGGACCGCTCTACGCCTTCGGCGCGGACGGCGGCAACTGGGCGGTCGCCAACGTCTGGCCGGACGCCCTCCCCACGATCGGTGTCCCGCACCCCTTCCCGTTCGACGAGATCACCCCGCGCAACTGCATGCCCAGCCTGCACACCGCGTGGGCCATCTCGCTGTTCATCCACACCCGCGAGGGCTCCCGCGCCATGCGCTGGGCGGGCACCTTCTGGCTCGTCGGAACGCTCACCGCGACCCTGGGCTTCGGCTACCACTACGGCGTGGACCTGCTCGCCGGCACCGTGTTCGCGCTCTCCATCGAGGCCGCGATGCGCGCCTTCGCCCGCGGCTGGGACCGCCAGGCCACGCTGATGGTCGGCTACGGGACGGCCGTCCTCACCCTGCTGCTGGTGTCCTACCGCTACCTGCCGACGCACATGGCCGCTCACCCCTGGGCGTTCGGCCCGCTGCTCCTGGTGCTGACGGGTTCCGTGGTCATGCTCTACGTACGGACGACGCGGGAGTGGCATCCGCGGGCCGCTCCCCCGCCGCCGCCCCAGCCGAAGGCCGGCACGGCGGACCCGCAACCGGAGCTCGCCTAGCGCCCGTTCAGGGCGCGGGGTGCGCCAGCAGGGCGTCCGCCACGTTGGTGTCCGTGACCAGCGTCCGTACGATTCCGCTGCGCAGCGCCGCGTCCACGGCGTGGGCGCGGCGGGTGGCGGCGGCGACGGCGACGACGTCGCGGGCCGCGCGCAGCCGCTCCAGCGGGACCACCATGCAGCGGCGGACGAGTTCGGGGGCGACGGTGCGGCCTGCCGCGTCGACGAGGTGCCCGGCGCACTCGGCGACGGCGCCGCGCCGGGTCGCGGTCGCCCGGTCGCTCTCCGCCAGGGCGGGCGAGTCGAACAGGTGGGACTCACCCGACTGCCAGGCACCGACGCTGATCAGCGCGACGGTGAGCCGGTCGAGACGGGCGAGGGCCTTGGCCATGGCGGGCTGCACGCGCAGCGCCTCGGCGTCGGCGAGACTCGGCAGCACCATCGGCGCGTGGACGGGCACCGCGGTCGACCGGGCCAGGCGGGACGCCCGACGGATCGTCTCCACCGAACCGTCGTTCACGTCGCCGGGCGCGGTCAGCCCGGTGAGCTGGACGACGTCGCAGTCGGGCAGGCGTTGGACGGCGGCGACGACGCGGTTGACGGTGCGGCCGCAGGCGAAGCCGAGGACGTCTCCGGCGCGCGCCGTGTCCTCCACCGCCTCGGCCGCGGCCCGGTCAAGGGCTGACCGTCCGGCGCCCGCGGGGACGGCGAGGGCGCGCTCCAGGCCGTGCGGCGCGTACCGCTCCAGCAGCGCGGCGGAGCGTTCCGGATCGGCGAGCGGCGGCGGCACGATCCGTACGAGCCCTTGTTCGCGCGCGGCCTGGACGAGCCGCCCGGCCTTGAAGCGGCTGACCCCGAGCCGCTCGGCGACCTCCGCGACCGGCAGGCCCTCGACGTACCGCAACCGCGCGGCCTCGGCCGCACGCAACGACTCCCATGCCCGAGCGTCCACTTGGCGCCCTCCTCGTCGTCCTGCGGGCCGCCGCATCCGCTTCCCGGCCCACGGAGGGAGCGTACGGCTCCCGGCGCCACGGAGAGACGCGGACGACCGGTACCCGGCCGGGACGGTGCCGACGCTCCTGTGTTCCCAGGGAATCCGGCGCCCCCGGGGCGTCCGGCTGTCCTGCGCATCGAACTCGTCGGCCGCAAGGCCCACGGCAGCGTGGTGGTCCGTCCCCGGCACCGGACGTTCGGGCAGCGGCTCGGGCGCGGATGACACGAATCGACGACGGTACCCTCGCGCCATGTCCGAACCCAGCGTGGCGCGCTTCTACGACGAGTTGGCCGACGACTACCACCTGATCTACCCGGACTGGGACGCGAGCCTCAGGCGGCAGGGCGCGGCCCTGGACGCCGCCATCGGCCGGGACGGCGCAGAAGTGCTCGACTGTTCCTGCGGCATCGGCACACAGGCCGTCGGCCTCGCGCTGCGCGGGCACCGCGTCACCGGGGCCGACCTCAGCCCCCGCGCCGCGGCGCGCGCCACCCGTGAGGCCGAGGACCGGGGGCTGAGGCTGCGCACGGCCGCCGCCGACATGCGACAACTCCCCTTTGCCGACGGACGGTTCGACGTGGTGGTGTGCGCCGACAATTCGCTGCCGCACCTGCTCACCGCGCCCGACGTGCGCACCGCCCTGACCGAGATGCGCCGCGTGCTGCGGCCCGGTGGCCTGCTGCTGGTCAGCACGCGCCCGTACGAGGATCTGCTGCGCGAGCGCCCCGCGTCGATGCCCCCGCAGGTCCACCCGCCGGCCGACGGCTCCGGCGAGCGGGAGCGGACGGTCACCTTTCAGCTCTGGCACTGGCACGACGACGGCGAGCACTACGACCTGGAGCATTTTCAGCTGCTCCCAGACGACGGCGACTGGCGCGTCAGGGTCCGTCGGTCCACGTACTGGGCGCTCGCTCAGGAACGGCTGGCCGGGCTCGCGGCGGAGGCCGGGTTCGTCGGCGGCGCCTGGCGCGCACCGCACGAAACCGGCTTCTTCCAGCCGCTGTTCGTGGCGCGCGTCGACGCGTAGGCCCCTCGGTCAGCCGGTGAAGACGAGGCTGACGTTGTGGCCGCCGAAGCCGAACGAGTTGGCCAGCGCGGCCTGCCACTTCCCCGTGCGCGGTTCGCCGTGGACGACGTCCAGGTCCACGCGTGGGTCGAGTGTGTCGAGGTTGCGCGTGGGCGGCACCGCACCGTCCCTGAGCGCGAGCAGGGCGGCCATGGCGCCCACCGTGCCGGAGGCGCCGAGCATGTGACCGGTCATCGACTTGGTGGCCGTGACCGCGGCGTGGTCGCCGATGACGCGGCCGATGGCCTCGGCCTCCGCCACATCACCGGACTCCGTGGAGGTGGCGTGGGCGTGCACGACCCCGATGTCCGCCGGGGTCACGTCGGCGTCGCGCAGCGCCAGGTCCATGGCGAAGCACTGGCCGTCCGCGTCGGAGGCCGTGATGTGGTCGGCGCTGGAGCTCACGGCGCTGCCGGCCAGCGTGCCGTGGACGCGTGCGCCGCGGGCCTGCGCGAACTCGGGGCGTTCGAGCACCATCATCCCCGCGCCCTCGCCCATGACGAACCCGGACCGCCCGACGTCGAACGGGCGGGACACGGCCTCCGGGTCCTCGGACCGCGTCGACAGGGCCTTCATCTGGGCGAACGCCGCGAGGGTGAAGGGATGCAGGCACGCCTCCACGCCGCCCGCGACGACCACGTCGACCCGTCCGGCGCGGATCAGGTCCTGCCCCAGGGCGAGGGCCTCCGCCCCGGACGCGCAGGCGCTCACGGGGGTTCGTGCGCCGCCCTTCGCGCCCAGGTCCATGCTGACCCAGGCCGCGGGACCGTTCGGCATCAGCATGGGGACCGCGAACGGTGAGAGGCGGCGGATCCCGGAGCGTTCGAAGAGGTCGTCCTGCCCCAGCGTGGTGAGCACGCCACCGGTGCCGGTGCCGATGACGACGGCGAGCCGTTCCGGTTCGACCTGCGGGGCGCCGGCGTCCTGCCACGCCTCCCGCGCGCTGAGCAGGGCCAGCTGCTCGCCGCGGTCGAGCTTCCTGGCCTCGGGCCTCGGCATCAGGGAGGCCGGGTCGACCGTGAGCCCGGCCGCGACGTGCACGGGCAGCTCCGCGGCCCACTCCTCCTCCAGGGCCCGCACCCCGGACCTGCCGTCGAGCATCCCCGCCCATGACGACTTCGCATCGTGTCCCAGCGGCGTCATCGCACCGACGCCCGTCACCTGCACGCGACCGTTCCGAGTCACCTGGGGCCTCCTTGCATTGTTCAGATGCTACATAGCGGCGTTCCTGTTCTCATGGCGATCCTTCCAGCGATTGCTGTTGTTATCAGGGATGGAGTCGACCGATTCGGGTGCGAGACATTGTGGGCAACCGACAAGTGCGCCTCAGTGCGATCACGCGTCCCCCACCGACCCGGTCTCGGCACCCGACCCCTTGATTTCCGAGATCGTACGTGCTCGGATTATCTCGGCAGGCGGGTTCGGCAGAACCCCCGGCGACGCCCTCGTACGGCGTCCGCCGCGGTCGTCCCGCATGCCTTCGCACCCTCCGCACCACTCGCACGTGCCCCGTACGTCCGCGCTCGTCTCCCGGAGGAACACCACGATGTTCGACTTCTCGTCCGTCGACGTCCTCGACGCCTTCACCCGTGAACTGCAGCTGTGCAAGGTCCGCGAGGGAGAGCACGTCGTCGTGCTCTCCGAGCCCGGCAGCCGTGGCGACTACGTCGCGGCCGCCTTCGGAGCGGCCAAGAGCCTCGGCGCCCACGTCGTGTCCGCCACCGTGCCCGGCGGCAGCCCGGCCCCGCTGCCCAGCACCCACACCGGCGCGGGCCCCGGCCTCGTGTCCGTCCTCAACGACACCGCCGCGCAAGAGCTGTTGAAGGCCGCCGACCTGGTCGTGGACCTGACCCGCGAGGGGTTCATCCACGCCCCGCTGCAACAGGACATCCTCAAGACCGGCACCCGCATCATCTTCGTCTGCGACGCCCCCGACGTCCTCATCCGCAATCTGCCGGACGAGCGGGACAAGGCGCGCGTCCAGGACGGTGTCGACCGGGTGCGCGCCGCCGGGGTCATGCGGGTGACCTCCGCCGCAGGGACCGACCTCACCGTCCAACTGGCCGATTCGCACCCGGAGTTCCAGACCGGCTTCGCCGACGACCCCGGCCGCTGGGACCACTGGCCGAGCACCATGGTGCTGTGCTGGCCGGAGATCTCGGACGGGCGGATCGTGCTCGCCGAGGGCGACATCCTGCTGCCGTTCAAGGAGTACGTGCAGCGTCCCGTCACGCTCCACGTCTCGGGCGGGCACATCCAGGACGTGACCGGCGGGGCCGAGGCCAAGCTGCTCAACACCTTCTTCGAGGACTCACACGACAAGTGGGCCCGCAGCCTCTCCCACATGGGCTGGGGCCTGATGAAGAGCGCCGACTGGTTCGCCACGGCGATGTACGGCAAGGACGAACTGATGGGCATGGACGCCCGCGCCTTCGCCGGCAACTTCCTGTGGTCCACGGGCCCGCACCCGCACCTCCAGCGAGACTCCTACGCCCACCTCGACATCGCGATGCGCGGCTGCACGGTCAGCCTCGACGGCACGGACGTCGTCACCGACGGACACCTCGTCGAAGGCTGAACCTTCCCGGATCCCCGTCCCGACTCCGGATCCCCACCCCAACGCCGCATCCCTGGAGGAGTCTTGCCTCTCAGCCAGTCCTACGAAGTCACCGTCGTCGGCGGCGGCCTCGGCGGCCTCACCGCCGCACTCGCCCTGCGCCACAAGGGACTGCGCGTCACCGTCCTCGAACAGGCCGCCGAGCTGGGCGAGGTGGGCGCCGGCATCCAGACCGCGCCGAACGCCAGCCGGGTCCTGATGCGGCTCGGCCTGCGCAAGCAGTTGGAGGCCATCCGCACCGAGCCGCAGGACCAGGTGCGCCGCCGCTGGCAGGACGGCAGCATCATCGGCCTCACCCCGCTCGGCCGCCGCGTCCAGGAGGAGTTCAACGCCCCCTACTGGCACTACCACCGCGCCGATCTGCACCGCACCATCCTGGACGCGTGCACGGACCCGCTGGGCCCGGGTCCCGCCGTCGAGATCGTCACCGGGGCGCGCGTCGTGGAACTCGACCGTACGCACCCGGACCGTCCCGTCGCCGTCACCTCCGACGGTGCCCGGCACGCGGCCGACGTCCTGATCGGCGCCGACGGCATCCACTCCCGCGTCCGCGACCTCATGGGCGCCGAGGACACGCTGGTCTTCTCCGGCGACATGGCCTTCCGCACCCTCATCCCCGGCGAGCTGCTGCACGCCGACCCCGCCACCCGCTTCCTCTTCGACCGCTACCAGAGCACCATCTGGTACGGCCCCGGCCGCCACCTCGTGCACTATCTGATCCGCGGCGGCGAGTGGCTCAACATCGTCGGCTGCGTGCCCTGGAAGGACGAGTACGGCGAGAAGCAGACCTTCATGGGCACCACCGACATGCTCGTCGACGCGTACGCGGAGTGGGACGACCGCGCCCCGGCCATGCTCGCCAAGGCCAAGGGCGACATCACGTGCTTCCCGCTCTACCACCGCCGCCGCGACCCGAACTGGGTCGACGGGCAGGTGGCCCTGCTCGGCGACGCCTGCCACGCGATGCTCCCCTACCAGGCGCAGGGCGCCTCGCAGGCCATGGAGGACGGGGCGGTGCTCGCCGAGGAGCTGGGCGCGGTGACCCGCGACGGTATCGCCGGGGCGCTGCAGCGGTACGTCAACCGCCGTGCCCGGCACGCCGGGATGGTGCAGCAGGCCTCGCTGCGCAACCAGGTCTTCTACCGCTACCCCGACGGCCCCGACCAGCAGGCCCGCGACGCCAAGCTCGGCGAGCGCTACGACGGCGAGTCCGACGTGTCGTACGAGTGGCTCTGGCGCGGCACCCCGCTGGACACCTCCGACGACGAGTCCTTCGCCTACCGCCACCACCACTGATCCGCATCGGCCCCCCGGAGGTCCCGTGCCCACCCCGTACGATCCCGCGACCGACCGCGTCTACGAGCGCGCCGGCTTCGGCGCCGCCGTCGCCCGCGGCCACCGCCCGGCCCTGATCGTGGTGGACCTGACGCGCGGCTTCACCGAGCCGGGCTTCGCCACCGGCAGCGATCTGACCGCCCCCGTCGAGGCCACGGCGGAGTTGGTGCGCGCGGCCCGCGCCGGCGGCGTCCCCGTGGTGTGGACGGTCATCGCCTACACGGCGGCCGAGGCCGACGGCGACGCGGTCACCTGGCTCGCCAAGGCGCCCGGCCTGCGCGCCCTGCGCGAGGGGAGCGAGGCCGTCGCCCTCGACCCCCGGCTGCCGTACGAGGAGACAGACCATCTCATCGTGAAGAAGGGCGCGTCGGCGTTCTTCGGCACCGCGCTGGCCTCCCTGCTCACCGGCCGTGGCAGCGACACGGCGGTCGTCTGCGGCGCCACCACCAGCGGGTGCGTGCGCGCCACGGCGGTGGACGCCGTGCAGCACGGCTGGCCGGTTCTCGTGCCCGCCGGGGCCTGCGGCGACCGGGCCGCGGGACCGCACGAGGCGGCGCTCTTCGACATCCAGGCCAAGTACGGGGATGTCGTCGGCCACGAGGACGTGGTGAAGTACCTGACGACGAGGGGAGTTTGAGACCATGGACGCGTCTTCCGGGGCCGCACACGACAACGGAAAGCAGGCCGCTTCAGTGGCGGATCGGGGGGCTCGGTCGCGGGAGCGTTACCTGACGCAGCCCGGCCTCGCAAACCTCGCCGACATCCCGGCGGTCAGCCGCTGGGTCCGCAGCGGGGACGTGCGGCTGCACGTCCTGGACTACGGCGGCGACGGCGTGCCCCTGCTGGTCCTGCCCGGCATCACCAGCCCGGCGATCACCATGGACTTCGTCGCCCGGGAACTGACCGACCTGGCGCGCCCGTTGGTTCTCGACATCCGCGGGCGCGGACTCAGCGACGACGCGGAGGACCACTCCCTGGACGCGCTCGCCGCCGACACGGAGGCCGTGATCGAGCAGCTGGAGCTGGCGGACCCGGTGCTGTTCGGGCACTCGATGGGGGCCCGGATCGCCGCCGCCACCGCGGTGCGCGGTCAGGTCCCGCTCGGCGGGACGCTGTTGGTGGATCCGCCGATGAGCGGGCCCGGCCGGGGACCGTACCCGACGACGCTCGCGGCGTTCACCCGACAGCTGTCGCAGGCGCGGCGCGGCACCGATGCCGACGAGGTGGGCGGCTTCTGGCCGACCTGGCCGCGCCGGGAGCTGGAGCTGCGGGCCCGCTGGCTCGCCAGCTGCGCCCTGGAGGCGATCGAGGGCGCCCACCGGGGCTTCGAGAGCGAGGACTTCTTCGCCTGGTGGCCGCGCGTGCCCGCGCCCACGACGCTGCTGTACGGGGCCGACAGCCCCGTCGTCACCGCCGAGGGCGCCGCGGAGGCCGCCGCCGCGCACCCCGCCGCGCGCCTGGTTCGCATCCCGGACGCGGGACATATGGTCTTCTGGGACAACCCGGCACCGGCCCTGGAGCTGCTGCGCACCGCGCTGCGGCAGACCCTGTCCCCGGAGCCGGCGCACGAACCGATTCCTCCACACGACAGCGGTGCCATGACCTTGCCCTCCACTCCCGACCGGGCCGACGACGTCGCCACGCCCGACGAACTCAGCCACGCCCCCGGATTCCTGGCCCGCCGGATGTACCAGGCGTACCTCGCCGCGTGGCTCCACGACGTCGACGCGACGCTGACCGGGCCGCAGTTCGCCGTGCTGCAGATCGTCGGCGAGAACCCCGGCTGCGACCAGCGGTCCATCGCCGCCCTGGCCGCGCTCGACACCTCGACGATGGCCGATGTCGCCCGGCGCCTGGAGAACCGGGGCCTGCTGTCCCGCACGCCCTCCCCCGCCGACGCGCGGCGCAAGCTGCTCAACCTCACCGACGAGGGCCGCGCCACGGTGCACGACGCGAACCTGCGGGCGCGCAAGCTGGACGAGGAGCTGCTGCGGCCGATCCCGGCGGAGCAGCGCGGCGAGGTGCTGCGGCACCTGGCGGTCCTCGCCGACCACTGGGAGCGGCTCGGCCAGGAGCACTGACCTTTCGCGACCGACCCTTTTCGCAACACACATTCAGGCCCCCGCCCTCATCAGGCATGCCTCAAAACTTGGAGTGAACCATGCCGGATCACCACATAGGGATGATCGTCCCCAGCTCGAACCTCACGATGGAGACCGAGCTCCCCCGACTGTTGCGGGCGCGCGAGTCCGTCGCCCCCGAGGACCGTTTCGTCTTCCACAGCAGCCGGATGCGGATGAAGCACGTCACGCCGGAGGAGCTGCGGGCGATGAACGCGCAGACGGAGCGCGCCGTCCTGGAGCTGGCGGACGCCCGCCCCGACGTCGTCGCCACGGCCTGCCTCGTCGCCATCATGGCGCAGGGACCCGGCCATCACTGCACGGCCGAGGACGAGATCAAGGACGTGCTGCGCGCCCAGGAGGCGCTGGTCCCCGTGGTCTCCAGCGCCGGCGCGCTGCTCGACGGGATCGCCGCGCTCGGCGCGAAGAAGGTCGCCATCGTCACGCCGTACATGAAACCGCTGACCCGCAAGGTCGCCGACTACATCGAGGACGCGGGCGTCGAGGTGGTGGACGCGCTGAGCCTGGAGGTGCCGGACAATCTGGCCGTCGCCCGGCTCGACCCGCAGGACCTCCGCGAGCACTACAAGCGGCTGAAGCTGGGCGACGCGGAGGCGCTGGTGCTGTCGGCCTGCGTACAGATGCCGTCGCTGCCGGCGATCCAGCCCGTCGAGGACGAGTTGGGCCTCCCGGTCCTGTCGGCGGCCACCGCCACCGCGTTCCGCATCCTGTCCGAGCTGGGGCTGCCGCCGGTGGCCCCGAACGCGGGCAGCCTGCTGGCCGCCCCGACCGCGCCGTGAAACCACCGCGTTAACTCCGTGCGCGACCCCTTGCCAAGCACATTCGTACGTGCTCGGATTACCTCCATTCCCGGACAGCGCCGAACAGGCCCCGAACCGTTCGCGCACTGACGGTTTCCACCGCAGCTTCCCGCACCGCCCCGCTCACCCCGCCTCATCGGCAACTCAGGCACCTCCCGTCGCAGTTCGTCCCCGACACGACCCTGTGGAGCGCACGTGAGAACAGGCGATCAGATCGTTCAGGATCTCCCCTGGAGATGGCACGTCCAGGGCAAGATCTTCATCATCGGAGGTCTCGGCTACCTCTTCGACGCGTACGACATCGCCCTGAACGGCTTCCTCATGCCGCTCCTGGGCCAGCATTTCGACCTCTCCCTCGGCGCACGAGGGCTCGTCGCCACCGCCAACCTGGTGGGCATGGCGGTCGGCGCCATCGCCTGGGGCGCGGTCGCGGACCGGATCGGCCGCAAGAAGGCCTTCAGCGTCACCCTGCTGATCTTCGCCCTCTTCTCGGTCCTGGGCGCGCTCTCCCCCACGTACCCGGTCTTCCTGCTGCTGCGCTTCCTCGCGGGGGTCGGGCTCGGCGGTTGCATCCCCGTCGACTACGCGCTGGTGGGCGAGTTCTCGCCACGCAAGTACCGGGGCCGGGTCCTCACCGCGCTCGACGCCTGGTGGCCGGTGGGGGTGACGCTGTGCGGCCTCGTCTGCACGGGCATGCTGACCCTCGACGGCAACTGGCGGTGGATGCTCGCCACGATGGTGCTGCCCGCGCTGCTGCTCTTCTGGGCGCGCCGCGGCATCCCCGAGTCACCCATCTACCTGACGAAGAAGGGCCGCGAGGCCGAGGCACGCGCCGTCATCGACGACCTGGTGGCCCGCACGGGCGCGCCGGTCGAGCCGTACGTCATCCCCGAGCCGGTCCCCGACGAGGGCCCGCGCGGAGTGGCGGCGGCGACCCGGCAGCTGCGCCTGATCTGGTCGTTCAGCCCGCGGATCACCTCCGCCTCCTGGCTGCTGTTCGCCACGATCATGCTCGTGTACTACGCGGCGCTGAGCTGGATGCCGTCGATCCTCAAGGAGGAGGGGCAGGGTGACACGGCCGCCTTCATGAGCACGACACTGATGAGCGGTGTCGGCATCGTCGGTGTCCTCGCCTCGACCGCACTGGTCGACCTGGTCGGCCGCAAGTGGCTGATCGGTGTCTCGGCCCCCATCGCCTCGGCCGCCCTCGTGGTGTTCGCGATGCTGCGGGACATGCCGACGGGCGCCGTCGTCACCATCGCCGTGTTCGGCTTCCTCGCCCAACTCGCCATCCCCGCCCTGTACGCGTACGTCTCCGAGCTCTACCCCACCGAGCTGCGGGCCAGCGGTTTCGGCTGGGCCTCTTCCGTCAGCCGGGCGCTCACCGGTTTCGCCCCGATGCTCTTCGGGTCCGTGATGTGGCCGCTGCTGGGTCTCCCGCTGACGTTCGCGGTGCTCGGCGCGGCCGTGCTCCTCGCCGTCGGCTGGATGGCCGTGGCGGCCCCGGAGACGAAGGGCCGGGAGCTGGACGACCCGGAGCACGACGGCGGCACGCCGCTTTCCCCGCAGCAGGAGAACCAGGACAACCAGGAGAACCATGAAACCAGCCCCCTTCGGCTACCACAGGGCTCGTGACGTCGACGGCGCCACCCGGCTCCTCGCCGAGCTCGGCGACGACGCGAAGGTCATCGCCGGCGGCCAGAGCCTGGTCGCCATGATGAACTTCCGGCTCGCCCGGCCCGGTCACCTGGTCGACATCGCGGGCCTGCGGGAACTCGACCGGATGCAGCGTGACTCGGCGGGCGCGCTGCACATCGGGGCTCTCACCACCCATCACACGGTGGAGACGGACCCCGAGGGTGTGCTCGGGCGGGAGTTCGCGGTGCTGCGCGACACCATGCGGTGGATCGGGCATCTGCCCATCCGCACGCGCGGCACCGTCGGCGGCAGCATCGCGCACGCGGACGCCACCGCCGAGTGGTGTCTGCTGGCGCTCGCGCTGCGGGCGGAGTTCGTGGCGCGCGGGCCGCGCGGCGAGCGCCGCATCGCGGCCGGGGACTTCTTCCTCGGCTACTACACGAGCGTGCTCGAACCCGACGAGCTGCTGGTGGAGGTCGTCTTCCCGCGCCCGGCGCCGCACGCCGCGCTCACCGAGTTCGCCGAACGGCAGGGCGACTTCGCGCTCGCGTCGGCCGCCGTGGACCTCGATGTGGCGGAAGGTTCGGTGCGCGGCGGCCGGGTGGCGCTGGGCGGCGTGGCGGCCTCGGTCGTCCGGGTGCCGGACGCCGAGGCGGTGCTCGCGGACGGCGGTTCCTTCACCGACTGCGCGGGAGCCGCGGCCAAGGCCGTCGATCCGCCGGCGGACGCATCGGGCAGCACGCACTACCGCAAACAGCTGGTCCGCACGCTGGTCCTGCGGGCCTGTGAGGAGGCGATGAGCCGATGACCGAACCGGCAGAAAGCAAGGGGCAGTTGAAAGGACGCTCCGTGGCGCGCCGGGAGGACCCGCGGCTACTGTCAGGGCGCGGCCGGTTCGTCGACGACATCGCGCTGCCGGGCATGCTGCACGCCCAGTTCGTGCGCAGCACCGTCGCGCACGGTGACATCGCCTCGGTCGATCTGACGGCCGTACGCGAGGTGCCGGGCGTGGTCGCCGCGTTCACCGCGGAGGACCTGGACCTGACGGACATCACCGCGGAACTGGGCCGCCCGCGTGAGGAGTTCGTGCCCACCGCCATGCCCGTCCTCGCCCGCGACCTGGTGCGCTACGTCGGCGAGCCCGTCGCGATCGTGGTGGCACGCGACGCGTACGCCGCCGAGGACGGCCTTGAGGCCGCCAAGGTGCGCTATACGACGCTGCCACCGGTGACCTCCGAGCACGAGGCCCTGGCGCCGGGCGCCCCGCTCGTCCACGAGGAGGCCGCACGGAACACGCTGGTGGACGTCTCGCTGTTCGCCACGGACGGCATCGACACGGTCTTCGACACCGCCGACTGCGTCGTCCACGTCGACGCGCGGACCGGACGGCAGAACGCGCTGCCGCTGGAGACGCGCGGCGCCGTCGCCCACTGGGACGACCGCGAGGAACAGCTCGTCCTCAACACCTGCACCCAGGTCCCGCACCAGGTACGGACGGTGGCCTCCCGCTGTCTGCGCCTGGACGAGCGGGCGGTACGGGTCGTGGTGCCGGACATGGGCGGCGGCTTCGGCCAGAAGTGTGTCGTGGGCCGCGAGGAGATCGCCGCGGCGGCCGCCGCGCTGCGCCTGCGCCGGCCGGTGAAGTGGATCGAGGACCGCAAGGACGCGCTGTCCGCGTCGTTCCTCGCCCGCGAGCAGCACTACGATGTGCGGGCCGCCTTCGACGCGGAGGGACACATCCTCGGGCTCGACGCGGACGTGGTGTGCGACATGGGCGCGTACTCCTGCTACCCGTTCACCGCCGGCATCGAGCCGTTGATGGCGTCGGCGGAGATGCCCGGTGTCTACAAGGTGCCGGCCTACCGGGTGCGCGGCCGGGCGGTCACCACCAACAAGGCGCCCACCGCCCCGTACCGCGGGGTCAGCCGTCCGCAGTACGTGATGGTGATGGAGCGCCTCTTCGAGCGGGCCGCCCGCGAACTGGGCCTGGACGCGGTCGAGATCCGCCGCCGCAATGTCATCACGGAGTTCCCGTACACGGGCGTCAACAACATCACGTACGACCCCGGTTCCTACCTGGAGTCCCTGGACCTGTGCGAGCGCCTCGTCAAGGACGAGGGCTGGTACGAGAAGCGGGACGCGGCGGCCGCCGAGGGCCGGTACCTCGGCATCGGCTACTCCTGCTTCAGCGAGCGCACCGGGTACGGGTCCACGGCCTTCGCCCAGCGCAAGATGCAGGTGGTCCCCGGCTTCGACATCTCCGAGGTGCGGATGGACACGAGCGGCGCGGTCACCGTCACCAGCGGCACGATGAGCCACGGCCAGAGCCACGAGACGACGCTCGCCCAGATCGCCGCGGACGAGCTCGGCCTGGACATCAAGAAGGTGAAGCTGCACCAGGGCGACACCGACCGGATCACCTACGGCTACGGCACCTTCGCCAGCCGCTCCGTCACCATCGGCGGCAGCGCGGTCCGCCTCGCCGCGGCCAAGCTCGGCGAGAAGCTGTGCCGGATCGCGGCGGCGCTCTGGGAGTGCGACCCGGGCGAGGCGGAGGTGACGCGCGGCGGTGTGCGGCGCGCGGACGGCAGCGTCCTCACGTACGAGGAACTGGCCGACATCGCGTACCTGCGCGCCCACCTGCTCCCCCGCGACATCGAGCCGGGGCTGAGCGCCACCGCCACCTTCGACGTGTTCAACGACGGCACCTTCTCCAACGCCACCCACGCCGTCGTCGTCGAACTCCACCGGGGCACCGGGCAGGTGGAGATCCTGCGGTACGTGTGCGTCGAGGACTGCGGTGTCGCCATCAACCCGCAGGTAGTGGAGGGGCAGTGCCGGGGCGGCATCGCCCAGGGCATCGCGGGCGCCCTCTTCGAGCAGGTGACGTACGACGCGCAGGGCGAGCCGTCGGCCACCAGCTTCATGGACTACAAGGTGCCCACCGCGCACGAGATCCCCGACGTGCTCATCCACCACCTCGAGACACCGTGCACCTTCAACGAGACCGGTGCGAAGGGTGCGGGCGAGGGCGGCACCATCGGCGCGCCCGCCGCGGTCCTCAACGCCGTCAACGACGCACTGCGCCCCACCGGCACCGAACTCGACCACACGCCGATCACCCCGGAGACGGTGCACCGCGCCCTGAACCTGGAGCCCACCTCATGACCACCACCCCCGACAACCTGCTGCTGCTCACCCTGAACGTGAACGGCGAGGAGCACGAGGTGATCACCGAGCCGCGTCGCACCCTGGTCGACGTGCTCCGCCACGACCTGCGGCTCACCGGCACCCACGTCGGCTGCGAGCACGGCATCTGCGGCGCGTGCACGGTCCTGGTCGACGAACGGCCCGCGCGGGCGTGTCTGATGTTCGCCGCGCAGGCCGAGGGGGCCCGGATACGCACCGTCGAGTCCCTCGGGGACCCGGCGACCGGTGAACTCGGCGATCTACAGCGCTCGTTCACCGAGCATCACGGACTGCAGTGCGGCTTCTGCACGCCCGGCTTCCTGATGCTCGCGGACGGGTTCCTCGCGGAGCGGCCGGAGGCCACCAAGGAGGAGATCCGCGAGGTCGTGGCCGCCAA
Organism: Streptomyces sp. EDA2-14; assembly: GCF_054963755.1. Taxonomy (NCBI): domain Bacteria; kingdom Bacillati; phylum Actinomycetota; class Actinomycetes; order Kitasatosporales; family Streptomycetaceae; genus Streptomyces; species Streptomyces sp. EDA2-14. Next base: position 60,860 of record NZ_JBUEGE010000005.1, read on the forward strand.
CCTGTGCCGGTGCACCGGCTACCAGACCATCGTCGAGGCGATCGACGCCTGCGCCACGGCCCGTCGCGCCGGCTGCGCCAAGACCTGTACCGCGACCGAGGAGACAGCATGCAGCTGAGCAACACCGTCGTCGTCAACGCCGCTCCGGACGCGGTGTTCGCGCTCGTCAGCGACGTGGAGAAGGTGGCGTCCTGCATGCCGGGCGCGGCGCTCGAAGGCCGGGACGGCGATGCCTGGCGGGGCTCCGTCAAGGTCAAGGTGGGGCCGATCGGCGCCGCGTACGCGGGCACGGTGCGGTTCCTGGAGGTCGACGCCGAGAAGCGCCGGCTGCGCGTCCACGCGAGCGGCGCCGACACCCACGGCAACGGCGACGCCGAGGCCGAGGTGGTGCTGGACATCGGCGAGGCCCCGGAGGGCGCACGGCTCGAACTCGCCACCGATCTGCTGATCCGCGGCAAGCTGGCCCAGTTCGGCAAGGGCGCGATCGCCACGGTGTCCGACCGGATCCTTCAGCAGTTCGCACAGAACCTCGGGAACCTGCTGCTGGAGCAGGAGGCCGCCCCGACCGCCACCACGTCGGCCGCTGCCGCTCCGGTGGCGGCGCGCCCCGCGGCCGGGAGCACACAGGCGTCCGCCGAGCTCGACGGTATGTCCCTCGTCGCGGGCCCGCTGCTCGCGAAGTACGGCCCGGCAGCCGCCGGTTTCGCCGTCGGCATCTTCCAGGGCTGGCTGCTCGGCAAGCTGCGCGCACAGTCGGCCCAGCTGCGGGACCTGCGCCGACACGGGTGACTCGGGCGGGCGGTCGCCGTGCGGTCACCTGCCGTACGCCGCCGCCTCCCGCGCCGCGGTCAGCAGCAGCGGCACCATGTCGTGGAGTTCGTCGCGGCCCGTGAGGACCACGGTCGCGCCGAGCGAGAGGGCGAGCTGCGGCGGCCCGCCGTCCGGGTCGGTGGCGGGGACGCAGGCGGCGATGGAGCGGACCCCGCGCTCGTTCTCCTCCTCTGCCTCCGCCCAGCCGAGCTCCCGCACACGGGCCAGTTCGGCGCGGAGCGCGGCCGGGTCGGTGAGGGTGTTCGGCGTCGAGCGCGGCAGCGGGCCGGCCAGCAGGCGGTCCTGTTCCGCCTCGGGCCGGGCGGCGACGAGCACCTTCCCGAGCGAGGTGGCGTGCCAGGGGTTGCGGGTGCCCTCGTCGCTGCGCAGTTGCAGGTGCTGGCTGCCCTGGACGGACCGGACGAGGAGGACCTGGTCGCCGTCGAGGATGCCCGCGATGGCGACCAGGCCGGTGCGCTCGGCCAACTGCCGCATGGGGCGCAGGAGATGGTTGAACCCGGCCGGTGTCCGGTGGAAGCCGTGCGCCAGTTCCAGGGCGCGCAGCCCCAGGGCGTAGGTCCGTGCCGTGGGGTCGTGGACGACGAAGCCCTCGTCGGCCAGTCGGGCGAGCAGCCGGTGGGCGCTGCTCACCGGGAGCTGTGCGGCGCGGGCCGCGGCGCTGACGCCGAGGCCCTCGGGGTGCCGGGAGAGCGTGGTCAGCAGCCTGAGCCCGCGGCCCAACATGTCGTCGCCCACCGTGCACGCCTCCCCACCTGGTGCTTCGCTGTCGTCGCCGAGCTTACGCGGCGTGTTCCCGGCCGACCTTGGCAGCCGGTGCGTCGAGCGCGACCGGGCGTCGCACGAGGGCCATCAGGGCCGCCGAGATCAGCGTGCCGATCGCCATGACGGCGAAGGCGCCCATGTCGCCCAGGGAGCTGCCGCGGATCCAGCCGACGAGGTACGTGCCGACGAACGAGCCGAGCGCGCCGAAGGAGTTGACGAGCGCGACGGCCGCACCGGACACGTTCTTGGGCGCCTGGTCGGCGACGAGCGCGAAGTACGGACCGTAGGGCGCGTACAGGCACAGTCCGGCGACGACGAGCAGCACGAAGGACATGGCGAACGAGGCGTGCGCGAGGTACGAGCCGTACAGCGTGGCGGCGGCGACCACCAGCCACGGCCAGATCGCGATGTTGCGCCGGCCGCTGCGGTCGGAGAGCTGGGAGTTGACGAGCATCGCGATCGAGGCGAAGAGGTACGGGACGGCGGAGAGCAGTCCGGTGGCGCCGATGCCCTGCCCCGACGCCTCCTTGATGATCGAGGGCAGCCAGAAGACGAACCCGTACACGCCGATCGACCAGCAGAAGTACTGGGCCGCCAGGATGAGCACGGGGCGCGAGGAGAGCACCTTGCGGTACTCGGCGGTGCGGGCGACCGCGACGGTGGGCTCCTTCGCCAGCTCCGCGTCCAGCGCGGCCCGTTCGTCGTTGGGCAGCCATGCGGCCTCCGAAGGGTGATCCTTGATCATCTTGAGGCAGAGCAGGCCCCACAGCACCGCGGGGGCGCCTTCGATGATGAACATCTCGCGCCAGCTGGTGGCCTCGATGAGCAGTCCTGAGACGGCGGAGAGCCACATCACGGTGACCGGGTTGCCGAGGATCAGGAAGGTGTTGGCGCGTCCGCGCTCGCGCTGGGTGAACCAGCGGCCGAGCAGCATCACCATGGACGGCATGACCGCGCCCTCGACCACGCCGAGCAGGAAGCGCACGGCGACGAGGAGTGTCGGGCTGTGCAGGAGCCCCTGGACGGCGGCGAGGATGCCCCAGGCGATGGTCGAGTAGGCGACGAGGCGGCGGGCGCTGCGGCGCTCGGCGTAGATGGTGCCGGGGATCTGGAAGAAGAAGTAGCCCAGGAAGAAGGAGGCGGCGACCAGCGCGTCCATGCCGCTGGACATGTTGAGGTCCTCGGCCATGCCGCCGGCAGAGCCGATCGAGTAGTTCGACCGGTCGAGATACGCCAGCGAGTACGTGACGAACGCGATCGGGATCATGTGCTTGGTCCGCGTGGACGACCAGAATCCACTGCCGCGTGCGGCGCGGGACGACGTCGCTGTCATCCGTCGCACCTCCTGTTTCCGTGAGGGTTTTCCGAGGAATCTTTCCGTGGGGCGGAAAGTGTTCTGCGAGACGGAAAGACGTTAGGGTCGACGCGTCGCCAGGTCAACAGGCGTGACGCAGCCGCGATTTACCGCCCTTCGGCCGATGCCGCCCGGAAAGGTGCATGTATGTCCCACCACGACTCCGCCCCCATGTCCGCCCAGACCGGCCCCCGTTCCGAGGCGCCGGACGTGCTGGTGCCCTGGCCCGGCCTCGACCGTGCCCACGGCCCCTGGCCGGACGGCGTGCGCGTCCATGTGTGGGACGGGGTGGCGCCGATGGACCTCGACGCGGAGCAGCTCGCCCGGATCGGCTACTGGGTCATGCCGTACGCGACCCCCGAGGCCACGAAGCTGCTGCCCGAGCTCCCCGGGCTGCGGGCCGTGCAGTCGCTGAGCGCGGGCGTGGAGAAGCTGCGGCCACTGCTGCCCGAGGGGGTGGCCCTGCACAACGGGCGGGGCCTGCACGACGCCAGCGCCGCCGAGCACGCCCTCGCGCTGACCCTCGCCGCACAGCGCGACCTGCCGCGCTGGGTGCGCGACCAGGACGGGGGCCGCTGGGAGCCGCACTTCACGCGCTCGCTGGCGGACTCGCGGGTGGCGATCGTGGGCTACGGATCCATCGGCGAGGCGCTGGAGCGGCGGCTGCTCGCGTGCGAGGCCACCGTCGTGCGCGTGGCCCGCCGGGCCCGGTTCGAGAGCGACGTGCACGCGGTCACGGACCTGCCGCACCTGCTGCCGCAGGTGGACATCGCGGTGCTCGTACTGCCCGAGAACCCGTCCACGGTCGGCCTGTTCGGGGCGGCCGAGCTGGCGGCGCTGCCCGACGACGCACTCGTCGTCAACATCGGCCGCGGCCGCACCCTGGACCCCGAGGCACTGCTCGCCGAGACCCGCACGGGCCGGCTGCGCGCGGCCCTCGACGTCACCTCCCCCGAGCCGCTGCCCGCGGACCACCCGCTGCGCGCGCTGCCGGGCGTGCTCGTCACCCCGCACGTGGGCGGCGGCTCGGCGACGTTCCGGCCGCGGGCCGAGCGCCTGGTCGCCGATCAGGTACGACGCTGGGCGAACGGCGAACCGCTGATCAACGCGGTGGAGCCGACGGAGACCTGATCCCGTGGACGAGGCGGCACCGGAATCCGCCTCGTCGCCCGCAAGCCCTGCACCCGTGACACCCATGGCACCAGCGCCATGGGTGTCACGCGTATGTGCCCCGTGAGGGACGTACGTCACCCTGCCCCCACACATACCCCCTGGGGTAAAACTGTTACGGTGAATACATACCCCAGGGGGTAAGCAGCCTGGGCTTTCGCACGGAAGGAGCAGTACGTCGTGTTCTTCATCGACACCATCGAGCTGCCGGGCCTCGGCAACCGCAGCTACCTGGCAGGCGGCGCGGCCACCGCGGTGGCGGTCGACCCGCCCCGTGACATCGACCAGGTCATCGCGGCGGCCGCACGCCGCGGCGTCCGCATCTCGCACGTGGTCGAGACACACCTGCACAACGACTACGTGACCGGCGGTCTGGAGCTGGCGCGCACGACCGGCGCCGCCTATGTCGTCCCGGCGGACGCGCGTGTCGCCTTCGAGCGGGTGCCCGTCGCGGACGGCGACACGCTCGACATCGACACCGGGCTGACCCTGACGGCCGTCGCCACCCCCGGCCACACCCCGCACCACACCTCGTACGTCCTCGGCGAGTCCGGCACCCCGGTCGCCGCCTTCACCGGCGGCTCGCTGCTGATCGGCACCGTCGGCCGGCCCGACCTGGTCGACCCCCGGCTGACCGAGGAGCTCGCGCGGGCCCAGCACGCCTCGGCGCGACGGCTCGCCGACGCGCTGCCGGACGCGACGGCGGTGCTGCCCACCCACGGCTTCGGCAGCTTCTGCTCCTCCGCGCAGGCGGACGGCGACAGCACGACGATCGGCCACGAGCGGACCGCCAACGCGGCGCTCACCACCGACGTCGACACCTTCGTCGCCCACCTCCTGGCCGACCTCGACGACGTGCCCGCCTACTACGCGCACATGAGCCCGGCGAACGCCGCGGGCCCCGCCCCGGTCGACCTCACCCCGCCCGAGGTCGCCGACCCGGAGGCGATCGCCTCGCGGCTCGCGGCCGGTGAGTGGGTCGTCGACCTGCGCAACCGCATCGCCTTCGCCGAGGGCCACGTGGCGGGCTCGCTCAACTTCGCCGCCGACGGCGGCCTCGCCACGTACCTCGCCTGGATGATCCCGTGGGGCAAGCCCGTCACCCTGCTCGCCGAGTCGGCGGAGCAGCTGGCCGACGCCCAGCGGGAGCTGGTCCGGGTCGGCATCGACCGCCCCGCCGCCGCGGCCACCGGCGAGGTCGACGGCTGGCTGCGCGACGGCGAGCGCCCCGCCGCCTTCCCCCGCGCGACCTTCGCGGACCTCGCCGCACGGGACCGGGACGACGTCGTCGTCCTGGACGTGCGCCGGGACAGCGAGCGCGCGGGCGGCTGGATCGACGGCTCCGTGCACATCCCCGTCCACGAGGTGCACCGCCGGATCGCGGAGATCCCCCAGGGCACCGTGTGGGTGCACTGCGCGGGCGGTATGCGCGCGGGCATCGCCGCGTCCTTCCTCGACGCAAACGGCCGCGACGTCGTGGCCGTCGACGACGGATTCGACGGGGCGGCGGCAGCGGGCCTGCCCGTCGTCACCGCCTGACCGGGCCCGACAGGAAGGATTCGTACGATGTTCCGCTCCCGCAAGGACCGGCGCCGCCTGTCCGTCGAGGAGGCACTCGCCCGCACCACCGGCCACGACGCCGTGCTGCTCGACGTCCGTGAGGACGCCGAGTGGCGGGCGGGGCACGCGCCCGACGCGGTGCACGCCCCGCTGACCGCGCTGGCCGCGGGCGCCCCGGTGCCCGCCGCCGCGCAGGACCGGCCACTGGTGGTGATCTGTCGCAGCGGCCACCGCTCCCAGCGGGCGGCGGCCCTGCTCGCCCGGCGCGGCGCGGACGCCGTGGACGTCAAGGGCGGCATGAGCGCGTGGGCCGCCGCGGGTCACCCGGTCGTCGACGCGCACGGGAACGGCGGCACGATCGCGTGAGTGCGCTCCTCCTCGCGCTCGCCGCGGGTGCCGTCATCGGCCTCGCGCTGGGCGCGCTGGGTGGCGGCGGCAGCGTGCTCGCCGTCCCCGCCCTGCTCTACCTGCTCGACTTCTCGCCGGCCGCGGCCACCACCGCGAGCCTGATCATCGTCACCGCGACCTCCGCGACCGCGCTGTACGCACACGCCCGCGACGGGAACGTGGCCTGGCGCACCGGCTCCCTGTTCGCGGCGGCCGGGATCGTGCCCGCCTACGCGACGGGCCTGGTCTCTGCGCGGGTCCCCGAGGCTGCGCTGACCGTCGCCTTCTCCGTCATCGCGGCGCTGGCGGCGCTGCGCATGCTGCGGCCCGCGGCGGGGGGTGCGGCGAGCAGTGTCCGACCGGTGAAGGCGGCGGGCGCCGGGGCCGGGCTCGGTGCGGTGACCGGATTCCTCGGGGTGGGCGGCGGCTTTCTGGCCGTGCCCGCGCTGGTCGGTGTGGTCGGCCTGAAGATGAAGCAGGCGGTCGGCACCAGCCTGCTGGTCATCGTCGTCAACTCGCTCGCCGCGCTCGCGGCCCGCACCGGCAGCGGCGATCTCCGCTGGGAGATCATCGCCCCCTTCGCGGGCGCGGCCGTCCTCGGTGCCTGGGACGGCAAGCGCCTCGCCGCCCGCGTCACCGGGAACACACTGCAACGCGTCTTCGCCTTCGTCCTGTTGGCGGTGGCGGCGTTCATGCTCGTCGACGCGGTGGTGTGACCGCGCCGCTCAGCCGTCCAGACCCGCGTTCAGCAGCCGCCCCAGCGGCTTGCGGGTGGCGATCAGCGCAAGACCGATTCCGATGCCGCACACGGCCGTGATGGTGAAGTACGAGGCGTTGTCGATCGCGGTGAACAGCTGGCCGAGCAGGCCCGCGAGCGATGACCCCAGGGCGAGCGTCAGGAAATTGAGGCCGACCATCTGGGAGCGGAAGGTCCGCGGGCCGATCCGGGTGGCCAGGGAAAGACCGATGGGTCCGACGAAGACCTCCGACGACCCGGCCGCCGCCATGAAGACGAGGATCAGGACCAGCGGGATCTCCGCGTTCCCGGTGGCCTCGGACAGGACCAGCAGGAACAGATAGGCGCAGCCGATCTGGGTGAGGCCGATGGCGACCTTGGTCACCGGGCCGGGCTGGCGCTCGCCGAGGCGGGTCCACAGCCGGGCGATCAGCGGTGTGATGAGGACCGCCGCGAGCGGGCTGACGGTCGTGATCCAGGCGACGGGGAAGGTCCAGCCGCCGATGTGCAGGTCGATGCGTTCGGTGATCAGGATCGAGATCGCGGTGAACTTCTGGAAGAGGAATCCGAAGTAGACACCGGAGGCGAGGAACAGCGGCAGATAGCCGAGGACGCGGCGCCGTTCGTCGCGGTCGACGGCCTTCGACGTCGTCATCGTCAGGAAGTAGACGGCCGCGGCGACCAGCGCCGTCACGGTCACCACCGTGGACAGGTTCTCGGCCCGCAGCAGCCCGGCGCCGACGGCGCCGCCCACCACCGCGAGGAAGCCGACCGCCGCGAGGACGGCCAGCGGGCGGCGGCCCGCCGGGAGCGGGTTGTTGACGGTGCGGGCCCGCTCGGGCAGGTGCTTCATCGAGACGGTGTACTGGACGAGGGCGCCCGCCATGCCGATGGCCGCGAGCCCGAAGCCGTAGTGGAATCCCAGCTCGTTCTGGGCCAGGCCGGTGGTGAGGGGGCCGACGACCGCGCCGATGTTGATGGCCATGTAGAAGTACGTGAATCCGGCGTCGCGGTAGCGTTCATCGGGGTGCTGGTCCAGGACGAAGCCCACGATCGAGGTGATGTTCGTCTTCAGCGCGCCGGTGCCGAGCACGATGCACACCAGTCCGGCCGCGAGCCCCGTGAGGCCGGGTGCGAAGGCGAGCACGACATGTCCCGCGGTGATCACCACGGCGCCGTACAGCACCATGTTCCGCGGACTGACGAGCCGGTCCCCCAGCCAGGATCCGAGGATCTGCGAGAGGTAGACGGCGCCGCCGTACGCGCCGACGATGCCCGACGCCACCGCCGGGTCGAGGGCGAGGCCGCCGTCGGCCACCTTGTACAGCAGGTAGAAGGAGAGGATGCCCTGGAGCCCGTAGAACGAATAGCGTTCCCACAGCTCGGTGAAGGCCATGCTCCACAGGCCGCGCCGCAGGGACCGCGTGTCGGCCGGTGCCTGCCGGGTGTCGTCGCGAAGTGCCGTGTTCGGAGACGGAGTTCCGGTCATTCGCTGAGTCCTGCCAATCTGGAGCCGACGCGGGCGATGAGCGAGGTGTTGTGGGAGTGCCGCTTCTCCTCCCAGCGGTCGGCGACGCCGAACAGCCGGTACATCGCGTGGACGCCGATCCAGCGCAGCGGTTCGGGTTCCCAGCGGCCCGAGTCGTGGTCGTTCCACGGCAGCCGCGCGAGGTCGGTGTCCCGTCCTTCGGCGCGGTCCAGGAGGGTGCGCGCGGCGAGTTGGGTGGCCGTGACGCCGTGGCCGGCGAAGCCGCGGACCACGCCGATGCGCGTCGCCGGGTCGAAGGTGACTCCGGCGCACCAGTCGCGGGTCACACCGATCGCACCGCGCCATGCGTGCTCGACGGTGAACGGCACGTCGGGGAAGAACAGTTGGAGCCGCTCACTCAGTGTGCGCACCGTGCGGGCGTCCACCCGGCCCTCCCCCGGTGTGCCGGAGTTGTACGCGTAAGGGGTGCCGCGACCGCCGATGGCGATGCGGCCGTCCTCGGTGCGTTGGGCGTAGACGAAGGTGTGGGCGGCGTCGCCCAGGCACTCCCGGCCCGCCCAGCCGATCCGCTCCCACACCTCGTCGGACAGCCGATTGGTCACGATCATCGAGGAGTTGACCGGGATGACCTCGCGGGCGCCGAGCGCGGGCACCTCGCTCTCGACCTGTCCCGAATACGCTTCGAGGCACGTCAGGACCGTCGTGCCGCGCACGGTGCCGCGCGGTGTGGTGACGGCGCCGGGTGCGATGCGGGTGGCGCGGGTGTGCTCCAGGATGCGTACACCCTTGGCGGTCACGACGTCGGCGAGGCCGTGCACGAGTTTGGCCGGGTCGACGCGTGCGGTGGTCCGGGTGTGCAGGCCGCCGAGCGCGGGGCCGATCGCGATGCGCTTCTTGACGGCGTCGGCGTCGAGGAGTTCGAGGTCGTCGGCGCGGTAGCCGCTCCCGAGGTCGGCGGCGTGGGTGCGTTCGAGGCGCTTCATCGCCGCGGGGGTGGTGGCCACGCGCAGGTGTCCGCCGCGCCACTGGTCCGCCTTGATCCCCTCGTCGTCGAGGATCCGCAGGACGTCGTCGACGGCGCCGTCCATCGCGCGCTGGAACGCGGCGACGGCGGCGGCGCCGTCCTGGCCCCGCCTGTGCGCGGCCTTCGCGTAGACGGCCCGGTTGCCGGGGATGAGCGGGGAGAGCCAGCCGCCGTTGCGCCCCGACGCGCCGTGGCCGACCTCCTCGGCCTCCAGGACGGTGATCTTCGCGGTGGGCTGTCGCAGGGCGGCGTGGTAGGCGGTCCACAGGCCGGTGAGGCCGCCGCCGACGATGACGAAGTCCTGTGTTTCGTCGGGTAGTTCCGTACTGCGTTCGGGCGGGACACCGGCGGTCCTGGCATTCTTGGCGTCCTGCATCCAGTGGGATATCCGGCCGTTGCGGTGGGCGGGCATCGGTGGCTCCTTCGTGCGCGTGCGTGGGCTCAGTAGGTGGGGGGTGCCATCGCCCACAGGACCCTGGCCTCGTCCGTGCCCGTGGCCTCGGCCACGCGGTGGGGGTCGCTGCTGCGGTAGTGGATCGAGTCGAGCGCGGACAGCCGGTGGTGCTGGCCGCGCACCCACACGTCCACCTCGCCGGTCAGGACGAGCAGCAACTCCTCGGAGCTGCCGTGGGTGTAGGGCTCGACGCCCGTGGAGCCGCCTGACGCGAAGTGGCCGAGGAGGACTTCGAGGTGGTCGAAGGAGCCGGGGGTGAGCTTGATCTTCGTGGCGCCCTCGCCGAACGACATCCCGTGGGTGTCCCGGAATCGCAGCACGGGCCCGGCCGCGCTGCCCGCCTGGTCGAAGAGGTCACCCACCGTCAGTTTCAGTACCTCGCACAGCTTTTGCAGCGTGCGCACGCTCGCGTTGGCCTGGTCGCGCTCGACCTGTGAGAGGTACCCCTCCGTGAGTCCGGTCCGCTCGGCCACTTCCTTCAGGGTGAGATGCAGGGCCTTCCGACGGCGACGCAGCCGTGCGCCGACCTCGGCCGGGCGGCCGGAGTGATCGTTCGCCATGGCCGGAACCTAACAAGCCTGTGGCCGGACAACAATGGGCTGTGCCCGTATCAAATTTTTCTTTACACGACGGATGTCAGCTGCTGGCCGCGGCCGCCGCTCCGGCCGCTCCCGCGGAGACCGCCGCGAGGGTGCGCAGTACCGCCGTGTTCACCGCTTCGGCGCCCCAACTCGACTGCTCCAGCTGCTTCGCCCGCTTGTAGACGGTGCCGGACCAGGGGACGACACGGTGCAGGCTCGGCAGGGTGCCGCTCGCGGAGAGCAGGCCGATCAGCGCCGCCGTACGGGCATCGGGTTCCGCGCCGTCCACCAGCACTGCGCGCACCTGCTCCAGGACGGCCTTCTTGTGCCGGGTGTCGGCCGCCCGCAGCGCCGTCGTCCGGAAGACGCCGAGCCTCGTCTTCTTCTCCTGCCGCACCATTCCACGCCGGACGAGCCGGTCGAGCACGGTCTCGCGCAGCCCGGTGCCGATCTCGATGAGGAGCGTCTGCACACCCCGTACCCGCTCGGCGACCTTCGCGTGGGCGTCGCGGAGCAGGGGGTCCGCCAGGGGTTCACCGGCGACGGCGTGCACGCGCAGCCCGTTCAGCCCCTTGCCCTGCTCGTCGACCCTGATGCGGCCCGCCTCGGCGAGCTCGACCAGCACGGCGCCGCCCAGCGTGTAGTAGAGCGTTCCGGCGCCCGCGATCGCCCCCGAGTCGTCGTCGAACATCAGCAGCACGAGGTCTTCGACGACGAGCAGGTCCTTGTTCATGAGCCCTCTTTCCGTTTCCGCCGACACCGGCGTCCGCACCGGCATGGACACGAATTCGACTTGCCTACCAGGAAAGCCGAGCGTAACTTTCCTGCTGGGAAAGTAAAGCGGGGACGGGAGGGCGAGACGCGTGAGCACGCCGGTCGACGCCGAACAGGCCTGGAGAGATCTGCAGCGCATCCGTGTGCCGCAGGAGCGGGTCTACGACGAGGTGGAGCGGTCCGCGGCGGCCGGCTCGGGCAGCCCGTGGGCCACGGCCGCGCTCATGTGGCTGTTCCTGGCCTGCCTGGGACTGGACCTGCCGGGGTGGGGCGTGGGCCTGGTCACGGCGGTGTACGTCGCACTGCTGGGCGGGCTGGTCGTGCGCCATCAGCGCCGCAGCCGGGTGCTCCTGCATCACACCCGGTGCACTCCGTGGATGCTCGCCACCTTCCTGGCGGCGGCGGTGGTGACCGGCGGGACGGTCCTGCTCTCCGGCCACCTGGTCGATTCGCTGGAACCGCTGAGCGGCAGCCTGATCCAGGCCACGGTCTCGGCGGCGGTGTACGTGCTGTTCGTGGGTCCGACGAGCCGCTGGGCCGCCCGGTCGGCACGGGGCCACGAGGCACGGACGGCGGCCCCGGGGCCGGTCGGCACGGGAGCGGCGGACACGGAGGCGGGCCGATGAGCGTTCCCGCAGGCTTCGACGAGCTGATCCATCCCGCCACCCGGCTTTCGGTGGTCTCGCTGCTTGCCGCCACGGAATGGGCGGAGTTCTCCTTCGTCCGCGACAGCCTCTCGCTCAGCGACTCCGCGCTCTCCAAGCAGCTGCACACCCTGGAGGAGGCCGGTTACCTGGAGCTCCGCAAGGAGGGCGGGGGCCGGGGCCGCCGCACCCGCGTGCGACTGACGGACCGTGGTCGTACCGCTTTCGAGGGGCACGTCGCGGCGCTCCGGGCCATCGTCCAGGGCGCCGGTTCCGCGGCCGTGGAGGCATTGCGCGGCACATAGCGCCCGGCCCGTCTGGGCCTGTCGTGGCGCGGCTAGGGTGACCGACATGGAGACCGGGAAGCCGAGCAGGACCGCGACGGCCGTCGCACGGGCCAGGGCGCAGCACCAGCTCGCCGACGAGCCGCGGGTGTTCACCGACGCGTTCGCCGTGCGCATCGTGGGCGAAGAGGCGCTGAGCGAGGGCGAGTTCGACCGGGGGCTCGACGAGGGGCTGGTGCGTCGGCGGCGGTTGTGGATCGCCGCGCGCAGCCGTTTCGCCGATGACACGGTGGCCGACGCGGTTGCCTCGGGGTGTCGGCAGGTGGTGGTTCTCGGGGCGGGGCTCGACACATCGGCCCTGCGCAACACGCACCCCGACGTGTGCTTCTTCGAGGTCGACCACCCGGACACGCAGCGCTGGAAGCGGTACCGGCTGGCCGAGGCCGGGATCGCGGTGCCGGACACGCTGGCGTTCGTCCCCGTCGACTTCGAGTCCACCACGCTCGCCGAGGGGCTCGCGGGAGTGGACTTCGACCGGGAGTGCGACACGGCGTTCCTGATGCTCGGCGTCGCGATGTACCTGACGCCGCCCTCCCTGACCGCCACCTGGCGCTTCGTGGCCGAGCAGGGCGGCCGCCCGGTCCTGGTGATGGACTACCTGCACCCGGCGGCCGGCGCGTCGGCCGCGTCCCTGGACGAACGGGCCAAGCGCGTCGCGGCCGCCGGTGAACCGTGGCTGTCGTCGTTCACGGCGGACGAGCTGCGGGGCGAACTGGGCGGGACCGGCTTCTCCGAGGTCGAGGACCATTCCGCCGCGGAGGTCCTGGGCCGCTACCTGGGCAGGACCGTCACGGACTCCCTGGGATCCGGCCACCTCGTGCGTGCCACGACCGCCTGAAGTCACGCCACCAGTTCAGCGCACGCCGACGCTAGGCCTTCCGCCCGACCCCGCCGAACATCGCGACCTCCGCGAGCTCCTCGGGGTCGCTCGTCTTGGGACGCCAGCGCGAGCAGGAGACGACACCCGGCTCCAGCAGCTCAAGGCCGTCGAAGAACTGGGCGATCCGCTCCGGCGTGCGCTGATGCAGCTTGGGGGTGCCGTTCTCGTTCCAGAACGCCACTGCCTCGTCCACGTCGGGCATGGCCGGGCTGGTGATGGTGTGCGACAGCACGAGGTGGCTTCCCGCGGGCAGCCCGTCGAGGAGGCGCCGCACGAAGCCGTACGGGTCCTCGTCGTCGCCGACGAAAATGATCACGCCGAGGAGCATCAGCCCCACCGGCTGGGTGAGGTCGAGGGTCTTGGCGGCCTGTTCGAGGATGTGGTCGACATCGCGCAGGTCGGCGTCGAGGTAGTCCGTGCGGCCTTCCGGCGTGCTGGTCAGCAGTGCCTGGGCGTGGCGCAGGACGATCGGGTCGTTGTCCACGTAGACGACCCGGGTCTCCGGGGCGATGCGCTGGGCGACCTCGTGGGTGTTGTCGACCGTGGGCAGCCCGGTGCCGACGTCGAGGAACTGGCGGATCCCCACGTCCTTGGTCAGGTACTGCACGGCCCGTCCCAGGAAGGCGCGGTCCGCGCGGGCGTAGTCGGCGATGCCCGGGTGCAGCTTGCGGATCTGCTCGCCCGCGGCCTCGTCGACGGGGTAGCAGTCCTTGCCACCCAGCCAGTAGTTCCAGATGCGGGCGGTGTGCGGCCTGCTGGTGTCGATACGGGTACGCAGATTCTCCGGCTGCGCGTTGTCTGTCACGAGATGCGTCTCCCAGCATGTGTTCGAACCGGCCCAGGGCCCACACCCTAATTCGTCGCCCACGAGGACGACGAACACGGGGCACCACAACTCCGCTGCGACGACATGCAGTTGTCCGCCACCGCACCTGCCCTCGGTGGCGGTCCACGACCGCCACCGACACAGGGGCGGTGCGGGTCACCCCGCCTGGGCCAGCGCCACCGTCCGCCCACCCAGCGCCGCGGAGAACCGGTCCGTGACCTCCGCGAGCGCCTCTGCGGACGGCTTCGCGACGACCAGTTCGCCGTCCTCGCCGACCGTGACGTCCTTGTCGAGCGTGAACCACCCCGGCAGGATGTGGTGGGGCCCCATCGAGTTCAGGACGGGGCGCAGGGCGTAGTCGAGGGCCAGGACGTGGGCCGTGGTGCCGCCCGTCGCCAGCGGCAGGACGGTCTTTCCTGCCAGCGCGAACTGCGGCAGCAGATCGAGGAGCGACTTCAACAGGCCCGAGTAGGCGGCCTTGTAGACGGGTGTGCCGATGACGACGCCGTCCGCCCGCTCGAACCGGGCGACGGCCTCGACGATCGCCGGGTGCCCGAACTGCGCCCCCAGCAGCGCGTCGGCCGGCAGGGTGCGCACCTGGAGCGAGGTCACCTCGTGCCCCTGGCCGCGCAGCCGGTCGTCGAGATGTTCCAGGAGCCGCGCGGTACGGGACGTGGCGGAGGGGCTGCCGGACACGGAAAGGATGGTGGCCATGGTGGGACCTTTCGTCAGAGGTGGGGATCAGTGCGGGCGGTGTCGCTGCGCCGTGCCGGTCACCACGCGCTCGACACGACCGTGACCGCGGGGGTCAGGACTTCGCGCAGTGCTTCGAGGAACGTCACGACCTCCGCGGCCACCGAGCGGTGCTGCTTGTCGTTGAGTACGTCGTGGTGGGCGCCGTGGACGACGGCCAGGCGCGCGGAGGCCAGCTTCTGCGCGGTGAGCGCGAGGGCGTCGCGGTCCGCCAGTGGATCGGCGTCGCCGACCAGGAGCAGCTGCGGGAGGTCCGTGGCGCTGTCGTGGGCCGCTTCGAGTACCGGTTCCGGGACGGGGGCGTTCAGCGCTCCGCGGCGTACGCGGGTGTCGTCGGTGAGGACACCACGGTGGGTGGGGCAGGCGGTGCGGACGTCGAGTTCGTCGTCCCATGCCTCGGTGGTGGCGGCCGCGCTGCCCGGGAGTCCCGCGAGGACCACGCCGTCCGCGCGCAGCCGGCGCGCCCGGGCCGGTTCCGCGACGAGGGCCGCGAGCGCCGCGGCGCCGCTGTCGGCGCCCACCAGGACCAGCGGGGAGGCCACGGCGCCGCCGGGTCCGGACGCCGTGCCCTCGGCCGCCTCGGCGAGCCGCGCGTCGAGGGCGTCCAGGGTGGCGTCGAGGTCGTCGCCGCTCAGGTCGGGGGTGTCCACGACGCGTACGCGGTAGGCGTCCGCGGCGAGCCGCCTGCCGAACCGCTCGTAGACCGCGCGGGTCTCGCCGCGTCCGGGCACCACGATGACGGTGCCGCGGGTCAACAGGCCCTCGGGGGCGAGGTGGTCGGTGTACTGCTGGGTCATCGCTGGGCTCCCAAGAGGGCGGTCTCGGTGGTGTGTCGGTTGGCCGGGATCGGCAGGCCGAGGTGGCCGCGCAGGGTGTCGGCCTCGTACGCGGTGCGGAACAGGTCGCGCTTTTGGAGGATCGGGACGACTCCGTCGACGAAGAGCTCCAGTTCCTCCTCGGTGCGGAAGGCGAGGTTGATGCCGTCGAAGGTGCCGGCGTCGAACCACTCCTCGATCCGGTCGGCGACGGTTTCCGGTGCGCCGACGAACGGCGAGCGGCGGAACTCGGCGAGCGACTGTGCGACCTGGCGCAGGGTCAGGTTCTCGGTCCGCGCGCGTTCGATGATCTTCGCGGCGCCGGTCCTGCCGCCCTTCTCGGCGAGGTGGGCGACGTCGGGGAAGGGCGCGTCGAGGTCGTGGACGCTGAAGTCGTAGGCGCCGAAGGAGCGGCCGAGCAGGGCGAGGTGGCGGTCGAAGTCGTTGTCCTCCTCGAAGATCTCGCGCTCGCGGCGGCGGGCCGCCTCGTCGGTGGCGGCGACGACCGGGCCGCCGTGGATGAAGATCTTGATGTGCTCGGGGTCGCGGCCGTGCGCGGCGGTGCGGCGCTTGATGTCGGCGTAGTACTCCCGGGCCTGCTGGAGGGAGGCGCCGGGTGCGTAGATGCCCTCGGCGACGCGGGCCGCCAGGTCGCGGCCCTCCTCGGAGACACCGGCCTGGAAGATCACCGGCTGGCCCTGCGGGGAGCGCGACAGATTGAGCGGACCGGCGACCCTGAAGTGCTCGCCCACGTGGTTCAGTTCGTGCAGCTTGGCCGGGTCGAGGAACACATTGCCCTCGACGTCGGCGGGGAACGCGTCGTCCTCGTACGAGTCCCACAGTCCGCGGGCGACCTCGACGAACTCCAGGGCCCTGCCGTAGCGGGTGGCGTAGTCGAGGTGTTCCTCGAAGCCGTAGTTGCGGGAGGTGCCGGTGTCGAAGCTGGTGACGACGTTCCAGCCGGCCCGGCCGCCGCTGATGTGGTCGAGGGAGGCGAAGCGGCGGGCCAGGTTGAACGGGGAGTTGTACGTCGAGCTGGCCGTGCCCACGAGGCCGAGGTGCCGGGTGTGCGTGGCGACGGCGGAGAGCAGGGTGAGGGGTTCGAGCCGGTTGAGGTAGTGGGAGGGGTAGGTGGCGTTGATGAACTGGCTGTCGACGATGAACAGGGCGTCGAACAGGGCGTGTTCGGCGGCCTGCGCCTGGCGTATGTAGTAGTTGATGTCGATGCTGGCGTTGTTGGCGACGCGCGGGTCCTTCCACAGACCGTGCTGGCCGGGGCCGCCGACGCCGTAGGGATGCAGCGCGAGGTGGATCTTCTTGCGGGGCATGCGTGTGCCTCTCTTCGAATGCTGTGGTGTGGCTCGTCAGGCGGGCAGCAGGGCGCGCAGCGCCTCGCGTTCACTCCGGTCGACGGGGGCGCCGTGCAGGGTGGGTGCGGAGCCGAGCAGGAGCCGGGTGTACGGGTGTTGTGGCTCGTTGACGACGGTGTCGGTCGCGCCGACCTCGACGAGTTCGCCCCGGTAGAGGACGGCGACGCGGTCGGCGACGCCGGCGACGGAGCCGAGGTCGTGGGAGATGAACACCAGGGCCGTGCCGTCCGCGCGCAGTTCCTTGAGGATCTCCAGGATCTGGACGCGGTTGGCGGAGTCGAGGGCGCTGACGGGCTCGTCGAGGATGACGAGGCGGGGCCGGGTCACCAAGGCCCGTGCCACGGCGACGCGTTGGCGCTGTCCGCCGGAGAGTTCACCGGGCAGGCGGGCCAGCAGCTCCTCGCTCAGGCGCACCCGTTCCAGGTACGCGCGGATCCGCTCGGCCGCCTCCGCGCGCGGCACGCCGCCGACGCGCAGGGGCTCGCTCAGCGACTCCTCGATGGTCAGGTCCGGGTCGAGGCTGCGCAGCGGGTCCTGGAAGACGTACTGGACGAGGCCTTGGCGGCGCAGGGCGCGCCACTGGCGGCGGCTGTGGGCGGTGACGTCCGCTCCCCCGACGGTGATCGTGCCGGAGGTGGCGGGGACGAGGCCGAGGACGGCGCGGGCGAGCGTGGACTTGCCCGATCCGGTCTCGCCGATGAGCCCGAGCGTCTCACCGGGTGCGACGCTGAGGGAGACCCCGTGCAGAGCCTGGCGGCGGCGCCGTCGGGGGCCGTAGTGGACGTCGAGCGAGGCGATGTCGAGGACCGAACCCGCTGATTCCGTGGGGGCGTTGTCACTCATGCGTCCTCCTTGACGGCATCGGCCGGCGCCTGCGTGCGGAACCGCTCCAGGCCGTACAGCTCGTGTTCGGCGATGAGCAGCCGGGTGTAGGCGTGGCGCGGGGTGCGCAGTACCTCGCTCGTGGGGCCCTGTTCGACGACGGTGCCCTCCTTCATGACCAGCACCTCGTCGCACAGCTGGGCCACCACGGCGAGGTCGTGGGAGACCACCACGAGGGCCAGGCCTTCGCGGTCCCGCAGGTCGGCCAGGAGGTCGAGGATCTCCGCCTGGACCGTGACGTCGAGCGCCGTCGTGGCCTCGTCGGCGATGAGGATGCGGGGCTCCGCGGCGATCGCGGTGGCGATCAGGACGCGTTGCAGCATGCCGCCGGAGAGTTCGTGCGGGTACTGGCCGTAGCTGAGTTCCGGGTCGCGCAGGTGCACGGTGCGGAGCAGTTCGACGGCCCGCTCACGCGCCTCGCGCCGGTTCAGGCCCTTCTTCACGCGGAGTACCTCGGCGAGCTGTGCGCCGACGCGGATGGAGGGGTTGAGGTAGGAGGCCGGGTCCTGGAAGACGGCGGCGATGGTGGTGCCGCGCAGCCGGGTCCACTGCTTCGCGGTCAGGGCGGCGGTGTCGGTGCCGTCGAGTTCGACGTGGCCGCGGGTGATCCCGAAGTGCGGTGGCAGGATGCCGAGCGCCGCGCGGCAGGTGAGGGTCTTCCCGCTGCCGGACTCGCCGACGATGCCGACGGTCGTGCCGGGCCTGAGGTCGAAGCCGACGCCGTGCACGAACTCCCGGCCGGTGGCCGTGTCAGCGATGTGCACGTCGCGCAGGGACAGCACGGGCGCGGCCCGGAGGTCGTCGCGGCGGTCCTGCTCGCGGTCGAGGTCGGTGGGCGCTGTCGTCATGTCGTACCTCCGGCGGTGGCGGTGGCGGTCTCGGCGCGGCGGTTCTCGCCGGTGCCTGCGGGAGTCCGGCCGATCGCGGCCGGGTCCGACACGTCACGGATCGCGTCGGCGAGCAGGTTCGCGGCCCAGACCGTGGCCATGATCAGGAGGGCGGGCGGGAGCGGGGCCCAGGGCTGCTGGCCGAGGTATCCGAGGTCGGAGGCGAGCAGCCCGCCCCAGGTGGGTTCGGGCGGCTGGACGCCGATGCCGAGGAACGTCAGGCTGGACACGATCACGAAGCCGGTGCCGATGGTCTGCGCGAGCGCGACCGCGAGCGGCGGCAGCACCTTCGCCCACACATGGCGCCGGACGATCCAGCCGATCGACGCCCCGGAGATCAACGCGGCCTCCACGTACGGGGATCGGGCCACCCCCAGCGTGGCGGCGCGGGACACCCGGTAGAACAGCGGTGACACCAGGACACCGGTTACGAGCATCGCCTGTGTGATGCCGTTGCCGAGCAGGGCGATCACCGCGACGGCGAACAGCAGGAACGGCAGCGCGACGAGGGTGTCGGCGAGGCGCAGCGTCAGCCACTCGAAGACCCGGCCGAGGTACACCGACAGGATTCCGGGGATCGCCCCCACGACCAGCGCGGTCAGGGCGACTTCGAGCGAGCCGAGGACGCTGACGCGGGAGCCGTCGAGGAGTCGGCTGAGCACGTCACGGCCGAGGTAGTCGGTGCCGAGCCAGTGCTCCCCGGAGGCGGCGGCGAGGGTGTCTCCGCTGGTCGCGAGAGGGCTCTGCGGGGCGAGCAGCGGACCGAGAAGCGCGAGGAGCGCGACGACGGAGAGGATGACGACGGCCACGCGGCCCGTGCCGCGGGCGAGGATGCGACGGATCATGGTGGCTCACACCCCCCGCTGGGCGGCCGGCGTCACGCGCGCCAGGACCAGGTTGACGATCAGGTTGAAGCCGACGACGAGGACGATCGACACGACGAGGACTCCCTGTACGGCGGGTACGTCGCCGGCCTGCGCGGCGTCGTTGGCGAAGCGGCCGAAGCCCTGGAGGCCGAAGATCCATTCGGTGACGACGGAGGCTCCCACGAGGGCGGGGAACTTCAGGCCGAGGGTGGCGAGCGTCGGGCCGAGGGCATTGCGCAGGACGTGTCCGAGGAAGATCCGCCGGGGGCTCAGGCCCCGGACCACGGCCCCGGTGACGTAGTTCTCGCGGGAGGCGGCGATCAGGCTGGTGCGCAGTTGGCGTGCGACGTCGGCGACGACGTCGCAGCTGAGCGCGAGCGCGGGCAGCAGGATGTGCAGCGACCACGGCCCGAAGCCCTGGGCCAGTGGTACGTATCCGGCGGAGGGGAACCAGCCGAGCCCGACGGCGAACACGGTGACCAGGACGATGCCGACGACGAACGCGGGCATCACCGAGATCACGGTGACGAAGCCGGTGACGGCCCGGTCGATCCAGGTCGTGCGGCGCAGCGCGGCGACGGTGCCGAGGACGAAGCCCAGGACCACGCCGATGACGAGGGCGGCGCCCGCCACGGACAGGCTGACGCCGAGGCCGGTCGCGATGAGGGTGGAGATGTCGGAGCCGCTGGTCCAGCTGGTGCCGAGCCGGCCGTGCAGGATGCCGCCCAACCAGTCGCCGTACTGGGCGAGGAAGGGCCGGTCGAGTCCCCACTGGGCCTCGACACGGGCGATGGCCTCCGGGGTCGCCTTCTCCCCCAGCTGGATGCGGGCCGGGCTGAGCCCGCTCATGGAGCGCAGCGCGAACGTCACGAACGTCGCCACCACGAAGACGGGGACGAAGATGGCGACGGAGCGCCCGACGACGGCCAGGATCCGGCCGAGCACGTGCGCGGTCCGGTTGCGCGTGAGAGGCATGCCGCTCACACCCCGGGCTTGATGGTGACGCCGGTCCAGTCGATGTGGGCCGGGTTCTTCGGGAGGCCGGAGACCTTCTTGCTCTTCGCGATGAGGTTCGGCTGGGAGTACGTGAAGACCAGCGCCTTGCTGTGCAGTCCGGCGCGGGTCGCGGCCCGGAGGACCTTCGGGTAGTCGGGGTCGTCGATGCGGGTCTCGCGGACCTTCGCGACGGCGTCCTCGAAGCCCTTCGGCTGGTACGGGGTGCTGAGGTTCAGCGGTCCGTCGGGGCCGAAGTGCGCGGTGAGGGTCTGTGCGGCCGCGTCACGGCCCGTCGTCGCGTACAGGGAGAACGTGAGGTCCTTGGCGAAGAACGATGTCGCCCAGTTCTTGTCGATCTTGATGTTGACCTTGATGCCGACCGCGGCGAGCTGCGACTGCACGATCTCGGCCTCGGGCTGCTCCTCGGGGATGACGAGGTCGAGCTTGATGTCACCCGCCTTGTATCCGGCTTCGGAGAGCAGCTTCTTCGACTTCGCGGGATCGTACGGGTAGGCGTTGGCCGACTTCGGGTCGTAGGCCACGTACCCCTTGGGGAACGGCTGGTCGGTCTCCTCGCCGTAGCCGAACGTCAGCTTGTCGACGAACTCCTGACGGTTGACCGCATGCCGGACCGCGTCGACGACCTTGTCGTTGTCGAAGGGCTTCTTGTTGACGTTCAGGCTGATGTTGGAGGCGTTGAAGCCGGGCTGTACGAAGACGTCGAGTCCGGCCTTCTTCGCGGCGTCGGCCTGGCTGGGCTCGATGTCCGCGAAGTTGTAGACGCCGGTCTGCAGACCGGAGACGACGGTGGAGGCGTCGGGTGCCGAGGTCAGCTCGACCTGGTCGATGTGGATGTTCTTGGCGTCCCAGTACTCCGGGTTCTTCTTCAGGACGGCCTTGGTGCCGGGGATGAGCTGGGTGACGGTGAACGGTCCAGCGCCGACGGGTTGCTGGTCGAGCTTCGCGGGCGACTTGGCGGCCTTGGGGCTGGCTATCTGGAGGACGCGCTGACCGAGCAACTGCGGTATCTGGTAGTCGACCTGCTTGAGGTCGACGATGGCGTCGAGCCCCTTGGCGCGCACCGATTCGATCGACGTGAGGTCGCCGAACAGGGCGGAGTTCTTCTGCTTCTTGGCCCGCTCGATCGCCGCCTTGACCGCGGCTCCGTCGACGGGTTCGCCGTCGCTGAACTTCTGTCCCGGGCGCAGATGGAAGGTGATCTGATCACCGCGCTTGTTGTAGTCCCAGCTCTTGGCGAGGTCGGGGACCGCGTCGCCCTTCTCGTCGGTGCGCGTCAACGACGCGTAGACCATGGAGAGTTCACGGAACTGGGCGCCGCTGCCGCCGACCACCGGGTCCCAGTGGCTCGGGAAGTAGGTGGAGGTCCACTTCAGGGTGGCGTCCCCGCCGGCCGCCGAGGCGCTGTCGCCACCGCATCCGCTGAGGGTGGAGACGAGGAGAAGGGCGGCCCCGGCGGCCGGGACGGCGGCACGGAGGGGTCGTCGGCGCATTCTGGGCATGGGGCGTCGGGACATGTGTGTCTCTCTGCGACGGCTCCCGCGCATCGAGGGCAGCGCGGAGGAGCGAAGGACAAGGCACGCGTCGCCACCGCGCGGGGTGCGCCGGGGCACACCGACGAGCGGGGCGGAACACGGTGAAGAGGGCATGACGGGTGAGGGGCTCGAAGAGCCGGCCGTCAGGAAAGAGCGCGCGAAGGGTCCGGGGAGCCGAGAGGGCCCCAGGGGGAGGTTTCAGGCACGCGGGAAGTTACGTGGAGAGGGAAGGTGTCAGCGACAGAGCGCGCTGCACGTGCGCCGCAGGTCCACGTAGCGGCACACCACGCCGGGGTGCGTCGTCAGCATGCTGCACATCCTGACCTGCCCGGTCCCCGGCTGTCAATGGACACCAATTGGTGTCTCATTACGCGGGATGCCGTGACGTCGCTGGTCAACGCCCTTCCGAAGGTGTCGAGTTGTTGTCGGCGCGTGTCGCCGGGTGCGCCTCGGCCTCGTCCGGCGAGAGCCACAGCGGTCCGTTCGCGGTGTCGACACGGACCGCCTCCGGGGGCGGCCACGGTCCGCTCGCCAGGGCCGTCCGCTCGGGCTCGGTCAGGGTGCGGTGGCGGCGCAGCGCCGCGTCGGCGGGCAGTGCCCGCACCGGTGCCGTCGCGCCGGGGCTCAACTCCTCGACGGCCGCGACGTACTCGCGGTAGGGCCGCCAGCCCGGCACCACTCGATGCCCCGATTCGCCGCGCACCAGGACCGTGGGCAGGGCGTACCGCAGCCCCTCCCCGTCGTCCGTCTCCTTGGCGGTGCCGGGGTGCGGAGAGTCGCCGGGCGGCGGCGCGAGCACGTCCGGGACCGGCCGCCGGGCCTCGGCGCGGTCGGCGAGGACCTTGTCCCGCACGGCTTCCGACGTGGCATCACCGCGCAGGCGACCCATGTCGAGGCCGGGCACGTCGCGTACGGCGGCCAGGGCGAGGGCGAGTGTGTCGGCGGGCTCCCCCAGGACGAAAACGGTCTCGCGCAGGCGGCGCAGCGCCCGCGCGGCCACCTCCTCGCCCTGGGCCTCCGCCGCCTTCGCCACCAGGGACGAGGGCCAGGAGCTCGCAGCGACCCTGCTCAGTCGGGCGGCGTAGGGGGCTCGCGTGTGTGCGCCGACCTCCTCGATGTACCGGGCGTACCAGGCGGTCTCCGCGGCGGGATCGGGAGCGGGGTCATCGTCGTCGTCGAAGAGGATGCAGTACACCCGGCGCCAGCGGGCCCGCCCCTCCAGCGCCTGCCGCAGCATCCTGAACGTCGGCTCGGAGCCCCAGGCCCAGGGGCACAGCGGGTCGGTGTACTCGACGACTTCGAGCGGGGAGGCCACGGGCCCGGCGCTCATGCGGCGCCCCGGGCGGCGACGGGCGCCGCCCCCGGTCGGGCCTCCGGCGCGGCCTCGGCCTCGGCCAGCAGCGAGGCCACCGTCACCCCGCCCAGCACGGCGGCGGCGTCCGCCTCGATCCGCCGCCACACCTCCGGCAGCCCCTGCGCGGCGCCGGAGTAGCCGAGCCCGGACAACGGCTCGCCGCGCAAGGTGATCAGCTCACCGTCGACGGCGCGGGTGACATCGAGCAGCGTGATCGCGTCGGCCGGCACACCCAGCCAGTACCCGCCCACGCAGCCGCGCTGGCTGCGCACGAGCCCGGCCCTGCGCAGCTCGCCCACCACCGACTTGAGGAAGCGGAACGGGATTCCCTGGGCGTCGGCGATGGCCTCGCAGGTGAGCGGTCGTTCGGGGGCGCGGGCCAGTTCGAGGAGCGCGCGCGTGGCGTAGTCCGCCTTCGCGGAGATATGCATGGGCACATGATGCCCGACGACGCTCGCGGGGCAAGGTCCACGGGAGCGTCGCCTCGATTGTTGCGGGAACATTGCCGCAGGTGAGAGGCAATGGACACCTCTTGACATCTTTTCCGTGGCCGCTCTAGCCTCCCCCTCATGACCGAGCCGTTGACGACACCCGGTGAGGGCTTCCACCCCCATCTCCACGACGCCCCGAACTCCTCTTCCACTCCCCTGCGTTCACGGCTGCACCACATCCGCGCCGACGGTCTGGACGGTGACACCGCGCAGAGCGGCGGCATGCGACGGTTCGCGGCCGTCAGCGGGAACACGGTGGGGTCCGAGAAGCTGTGGATGGGCCAGACCCATGTCGCCCCGGCGACCGCGTCCTCCGACCACCACCACGGCGAGTCCGAGACCGCGATCTACGTGGTGAGCGGGCACCCCGAGTTCGTGTTCCTCGACGACTCCGGGGACGGCGAGGAGGAGGTCAGGCTGCGCACCTCCCCCGGCGACTACATCTTCGTCCCGCCGTTCGTGCCGCACCGCGAGGAGAACCCCGACCCCGCCGACGAGGCCGTGGTCGTCATCGCCCGCAGCACGCAGGAGGCGATCGTGGTCAACCTTCCGAAGCTGTACGCGCTTTCGGATGCGGACGACGCGTAGCGGGCTCTGCGAGGATGGCACCATGAAATCGATCTCTTTCCCCGGTGCCAGGACGCCGTCCTCCAACGTCGTCCTCGGTCTGATGCGCATCGCCGAGATGGACGACAAGGACATCCGCGTCCTGTTCGACAGCGCCCGCGACGCCGGGATCAACAGCTTCGACCACGCCGACATCTACGGGCCCACGCGGCATGCCTGCGAGGAGCGCTTCGGGCAGGCGGTCACGCTGAGCGCCGCGGAGCGCGAGTCGATCGTCATCCAGAGCAAGGTCGGCATCCGACCCGGCTTCTTCGACTTCTCACGCGAGCACATCCTGCGCACCGTCGACGAGTCCCTCGCGGCGCTGCGCACCGACTACCTCGACGTCCTTCTCCTGCACCGCCCGGACACCCTGGTGGAGCCGGAGGAGGTCGCGGCGGCCTTCGACGAGCTGCACGCCGCGGGCAAGGTCGTGAACTTCGGTGTCTCCAACCACACGCCCGGCCAGGTCGAGCTGCTGAAGTCGGCGGTGCGCCAGCCGCTCGTCGCCAACCAGGTGCAACTGAGCATCACGCACGCCCCGTTGATCGCTCAGGGAATCGCCGCGAACATGGCGGGGCTCGACCAGTCGGTGAGCCGTGACAACGGGCTGCTCGACTACTCGCGCCTGCACAAGATGACCCTGCAGGCGTGGTCGCCGTTCCAGAAGGGCTTCTTCGACGGCGTCTTCATCGGCGACCGCGAGAACTTCGCCGAACTGAACACCGCGCTCGACGAGTTGGCGGCCACGTACGAGGTGACCCCGACCGGCATCGCGGTCGCGTGGATCACCCGGCACCCGGCCGACATGCAGGTCGTGCTCGGCACCACCAATCCGGGCCGGGTCGCCGAGTCGGCCGCGGGCTCGGACATTCCGCTCACCCGCGAGGAGTGGTACCGCCTGTTCCGCGCGGCCGGGCACACGCTGCCGTAGCCGGCACGGCCCCGCCTCCTTCGGGAGGCGGGGCCGCTTCGGTCATTCGCAATGCTGGTGCGACCGCTCGCCCTCGGCCCGGGACGCCACCGTCGCCGGCGAGCGCGGCCCCACCGCCGGGGCCAGGAAGACGGCCAGCGTGGTGAACGCGAGCACGACCACCATGGCCGTCCGCAGCCCGTAGTGGTCCCCCAGGAAGCCGAGACACGGCGGCCCGACGAGGAACGCCACGTAGCCGATCATCGCCACCAGGCTCACCCGGGCCGCCGGGTTCTCGCCCGAGTCACCGGCCGCCGAGAGCGCGACGGGGAAGCCGAGCGAGGCGCCCAGGCCCCAGAAGAAGACGGCCGCGCTGGCGAGGGCCGCCGAGTCCGAGAAGACGACGAGGGCGATGCCGATCGTCGCCGAGACGGCGCTGGCCCGAACGACGGGGCCCCGGCCGAGGCGTCCGATGAAGAATCCGCCGACGAACCGGCCGATCGTCATGGCGGCGGCGAAGCCGGTGTAGACGGCCGAGCCGAGCGCCGGGTCCATGTCGTGGCCGTCGACCATCAGCAGTGGCAGCCAGTCGTTCGCGGCGCCCTCGGCGAGCGCCATGGCGAGGATGATGCCGCCGAGCAGCAGCAGTTGCCGGTCGCGCCAGACCTTCGCCTTGGCCGCACCGTCGGTGGTGTCCTCCGTCCGCGAGCTGCCCGAGGCCTTGCCGACGCCCGCCGGAACGGCCCGGATCGCGTACCCGAACATGGCCGTGGTGACCACGGCGACGACGATCAGGTGCCACTTCACCGGCACGTCGGCCGCCGAGCACCAGATGCCGATCGCGGCTCCCACGACGGTGCCGAGGCTGAAGAATCCGTGCAGCGTCGGCAGGATCGTGCGCGCGGTGATGCGCTCCACCTCGGCGCCGTCGATGTTGATGGCGACCTCTCCGCCGCCCATTCCGGCGCCGAAGAGCAGCAGTCCCGCGGTGACGACGGGCGCGGCGGAGAGCATCGCGCCGACGGCGACGACCGCCATGCTGACGGTGATCAGCAGGGTCCCCAGGGCCATGACGGGCCGGGTGCCGTACCGGGACACGAGCGTGCCGGAGCACAGGATGCCGAGCATCGAGCCCACCGAGAGCCCGAAGAGGATGAGGCCCATCTGCGCGGTGGATGCGCCCAGCTGGTCGCGTACGGCCGGTGTGCGCGTAACCCAGGACGACATCGACAGGCCGGGTATGAGGAAGAAGAGGAACAGTGCCGTCCGTCTGCGGCGGGTGTCCAGGTCCATCGGTGACGTGCTCTCTCTCGCGTGGAGATCGGAATTCTCGCGTGGCGATCGGTAACAGGGATCTTGGCCACGCTCCCACATTCGGGGAGCCGCCGGGCTCGTACTCCTGAACTGCGCATCAGTAGGGGCGGCACCCGCCGACCTTGCCGGCGGATGCCGCCCCTGAGACGGCTTCAGGCGGTGGCTACGCCTCCGGGTGCTGGAGCCTGATGTCGATGTCGTCCGGCTCGGTGCTCCCCACCCGCAGCGTCTGCGCGGCCGGCGGGTAGCCCGTGGCGATGACCGAGTAGTCGCCGGCGTCCAGGTCGGTGAAGGCGTACGCGCCGTCCGTCCCGGTCGTCGTCGTGGCGATCACATTGCCCGCGGCGTCCACGAGCGTGACCCGCGCGTCGGCCAGCGGACCGTCGTCCGTGCCCGCGCGCACCACGCCCTGCACCCGCTTGCCGATGCCGAGGACGATCTCGACCTGCGTGACGCCCTGGGCGCCGGTCTCCACCTGCTGCGCCGTGGGCCGGAAGCCCGGTGCGTTGACGGCGAGCGTGAACAGGCCGTTCACCAGGCCGCCGCAGGCGAAGTCGCCGTGCAGTCCGGTGCGCGCGGTGGCCACGACCTCGCCGCGGACGTCCGTCACCACGACCATCGCCTCGGGCACCGGCCGGCCGCCCGCCTCGCGCACCAGACCGGCGAGGCCGCCGGTGCCGGTGAGCACGATGTCGTGGGAGAGGAGCTCCCCGTCCACGGTGACCGTCGAGGCCTGCGGCTGGTGGCCGTCGGCCGCCACGATCAGCACGTACGTTCCCGCGCCCGGCACGTCGAGGCTGTAGGAGCCGCCTCCGTCGGTGACCGAGCGGCTGATCTGCCGGCCGCCGGTCGAGATCAGCGTCATCGCGGCGCGGGAGACGGGCTCGCCGCCGCCGGTGCGGACGGTGCCGAGGATGCCGTTGCCGCTCGGGGTGAACGAGCGGGCTCCGTCGGCCTCCGCGGTGGACGCGGTCACGAGGTGCTTCTGCGGCTGGGCCGCGCCCTGCGCGCCGACCGAGGCCGTGACGAGTTCGCGCTCCGGCTCGGTCGGGTGCGGGACGGCGCCGCCGGGCACCTCGTCGGCTGGCTGCGCCGCGCGGGCCTCGTCGAGCTCGCGCAGGCCCTCGCCCTCGACGTCGACGTTGGGCAGCGCGCGGTCGAGCCACTTGGGCAGCCACCAGGCGCCGCGCCCGATGAGCGCGAGGACCGCGGGGACGATCGCCATGCGCACGATGAACGCGTCGAAGAAGACGGCGACGGCGAGCCCGAAGCCGATCATCTTGATCATGGATTCGGTCGAGCCGATGAAGCCCGCGAACACGGCCATCATGATGACGGCGGCCGCTGTCACCACCCGGGCGCTGTACCGGAACCCGGTGACGATGGCCTCCTTGGCCGTCTCACCGTGGACGTAGGCCTCGCGCATCCGCGTCACGAGGAAGACCTCGTAGTCCATCGCGAGTCCGAAGACGACGCCCACCATGAAGATCGGCATCATCGACATCACGGGCCCGGTCTCCTCGACGCCCATGAGGTCGGCGAGCCAGCCCCACTGGAACACGGCGACGACGGCGCCGAGCGCGGCGAGCACCGAAAGGAGGAAGCCGAGCGCGGCCTTCAGCGGCACCAGGATCGACCGGAACACGACGATCAGGAGCAGGAAGGCCAGACCCACGACGAGCGCGAGATAGGGCAGCAGCGCGTCGTTGAGCTTCTGCGACACGTCGATATTCATCGCGGTGGTGCCGGTGACCATCAGCTCGGCGCCGGTGTCGGCCTTGATGCCGTCACCCGCGTCGCGGATGTTCTGCACCAGGTCCTCGGTGTCCGTGGAGGTCGGCTTCGACTTCGGGACGACGTTGAGCATCGCGGTGTCGCCGGACTTGTTGAACGTCGGCGGGGTCACCACGGCGACGTCGTCGAGTCCCTTGACGGTCTTGGTGACATCGGCGACCGCGGACTTCGGCCGGTCGCTGCCCTTGGCGTCGACGACGACCATCAGCGGCCCGTTGAAGCCGGGGCCGAAGCCCTCGGACAGCAGGTCGTAGGCCTTGCGCTGCGTGGTGTCGGTGGGCTGCGAACCGTCGTCGGGCAGGCCGAGTTCGAGCGACGTGGCCGGTACGGCGGCGGCGCCGAGGGCGAGCACACCGAGCAGCAGCACGGCGACCGGGTGCTTCACGACGAGGCGGGCCCAGCGGGTGCCCATGGCGGGCTTGGGCTCGGCGTGCTCGCCGTGGACGTGGCCCTGCTCCTGCGCCTTGCTCTCCGCCTTGCGCTGCTTGCGCTCGCTCTTGGCTCCGGCGGGGCGCACGCGCCCGCGGGCGATACCGAGCAGGGCGGGGATCAGGGTCAGCGCGACGAGCACGGCGATGACGACGGTGCCTGCGGCCGCGAAGCCCATCTTCGCCAGCATCGGGATGTTCACGACGGCAAGACCGACGAGGGCGATGACGACGGTCAGTCCGGCGAAGACGACGGCGGACCCGGCGGTACCGGCGGCCCGCCCCGCGGCCTCTTCGCGTTCTCGGCCCTCGGCCAGCTCGGCCCGGTACCGGGAGACGATGAACAGCGCGTAGTCGATGCCGACGGCGAGGCCGATCATCATCGCGAGGGTCGACGTCGTGGAGTCCAGGTCGAGCGGCTTGGCGAGCACGGTGATGGCGGAGACACCGATGCCGACGCCGAACAGCGCGGAGACCAGCGGCAGTCCGGCCGCGATCAGCGAACCGAGGGTGATGACGAGGACGACGGCGGCGACGACGACACCGATGACCTCGGTCGAGCCGGTCTCGGGCACGGTCTGCAGCGCGTCGCCGCCGACCTCGACGGTGAGTCCGGAGTCACGGGCGTCCTGGGCGGCGTCCTCCAGCGCGTCGCGCGAGGAGTCCTCCAGCTCCATGCCGGAGACCTTGTACGACACCTGCGCGTACGCGATGGTGCCGTCGCGGCTGACGGACTTGGACCGGAACGGGTCGGTCGCGCTCTGGACCTCGGAGCCGCCGCCGAGTTCCTTGACGGTGTCGCGCACCACGCCCTGGTTGGCGGCGGAGGTGATCTTCTCCCCGTCCGGTGCCTGGAACACGACGCGTGCGGTGGCGCCGTCGGCGCTGGCACCGGGGAATCGTTCTTCCAGCAGGTCGAAGGCCTTCTGGGCCTCCGTGCCCGGAATCGAGAAGGAGGAGGATGCGGCCGTGGGGGCCTGGGAGGCGCCCACTCCCACCGCGGCGAGGACCGCCACCCAGAACAGGGCGACGAAGTACCGCCGCCGGAAGGCGAATCGGCCCATCTTGTAGAGAAAACGTGCCACGAGGGCGTACTCCCGGTCAGGTCGTGATTGGTGCTGGGCAGGGGACTTCGGCCCGACGACGGTGAGCGGTGGCGTCAGGAACGGGGAGAGTCTGTAGGGGGTGGTGGGGGGGATCAGGCGCAGAGGGCGGGGAGGACCACTGCGTCGATGTATGAGATGAGGTACTCCTGGGTGGGCGGCAGTTCGTCGATCACGCCGCGGGTGGCCATGGCGCCGACCATCAAGTGCAGCGTGTAGTCCATCGCCGGGTTGTCCTCGCGGATCTCACCCCGGCCGACGGCTCTCTGGAGGACCTGGTCCAGCTCCTCCAGTTCCGGCTCGATCAGCAGCTCGCGGAACGCGCGCAGCAGATCCGGGTCGCTGTGCATCGCCATGGCGAGTCCCCGCATCAGCGCCGTCGACTCCTCGACCGAGCAGTCGTCGTGCCGGCGGGCAAGGGTGTGCAGGTCGCCCCGGAGGGTGCCCGTGTCGATCTCGGCGATGTGGACCGGTTTGTGGTGCCGCATCGCCTTGACGACGAGCGCGGCCTTTCCGCCCCACTGGCGGTAGAGCGTGGCCTTGCTCGACCGGGTGCGGGCGGCGACGGCGTCCATGGTCAGCGCGTCGTAGCCGACCTCGCGCAGCAGTCCGAGCACGGCGTCGTACAACTCGGCCTGGCGCTCGGCCGTCATGCGTCCGCGCCGCACGGTGCCGGTCTCAGGCACGCAGCATCACGCCCACATCCTCACGCGCCACAGGTGCGCCGAACGAAACTGTTTCGTACGGCGGCAGACTATCCCGCCTCCCATATGAAACGAAACCGTTTCGTACGTGGCCCGAGTCACGTCGGGCGTGCCCTGTGCCAGGGTGGGGCCCCATGAGCGGAGCGATCACGTACACATGGCGCGACCCGGTCTCCGACGAGGAGATGGTCGATCTCGTCCGGTCCCACGGCGGGAACGACGTCTCCGGCTGGTGGGCCAAGGTCCGGAAGTACAGTCTCGGCTGGGTGACGGCCCGCGACGGCGACGGGCTCCTCGTCGGCTTCGTGAACGTGGCGTGGGACGGCGGCGACCACGCCTTCCTGATCGACACCAAGACGCGGGGCTCGCATCAGCGCCGCGGCATCGGCACGGCGGTCGTACGGCTCGCGGCGTCCCGCGCGCGGGAGTCGGGCTGCGAGTGGCTCCATGTCGACTTCGAGCCCGGGCTCCGCGACTTCTACTTCGAGGCGTGCGGATTCAGGCCCACCGAGGCGGGCCTGATCCATCTGCGTCCGTGAGGCTCAGAGCCTGGCGCGCCCCCTCTCCCGGAGCGAGTCGACGGTGACGCCGGGCGACAGCCGCCCCTCCGTCACCTTCAGGTGGATGAGCGCCGCGCGGTCGCAGGTCAGCGCGCGCTCCAGGGCCGGGGCGAACTCCTCGGTCGTCGTGACGGTCTCGCCGTGGGCACCGAAGGCCCGGGCGTACGCGGCGAAGTCGGGATTGCCGAGGGCCGTGCCGCTCACCCGGCCCGGGTACTCGCGCTCCTGATGTGCGCGGATCGTGCCGTACTGGGAGTTGTCCAGGACGAGGATCAGCGGGGCCGCGCCCTCGGCCACGGCGGTGGCGAGTTCCTGGCCGTTCATCAGGAAGCAGCCGTCGCCCGCCACGGAGACGACGCGCCGGTCCGGGTGCGCGACGGCGGCGGACACCGCGGCGGGCACGCCGTAGCCCATCGAGCCGTTGCGCGGGCCGAGTTGGCGCATGCCGTCGCGGTACGTCAGGAAGCGCTGCGCCCAGATGGCGTGGTTCCCGGCGCCGAACGTGACGATGGTGTCGTCCGGGAGCCGCCCGTCGAGGTGGGCGAAGACCGCGCCGAGGTCGAGCGGGTCGCCGTCCGGCTCCGGGGTGCGGTTGGCGAGGTGCGCGGAGCGGGCCTGCTTGGTGTGCTCCGCCCAGGGCACGGGCGTGGCGGGGCGCAGGGTGCGGATCGCCGTGCCGAAGGCCTCGGGCGCGGCGAGCAGGGTGAGTTCGGCCCGGTGCAGGACGCCCGGCGGCTGCGCCTCGGGGAGCACCTGCACCAGGCGCGGTCCCGGCCCGTCTGGAGTGTTGTGCGGCAGCAGTCGGAAGCCGTCCGTGGCCACGTCGCCGGGCGCGGTGCCGACGCTGATGAGCAGGTCCGCCCCGCGTATCCGCTCGGCGAGCGGCCTGGCCCGGCCGTAGCCGAGGTTCCCGACGTATCCGTCCGCCTCGTTGTCCAGCAGGTCCTGGCAGCGGAAGTCGACGGCGACGGGCAGCGACCAGGCCTCGGCCCAGGCGCGGACGTCGGCGCGTGCCGCGTCCGTCCAGCGGCTGCCGCCGAGCAGCACCATGGGCCGCTCGGCGTCGCTCAAGAGCCCTTCCAGCGCCGCGAGTTCATCACTCGACACCCCGCCCTGCGGTACCGGCAGCGGCCTGGCGTCGGGGACCTCGACGACGTCCGTCAGCATGTCCTCCGGAAGGCCGAGGACCACGGGCCCCGGCCGTCCGCTGCGCGCGACGGCGAAGGCGCGGGCCACGTACTCGGGGATCCGGGCCGCATCGTCGATGGTCTCGACGAGCTTGGCGTTCGTGCCGAACGTGCCCCGCAGGTCCAGCTCCTGGAAGGAGTGCCGGTCGGTGTGGTCGCGCGGGACGAGGCCGATGAACAGGACCAGCGGGGTGCCGTCCTGGTGGGCGGTGTGCAGGGCGACCAGCGCGTTGGTGGCGCCGGGGCCCCGCGTCGTGAAGCACACGCCGGGGCGCCCGGTGAGCTTGCCGGACGCCTCCGCCATGTACCCGGCGCCGCCCTCGTGGCGGCACACCACCATACGGACCGGGGCGTCGTACAGGGCGTCGAGCACGGCGAGGTAGCTCTCGCCGGGCACCCCGTAGACGGTGTCGACGTCGTGCGCCCGGAGCTGGTCGACGAGGACCTGGCCGCCGGTGCGGGCAGGGGGGTGCACGGTCATGCTGCAACCTTTTCGTTCAGTGTGTCGCTGGAGGGAAGGGAGCCGTGCCTGCGCAGCACCGTGCCGGCCGCCACCGACCCGGCGACAGTGCAGGCGGCCACGCCGACGAGGAGCAGCGCGGCGCCCCACGAGGCGCCGCCCGCGGCGCCGGTGACCGAGGCCGCGACGAGCGGGATGAAGCCGCCGAGGACACCGGCGAGGTTGTACGACATGGCGACGGCGCTGTAGCGGAACTCCTCGGGGAAGAGGGAGGCGACGACCGCGCCGATCGGGCCGTACGGGATGGACAGCGCGCCGATGCCGAGCGCGACGCCGAGGTACACCAGCGGGGTCTGCTTGGTGTCGACGAGCCAGAAGGCGGGGAACGCGGCCACCATGGTGACGGCGGCGCCGATGGCACACACCTTCCACGAGCCGATGCGGTCGGCGAGGCGTCCGCCGATGATGATGACCACGATCTCGACGACGGCGCCGACGACGGTGGCGTTGAGCATCGTCTGTTTGTCGATGCCGAGTTCACCGGTGCCGTAGCTGATGATGAATGTGGTCATGAGGAAGAAGCCGCCGACGCCGAGGAGCGCGGCGCCGATGCCGACGATCATGCGGCCCCAGGTGCGGCGGAACGCCTCGACGAGCGGCGCGGGCGGCAGACCGTTGCGCTCGGCGTCGTCCTGCATGGCGCGGAAGACCGGGGACTCCTCGATGCGTACGCGCAGGTAGAGCGCGAAGCCGAGGAGCGGGAACGCGGCGAGGAACGGAAGGCGCCAGCCCCAGGAGTAGAAGGCGTCGTCCGGCAGCATGCCGACGAGGGCGAAGGCACCGCTGGACATCAACGTGCCGACGGGTGAGCCGAGTTGCGGCACGGAGGCGTAGCTGCCGTGCTTCTCCTTCGGGGTGTGTTCCAGGGTGAGCAGCATCGCCCCGGACCACTCGCCGCCGACGGAGATGCCCTGGAGGAAACGCAGCGCGGTGAGCAGGGCGGGTGCCCAGATGCCGATGGTGTCGTACGAGGGCAGGAGGCCGATGCAGCCGGTGGTGGCGCCCATCATGACGACGGTGATGATCAGGGACACCTTGCGCCCGTAGCGGTCGCCGATGTGCCCGAACAGGGCGGCGCCGATGGGCCGGGCCACGAAGCCGACCGCGAAGGTGCCGAAGGAGGCGAGGGTGCCGGCCGCCGCGTTGAGGTCGGTGAAGAAGAGCTTGTTGAAGACGAGCGCGGCGGCGGTGCCGTAGAGGAAGTAGTCGTACCACTCAAGGGCGGTGCCGCTGAACGCGGCGAACAGCAGCCTTCTGATGTCCTTGACCGGGGGCTTGGTTGTCGTGCTCACGGGGTCTCCTGGGGAGGGGCGGCCTGGACGGCCGGAGCGGAAGGGGGACCGGAGCGTGCGGGTGTGCGGGTGAGGTGGTGCGGGTCGTGGGCGGGGTCGCCGCCGATGACGGTGACGAGGACGCCGAGGGTGGTGGCGGTGGGTCGTTCGGGGGCGAGGGGGCGGATGCGGGCGTTGCGGACCAGCAGATTGAGCTGCATGAGACGGAAGCCCCCTCAGGTCGCAGGCGAAAGTCCTCAGGCGAAGTGGTGCAGTTGCGCCAGTGGCACCTCGGTGGCGGGCGGCGTCCCGGTCTCGACCCCGTCGACGAGGACCGGCGCGGGCTCACGTGGCACCACGACCCGTGGCGTCGCCGTGTTGTGCAGCATGTCGGAGCGGGTGAGTCCGCGGCTGTCACGGATCGGGGCGTACGAGAGGCCCTTGGGCAGGGCGGCCCGTGCGGCGCGGTCGGTGAGCGCGGCCTCGGCGACGAAGACCTTGGCGAGGCGGGCGGGCGCGGCGCCCAGCGAACCGAAGTAGGGCTTGTAGGAGCGCGGTTGGGTCAGACGGGTCGACCCGGACCCCGAGCCCGTGTTGCCCCACGCCACGAAACCCGACTTGATGACCAGCTCGGGCTTGCTGCCGAACCACTTCGGGTCCCACAGCACCAGGTCGGCCATCCGCCCGGACTGCACGGTGCCGACCTCGTGGGCGAGGCCGTGCGCGAGCGCCGGGTTGAGGGTGATCTTCGCGAGGTAGCGCAGCACGCGCGCGTTGTCGGGGTGTTCCACTCCCCCGCCGCCGTTCGCGAGCGCCTGGACGTGGGCGAGCTGCCACGTCCTGCGCACGGTCTCGGCGATCCGGCCCATGCCCATGGAGTCGGAGTTGACGATGGAGATGGCGCCGAGGTCGTGCAGGGCGTTCTCGGCGGCGATGGCGTGCGCGCGGATCCGGCCCTTCGAGATCGCGACATCGCTCGCGGAGGCATGGTTCTGCCGGTGCACGGTCATCGTCATCGGGAACAGCTCGCCGACCGTGTTCGGGGTGTACGGGACGGTGGGCGTCGTCGACGAGGGCAGGATGTTCGGCTCGGAGAGGATCTCCAGGAGATCGGGGTGACCGCCGCCGCCCTCCACGTGGTACGCGTGCACGGTGCGGCCCCGGGTGGCGCCGAGGGTGTCCCTCAAGTACCCCGACTCGTTCATGGAGTCGGTGTGCAGCGCCACCGGCAGGTCGGCCTGTTCGGCGGTGTCGAGGCAGGTGTCGATGATGCGCGGCGTCGCCCCGAAGTCCTCGTGGATCTTGAAGCCGCCGGCGCCCGCGAGGGTGATCTCGTCGAGCAGCGCCCGCGAGCTGGACGAACCGCGGGCCAGGAAAGCGATGTTGAGCGGGGTGTCCTGCCAGGCGCTCATCAGGGTGTGCAGGTTGTGCGTCGGGTTGCAGCCGATCTCCCACACGCCGCCGAGTCCCATGCCGACGAGCGTGGTGACTCCGGCGGACAGCGCGGCGGGCGCCACCTCGGGCGAGGACAGGTGGACGTGGCTGTCGACGACGCCCGGCGTGGCGATGAGCCCCTCCCCCGGCACGACGGAGGTGTGCGAGTCGATGGCGTACTCGACGTCCATGACGTCCGGGTTGCCGACGCCGCCGACGGAGACGATCCGGCCGTCCTTGATGCCGATGTCGGTCTTGCGCACACCCAGCACCGGGTCCATCAGGACGACCCCGGCGACCACCATGTCGAGCGCGGAGTCCCGGTCGGAGCGCGGCGAGGCGAGCAGTCCGTCACGGACGGTCTTGCCGCAGCCGCCGAGGAGTTCGTCACCCGGAGTGCCGTCGTCGGCCTCGACCTCCACCCACAGGCAGGTGTCGCCGAGGCGGATCCGGTCGCCGGTCGTGGGCCCGTACAGGGCGTGGTACGTGCGGCGGTCGAGGCTGGTCATGCGCGCTCCTCGGTCGTACGGGCCTTGTGGCGGGCGGGGATGACGACGACATCGCGCGTCTCGCCGGGTTCGAAGGCGAGGGCGGTGCCGGCGGCGATGTCGAGCCGCAGCCCGCGGGCGGCCTCGCGGTCGAGTTCGAGGGCCTGGTTGGCCTCGTGCAGGGGGTAGTGCGAGGAAACGTAGACGACGCGGTCGCCGGTGTTGCGGATGGTGAGGCCGGTGCGCGGGCGTCCCACGTTGATCTCGACGGGGGCGTCGGCGGTCCGTACCGCGCCCGGCCCCTCCGGGCCGGCGGGTCCGATCGGCCGGTCGACGGCCACCAGCGACGTACCGCTCGGGAACAGCGCCTCCACCTGCACGGTCGTCACGATGTCGGCGACGCCTTCGAGGACGTCGTCGACGGTGAGGACCCGGCCCGCCGCCTCGATCACCTCGTCGAGGCTCAGCCCGTCCCAGGCGGCCTCCAGGATCTCGTCGCAGATCAGGGCGATCGATTCGGGGGCGCTCAGACGGCGGCCCCGCGCGCGGCGTCTGCGCGCGAGTTCCGCGACGGTGAACAGCTGGAGCCGTTCCTGTTCACGAGGGGTCAAGTGCACGGTCGGCTGGCCCTCCTGCTCGGCGGGCCCCGGACGCTCCGCCCAGGGACCGCACCAGGATCCTTGGCATCGGGCACCGAACCAACGTTGAAACATCGCCATCGCACCACCGAGAATTGGTCACATGCACAATTCCGCAGGCCGGGGCCGCCCCGGACTTCCCCCGACCTCGCCGCGCATCGCCGAACTCGCCGGGCAGTGCCTGGACACCGTGGACGACCTGATCGGCGAGTGGCTGGAAATGGTCGGCCCGGTGCGCACCTCGTACGCGACGCAGGTGCCGGACGGCCAGTTCCGCGATTCGGCCTGGCAGGCCTTCGAGCTGCTGCTGCGCTCGGTGGCGCGGCTGCCGGTGCCGCCGCACGTCGCGGACGTCTCACGGCGGGTGGGCGAGGAGCGGGCCCGGCAGGGCGTCCCGCTGGACGCGCTCCTGGAGGCGGCGCGCCTGGACTTCCGGGTGGTGTGGCAGGCGCTCGTGAACCGGGCGGGCCCGCAGGACATGGCCGATCTGGCGGGCTCGGCGTACCACGTGTGGGAGGCGGTGGAGCGGCACGTCACCGGGATCATGACGGCGTATCAGCGCACGGTCCTGGAGATGGGGCGACGCGAGGACGACGAGCGGCGGATGTGGTTCGCGCGGCTCCTGGAGACCGAGGGCCGCCATCCCACGGTCGTGCGGGACGCGGGCCGCGCGCTGGGGTTCGCGGACGACGGCCGGTTCCTGTGCGCGGCGTCGTCCGCGGCGGCCGGTCCCGGCCTGCACCGTGCGGGGATGGCGCTGCGCGCGGCGGGGGCCCAGGTGCAGCAGCAGATGGTCGGCGGGGACGCGGTCCTGGTGGTGCAGCTCAGTACGCGCGTCACCCGCCCGTACCTGCTTGACCAGCTGCACGACTCGCCGTGCGGGATCGCGCCGCCCGCGGCGGGGCTCGCCGCCGTGCCGCGCGCCACGGTGCTCGCGGTGGCGACGGCGCAGGTGCTGCCCGCCGACACGCGCTCGCCGCGCCTCCTGGAAGACTCCTGGCTGGACGTCCTCGCCCACCGCGCCGGGGACTTCGGCCGCGACCTGGCCGCGGACGTGCTGGGCGCGCTGCGCGGCCCCGGCGTCACCCGCAGCGAGGCGGACCGTCTCCTGCACACGGTCCGCACCCATCTGTCGGGGTCCGGTTCCATTGCGGACACGGCTGAGGCACTGTACTGCCACCGCAACACGGTGCAGCACCGGTTCAACCGGTTCCACGAGCTGACCGGGCGCGATCTGCGCAGGCCGGCGGACGCGGCACTGCTGGCGGTGGCGCTGCGGGTGGTGTGAGGCCGGGGGGTCAGTCCTGCGGGTGCGGGACGCGATTCCAGCGGTCGAGGTGGGGGGCGAAGGCGGGGTGTGCGCCGAGGCGTCGCGCGTACCGCCACAGCCGGGGGTGGCGGGTGATGCGGCGGACCGTCTCGGCGTCGAGGTGGTGGCGGTGGACGGTGTCCAGCTGCACGA
Source organism: Streptomyces sp. EDA2-14 (assembly GCF_054963755.1). NCBI lineage: Bacteria > Bacillati > Actinomycetota > Actinomycetes > Kitasatosporales > Streptomycetaceae > Streptomyces > Streptomyces sp. EDA2-14. Next base: position 99,065 of record NZ_JBUEGE010000005.1, read on the forward strand.
GCGCCGCCCACAGCCGCACGTCGGCGAGGGTGAGCGCGTCGCCGACGATGTGCTCCCGGCCCACGAGCCGCCGCTCCAGGACGGCCAGCGTGTGCAGCAGGGTGCCGAGGGTGGTGTCGCCGCCGGGCTGCGCCGCGCGCCGGGCGGACGCGACGATGCCCTGCTCGCCGAGCCGGCCCACCGCGTCGATCGCCTCCCGGGCACCGGGCGGGCTGAGGTCGGGGCCGCGGCCCGCGAAGTGCCGGGCCAGGTCGCGCAGGATGTCGGCGGGGTGGGTGCTGACGATCCGTCCGGTCCAGTCGTCGCTGAGCACGGGGGCCACGGCCGGCCCGGGGTGCTGGTGGGACGTGGCCTCGTACAGGGGAAGCAGTGCCCGGTGCCCGCCGTCGGGTGTGTCGGGTTCGGCGGGCAGCAGGGTCACCGGGAGGGTGTCGTCGAGGCGGAGCAGGCTGTGGGTGACGGCGATCTGGAGACAATGCGGGCAGGACGGTGACAGGTGGAGGCGGTAGCGGTGCGGGGCGGCGTAGTAGCCGCTGCGGGCGTCGCCGCCGATCCTGCTCCGGAAGGGCGGCACGGCGGAGGGGGCTGGGGCGGACATGCGTCTCCCTGGGGGTGCTCGATCACGGGCGTACGCGACGGCGTACGGAAGTGTCAGGCGCGGGCGGCGAGTTGTCCTCCGCCGAGGGGAGAACTCGCCGCGCTGCACACGCGCTCCAGATCGATGTGACGCCGGGACGTGAGCCGGGGCAGCGCCGCGACGGCGGCGCGGGCAGCCGCCCCGCCGAGCTCGCGCGCCGCACCACCCATGATTCCCTACCAATTCACTAGGATTCCTGTGGTTGAGTCTGTGGCCCGTGCGACGCCGCGTCAAGAGCGGTGCCACTCCTCGGCCAGCAGCTCGTAGGAACGCACCCGGTCCGCGTGGTCGTGGGTGATCGTCGTGACCAGCAGTTCGTCCGCGCCCGTGGCCTCCTGGAGTTGGGCGAGACGGCGGGCGACCGTCTTCGGGGAGCCGACGAACTGGGTGTCGACGCGGTCCTGCACGAGTGCGCGGTCGGCGTCGCTCCACACGTGTTTGCGTGCCTCCTCCGGGGTCGGGAAGTCGATGGCGCCCTCGGCGGTGCGGATGCTGCGCACCCACAGGCCGTAGCCGGTGGCGAGTTCGCGGGCGGTGGCGTCGTCCTCGGCGACGACGACGTCGGCGGAGACACTGACGTACGGCCTGTCGAGGGTGTCGGAGGGCCGGAAGAAGGACCGGTAGCCCTCCACGGCCTCCAGGACCGTGGCGGGGCTGACGTGGTAGTTCGCGGCGAACGGCAGTCCGCGCGCACCCGCGACCTCGGCGCTCTCGCCGCCGCTGCTGCCCAGGATCCACACCTCGACGTCGGCCCCCTCCCCCGGTACGACGTGTGCCTCGACGCCGTCCGGTGAGCGGTACTCGCCGGCGAGCAGGGCGAGGATGTCGTCGATCTGCTCGGCGTACTCCTGCGCCTGCGCACCCGGCTGCTGGAGCAGCTTGCGCTGCAACGCGACGCGGGGCGAGCCGAGGAGATGGGCGAAGGAGAACCGGGGCGGGATGACGAGGCCGCCCGGGGCGCGGCCGTCGACGACCGGTGTCGAGGTCGGTCCGGGAGCCGAGGGCCCGGCGGGCGGGCGGCCACCGGAGCGGCCGAGACCCAGGTCGATGCGGCCCGGATGCAGGGCGTCGAGCAGCCCGAACTCCTCGACGGTGGACAGTGCGGTGCGGTGTCCGAGCTGTACGGCGCCGGAGCCGAGCCTGATGGTCTCGGTGGCGGACGCGGTGAGGGCCAGGACGACGGCGGGCGAGGTGCCCGCCACACCGGGGTTGAGGTGGTGCTCGGCGAACCAGTACCGGGCGTAGCCGAGACGCTCGGCCTGCTGGGCGAGGTCGATGGAGTTGCGCAGGGCGTCGGCCGCCGTCGCCCCGGAGGGGATCGGCACGAGGTCGAGGACGGCGAGTGGGGTGTCAGGCACGGGAGAGCTCCTCGGTGGGCGCGGACACGGCGTCGGGGTGGGCCAGGCCGAGGTGGTCGCGCAGGGTCGTGCCCGCGTACTCCGTACGGAAGACGCCCTGTTCCTGGAGGAGCGGGACCACCTTGTCGGCGAACTCGTCGAGACCGCCGGGGGTGAGGTGCGGGACGAGGATGAAGCCGTCGGCGGCGTCGGCCTGGACGTACTCGTTGATGGTCTGCGCGATGGTGGCCGGGGAGCCGACGAAGTTCTGCCGGTTGCCGGTGTGGATGACGAGGTCGCGGATGGACCACTTGTTGGCCGCGGCGAGTTCGCGCCATTCGCGGGCGGTGGCCAGCGGATCCCGGTACATGCGGACCTGGGCGCGGCCCTCGGCGATGTGTCCTTCACGGACGTCCGGGTCGATGTCCGGCAGCGGCCCGTCCGGGTCGTAGGAGGACAGGTCCCGGTTCCAGACGAACTCCAGGTGCTTGAGGGCGGTGGCCCCGCTGACCTGGCGGCGGCGCACCTCGCGGGCGAGCTCCGCGGCCTCGGCGTCGGTGTCGGCGAGGGCGAAGGTCGCGGAGGGCAGGATGAGCAGCTGGTCGGGGCGGCGGTCGTACGCGGCGAGGCGGGACTTCACGTCCGCGTAGAAGGCGCGGCCCGTGTCGAGGGTGCCGTGCCGGCTGAAGATGGCGTCGGCCTCGGCGGCGGCGAACTCGCGGCCCTCGTCGGAGTCGCCGGCCTGGAAGACGACGGGGCGGCCCTGCGGGGAGCGCGGGACGTTGAACCGGCCGTGGATGTCGAAGTGTGCTCCCGTGTGGGCGAAGGCACCGGCCTTGGCGTCGCGCAGGAAGGTGCCGGTCTCCTGGTCGGCCAGGATCTCGTGGCCGCGCCAGGAGTCGTGGAGTTCGTTGGCGGTGGTGAGGAACTCCCTGGCGCGTGAGTAGCGTTCGCGCTGTGGGAGGAAGCCGCCGCGCCGGAAGTTCTCGCCGGTGAAGGCGTCCCAGGAGGTGACGACGTTCCACGCGGAGCGGCCGGCGGACAGGTGGTCGAGGCTCGCGAACTGGCGGGCCACCTCGTAGGGCTCGTTGAACGTCGAGTTGATGGTGCCGGTGAGTCCGATGCGCTCGGTGACGGCGGCGAGCGCGGCGAGGACGGTGAAGGTGTCGGGGCGGCCGACGACGTCCAGGTCGTAGATCTCCCCGCCCTGTTCGCGCAGCCGCAGCCCCTCGGCGAGGAACAGGAAGTCGAACTTGGCGCGTTCGGCGGTGCGCGCGAAGTGGGCGAAGGAGCTGAACTCGATGTGGCTTCCGGCCTCGGGGTCGCTCCACACGGTGGTGTTGTTGACGCCGGGGAAATGGGCGGCCAGATGGATCTGCTTCAGTGGCTTGGTCATGGTGTGTCCTCCGGCTCAGGCGGTGGCGGTCGCCGTGGCGTAGCGGTTGGCGGGACGCGGCAGGCCCAGCAGTCCGCGCAGGGTGTCGGCCTCGTAGGCGCGGCGGAAGACGCCGCGGCGCTGGAGTTCGGGGACGAGCTCCCTGGTGACAGCGGGAAGGTCGTGTCCCGCGACGGCGGGGCGCAGCCGGAAGCCGGTGAGCCCGGCACCGTGCAACTCCTGCAACCAGTCGGCAAGTTGAGCGGGGGTGCCCGCGAAGGTCGGGGCGTCGCTCACGTACGGCGTTCCGGCGACCTCGTCGAGCCGTTCCCTGCGGGCGGTCGCGGCGCCCTGGTCCTTGTCGAGGAAGACCACGAGGTCGCCGAAGACGTGCAGGGGCTCGTCGGCCCGCCCTGCCGCCTCCTGCTCGGTACGGACCCGGCCCACGATGGTGCGGGCCTGTTCGGCGTCGTGCGGGGTGACGTATCCGACGTCGGTGGCGCGGGCCACGAGACGGTACGGGACGGTGTCGTGGGCGAGCGCGGTGACGAGCGGCTGACCCTGCGGCGGACGGGGCGTGATGGAGGGGCCGCGGACGCTGAACCGGCTGCCCTCGAAGTCGATGTAGTGCAGCTTGTCCCGGTCGATGAAGCGGCCCGTTGTGGCGTCCCGGATCTCGGCGCCGTCCTCCCAGCTGTCCCAGAGCCGCCGCAGGACCTCCACGTAGTCGGCGGCCTCGTCGAAGAGTTCGGTCACCAACTCCCGTGCGTCCGGGCTGTCGTAGGCGTCGATGCGGGGAATCGTGCGGCGGCCGAAGTGGGCGGCCTCGTTCGGGCGGGCGGTGACCTGTGCCCGGAGGCCCGCGCGGCCGGAGCTGACGTAGTCGAGGGTGGCGATCGCCTTGGAGAGGTGGAACGGTTCGGTGTGCGTGACCACGGCGGTCGGGACGAGCCCGATGTGCCGGGTCAGCGGGGCGACGCGCGAGGCGATCAGCACGGCGTCGAGACGGCCGCGGACCTGGTCGGTGCGCTCGTCCGGTTCGAGGAAGTGGCCGGACTGCGGGCCGAGGCCGTCCTCGATGGTGACGAAGTCGAGCAGGCCCCGCTCGGCCTCGGCGACGAGCTCCGCCCAGTACGCGGCGGTGAACAGGTCGTGCGGCCGTGCGACGTGCTCGCGCCAGGACGCGGGGTGCCAGCCGGTGCCTTCGAGGGCCACGGCGAGGTGCAGGGAGGTGGAGGGGGCGGTGGAGGAGGAAGGAGAAGGGGACACGACGGGTGCCTTTCTGAAGCGGCTGAGCGAGGGGTCTACTGGCCCGTCCTGGGCAGTCCGGGCGGGTTGATCCTCGACTTCGACACGGCTTCGTCGGACAGGCCCCAGCGCTTCAGCACCTTCGCGTAGCTGCCGTTGTCGATGACGTGGTCGAGCGCGTCGGCGAGCGGCTTCACGAGCCCGCTGTCCTTCTTGGTGGTGGCCGCGATGAGGCCCTGGAGCTCGGCGCCCGCGCCGGAGTAGGTGCCGACGACCTCGGTCTTTCCGGTGCTCGCCGCGTGGTAGGCGGCGGTCGGGTTGGGGCCGAGGTAGATGTCGATGCGGCCGGACTGCAGGGCCAGGTAGGTGTCGCTGTCGTTCTGGTAGTACTTGATGTCGACCGGCTTGCGACCGGCCTTCACGTTCGCCTTGCTCCACTCGATGAGCAGCTTCTCCTGGTTGGTGCCGCTGCCCACGGCGACCGTCTTGCCTGCCACGTCCTTTGGCCCGGTGACCTTCAGGCCGCTGCCCTTCTTGGCCTCGAAGCCCAGGTTGTCCTTGCGGTAGGTGGCGAAGTCGTACTTCTCCTTGCGTTCCTCGGTGACCGTGATGTTGCTCAGGCCCACGTCGTACTTGCCGCTGTCGAGGCCGACGAAGATGTTCTCCCAGGAGGCGGTGGTGCGGTGCACCTTGAGGCCGAGGACGTCGGCGACGAGGTGGGCGAGGTCCGGCTCGACGCCGATGACGGTCTTGTTGTCGGTGGCGTGGAAGCCGAGCGGAGCGGCGGAGCTGGAGGAGCCGATGACCTCGAGGGTTCCTCTCTTGCGGATCCGCTCGGGCACCTCGTCGGCTATGGAGTCGACCTTGCCGGTGGTGACGCGGTGCTGCTCGGGGCTGAGGTTGATCTTCGCCTTGGCGCCTGATCCGTCCGCGACCTCGGTCGTGCCGCCGTCGGAGGGGTTGCTGCAGGCGGCGAGGAGGACGGCGCCGACGAGTGAGAGCGCGGCCGTGGTGGTGCGGCGGCGGGTGAGGGTGGTGGGCACGGTGGTTGTCCTTGCGTAGGAAGCGGGGTGGGAGACGGTCACAGGAGGCCGGTTACAGGACGCCGGTCACAGGACGCCGGTCACAGGACCTTGGAGAGGAAGGCGCGGGTGCGTTCGTGCCGCGGTGCGTCGAGGACGGCCGCGGGTGTCCCCTGCTCCACGACGACACCGCCGTCCATGAACACCACCGTGTCGGCGACCTCGCGGGCGAAGCCGATCTCGTGCGTGACGACAATCATGGTGGTTCCGGTGCTCGCCAAGTCCTTGATGACGTCGAGGACTTCGCCCACGAGTTCCGGGTCGAGCGCGGAGGTGGGCTCGTCGAAGAGCAGCACCTTGGGTTCGAGGGCGAGCGCGCGGGCGATGGCCACGCGCTGCTGCTGGCCGCCGGAGAGCTGGCGGGGGTAGGCGTCGGCGCGGTCGCCGAGTCCCACCCGCTCAAGGAGTGTCCGGGCGGTGTCCTCCGCCTGCCTGCGCGGGCGGCGCAGGGCGGAGACGGGGGCCTCGACCAGGTTCTCCAGCACGGTCAGGTGCGGGAAGAGGTTGAAGTCCTGGAACACGAACCCGATGTTGGTGCGCTGCTTGAGAACGTCCTTCTCGCGCAGCTCGTGCAGTCGGTTCCCGGAGCGGCGGTAGCCGATGAGTTCGCCGTCGATGCTGATCCAGCCGCGGTTGACCTTCTCCAGGTGGTTGATGGTGCGCAGCAGCGTGGACTTCCCCGAGCCCGACGGGCCGAGGATCACGGTGACCTCGCCGGCGTTCACCTGGAGGTCGACGCCGCGCAGCACCTCCAGCGGGCCGAAACTCTTGTGGACGTCCTGGATGTCCACCATCGGCTCGGTCTTCGTCGGGCTGATCATCGTCGGGCTCCCTGGGTTCGGCGGGTCTTCGGGGCGGTGCCCCTGGAGTAGCGGCGCTCCACGTAGTGCTGGGCGACGGAGAGCAGCGAGGTCAGCACCACGTACCAGGCGGTGGCGACGAGGAGCAGCGGGATCACGCGGCCGTTGCGGCCGTAGATGACCTGGGCCTGGTAGAAGAGCTCGCCGATGGACATCACGTAGACCACCGAGGTGCCCTTGAGCAGGCCGATGATCTCGTTGCCCGCCGTGGGCAGGATGGCGCGCATGGCCTGCGGCAGGACGATCCGGCGAATCTGCCGCAGGCGCGGGATGCCGAGCGCGGCGGCGGCCTCCAGCTGCCCGCCGTCGACGGAGATGACACCACCGCGGACGATCTCGGCGGCGTACGCGGCCTGGTGCAGGGTCAGGCCGATGACGGCGGCGCCGATGGTGCCGATGAGGCTGTTGCTGTCGACGGACCAGAACACCGGGCCGAAGGGGATGCCGAGGCCCAACTCCTTGTAGAGCGCGCTGAGATTGAACCAGAAGACCAGTTGGACGATCATCGGGATGGACCGGAAGATCCAGATGTACGTCCAGGCCACGGACTGCAGCACCGGGCTCCGCGAGAGCCGCATGAAGGCCAGCACGGTACCGAGCAGGAAGCCCAACACCGTGGCGTAGGCGGTGAGTTGGAGGGTCACCCAGACGGCCTGCACGATCGTTTCGGACAGGACGTAGTCGCGGAAGACGTCCCATTCCCACACGGGGTTGGTCAGCAGTCCGTGCAGGAGCTGCGCGACCACCACCAGCACCGCGGCGGCCGCCGCCCAGCGCGCGTAGTGCCGGACGGGGACGACGGTGAGGGCGCCCGGATCGTCGGTCGCGCGGCCCCGAAGCCGTTTCTCGAACGGGAGCGGGCCGATGGTCTCCGGGTCGGCCTCGGTGTCGAACAGCGGCGTGTACCCGGCGGCCAGGTACAGTCCGCGGGCCTCGGGCTGGCGCGGGCCGGTGGTGAGGTGGATCCGGCGGTAGCCGCGCTCCCCCGCCTCGCGCTCCAGCTCGGCGACCACGCGGCGGGCGAGGCCGCGCCGCCGGTGTGCGGAGTGCGTCCAGATGCGCTTCAGTTCGGCGGTGTGCGCGTCGTAGCGGCGGAAGGCGCCGCCCGCGACGGGTTCGCCGTCCTCCAGGATCAGGAGCAGCAGACCGCCGTGGTCGGGTGTGAACTCCTCGTCCGGGTAGCGGGCGATCTCCGCGTGGGCGTCCTTGCCGTACCGCGTCGAGTACTCGTCGCCGAGCTCGCGCAGCAGGGGCTCGACGCGCGGATCGGACACGGGGACGTGAACGACCGTCACCTCGACGTCTCTGGTGGGTGGTTGGGTCACGGAGGTCATGCGCCCACCGCCGCGGGTGCCTCGGCGCCGCGCTGCGCACGCTCGGCGTCGCGCTTGGCGACCTCTTCGCGCACGATCGGGATCACGTACCGGCCGAAGTCGATCGCGTCGTCCAGCAGGTCGTAGCCGCGGGCGGAGAGGATGTCGACGCCGAGGTCGTAGTAGTCGAGGAGGGCCTGCGCGACGGTCTCCGGGGTGCCGACGAGGGCGTTGGAGTTGCCCGCGCCGCCGGTCGCGGCGGCGGTCGGGGTCCACAGGGCGCGGTCGTAGCGCTCGCCCGCCTCGGCGATGGCGATGAGCCGCTGGGAGCCGGTGTTCTGCGGGGCGCCGCTGCGGTGGTGGCGTACGAGACCGGCCTCGCGGCGCTCGCGGATGGCGCCGACCGTGCGGTGGGCCTTCTCCCAGGCCAGTTCCTCGGTCGGAGCGATGATCGGGCGGAAGGCGACCTGGATGCGCGGTACGTCGGTGCGGCCCGCGGCCCGTGCGGCGGCCTTGACGGTCTCGATCTGCTCGGCGGTCTTCGCCAGCGGCTCGCCCCACAGGGCGTAGATGTCGGCCTCGGCGCCCCCGGCCGCGTACGCGGCGGGCGAGGAGCCGCCGAACGAGACGTTCGGCCGGGGCTGCTGGACCGGGAAGACGTCGCTGACGAAATCGTGGAAGCGGTAGTGCTCGCCCTCGTGGTCGAAGGGTTCGCGGGTGGTCCAGATCTTCTTGACGATGCGGATGTATTCGCGGGTGCGGGCGTACCGCTCGTCCTTGGTGAGGGTGTCCCCCTCACGGCCCTGCTCGTGGTCGTTGCCGCCGGTGATGAAGTGGACCGTCAGGCGCCCCTCGCTGATCCGGTCGAGGGTGGCGAAGGTCTTGGCGGCGTAGGTCGGATACGACACATTGGGCCGGTGGGCGAGCAGGATCTGCAGGTGGTCCAGACGGCTCGCGATGTACGCGGCGGCCGGCGCCGGGTCCGGGGAACCCGATCCGTAGGCGAACAGCACCCGGTCCCAGCCGTGCTCCTCGTGTGCGCGGGCGAGCCGGAGTGTGTACTCCTTGTCGAAGGCCTCGCCGGAGCGGGCGGTGGTTTCGGAGCCGTCGTTGGTGGCGGCTATGCCGAGGAATTCCACGGGCACGGGATGGCCTTTCGGAGGCGGCGGCGACCGCACGGGGGCATGCCGGAACAGCCCTGCGCGCAGGCGGCGGTGACGATCCGTCAGAGGACGGGCCGACACGGGTGTGAGAACACGGAAGCGACGCGGTACGTCGTGGGAGGAGGTGCGGCGGCAGCGCGCGAAAAGCGTCGGAACTCGGCCCGCTACGGGGTCACCGAGAGAGAAAAGGGCCGGTCAGAGGGCCCGCTGCCGGATCAGGCGCAACACGCCGCGGACCACACCCGACCGAAGTCGATGTGGTCACGCGAGACCAGGCGCTGGGCAGTCATGGGTCAATTGAGCCGTCCGCGGGGCGGTTTCGTCAAGCTCGGACCGCATACCGGACTGCCCGGAGGTGGCTGGTGGTGCGGATGGTGTCGAGTTCGCACCGCGGGGCACGCTAGCGTTCCGCTGTGCCCGAGGACGAGAAGACCCCCACCGATCAGGGGGCAGAGAAGAAGCGGCGGCTCACCCGCGGCAGGCTGATCGTGCTGGCCGTCGTGCTGCTCGCGGTGGCCGCGGCCGTCGTCGTACCGCTGGTCGTGCTCTCCGGCGAGCGGGGGTCAGGACGTTCCGAGAAGCTCGTGATCCCGGAGGGATACCGTTCGAGCCAGGTGTACGAGGCCGTGGACAAGGCGCTCGGGGTCGACGGGGGGACCACGAAGAAGGCGGCCGCGAAGGCGGACTTCACCTTGCCGAGCGCGGCGGACGGCAACCCGGAGGGCTATCTGTTCCCGGCCACGTATCCGGTCGGCCGCAGGACCAGCTCCGCGTCCCTGCTCGCCTACATGAACGACACCGCGAACCAGCGGCTGCGGGCCGAGCATGTCACCGAGGGAGCGGACCGCAACGGCGTCACGGTCTACGAGACGGTGGTCATCGCCAGTATCGTGCAGGCGGAGGCCGACACCCACGAGGACATGGGGAAGGTGGCCCGTGTCATCTACAACCGGCTCGCCCGGGACATGCCGCTCCAGATGGACTCCACGATCAACTACGCCCTGAACCGCTCGACGCTCGACACCAGCCACGCGGACACCCGGCTCGACAGCCCGTACAACACGTACAAGCACAAGGGTCTGCCGCCCACGCCCATCGGCAATCCGGGGCAGGACGCCATGGACGCGGCGATCCATCCGCCCAAGGGCGACTGGCTGTACTTCGTGACGGTCGGGCCGGGAGACACCCGGTTCACCGACAGCTACGAGGAGCAGAAGAAAAACGTCGAGGAGTTCAACTCACGCCAGGCGAGCGCGAGGGGCCAGGAGGGCTGAAAGCCCCCCCCCGGCCACCCCTCCTGCTTCAGGAGCGGCGCTCCCGCACTCCGCTCAGCAGGCGGGTTCGCTGCTCCTCGTCCGTCGCGGCGGCCAGCGCGGTCAGCGCCAGTGCCGTCGCCCCTTCGACGACGGCGCGGTCCGCGCCGGGGGACGTTCCGTAGGAGGCGAACTCGGCCGTGTGCTGGGTGGCGCCCCCGGTGTCGTAGCCGATGGTGGGGTGGATCGCGGGCAGGAGCCGGGAGACGTTCCCCATGTCGGTGGAGGCGGTGGTGGCGCCGTGCCGGGGCAGCGGGGTGCGGCCGAGCGAGCGGGCCGCCGCCACGTAGGCCTCGGTCAGGAACGGATCCTGGCGGAGGTCGGCGAAGTCCCGGCCGTGCGGGACGAGTTCGAGTGCGGCGCCGGTGGCGAGGGCGCCCGCCTCGAAGCAGGCGCGGACCCGGCCCTGGACCGCTGTGAGCTGTTCGACGGTGGGGGCCCGCACCTCGTAGCGGGCGGCGGCGGTGTCGGGGATGACGTTGGGTGCCCGGCCCCCGTCGGTGACGATGCCGTGGACCAGGGAGCCCGGCGGCAGTTGCTGGCGCAGCACGCCGATCGCGGTCTGGGCCACGGTCAGCGCGTCGAGCGCGTTCACGCCCTCCCACGGCGCGAGGGCCGCGTGGGCCGGCCGGCCCCGGTAGGTGACGTCCCAGGCGCCGATCGCCAGCGAGGAGGCGCCGACGGAGTCCTCGGCGGCGGCGTGCGCCATCAGCGCCGCGGCGACGTCGTCGAACACGCCCGCCTCGATGAGCAGCACCTTTCCGCCGATGTCCTCCTCGGCCGGGGTGCCGATGAGCCGGACGGTGATGCCGAGCCGGTCGGCGACGGCCGCGAGACCGAGCGCCGCGCCGACGGACGCCGCACCGTTCACGTTGTGACCGCAGGCGTGGCCGATGCCGGGCAGCGCGTCGTACTCGGCGCAGAAGGCGAGCACCAGCTCGCCGCTGCCGTACGTGGCGTCGAGCGCGGTGGGCAGGGAGTCGAGGGGGCGGGTCACGGTGAAGCCGGCCGCGTCGAGGAGTTCGGCGATCTTCGTGGCCGAGCGGTGCTCCTCCAGGGCGAGCTCCGGTTCGGCGTGCAGGCTGTGGCTGAGCGCGACGAGCTCTTCGCGCCAGGCCTGGACGGCCTGTGCCACCTCGCCGTGGGCGGAGTGCGCGGAGTCCGCCGTCGTCGTGGGTCGCGTGGTCTTCGCCGTGGTCATACGAGGCCTTCCTTCAGGTCTGCGGGCACGTCATGGTCGGCGGCGGCAGCCGTCCCGGCGGCCTGTCGGTCGCTCCCGTAGAGCAGGGCGAACGCGCCGCCGACCAGCGCCACCGCGGCGCAGGCGCCCCAGCTCCATACGAAGCCGGAGACCGCGATGTGGCCGCTGGAGCCGCCGAGTTGATGTGCGGCGAAGAGCCCGCCGATGACGGCGGCGCCGATCGCCGCGCCCAGTGACAGCGCGAGCTCGTTGATGCCCACGGCCAGCGCGGTCTGCCGCTCGGGCACGATCTCCGCCGACAGGGTTCGGGTGATGGATTCGAAGACGCCGGTGGCCAGGCCGACGATCAGCGCCGAGGCGACGTACTGCGGGAGCGTGGCGTGGAAGAGGGCCATGCCGAGGAAGCCGGCCCCGATGAGGATCCCGCCGGTGGCCAGGACGGCGCGGTCGCCGATCCGGCGGGCCAGGCGCGGCGTGGCCGTGGACCCGGCGAAGCCCGCCACCACCATCGCCAGGGACACCGTCGCGATGGACTGCGGGCCGAGGCCCATGCCGTAGCCGACGGCCGCGGGGTCGGCACCGAGGAACAGGGCGTTGGCGCCCAGGAATCCGATGGCGCCGAACGCCGCGCAGAACGTGTGCACGCTCACCACCGCGAGCCGTCGGTCGCGCAGCATGCCGACGTTCACCAGGGGGCTCTTCGCACGGCGCTCCACCCCCACCCAGGCGACGAAGACCACGACCGCGAGGGCGGCCGTGCCCAGGGCGCGCGGCGAGGTCCAGCCCCACGTACCGCCCTGTGCGAGCACCAGGACCAGCGCCACGAGGCCGACGGTCAGCAGCGCCGCCGCGCCGAAGTGGAAGCGTCCGCCGAACTCGCCGTCGCTGTCCGGGAGCAGCAGGCCGGCGGTCACGGCGAGGGCCGCCACCGGCACGGCCGCCCACAGCCCGGCCTCGGCGTGCCGCTCGCTGAGGGCGCCCGCGGCGAGGCCACCGACGCCGACGGCGATCAGCAGGGCGCCGACGAGCAGCGACATGCCGGTGCGGCCGCGTTCGGGGGCGCGGGAGCGCAGGATCCCGGCGAGCAGCGGGAAGAACCCGACGACCGCGCCCTGCAGCACCATCCCCACGGCGAGGGTCAGCACCGTCGGCCGCACCGCCATGAGGAGCGAACCGGCCGCGACCATCGTGAGCGCCACCCGCAGCAGCCGGCGGTGTCCGTACAGGTCGCCGAGGCGCGACAGCAGCGGGGTGAGCACGGCGAACGCGCACTGCGACAGCAGATACAGGTTGTTCTGAGCCACTCCGCCGATGCCGAGGCTCTGCCCCAGCTCCGGGAGCAGCGGCGTGAGATACCCCTGTACGACACCGCTGAACACGACGACCACGGCCATCGCGCCGAGCATGCCGCGCCCGGTGCCCACATCCGTACGCATAGGAGACGTCCCTTCTGACGGCTACGGCGACGGCGGCTGTGCCGACTCGTCTGGCCGGATTCGAATGCGCTGGCTACTGTGCGGTCTGCGGTCGTATCGGGCCGCGAATTCGTCGGAAACGAGCAGGCAGGGTGGGTGGCATGCGAGAAACAGTCGCCGTGAGCGAGCTGGACCTCGCCCTCGTCAACGCCCTCCAGCTGCGTCCCCGCGCCTCCTGGACCGAACTCGCACCGCCGCTGGGCGTCACCGCGAGCACCCTCGCCCGCCGCTGGGAGCGGCTGACCGCGGAGGGTCTGGCCTGGGTGTACGCGGCACCCGGCCGGGAGTTCTCGCGCACGCGCTGCACGGCGTTCGTCCTGGTGCGCTGCCGTCCCGGCAGCCGTATGCGGATCGCTCAGCAGCTGCTCGTGCACGAAGAGGCCGTGACCATCGAGCTGACCGGTCCGGGCAGCGCCGATCTGCTCATCGACGTCCTCGCGCCGGACCTGCCCGCGCTCACCCGATTCCTGACGACCCACCTCGAACCGCTCCGCGGAGTCGTCGGAGTCGACTGCCTCTTCGCCACGTCGCTGTCCGTGGAGGGCAGCCGCTGGCGGCTCCGCTCACTGGACCCGACGCAGCTGACCGCCCTCGGCCGGACGGGCGCGGTCCCGCCCGAGCCCGCGGCGACCGTCGAACTCGACGCGGTGGACCGGGGGTTGCTCGACGCGCTCGTCGGCGACGGCCGGCTCGGCCTCGCGGAGCTCGCCGGGCGCACCGGCACCAGCCCCGCCACGGTCCGCCGGCGCCTGCGCCGCCTCACCGAATCGGGCGTCCTCACCTTCCGCTGCGACATGGCGAACGCGCTCGCCGGTCGCCCGCTCCCGGTCTCACTGCTCGGCCGGGCCCCGGCCCGCGACACCGCCGCCGTCCACCGCGCCTTCGCCGCGCTGCCGGAGTGCCGCCTCGTCGCCGCGGTCACCGGCCGCACGAACGTCTTCGCCACCCTGTGGGTCCGCGACCTCGGCGACATCCAACGCCGCGAGGCCGCCCTGTGCGCACGCCTGCCGACGCTGGAGGTGACCGACCGCATCGTCGGCCTCCACACGGTCAAGCGCATGGGCCACCTACTGGACGAGGACAGCCGCCGCATCGGGGTCCGCCCGATCCGGCCGTGGTAGCCGAACCCCGGAGTGAGGCGCCCCGGCGACTCACCGGAACGCTTGCCGCGCGTACGTCAGCAGCTCGCGCAGGGCCGGGTTGTGCGTCCGCTTCCAGACCAGGGCGAGCAGGGCCGGCGTGTCGACGTCGTCGATCCGGCGTGCGGTGAGGCGGTCACCGTAGGCGGCGGCCATCGACTCGCTGAGGACGGCGACACCGAGGCCGCGGTCGGCGAGGGCCGCGATGGCGTCCGCGGCGCTCGCCTCCAGGGCGATCGTGAGGCGCAGGCCCTGCGCGGCGCAAGCACGGTCGAAGACGGTCCGCAGGCCGGTGCCGGGCGGCATGCAGATGACCGGACGGTCCATCAGATCACGGAGCAGGACGCGTGGTTGGCGTGCCAGGGGGTGATCAGGAGGTACCGCCACGACGAGGTGCTCGTCGATGACGGTGAGCGATTCGAGGTCGTCGGGGGTGGAGTGCGCGGCACCGATGAGCGCCAAATCGGTGTCCCCGCCGCGTACGCCGTCGACGAGGCGGTCGGAGTTGTCCTCCAGCAACGAGACCTCGACGCCGGGGTGCGCCGCGTGGAACGCGGCGAGGGCGTCGAACAGCGGGGTGACGGTGCAGCCGATGACCATGCCGACGGTGAGCCGGCCCCGGATCAGTTCGGACACCTCGGCCACGGCCCGCCCGATCGTCCCGGCCGCGGCGAGGGTGGCGCGGGCGTGTTCGAGCGCGGCCTTGCCCGCGACGGTGAGCGTGGCGGTGCGGGACGAGCGGTCGAACAGCTCCGCCCCCAGCTCGCGCTCCAGCTGCCGGATCTGCGCGCTGACGCCGGACTGGCTGATGTGCACCCGCTCGGCGGCCCGCGTGAAGTTCCGCTCCTCCGCGACCGCGACGAAGTATTCGAGCTGTCTCAGATCCATGACCCGCCTTTCATGACCACAGGTTCTAGTTTGCAACAAAACCATTTGTTGGACTTCTACCCCGTGGGGGACGACGCTGTAAGGACGACAGCGAACCGAGGAGGAGCCCATGCCGGAGTCCGGGTACGAGAAGGCCATGCGGCCCGAGGACATCACCCGCCTGTTCGTCGAGCGGTCCAACGCGGGCGACGCGGCCGGGGTCGCCGCGCTCTACGAGGAGAACGCGGTGCTCGCCTATCCGCCGGGCCAGGAGACGGTCGGCCGGGAGGCGATCCGCGCGCTGTGGGAGAAGGTGCTGGCCGGTCGCCCCCACTTCACACCGGAACAGCCGCTGCCGACGCTCGTCAGCGGTGACATCGCCCTCACGTCGACTCCGCCGAAGGACGGGGCGGGCGCGCGGGCGCAGGTCGTCCGCCGCCAGCCGGACGGCAGTTGGCTGCGCCTGCTCGACCAGCCGGAGTTCGTCCCGCCCGCCGGCTGACCCGGCTCGCGGCGGCGGTAGATGACCGTGCCGCGCCCACGGGCTCAGCGCGCCAGGGCGCTGCCGATCTCCTCCGCCGCCGCCACGACCAGCGCCGCGAGGTCCGCCCGTGCGCGGCCGGCCTCGGTCAGGCGCGAGGTGGGGCCCGCGATGCTGATGGCGCCCACCGTGCGGCCCGAGGGGGCGCGCAGCGGGGCGCCGATCGCGGTTCTTCCGGTGGTGTGCTCGTCGACGGCGGCAGCCCAGCCGCGGCGGCGTATCTCGTACAACTCGGCGGCCAGAGCGGCGCGTTCGGTGAGGGTGTGGCCGGTGTGGGGCGGGAGTTTCTCGGGCACGTCGAGCTCGTGGTCGAAGGCGAGCAGGGTCTTGCCCACGGCCGAGGCGTGCAGAGGCAGGTGGGCGCCGAGGCGGAGGGCCTGGGTGCTGTCGTCGGGGCGGAAGACGTGGTGGACGACGCGGGCCCGGCACTCGTGGGGCGTGGCGATCCACACCGATTCGCCGCTGCGCGCGGCCAGGGTGTCGGCGCTGTGCAGAGAGCGGGCACGCAGTTCGTTCGCGTCGAGCTCGCCGTTGCTCAGGTGGAGCAGCGCCGCGCCGATCCGGTAGCCGTCGGTGACCGGGTCCCGCTCCACCAGGCCCGCCGTGACCAGCGTGCCGAGGATTCCGTGCAGGGCCGACTCGGGCAGCCCCATCGCGCGGGCCAGCTCCGTCGCCCCGAAGGACCGGCGCCCGGACGCGAGCAGCCGCAGGACCAGCGCCGCCCGCTCAACCGACTGGATCCGCTCTGCCACGCCGGGCACGGTAGCCCACCGTTGGTCGGACCCGCTCCCCGGCCCTACCTTCGTAGAGGTCAGGACTTCACCGTCATGACCGCACACCACCGACGCATCCCGCGGAGATGAGCACCCCATGTCGAAGATTCTTTTCGTAGTGACCGGCTCCGACCACTGGACGCTGGCCGACGGCACCCGTCACCCCACCGGCTTCTGGGCGGAGGAGGCCATCGCCCCGTACGACGCGTTCAAGGCGGCGGGGTACGAGATCGTCGTGGCGACGCCGGGCGGCGTCGTCCCCACAGTCGACGCGGGCAGCCTCGCCCCCGAGTTCAACGACGGCCAGGAGAACGCCGACCGGATGGCCGCGGCCGTGGCCGAGAACACGGAGCTGCACTCCCCCGTCAAGCTGGAGGAGGTGGATCTGGACGACTACGCGGCCGTCTTCTACCCCGGCGGCCACGGCCCGATGGAGGACCTCGCCGTGGACGCCACATCGGGCGCCCTGCTCACCCGGGCCCTGGAGTCCGGGAAGCCGCTCGGCGTCGTGTGCCACGCCCCCGCCGCGCTGCTGGCCGCCACGAAGCCCGACGGAAGCAATGTGTTCGCCGGTTACGACGTCGCCGCGTTCACCAACGTCGAGGAGACCCAGGCCGGGCTCGCCGACAAGGCGCGCTGGCTGCTCCAGGACCGGCTCACCGAGGCCGGGGTGAACGTGCAGGAGGGCGAGGCGTGGGCGCCGCACGTCGTCGCCGACCGCAATCTCGTGACCGGCCAGAACCCGGCGTCCGCCGGCCCGCTCGCGGCCACATTGCTGGAAAAGCTGGCCTGACCACCGATTTCCTCCACGGATGACACAGTGGGACGCAAGCGTTCCGTTCGTCTCGTGGAGGTACCCACCGCATGCGCCTGCTGCTCATACGCCACGGCCAGACCCCGTCCAACCTCAAGCGGCTCCTGGACTCCGGGGTGCCGGGGCCCGGCCTGACACCGCTGGGCCTGGAGCAGGCGGCGGCGCTCCCGCGGACGCTGGCGGACGAGCGGATCGACTCCCTGTACGCCTCGACCCTCGTCCGTACGCAGCTCACCGCCGAGCCACTGGCCCGCGCGACCGGTCTCGACGTCGAGATCCGGGACGGGATCCGGGAGATCGCGGCAGGCGATCTGGAGATGCGCGGCGACGAGGAGGCGGCCCTGGCCTATCTCTCCACGGCCTTCGCCTGGTCCGCCGGTGACACGGCACGCCGGATGCCCGGCGGCGAGACCGGCGCGGAGACGCTCGGCCGGTTCGACGCCGTGGTCGCCGAGGCGGCCGGGACGGGCGCGGACACCGTGGCCATGGTCAGCCACGGCGCCGTGATCCGGACGTGGACGGCCGCGCGGGCGGGCAACGTCGACGTCGACTTCGTCGCGGCCCGCCCGCTGCCCAACACCGGCGTCGTCGCCCTCTCCGGCTCGCCGGAGCAGGGCTGGGAGCTCCAGCTGTGGGAGGGGCGACCGCTCGACCTGTGAGCCCCGCGGGGCCCGGCTCCGTCAGGACCCGAGCACGGCCGGGTCGGGACCCACGCGTTCGCCCGTCTCCAGGCCGGTGAGCGCGGCGAGGTCGTCGGCGTCCAGCTCGAAGTCGAAGACCGCGATGTTCTCGCGGATCCGGGCCGGGGTCACCGACTTCGGGATGACGACGTTGCCGAGCTGGAGGTGCCAGCGCAGCACGATCTGCGCGGGGCTGCGGTCGTGCTTGCGGGCGAGCGCGGTGACCGTCTCGTCGTCGAGGACGCCGTTGCCGCGGCCCAGCGGGGACCAGGCCTCGGTGGCGATGCCGTGCTTCGCGTCGTATGTGCGCAGCGCCTCCTGCTGGAGGCGCGGGTGCAGCTCGATCTGGTTGAGCGCCGGGACCGTGGAGGTCTCGGCGGCGAGCCGGTCCAGGTGCTCGGGCAGGAAGTTGGAGACGCCGATGGCGCGGGCCCGGCCACTGGCGAGGATCTCCTCGAACGTCTTCCACGTCTCGACGTACTTGTCCAGCGACGGCACCGGCCAGTGGATCAGGTACAGGTCGACGTAGTCCATGCCGAGCCGGTCGAGGGAGGCGTCGAACGCGCGCAGCGTGGTGTCCCGGCCCTGCTCGGTGTTCCACAGCTTCGTGGTGACGAAGACGTCCTCGCGGGCCAGGCCGGAGTCGGCGACGGCCTGCCCGGTGCCCTTCTCGTTCTTGTAGAGGGCGGCCGTGTCAATGCTGCGGTAACCGGCCTCCAGGGCGCTCGTGACCGCGGCGTGCGCCTCGTCGTCGGGGACCTGGAAGACGCCGAAGCCAAGCTGCGGCATGGTGACGCCGTTGTTGAGGGTGACCTCGGGAATGGTGCTCATGACGCGTGTGTCCTTACCTGGTGCCTCAAGTCCTGTGTCTCGCAGGACGCGCGTACGTCACGGGAGGCGTACGCCCGCCTCTTACAACGTACGTCCCTTCTACGTGGGTGGTTCACGTACGCATCAGCCGGCGCCCGTCCCGCGGCCACGGCTGCCGGGGCGGGCCCCGCCGCTAGCCTCGGGTCGTGACCGCATTGCGAGACACCCCGCACCGACGGCGGTCGGCCCTGGCGCTGGTCCTGCTGGCCCCGCTGGTGGGCGAGTTCCTGCTGGGCAACACGCCGATCAGCGACGCGGGCTCGTTCTTCCTCTACCTCCCGCTGTACGGGTGCGGGGCCCTGCTCGTCCGCGAGATCGCGCGGCGGACGGGCAGTGGCTGGCCGACGATGCTGCTGCTCGGGGCGGCGTACGGGCTGTTCGAGGAGGGGCCGGTCGACCAGATGCTCTGGAACCCCGACTACGGCGGCGTCCCGTTCGGCCTCGTCTACGAGGGGACGACGGTGCCCCTGCTCGGGACCAGCGTCGCCCTGCTCCAGGACGTCGTGTCGATGCACATGGTCTGGAGCATCTGCGTGCCGATCGCGCTGGTCGAGGCGTTCAGCCGCGAGCCGCAGCGCCCCTGGACGGGGCGGCTCGCGCTGAGTGCCACCGTGGCGGTGTTCGTGCTGGGTTCGCTGGGTCTCGCGGCCCTGCAGTACGCGTACAACGACGAGTTCATGGCCTCGGCGCGACAGTGGGCCGTGGCGGTCGTGCTGATGGTCGCCCTGGTCGTCGCGGCCTTCCGCGTCGACCGGTTCCCCAAGCCCGCGCTCCGGCCCGATGCGCCCGGCCCGTGGTGGACGGGCTGCGCCGCCTTCGCGCTCACCAGCGCCTACTGGGCCGGTCAGTCGCTGCTGCGGGACCGTGTGTCGGACTGGCTCGTGGTCGCCTTCTGGGTGCTGCTGGCCGCGGTGGCCGTCCACCTCGGCGCCCGCTGGTCGCGGAGCCCCTCCTGGGGCCCCGGCCACCGGATCGCACTGGCTGTCGGCGCGCTGCTGACGTACGTCTGGGTGGGTTTCACGCACGCGTCGGACATGGGCGTCACGATGAGCGTGGCCCTGACGGGCAATGTCGTCTTCGGGGCGGGCGCGCTGATCCTGGCGGCGGCCGCGGCCCGCTCGGTCCGTCGACGCGGGGCCGAGGCGGACGCCGCCTGACGCGGACGTCCGAGGGACCGCCCGGCAAACATCTGGTGCATCTTGGCGCCGACATGCCGATGCGGCGCGCCCGGTGGGAACAACTCGGGGAGGGCATCCTGTCCTTCGAGTCGATCACGCTGACGCGCGACGCACTCGTGGACCACCGGAAGCGATGCCGACATCGAGCAGGCCAGAGCGGCCGTCATACGGGAGCTGACCTCGTGACCCGACCCTCACCGGACCACATCGACCAGCCCCGGCCGAGCCGCAGACGGCTGCTGTCGGGCGCGGCGTTCGTCCTGGGCTTCACCTCCCTGCCCATGCCGAGCACGCCCGCCTTCGCCGCCACCGAAGACGGCGGCAGCGGGGGCAGCGTCGGCGGCTTCGACACCGCGCCCGCCGTCGCGGCGCTGCGCAGGCTGCTCCCCCGCCACCACGATCAGGTCACCTTCCGCCCCGCGAGCGGCAGGGGTGCGGCCGACCGGTTCCGCGTCTCCGGCGGGCGCGGTCACATCGTCGTCGAGGCGTCGAGCCCGGCCACCCTTCTCGCGGGCCTGCACCACTACCTGCGCGACGTCGCCCACGCCTGCGTGACCTGGAACGGCGAGCAGCTGAACCTGCCGGGCCGACTCCCCTCCCCCACGGGCGAGTTGTCGGCCTCGGCGAACGTGTCCCACCGGTTCGCCCTCAACGACACCAACGACGGCTACACCGGCCCCTACCGGGGCTGGGACGCCTGGCAGCGGGAGCTGGACGTGCTGGCGCTGCACGGCTTCAACGAGGTGCTGGTGACGACCGGCGTGGAGGCCGCGTACCTCGACACGTTCCGCCGCTTCGGGTACTCCGAGGCCGAGCTGCTGGCATGGATCCCGGCCCCGGCGCACCAGCCGTGGTGGCTGCTGCAGAACATGTCCGGGTTCGGTGGCCCGGTCAGCCGGCGCCTGGTGGAGCGGCGCGCCGACCTCGGCCGCAAAATCGCCGACCGGGTGCGGGAGTTGGGCATGACACCGGTGCTGCCGGGCTGGTTCGGCACCGTGCCCGACGGGTTCGCCGAGCGGGTCGACGGGGCGGAGGTGGTCCCGCAGGGCACCTGGAGCGGGTTCGACCGGCCGGACTGGCTCGACCCGCGCACGGGGCCGTTCGCCGAGGTGGGCGCCGAGTTCTACGCGCGGCTCGACGAACGGCTCGGCGGCACCTCGATGTACAAGATGGATCTCCTGCACGAGGGCGGCAGACCCGGCGACGTACCGGTCGGCGAGGCCGCGCGCGCCGTCGAGAAGACGCTGCGCACGGCCCACCCCGAGGCCGTGTGGGTCATCCTGGGCTGGCAGACGAATCCACGCCGGGAGATCCTCGACGCGGTCGACCGCTCCCGGATGCTCGTCGTCGACGGGCTGTCCGACCGGTACGCCGAGGTGACCGACCGGGAGAGCGACTGGGCCGACACCCCGTACGCGTACGGCAGCATCTGGAACTTCGGCGGGCACACCGCACTCGGCGCCAACACCCCGGACTGGGTGGAGAGTTACCCGCGCTGGCGGGACAAGGACGGCAGCGGGCTGTCTGGGATCGCGGCGATGCCGGAGGGCGCCGACAACAATCCGGCGGCGCTCGCACTCCTCGGCGACCTGGCGTGGACGGCGGGCGACATCGACCTGGACGAGTGGTTCGGGCGGTGGGCGGCGGCCCGGTACGGCGGCGCCGACCGGCACGCGGCCGCGGCCTGGCGGGTGCTGCGCGAGACGGCGTACGGGATGCGCCGCACCGACTCCTGGAGCGAGGCGCCCGACGGTCTCTTCGGGGCCAGACCCGGCCTCGGCGCGCGGTCCGCCGCCTCGTGGAGCCCGAAGGCGGAGCGGTACGACACGGCCGCGTTCGACGGGGCCCTCACCCACCTCCTGCACGTGGACGCGCGACTGCGGGACAGCTCCGCGTACCGGTACGACCTCCTCGACGTCGCCCGGCAGGTCCTCGCCAACCGCAGCCGGGTGCTGCTGCCGCAGATCAGGGCGGCCTACGAGGTGCGGGACAAGGCCCTGTTCGGGCAGTTGACGCGGACGTGGCTCGACTGGATGAAGCTCCTCGACGACGCGCTGGCCACCTCCGAGCAGCACCTGCTGGGCCGATGGCTCGCCGAGGCCCGCTCCCGGGGCGCCGACCGGGCGGAGGCGGACCGGTTCGAGTACGACGCGCGGTCGATTCTCACCACGTGGGGCGACCGGGCGGGCAGCGAGGCGGGGCTGCGCGACTACGCCAACCGGGAGTGGGCGGGACTGGTCTCGGGCCTCTATCTGCCGCGCTGGCTCCGGTACTTCACCGAGCTGTCGGCGGCGCTCGCCGAGGACCGGGAGCCCGCCGACATCGACTGGTTCGCGGTGGACGACGCGTGGGCGCACGGGCACGAGGCGTATCCGACGCGCCCCTCGGGATCGACCGAGCGGCTCGCCCGCCGCATCCACGACACCCTCGCGGGCGCCGCACACCAGGCGACGCTGAACGTCTCGGCCGCACACACCGGGCCGGTCACCGTCGATGTCACGTTCACCAACCGCAACGGTCTCGCGGCGGCGCGCGACGTCCGGCTCTCGCTCGACCTGCCCGCCGGGCTGACCGCCCGGGCGGACGGCCCGGTGGACGCGGCGGAGGTGGCTCCCGGCAAGGCGTTCACGGGCCGGTTCACGGTGTCCGGGACGGGTGGGCCGGGCTCCCCCGACGCCCGCGTACGCGCCGACGCCACGTACCGGATGGGCGCCGCGCGCGGCGCCGCGGTCGACACGGTGCGGCTCCAGGAGACCTGACCGACGGAGAGGTCAGAGGAACACCGACACGGTCAGGATGATCGGCAGCGAGATGAGCGAGGCCAGGGTCATCGGGACGGTGTGGGTCTTGATCGTGCCCCGCGTGGAGAAGCCGAGCAGCGACTGGAACATCCAGAAGAAGTTGCTGGACACGTGGGGCACGAAGAGGGCGCCCGAGCCCGCCGCGAGGGCCACCAGGACCAGAGGTGTGTCCAGGTGGCCGGCGATCGGGGCCAGGATGCCCGCGGCGGTGATGCCCGCCACGGACATGGAGCCGAGCGCGACGTGCAGCACCGCGGCCATGATCCAGACGAGCAGCAGCGGCGGCAGGATGCCGGAGGAGAACAGGTCGCCGAGCGTCCTGCCCATGCCGGAGCGCTCGATAATGGCTCCGAGCGAGCCGCTGATGCCGCTCAGCACCAGGATGGATCCGCACTGCGAAAGCGCCTTCCCGATGACATCGCCGATCTCGTCCCTGGACCGGACCCGCCGCGCCAACACGTAGGCCACGGTGGTGCCGAGGAGCAGGGCCACCACCGGGTCGGTGAGGAAGCCGACCGCCGCCGCATCCACGGACAGCCCGTCGGCGAAGGCGCCGCCCGCGATGAGGACGAGGACCAGCAGGACCGGGGCGACCGCGAGGGCGAGGGGCAGTGGGCGGGGCTTGCGTACCGGGGACGTCGTGATCGCGGCCGGAGCGTCGGTGACCGTGCCAACGGCCGCTTCTGAGAGTGGTGTTGGGGCCGAGCGCGGCGTGGGGTCGGCGGTTCGGGCGGCGGGGATGGCGGCGGGTGCGTCGAAGTCGTCGCTCGTCTCTGCGCCCTCCACCGTCTCGATCTCGTCGCTCGCGGGGTCCCACTTCATCCAGCGCAGGACGATCGAGAAGACGAGCATGGTCAGCAGCGCCGTCGGCAGCGCGACGACGAGGCCGAGCAGGAACATCTGCCCCAGCGGGACGTCCAGGATGCCGGCGACGGCGACGGCCGCGACGCCTGGCGCCACGAACACCAGGCCCACCTCGATGCCCGCGGTGAGCGCGCCGCCCATCAGGGCGCGGCCCCGCTCGCCGAGCTTCGGGGCGAGGCGGCGCGCGAGGGGCGCGGAGAGGACCAGCAGTACGTCCGAGTAGATCGCCGTGAACACCGAGCTCAGCGTCACCGCGAACACGTAGGGAATGCCGCGCCGGCCGAACGCCCTGAGCGTTCGCTCGACGAGTCGCCGCATGGTGTCCGCCGCGGTGAGCAGCGCGCCGAGCATGACACCGAGGGACACCAGGATGCCTATCTCCCCGAGGACATCGGCGAATCCGTCCGCGACCGCGTCCGGTGTGCCCTTGGCGCCGACGGAGGTCGTCAGCCCGAGGAAGAGGGTGCCGAAGAGCAGCGCGAGCACCGGCGGGACCTTCAGCCAGGTGATCGCGACGACAATGCCGCCGATGGCGACCGCCGTGCTCAGGAACAACAGGGCTTCGTGGGACACGGCAGGCTCCGCTCTCGTTCTCGCTCCGTTGCGAACTGCCGTACATCGTGACGACGGTCACTCCTCGCGTCCAAGACCCATTTGCAGCCCGACCGATAACGTCGGCCTATCGGAACACCGCCGCCACAGAAGCAGAAGCAGAAGCGGAAGCAGAACAGGAAGACCATGGACGTACGACAGCTGCGGCACTTCCTGGCCGTGGTGGACCACGGCAGCGTGCACCGGGCCGCGGAGCACCTCTTCGTGGCGCAGCCGTCGGTGACACAGACCATCCGCCGACTGGAGACCGCGCTCGGCACCAGCCTGTTTCTGCGGCAGGGCCGCGGTCTCGTGCTCAGCCCCTCGGGTGCGGCCCTGGTGGCTCCCGCCCGCGAGGTGGTGCGTTCGCTGGAGGTGGCCCGGGAGACGGTGCTCGCGGTGGACGGGCTGCGGGGCGGACAGTTGCGGATCGCGGCCATGCCCTCGCAGGTCGTCAGCCCGCTGACCGGGCTCGTCGCCGCGTACGCGGAGGCGTATCCGCAGGTGCAGGTGGCGGTGGTGGCCGCCGCCCGGCCGGACGACGTGCGCGACGCGCTGGCCCGGGGTGTCGCGGAGGTGGGTGTTCTCGCCGCGTCCGGGGCGCACGAGGCGTACGCGGATCTGGACCGGGTGCCCATCGAGACGCAGTCGTTCGTGCTCGTGGCGCGGGACGACGCCGAGCTTCCGGCGGGCGAACACCCTTTGTCGCTGGAGGAGTTGCCCGCGCTGCGGCTCGTCGCGGGTCAGCCGGGGACCGGGATGCGGCGGGTCGCCGACGCGATCGTGGCCGCGACCGACTCCCGTATCGCGGTCGAGATCGAGCACCGCGAGGGGCTGCTACCCCTGGTCATGGCCGGTGTGGGGGTGGCGGTCGTCGCCGACTCCTGGCGGCCGCTCGCCGACACGGTGGGGCTGCGTGTGCGCCGGCTGGCCATCGAGGACACGCTCGACGTGGGGCTCGTGTGGCGCAGGCACCGGCTGAGTCCGGCGGCCGCGGCGTTCATCGACGTGATCGAGAAGTCGCGCAGTGCGGAGCGGGAGGCTTCCCCGGACAACCGATAGGCGCGTGTTATCGAAGGGGCTGCAAACGTGTCTTGGACAGCCCCGGACACCTCGGCATTCCATGGTCACCATGACGACCACTCGCCACCGCATCGCTCTCATCCCTGGTGACGGCATCGGCACCGAGGTGCTGCCGCCCGCCTGCGCCGTCCTCGACGCCGTCGGCAAGCGCCACGGACTCTCCTTCTCCTACGACTCGTTCGACTGGTCCTGCGAGCGCTACCTCGCCGAGGGCGCGATGATGCCGGAGGACGGCCTGGACCGGATCCGGCACCACGACGCGGTGCTGCTCGGCGCGGTCGGCTGGCCGGGCGTGCCGGACCACGTCTCCCTGTGGGGGCTGCTCATTCCGATCCGCCGCCAGTTCCGGCAGTACGTGAACCTGCGGCCCATCAAGGTGCTCGACGGCGTGCCCAGCCCGGTGGCGAAGGCCGGCGCGGACGTGGACTTCGTCGTCGTGCGGGAGAACGTCGAGGGCGAGTACTCGGAGATCGGCGGGCGCCTCAACCGCGGCTTCCCCAACGAAATGGCCGTCCAGGAAGCCGTGTTCACCCGCCCCGGCGTCGAGCGCATCCTGGACTACGCCTTCACGGCGGCACAGCGACGCGACGGGCGCCTCGTCTCGGCGACGAAGTCCAACGGCATCGTGCACACCATGCCGTTCTGGGACGAGCTGGTGCGGGAGGCCGGGGAGCGCTTCCCCGACGTGGAGTGGCGGCAGGAGCACATCGACGCGCTCGTCGCGAAGGTCGTCCTCGACCCGGCCCGGTACGACGTGATCGTCGGCTCCAACCTCTTCGGTGACATCCTCTCCGACCTCGCTGCCGCCGTCGCGGGCAGCATCGGCATCGCGCCCGCCGCCAACCTCAACCCGGAGCGCGAGTACCCGTCGATGTTCGAGCCCGTGCACGGCTCGGCCCCCGACATCGCGGGGCAGGGTGTCGCCAACCCGCTCGGCGCGATCTGGTGCGCGTCGATGATGCTCGACCACCTCGGCCACCCCGAGGCCGCGACCGAGGTCTTCGACGCGTTCGCCTCCGTCCTCGCCACGACGGACGCCCGCACACCGGACCTGGGCGGAACGGCGACCACGAAGGAGTTCACGCAACTCGTCCTCGCAGCCGCGACGGACCGCTGACGCCCCCTGCGCCACGATGTCGCACATGCCGCAGCCCGAGCGCCCCGCGACACCCGCCGCCCCCGCCGTCCCCGCCTCGCTCGCCGAGGTCCGGGACCGTATCGACGCCCTGGACTCGGAGCTCGTCGAACTCCTGGCCCGTCGCGAGGCGTTGGTGCGTGCGGCGGCCGGTTTCAAGAAGGACGAGGACGCGGTGCGCGCGCCCGATCGCGCTCAGCGCGTCATCGAGGCGGCGCGTGCCAGCGCGGAGGCGGCCGGGCTGAGCCCGCAGGTCGCGGAGGCCGTGTGGCGGGCCATGGTGGCGGCCTTCGTCGACCTGGAGCTGACCGAGCATCAGCAGGAGCGGGCCGGGAGCTGACAGCCCCCGGGGCCCTCCAGTGGAGAGTCAGCGGAGGTCGGCTGCCGCCGTGCGCAGTTCTTCGAGGGCGGCCAGGGTGAGGGTCGCCAGTTCGCCGGGGTTCTCGTCGCGGGACGGGTCGACCCACTGGTCGAAGCCGAGCTTGAAGGCGAGGACGCCTAGTTCGGCGGCCACCCGCGCCGTGGGCTCCGGGACGCCGCGGCCGCGCAGCGCCTCGACCATGGCGGCGGCCATGCCGATGCTCTTCAGCGCGTTGCGCTCCTGCAGTTCCTGGTTCGCCTCGACGGCCGCCTGCAGCAGCGGGCTCAGCTCGCGGTTGAACGAGGTCATCTCGCCGGACGCGCGCTCCAGACCGGCCGCGACCGCCGCCACCGGCGTCGCGTCGTCGGGCGCTCCGGCGATGCCCTCGACGAGCAGCCGGCTGAGGGTCTTCTGGCCCGCCGTGAGGATCTCCCGCTTGTCGGCGAAGTGCCGGTGGAACGTGCTCCGGGTGAGCCCCGCGCGTTCGGCGATCTGGGCGACCGTCGTGTCGTCGTAGCCCTGCTCGGCGAACAGGCGCAGCGCCTCCACGACCAGGCGTTGCCGGGCGTCCGGCTTCCATCTCGGCATACGACCATCCTAAGTGATGCGACACATGTCGCATCACCGGGTGTACCTTGGTCAGTGATGCGACATGTGTCGCATCACTTCCCTTCACCCCTTGGAGTCCGCCATGCGCGTCTTCATCACCGGCGGCACGGGCCTGATCGGCTCGTCCGTCGTCGCCGAACTGATCGCCGCGGGTCACTCGGTCACCGCCCTCGCCCGTTCCGACGCCTCCGCCAAGAAGGCCGCGGCGGCCGGCGCGGACGTGGTCCGCGGCGGTCTCACCGACCTCGACGTGCTGCGCACCGGCGCCGAGCAGGCGGACGGCGTCGTCCACCTCGCCTTCAGCAACGACTTCAGCTCCCCCGAGGCGCTCGCGCGCGGAGTGGCCGAGGAAGGTGACGCGCTCGCGGCGCTCGGCGACGCCCTCGTCGGAACGGACCGGCCTCTGGTCACGGTGTCCGGCACGCCGCACACGGAGGGGCGGGCCTCGACCGAGGAGGACCCGCTGCCCACAGAAGGCCCCGTCGGCGGTCGCAGCGTGTCGGTGCAGCGCGCCCTCGACCTGGCCTCGCGCGGCGTGCGCAGCTCGGCGATCCGGCTGCCGCGCACCGTGCACAACGAGGGCCAGGGCGGTTTCGCCGGGCTCCTCACCGACATCGCCCGCCGCACCGGTGTCGCGGGCTACCCCGGAGACGGCACGCAGCGCTGGCCCGCCGTGCACGCGCTCGACGCGGCCGTCCTGTTCCGGCTCGCGCTGGAGAAGGCCCCCGCCGGGACCGCGTGGCACGCCGTCGCCGACGAGGGCGATGCCGTACGGGACATCACCGCGGTCATCGGTCGGCGGCTCGGCGTTCCGTCCGAGTCCGTGCCGGAGGAGAACTTCGGGCCCCTCGGCCCGATCTTCGCGACCGACCAGCCGGCCAGTAGCGCGCACACCCGCGCCGCGCTCGGCTGGCAGCCCACCCGTCCGGGCCTGCTCGAGGACCTGGAGAAGATCGAGCCGTGAGCCCTCGATGGGGCTCGAAGGGGTGGGGTCAGGCGCGCGGGCCGTGGAACGCCGCGGCCGCCGCGCGCAGCCCCCGCACCCCGTACTCGATGACCGGCTCCGCCTGCGGGCCGAAGCGCGGCGAGTGGTTGCCGGGGATGCCGGGCCGTGGCTGCGTCGGGTCCTCGCCCGCGTAGAGCCCGGGGTCGAAGCTGCCCCACATCCAGAACACCGAGGGGCAGTCCAGCGTCGTGCCGAAGACGCCGAAGTCCTCGCTGCCGGAGAGCGGGCGCGCCATGTGCTGCACGCCCTCCTCGCCGTAGACCTCCACCAGGGCGGCGCGCGCCCGCTCGGTGGCGTCGTCGTCGTTGACGGTGAGCGGGAAGGCGTTCAGCGGCTCGAACTCCGGCTCGCGCGGGGCTCCCGCGGCCTGCGCCTCACCACGCACGATCCGCTCGATCGCGGCGAGGACCCGCGTCCGCACCTTCGGGTCGAAGGTGCGGACGTTGACCTTCAGTTCGGCGGTGTCCGGGATGATGTTCTCCTTGTGCCCGGCCCGGAACGAGCCGACCGTCACCACGGCCGCGTCCTGGGCGGCGATCTCGCGGGAGACCACCGTCTGCAGCCGGGTCACCACGTGCGCGCCCAGCACGATCGGGTCGACCGTCAGCTCGGGCTGCGAGCCGTGTCCCCCGGAGCCGAAGAGGCGGATCCGGAAGCTGTCCGCCGCCGACATCGTGGTGCCGGGACGCAGTGCCACCGTGCCCGTGGGCAGCGGGCTGACGTGCTGGCCGAGGCAGACGTCGGGCCGCGGGAAGCGGTCCGCGAAACCGTCGTCGACCATGGCCTGCGCGCCCGCCGCGATCTCCTCGCCCGGCTGGAAGACGGCGAGCAGTGTGCCGCTCCAGGTGGTGCGGTCCGCGGCGTAGAGGGCGGTCGCGCCGAGCAGTGCGGTGACGTGGTGGTCGTGACCGCAGCCGTGCATCACCGGTACTTCGTGGCCGTCGGGGCCCGTGGCGGTGTCGGTCGACGCGTACGGCAGTCCCGTGTCCTCGGCGAGCGGCAGCCCGTCGGTGTCGGCGCGCAGCAGGAGCGTGGGGCCCTCGCCGTTGGTGAGCGTGCCGACGACGCCGGTGGTGCCGACGTGCTCCGTGACCTCCCAGCCCTGGGCACGGAGCACGGACGCGATGATCGCGGCGGTGCGGGTCTCGTGCATCGACAGCTCGGGGTGGGTGTGCAGGTCCCGGTACAGCTCGCCGAGGACGGGCAGCAGCTGTGCGAGGCCCTCGTCGGCCGGGGTGCCCGCGGGCAGTGCGAGCCGGGCGGGGTCGACCGGGCAGGCGGGCGGCGTGGTGACGGTCATGCGTCGGAGCTCCTTCGCTGAGTACGTGGGACGAGTGGGTCAGTCGCGGACGGCGGGTCCGAGTCGGGAGCGCAGGGCCTCGGAGGTCTGCGGGGCGATCAGGGCGAGGACGGCGGTGAGCGCCGCCCCCAGGGCGAGCACGGCGAAGGCGACGGTGAACGAGTACGTGTCCGCCAGATATCCCATCAGGATCGGCACCAGAACGCCCGCCGACTGACCGCCGAAGTTGATCATTCCGGAGGCGGCGCCGCTCAGCCGGGTGGACAGCGTCCGCAGCGGGACGGCGAAGACCGGTGTGAAACAGAATGTGCAGGCGGCGAAGGCGAGACACAGCAGGGTCTCGAACGCGGCCAGGCCCTCGGCCTGTGTCATCGCCAGCACCGAGGCGCCCGCGACCGTCATGGACGGGGCGACGAGCAGCGCGGGGCGGCCCTTCACCCGGTCCGCGCACCAGCCGCTGACGATCATGGCGAGGCCGCCGAACAGTGCGGGCAGCGCCGTGAGCAGTCCCGAACTCTCCAGCGAGAGACCGCGCTCGGTCTGGAGGTACGACGGCACCCACGACGTGAGGCCCCAGGCGAGCATGCCGTAGCCGAACAGCATCCCCACGTACAGCCACATCGCGGAGGTGGCGAGCAGCGCACGGGTTCCGCCGCCGCCCTCGGCGGACTCCCGCGCGGCGACGGGGCGCGCCGGGGGCAGCAGGAGTTGGACGAGGACGAAGGTCGCGACGCCGAGGCCGGCGACGGCGTAGAACGACATGCGCCAGCCCCACAGGGCGATGACGGGTCCGGCGATCAGCGGCGCGACGACGGCGCCGAAGGAGTTGGACGAGGAGATCCAGCCGCTCGCCGTCATCCGCTCGCGCGGCCCGGTGCGTTCGGCGACGGCCTTCATCGCGGCGGCGGGGAAGATGCCCTGCCCGGCGCCGAACAGCACCCTGATCACGACGAGCGCGGCGAAGGACCAGGCGGTCCCGGTCAGTGCCGTGAACGCCGACCAGACGAGCATCGCCCACAGCAGGATCCGCTTGGATCCGAACCGGTCGGCGAGCAGTCCGCCGGGGATCTGGCACGCCGCGTAGGCGAGGAAGAACGCGGAGAGGACGAGGCCCTGTTGGGTGCGGTCGATGCCGAATTCGGCGCCGATGTGCGGCAGCGCGAGGTTGATCACGAGCCGGTCGATGTAGTCGACGATCCAGGCGAGGAACAGCAGGCCGACGGTCGTCTTCGCGGCCCGGTCGAGCCGGACCCGGCCCTCGGCGGGCGCGGTGTTCTCGTCGGTGGATGTCTTGGTGGCGCTCACGGCGGCTCCACGGTGTGTGTCGCGTCTGGGGGTGGGCGCGCACGCCTGGACCCGCGGACGGGTCGACGTCCGGGCAGGCGCGCACAGGTCCGTGCGGCGGGTGTCCGCCCCTGTGCCGGGGCCGCCGCAACGGCGGGTGCGAGTGGCCCCACAATGGTCGCCATGCCGTCCGCTCCCGCACCGATGCCGGAATCCAGCGCCCCTGAGGCGCAGGATTCCGTCTCCCCCTCTGCCGACATGTACGACACACACGCCGTCGACCTGCCCGGCTCCCCCACTGCCGACATGTGCGATATGCGGGACCTCGACGAGACGGACATGGCGCTCGTCGACGCCTTGCAGACGAGTCCCCGTGCCCCGTGGTCGCGGATCGGCGCGGTCCTCGGCATCGACGCCACCACCGCCGCCCGCCGTTGGGACCGGCTGCGCGTCTCCGGCCTCGCCTGGAGCACCGCCTACGAGACGTGGGAGCGGCATGCGCGGGGGCAGGGGCTGTGCACCGCGTTCGCCGATGTGGCGGTGGCTCCCGGCAGCATGGCCGCCGCCGTGGAGGCGGCGTGCGCGGATCCGCGCGTGGCCAGCGTCGAGCGGACCACCGGGGGCGGCTCCGGCGGCACGGACGGCGGCCTCTTCCTCACGCTTTTCTGCTCCGGTACGGCGGCCCTGGCGCGCTTCGCCGACGGTCCGCTTGCCCGGCTGCCGGGAGTCCGCGACATCCAACTCGCCGTGGTGCTGCACGGATACCGCGAGGGCGCGGACTGGAAAGTGCACGCGCTCGACCGGGGCCAGCGCTCCCGTCTCGCGTCCGACGGGGCCGGTGGCGGCGCGGCGGGCCAAGGCCACGGCGACGCCGACCGCGCGCTGCTGCACGCCCTGTCCTTCGACGCCCGCCGCCCCTACAGCGACCTCGCCCGCGCCACCGGGACCAGCGAGGCGACGGTCCGCCGCAGACTGGCGCGGATGCTGTCCTCGGGCCAGGTCAGGATCCGCTGCGACGTCTCCCATCTGGCGGCGGGGCGCCCCGTCATCAGCACGTACCGGGTCGCCGTGCCCTCCGCCGAACTGGACGCCGCGGGACACCTGGTGGCCGCGCTGCCCGGTGTGCGGCTGTGCATGGCGGTGACCGGCGAGGCCAATCTGCTGGTGTCGACCTGGGCGCGCTCGCTGAGTGACGCCGCCGGTTTCGAGGTCCGCCTCGGTTCCCGGCTGCCCGCCGCCCGCGTCCTGCGCCGTGATGTCAGTCTGCTGACCGCCAAGCGGATGGGACGTCTGCTGGACGACGAGGGGCGCGCCCGCGGGCATGTCCCGCTGCGGCACGACGCCTGACCACCCGCCCGTCGGCTGCGGGCGGGTGCCGGGCCGCCGTCAATTCCCCGGCAGCAGCACCGCCTTCAGCGTCCGCCCGCCCCGCTGGTCCGCCACCGCCCGGTCGAACTCCCCGAGACCGTACGTCGTCACCAGCTCGTCCAGCGGCAGCCTTCCCTTCTCGTAACGCCCCAGCAGTTCCGGCACGAGCTGCGAGGGTTCCGCGTCTCCCTCGACGCAGCCACGGAGTTGGATCCCCCGCAGCATCAGGTCCCGCACGTCGATCTCGGCCCTGGCGGGGCCGAGGCCGACCACGGCGAGCGCGCCGCGCGGCCGGAGCAGGGCGAGGGCGCGGGTCAGCTGTTCCGGGCGGCCGGTGGTGTCGAGGGCGTGGGTCACCGACGGGAGCGGGTCGTCCAGTGAGGCGACCGCGGTCGCTCCGAAGCGGACCGCGAGGTCGCGGCGCGCGGCGACCGGCTCCGCCACCACGACCTCCGCGCCCTCGGACAGGGCGGTCAGCACGGCCGCGGTACCGACGGCGCCCGCGCCGACCACCAGGAGCCGGTCGCCAGGACCCGGTCGCAGGACGTTGAGGACCGCGCCCGCCCCGGTCAGGAATCCGCAGCCGAGCGGGGCGGCGACCCACGGCGGTACGTCGCCGACCGGCACGCAGGAGCGGGCGTCGGCGAGCGCGGCCGTGGCGAAGGACGACTGCCCGAAGAAGGAGCCGAACACCGGGGCGCCGCCGACACGGATCGTCGGGGTGCCGTCGGGGCGTCGTCCGGAGTTGTTGAGGGTGGTCGCGAGGTCGCAGTAGGCCGGATGTCCCGACCGGCACTGGCCACAGCGGCCGCAGTGCGCGAACGAGAGCACGACCCGCTCCCCCACCTCCAGGGTGTCGACCTCCGACCCGAGCCGCTCCACCACACCGCAGCCCTCGTGGCCGAGCACCGCCGGGCGGTCGCCGAGCGCCTTGCGGGTGGCGAGGTCGGTGTGGCAGACGCCGACCGCCTCGATACGGACGAGCACCTCGTGCGGCCGGGGATCGTCGAGTTCGGCCTCGACGAGTTCACTGGGCGCGGCGCCGCGTGAAAGCAGAACCGACGTCTTCCTGTGTGGTCCGGTCATGCGTGGTCCGGGGTTTCGCGTTCCAGGCCGAAGTAGAAGTGCCGCCCGTCCGCGAGTACGACGCCCGGCTTGCCGTTCATCACGCCCATCAGCGTGTCCTCGTCGACCCGCTTGAAGTGGTCGAGGACGGGCATGCCGTCGTAGACCATGGTGGCGGTCACCTCGCCGCGGAACTCCACGTTCCACACGCTGGCCTCGCCGCGGCCCGACGTGGTGTCCGAATAGAGGGCGCCGTCCTCGGCGCGGCAGATCAGCGGTTTGGCGTCGTCGAGCGCGTCGAAGCGCTTTCCGTGCCAGCGGCTCGCGGCGAGCACCTTTTCGATGGGGTGGCCGGTCAGGAAGGCGAAGCCGCGCCAGGAGCCGAGGAGCTCCGAGGCGTCGAGCGTCTCCAGATCGGCCCACAGGGCGTCGAGTTCGGCCGGGTCCAGCGGTCCGTCCGCCGTGCGCAGTGCCTGCCAGCGTTCGTTCACCGTGCTCATCGCACCCCCAGTCGGCGCATCAGGGCCAGTTGGCCGTTCGTGCGGCGGATGAAGGCCTTCACCGAACTCTCCTCGGGTGTGGTCGGTCCGAGCGGCAGCAGCCGCTGGGTCGCGATGGTCCGGCTCTCGGTGTACTTGCGGATTCCCTCGGCGCCGTGGCGGCGGCCGAGGCCGCTGTCGCCCATGCCGCCCATCCCGGCCTCGATGCTGCCTGCCGCCGCGGCGGCGCCGTCGTTGATGTTGACCGATCCGGCCCGGATCCGGCCCGCCAGCCGGGCCGCGGCGCGGGTGTCCTTCGACCAGATCGACGCCGAGAGACCGTAGGTGCCCTGGTTGGCGAGGTCGACCGCCTCGTCGTCGGAGGCGTAGGGGTAGAGCGAGACGACCGGGCCGAACGTTTCCTGCGCGCACACGGCCATCTCGGGCGTGACACCTTCGAGGACGGTGGGTTCGTAGAAGAGCGGGCCGATGTCGGGGCGCTTCCTGCCGCCCGCGAGGACGGTCGCGCCCTTGGCCACCGCGCTGTCGACGTGCTCCTCGACGGAGGCGAGCTGGGCCGTGGACGTGAGGGAGCCGATGTCCGCCGAGTAGTCGTAGGGCCGCCCGAGGCGCAGGGCCTTGGTCGCGCGGACGAGTTCGTCGCGGTAGGCGGCGTAGATCGACTCGTGCACGTAGACGCGCTCGATGTGGATGCACATCTGGCCCGTGTTGGCGAAGGCCGCGGTGACCGCGCCGGCGGCCGCGGCCTTGATGTCGGCGTCCGCGCGCACGATCAGCGGGTTCTTGCCGCCGAGTTCGAGGGAGGCGCCGACCAGGCGGCGGCCCGCGCGCTCGCCGACGGTGCGTCCGGTGCCGGTCGAGCCGGTGAAGCAGACGTAGTCGACGGCCTCGACCAGGGCCGTGCCCACCACGGATCCCGGCCCGGTGACGATCTGCCACAGGTCGGCCGGCAGACCAGCCTGCCCCATCAGGTCCCGCGTCCACAGCAGGGTCAGCGCCGTCTGCGAATCCGCCTTGGAGACCACGGCGTTGCCCGCGAGGAGGGCGGGCAGGACGTCCCCGACGCCGAGGTAGAGGGGGTAGTTCCAGGGCGAGATGATGCCGATCACGCCCTTGGGCGCCCGCACCTCCCTGACCCTGGTCGCGCCGGGCACCATCCCGCGCACCCGGCGGTCGGCGAGGTAGTGACGGCCGCGCCGGGCGTAGTGGCGGGCGATCGTCGCGACCTGGGCCACCTCCATCCAGGCGTGGTAGCGGGCCTTGCCGGTCTCCCACTGGATGAGGTCGAGCGCCTGGTCCTGGCGTGCGAGGAGCAGGTCGTGGAAGGCGAGCACGGCCTCGGCGCGGCGCTTCGGCGGTGTCCCCGCCCAGGACGTCTGGGCGGCCCGGGCGCCCGTCACCGCCTCCGCCGCGTCGTCCGGCGTGCACGTCGGGACGGTGGCGGTCGGCGTCAGGTCGAAGGGGGCCACCGCGGTCAGCGGCTCGGGGCTCTCCGCCTCCGCACGTTTCGCGTCCCGGCGCACCCACCCGCACCACCGCGCGATCAACTCCTCGGTCACCCAGGCGGGTCGGGCCTGTTCCGTGGTCATGCGGGCTCCTCGCTCGTACGGGACCGGGCCCGTGTCGGGGTCCGATGCGCACCGGTCACTCCGACACTCTGTCGGCACTCTTGCCGACTCTCTTGTCGATGACTGCGCGCCTCGCTATGTTAATCAGAAATCACATCCTGGAACAAGATTTGAAGCGTGGCGGAAACGCCAACGGCCTGCACAAGCTGGCCTGTTGAACCGCCTGGCCAACCAGGAAAGCGAGTAAGTCAATGACAAATCTGAGCCGCAGAAGTGTCCTGTCGCTCGGCGCCGCACTCGGGCTCGTCGGCGCGACGGGCACCGCCACCAACGCCTGGGCCTGGTCGCCGACGGGCTCGGTCGCGGGAGCCGGCGCGGGCACCGACCCCGAGTACGTGTGGGACGACGAGATCGACCCGCTGATGGCCAAGATCATCACCAGTGGTCAGGTCCCGGCGGTCAACAAGGCCATGGAGCCCTGGGTCAACAACAACGACCCACTGCCCAGCGGACTGCCCCCCGAGCTCACGACGTACCTGCAAGGCGTCAACAAGCTGCCGAGCTGGGCGGATCCGAAGAAGCTGGCGCGCGCCGCCGACTTCAACCGGCGCAAGGACACCTACCTGTTCCTGCTGTACGGACTCGGCAGCGGGATCATGAGCACCGTGATCCCGCGTGAGGCGAAGAGCGTCTACTGGTCGGCCGGCGGCGCGGACATGCAGGACCGCGCGGCCAAGACCTTCACGTTCGGCTACGACCTGGCGCAGCTGAAGGGCCTGGAGCCCGAGGGCCAGTTCATCGTCACCGCGAACAAGACGCGCATGGTGCACGCAGCGGTGCGGCACATGCTGCCGCAGTCGCCGCACTGGTCGGCGGTCGCGGATCAGAAGATCCCGATCAGCAACGCCGACATCCTGGTCACGTTCCACAGCCTCGGCACGTTCGTGCGCAGGAAGCTGCTGGAGTGGAAGGTGCCGTTCGGGGCCGAGGACCAGGAGGCGTTCCTGCACAGCTGGCAGGTCGCCCTGCACCTGCTCGGTGTGCGCACGGAGTACATCCCCAAGTCGTGGGACGAGGCGGACAAGCAGTCGGCGCAGGTCCTCACGCCGATCCTCTCCCCCACCACCGAGGGCATCGAGCTGGCCGAGGACCTGCTCGGGCTGACCGCCCAGATCGACCTGGGCGTCACGCGCGGGTTCCTCAACGAGTTCGTGCGCTACGTCCTCAGCAACGAGATCGGCGACTGGCTGGGGCTCAAGCGCGACTACGCGTCGGCGACGCTGATCCGCACGGTGTGGCCCGCCTTCATCCTCTTCCGTGAGGGGCTGAACCCCGTCGCACCCAGCGCGTTCTACATGTTCGACCAGTTCATCCGCGCGCTGGCCATGGCGTTCCTGAACAAGGGCGCCTCCGGGCAGACCACGCCGATCGTGATCCCGACGCACAACCGGCAGGACTGACAAGGCCCGTGCGGGCGCCGGGGCTCACCGCTCAGAGCCCCAGCGCCCGCACGACGAGCCCGGCCACGGTGCCCCGCTGCTCGGCGCCGTCCCGCCACCGCATGCTCCGCCCGGCCTCGACCACGACGCCGAACGCGGCGTGCACAAGGACGCGGGCCTGCCGCGGGTCCAACTCGGGCCGTGCAAGGCGCAACTGCTGCTCCCACACGGCGATGTGCTCACGCTGCGCCAGCACCAGGGGGCGCTGCAACTCGGCGGGCAGGCCGACGAACTCGGCCTCGGCGACGCTCGTCAGCGCGGTGTGCTCGAAGCTGTAGGCCACGTACGTCGCCGCGAGCGCCGACAGCGCCTCGTGCGGGCCGGTCGTCCCGTGCAGGTTCTGCTCCACCGCCTGGGCCAGCAGCCCCGCCGCCTGCAGGCAGGCCGCCGCCAGGATGTCGACCTTCCCCGGATAGTGCCGGTACAGCGCGGACGGGGCCAGGCCCACGGCCTCCGCGATCTGGCCGTTGGTGACCTGGGCGAATCCGTCCCGCGCGAACAGCGGGACGGCCGCCGCGAGGATCTCCGCGCGCCGCGAGCGCGCCACGGGGAGGACCGGGAGTTCGACGGGGCGCTCCCCGCCCGCGGCCTGCGGGCCGGGCGCAGGGTCCGCCTCGACGACCCGCAGCGCGCACGTCAGCAGCAGTTCCTCGGCGCGGCGCTGGGCGATGGACGTGCGGTGCATCGTGATGGAGCCGACCGCGCCGAGCGCCGCCACGACCCGCAACTCCTCGCGGCCTGCGGGGTATTCACGGCGCACCGCCTCGGTGACGCGCCCGACGAGGCGCGCGAACTTCCCCCGCAGCAGCCTGCGGTCCTCCCGGTTGAGATAGCGGGCCTCCCACCGGTACACGCCACCCTCGGCGCGGCGCTTGACGGTGATCCGGATCAGGGCGGTGAGCAGCTCCGCCGTGTCCGCCTCGGGCGGCAGCGCGTCGAGCGTGGCGACGAGCCCGTCCACCATGGCGTGCGCGCACTCGGAGAACAGTGCGTACTTGTTGGGGAAGTGCCGGTACAGGGCCGCCGCGGTGATGCCCACCTGGGCGGCGATCTCCTCCATGGACGCCGCGTGGTAGCCGCGCTCGCTGAAGAGACGGCCGGCCGCCTCGACGATGAGCTGCCTGCGGTTGCGGGGGCGCGTGGCCGCCATGGGCTCCGCCGTCATGAACGGGCCGACGGGTGCGGGGACGGTGACAGGAGCGGGGCCATGCGGCCAGTCAATCACAAGCCCCGACACATGAATCCGGGTCCAACTGCCGGTGCCGGACGCGGATGTCCTCAAGCGCTCACCAAGCGGTACTCACCGTTGCGGAAAGCTTCCGCTCACGAGCGGTCAACAGGTGGTCAAGATCGGACCGATGGTGGTGGATGCACGGTTCACTCAACTGCTGCCGCACGTGCGTCGGCACGTGCCGCGCCCCTGACTGCCCGGCACGGTTCAGCGCCCCCTGAACCGTGCCGGGCGGGCCGCCTCCGGCTCACTGGCCGCTGATGTTGACCATCCAGTTGACGCCGAAGCGGTCCGTGCACATGCCGAACTCGTCGCCCCACATCTGCTTCTCCAGCGGCACGGCGACCGTCCCGCTCGCGGACAGCCCCTCCCAGTAGCCACGCAGCGCCGCGGCATCGTCGCCACTGACGCTGACCGAGATGTTGGTGCCCGCCGTGTGGTCCATGCCCGGCGGGGTGTCCGAGCCCATGATCGTGAAGCCGTCCGGGGTCTCCAGGAGGGCGTGCATGATCTTGTCGGCGAAGTCGGCGGGCGCACCGCCGCCACCGGCCTCCCCGAAGGTGTTCAGGGCGAGTTCGCCGCCGAACACCTCTTTGTAGAACTCCATGGCCTGGCGGGCGTCCCCGTTGAAGGCGATGTAGGGGTTGAGGCGAGAAGCCACAGCACGTTCCTTTCCGGATGATTCGCGTGGAGTGCTCGGACTTCCGCATTATTCGACGTCGGCCGCGCCCCCGCACCGGGAAGACCGGCCGACCGGCTCAGGCGGCCCGCCTCTGGCGGTTCAGCTCGGCGATCATCGCCGCCAGGTCGTGGTCGTCGGCGTCGGCACCCTGCGTCTCGGCGGTGCGGACGAACATCTCCCGCTCGTACGCCGTCAGCGCGGCCTCGACGTCGCCGGGGTGCTCGGCCAGGGCCCGGCCGAGGCCGGCTCCGTCGAGCATCGCCAGGTTGGCGCCCTCGCCGTTCGGGGGCGCGAGGTGGGCGGCGTCGCCCAGCAGGGTGACGCCGGGGACGCGGTCCCAGTGCTGGTCGGCCGGCAGCCCGTACAGCGGACGCAGGACCGGCGTGCCGTCCGCCTCGGTGATCAGCGCGGCCAGCTCCGGCGTCCAGACGTGGAACTCGCGTGCGAGCCGCTCGGTGACCGCGGCGGCATCGGTGAAGTCGAGGGCGTCGAACCACTCCCGCGGCTCTTCGAGACCCACGTAGGCGTGCAGGGTGCCGCCCCGCTCGCGGTGCGCGAACAGCTCGCGGCCCGGCTTCATCGAGATCATCATCCCGCCGCCGACCGCCTTCGCCGTGGCCGGATGCCGGGTGTCGGCGTCGTACAGGTAGGTCTCGACGACCGATTTGCCGGAGTACTCGGGGGTGGCGGAGGTGAGCAGCGGCCGGACCCGTGACCAGGCTCCGTCGGCGCCGACCAGCAGGCCGGTGTCGACCTGTGTGCCGTCCGCGAAGGTCACCTCGTGGCGGCCTTCGCCGAGCGCGCGGACGCCGGTGACCTTGTGACCCCACCGGACGGTGCCGGCCGGGAGGGAGTCGAGCAGGATCTGGCGCAGCTCGCCGCGGTAGACCTCGGGGCGGCCGCCCGTCCCGTCGTCGTCCTCCTCGAACAGGACGGTGCCGTCCGGGTCGAGGACCCGCATCGCCTGGTGGCCCTCCAGCACGATCGCGCGGAACTCGTCCATCAGGCCCGCGGCCTCGACGGCGAGTTGGCCGTTGTAGTCGTGGATGTCGAGCAGTCCGCCCTGGGCGCGTGCCATCGGCGAGGACTCGCCCTCGTAGACGGTCGCCGGTATGCCGTGCAGGTGCAGGACGCGGGCGAGCGTGAGGCCGCCGAGGCCGGCGCCGACGATCGTGACGGTGGTGGTCGCGGAAGGTGTCGTCGAGGAAGTCATGACCACAATCTCGCCGCGCCCGGCGACAGGGCGCCTACAGACCACCGACCGCCGCCGACAGCCCACCGACAGCGGTCCCCTCCGGGCCGCGCCCGGAGGGGACCGATCCGTCAGCGCAGTACTTCGAGCGCCCAGTAGTCCGCGGGGCCCTCAGCGGTGTACGGCACGTCGCGCCGCCGCTCGACGACCTTGACGGCGCCGTCGTCCACCTGCCCCTGCACGTACTCCACGAAGTCCGTGCCCTGGAGGTACTTCGAGAAGGTGCTCACCAGGACGAGGCCGCCGGGCTTCGTGACACGCAGCAGCCCGCGAAGGGCCGTCGGAGGCACATGGCCCAGGGTGAACACGCCGCACGAGACGCTGACGTCGTAGGTGTTCTCCGCGAACTCCACCAGGCCCTTGTTCATGTCCACGCCCGCGGTGAGCGAGCGGTAGATGCCCGTCTTGCGGGCCTCGGCCACCATGCCCTCGCTGAGGTCGAACCCGTCGATCACGGTGACACCGCGCCGCGTGAGCACCGATCCGACGAGGCCGGTCCCGCACCCCCCGTCGAGGACCACGGACCCGGCCCCTATCGCACTCGGATGGTCGTCCGCCATGGCGCCGAACAGCTCGCCGATCTCGCCGGGCCCGCGGTAGTCGGTGATCCGGAGGTCCTCGTCGTACGAGGCCGCCCAGTCGCCGTAGTACGTGTCGATGCGGTCGGGGATCCCGTCGAGACGGTGCGCCCGCTTTATCCGATCTTGACTCTCTGACACCCAAGTCTCCCTTGTTGCCGGACAGTTGACGCCCACAGTGGGGCCCAGTGCGGGCGGGCCCTCCGGTGGCGACGTTCGGGCCGCTACCCGGGAAGTCGTCCGACGAACATGACCGGGTACCGACTGGCCGGTTACAGCCGATGGGGCCGGTTACAGCCGGTGAGTGGCGGTGGTGAAGCGCGCCAGGGTGTCAGGCAGCGGTTCGATGCCGATGCCGGGCCCCGTGGGCACCGAGAGGCAGCCGTCCTTGTCGAGCACGAACGGTTCGGTG
This sequence comes from Streptomyces sp. EDA2-14, assembly GCF_054963755.1. NCBI lineage: Bacteria > Bacillati > Actinomycetota > Actinomycetes > Kitasatosporales > Streptomycetaceae > Streptomyces > Streptomyces sp. EDA2-14. The sequence continues at coordinate 140,120 of NZ_JBUEGE010000005.1, forward strand.
ATGTCCTCGGCGTAGTAGCGGCTGGAGGCGGAGGTGTCGCCGGGCAGGGTGAAGCCGGGGAGCGCGGCGAGCGCCAGGTTGGGGGCCCGGCCGATGCCCGTCTCCAGCATGCCGCCGCACCACACCGGCACACCGTTGGCGACGGCCACGTCGTGGATGCGGCGGGCCTCCAGGTAGCCGCCGACGCGGGCGGGCTTGACGTTGATGATCCGGCAGGCCTCCATGGCGATGGCCGTGGCGGCGTCCCGCGCGCTGTGGATCGACTCGTCCAGGCAGACGGGCGTGCTGATGCGCTGCTGGAGCCGGGCGTGGGCGCGCAGGTCGTTCTCGGTGAGCGGCTCCTCGATGAGCAGCAGCCCGAACTCGTCGAGCTTTCGCAGGCGTTCGGCGTCGGCGAGGGTGTACGCGGTGTTGGCGTCCACCTGGAGGGGCAGCGCGTCGCCGAAGCGCTCGCGCACCGCGCGCAGCGGCTCGAGGTCCCAGCCCGGCTCGATCTTCAGCTTGATGCGGACGTACCCCTCGGCCAGATACTCCTCCACGTCGTCGAGGAGGTCGGGGATGGAGTTCTTGATGCCGACGGAGACACCGGCGGGCACCCGCTGCCCGGTGGCCGAGCCGAGGTAGGTGGCCAACGGCATGTGGTGGGCGCGCAGTTCCGCGTCGAGCAGCGCCGTCTCGAGGGCGGCCTTGGCCAGCTCGTTGCCCTTGACCGGCTCCATCGCCGCCCCGGCCGCGGCGGCCCGCGGCTCGGGAAGCGCCTTGACGCGGGGCAGCAGGAAGTCCCGGATGACGATCTCGGCGCCGGCGATGAACTCGGAGCAGTACAGCGGATCGGGGTCGCCGGCGAACTCCGACCAGCCCTCGGCCTCGTCGGTCACCACGTGCAGCAGGAAGGCGTCCTTGGTGTCGACGCTGCCGAACGACGTACGGAACGGCTTGACCAGCGGAATCGCGATGTGCAGGAGTTCTACGCGCTCGATCTTCATGCCTGGTCCTCCGGGGCGGTGGGGGCGGTCGGGTGGGTGAGCAGATACCAGCCGTCGCGGGACATCGCGGTCGCGCGCAGGCCCTCCGCGTACGCCGAGGTGAAGACCTCCCGCACGGCGTGCCGCCAGCGCAGCGCCGTGTCCGGGTCGGTGGCGCGCAGGGCGACGACGTCCTCGGGCACGCGGCACCACACCCGGTCGTCGTCGCGTGCGGCGAGCGGACCGCCGTCGGGGGCCTTGGCGAGCACGGCGGCCTCGGCGCGGCCCGCCACGGGGTCGGGGGCGTACGGGGCGTCGGCCGTCAGGTCCCACAGGGCGGTGAGGCGGTCGGTCTCGTCGCCGTTGTTGATGCCGTCGTCCATCGGCCCGTAGAAGTCGACCTGGTACTCGCTGGCGACCGCGCCCAGCTTCACCAGGTTGAAGCGGGCGTTCCTGGCGACGAGCGGGTCGAAGGTCCAGCGCATGGTGCGGGCGCCGCGCTCAAGGGCCCAGACCCGCTGGGCCTGCTTGACGGCGTGTCCGGTGCCGCGGTCGGAGACGGCGGCCGCGGCGGCGAGCGAGTACACGTCCCGCTCGGCCGGCGGGCCGAACACCGCCACCGACGCGCCGACCACGTCGTCGCCCACGCGGGCGGCGTGCACGGCGCCGCCCGCGTGGGCGACGCTGTGCAGCACGTCGGTGTGGAAGGGCGGCGCGGAGCGGGGCATCTGCCACACGTCGGCGAGGAAGTCGGCCACCGCCCGCAGCCCTGCCACGTCGTCGACGGTCGAGGTCGTCAGATCGTTCATGGCACGAGTCTCGGGGCGGGCGCCGGGGAGGGGCTTGTGGAGGAGGCCAATCATCGGCGTCTAGCCTGTTGCGATCGGCCAACCCCCCGCTCCCGCCGTCGGCGAAAGGTTCACCCATGGACACCTGCACGCTGGGAAACCTCCTCGACGCCCTCGGCGGCTCCACGCTGCGTCTCTTCCAGGCCCCGCACGGACTGACCGTCCCCGTGACCGAGGTGCTGCTGCACGATCCGCACGCCCCGCTGCCGGAGCGGGCGCCGGGCGCCCTGCTCCTCGCGGTGGGCGTGCGGGCGGACGAGGCGGGGCCGCTGGTGCGGGCCGCCGGTCGAGCGGGGATGGCGGGCGTGGTGGTGCGCGGCGACGGGGCGGGGGCGGCGGCCGACGCCGAGGCGGCGGGGGCCGCGCTGCTCGGGACGGACCGGGACGCCGCCTGGCACCAGGTGTTCCAGCTACTGTCGTCCGTCGTCGGCGCGCACGGGGCACGCACCGCGCCGCTGGGCGAGGACGCACTGCCCGGCGATCTGTTCGCCCTGGCCAACGCGGTCGCGGCGGCCGTCGGCGGGGCGATCGCCGTGGAGGACCTCGGCCGGCAGATCCTCGCGTACTCCACGATCGCGGGCCAGCAGGTCGACGAGACCCGGCGGCAGGGCATTCTCGGCCGCCAGGTCCCCGGCAGCCCCGAGAACGACGAGGACTACCGCCTGCTGTACGCCGCCGAGGGCCCGCTGAGGCTTCCCGGAGTGACCGCCGACGAGCTGCCCCGACTGGCCGCCACCGTGCGCGCGGGCGGCGAACTGCTCGGCTCGATCTGGGCGGTGGACGCTGGGGACCTGGCCGCCGACGCCGCGGACGCGCTGCGTCAGGGCGCCTCGGCCGCCGCGATGCTGCTGCTGCGGGCGCGGGCCGCCGACGAGCTGGCCCGGCACCTGAGCAGCGACCTGCTGCGCCGCCTCCTCGACGGTTCCATCGAACCGGGCGCCGCCGCGCACCGCCTCGGCCTCGCGCCCGACGCCCCGGTGCGGGTCGCGGCGTTCGCGCTCGCGGGCGCGGCGACCGCGCAGGACGGCGGGCAGGCGGCGCTGCGCCTGCTCGACCTCGTACGGCTGCAGTGCCAGACCCGGTACGGGCAGCACGCCTGCGTCCTGCTCGACGGGGTGGTGTACGCACTGCTTCCGGTGGTCGGCGCCGCCGACCACGCGGCCGACCGGCATCTGCGGATCGCGGAGGACATCGTGCGCCGCGCCGAGGAGGCGCTGCGGATCTCCGTGCGGGCCGGGCTCGGGCACGCGGTGGCGGGCGTCGGCGGGGTCCGGGACTCGCGCGCCGACGCCGATCTGGTGCTGCGGGTGCTCGGGGCCGGGCAGGTGGCGGACGCCGGGCAGGTGCGGGCGCAGACCTCGCTGCTCGTGCTCGGTGAGTTCCTGGCCGACCGCAGGGACCAGGCCGCGGGTCCCTGGCGGGACGTCCTCGCGCACGACGCCGCGTACGGCACGGAGTACGCCCGCACGCTCATCAGCTGGCTGGACGCGGGCTGCGACGCCGGGCGGGCGGCGGAGAAGCTGGTCGTGCACCCCAACACCTGCCGCTACCGGCTGCGCAAGGCCCAGCAGCAGCTCGGCATCGACCTCGACGATCCGGACCAGCGGCTCGTGCTGTGGGTGCAGTTGCGTACGTTGGCGGGGCTACGAGGCTGAGTCCCGGTCGAGGAGCCAGCCGCGCAGCCGCTCCTCGCACGCCCGCACCTCTCCCATCGGTACGAACTCGCTCGGCGTATGAGCCAGTTGCGGGTCGCCGGGGCCGCAGTTCAGCGCCGGTACGCCGAGCGACGCGAAGCGTGCCACGTCGGTCCAGCCCAGCTTCGGCCGCGGTGCGACGCCCAGGGCCCGCACGAGACCGGCCGCCGTGGGCCGGTCGAGGCCCGGCAGCGCGCCCGGCTCGGCCTCCCTGATCCGCACCTCGTACTCCGGGAAGAGCCCGCGCAGGTACGCCTGTGCCTGTTCGGGCGAACGGCTGGGCGCGAAGCGGAGGTTGACGGTGACCACGCACTCGTCGGGGACGACGTTGGAGGACACCCCGGCGCGTACGGCGACGGCGTTGAGGCCCTCGCGGTACTCCAGGCCGTCGATCGTGATCCGCTCCGGGACGTGCGCGTGCAGCCGGGTGAGGACGTCGCCCGCGAGGTGTGCGGCGTTGCTGCCCATCCAGGCGCGGGCGGTGTGTGCCCGCTGTCCCGGCACGACGATGTCGGCGAGGAGGAAGCCCTGGCAGCCGGCCTCCACGCCGCCGTCGGAGGGTTCGAGGAGCAACGCCAGGTCGCCTTCGAGCAGTTCGGGCCTGCGGGCGGCGATCACCGCGAGACCGTTGCGGTCGCCGACGGTCTCCTCGCACTCGTAGAAGGCGAAGGTCACCTCGCGGTTCAGCGGGCGGCCCGCCACGGCGGCGGCCAGCTTGAGGGCGACGGCGACGCCGCCCTTCATGTCGCAGGCGCCGAGCCCGTACAGCCGCTCGCCCTCGCGGCGCGCCGGGAGGTTGCCCGCCTCCGGGACGGTGTCGAGGTGTCCCGCGACGACGACGCGCTCGGGGTGTCCCGCGTCGGTGCGGGCGACGACGGAGTTGCCGACGCGCTCCACGGCCAGGCCCGGCAGCGCGCGCAGCGCCTCCTCCACGGCGTCGGCGAGCGGCCCCTCGGCGCCGCTCTCGGAGGGCATGTCGACCAGTGCCTCGGTGAGTGCGACGACGTCGGCGGCGAGGTCGAGGGGCACGGCTGATCTCCTTCGCGTCTGCGGCGCGGGGTGTCCGCGGGGTGCGCCCACCATGCTCGGACGGCCGCCCCGGCAGCGGGTTGTGACATCGGCCAACACCCCGCGCGGCACTTGTGCCGATCGGCCAATGTGCGGGGCCCGCCCGTCCCGAAGGATCCGCAGCCTCACCGACCGATCACCGACGACCCGTCACCGTACTCGTCGTACAGGAGGACCCATGGGCCCCGTGGCCACTCAGCTGTGCCGCCGCAAACCCCTGGACAGCATCGTCGCGGATGCCGAGGGCACGACGGCGCACGACGGCCCCCGCCTGGAGCGCACCATGGGGCTCGGGCGGCTGACGCTGCTCGGGATCAGCTCCGTGCTCGGCACCGGCATCTTCTTCGTGCTCGGGACGAGCGTGCCCACGGCCGGTCCCGGCGTCGTGCTGTCGTTCGTCATCGCGGGCACCGTCGCCGCCCTCGCGGCGCTCTGCTACGTCGAGTTGGCCGGGGCGATCCCGGTGGCGGGCAGCACCTACTCGTACGCGTACGCCTCGCTCGGCGAGGGCATCGCGTATCTGGTCGCCTGGTGTCTGGTCCTGGAGTACGGGGTTGCGGTGTCCACCGTCGCGGTGAGCTGGGGCCAGTACCTCAACGAGGTGTCGGACGCGCTGTTCGGTGTCACGCTGCCCGACGCGATCAGCCAGCCGCCGGGCGCGGGCGGCCTGGTGAACATCCCGGCCGTCGTGGTCGTCCTCGCGTGCACGGCGCTGCTCGCCCGCGGCACCCGCGAGTCCGTCCTGGTCAACTCGGTGCTGGTGTGCGTGAAGCTGGGCGTTCTCGTGATGTTCGCGGTGGTGGCGCTCACCGCGTTCCGCGCCGACCGGTTCGCCGACTTCGCCCCGCACGGCATCGGCGGCATCACGGCCGCCGCCTCCGCGGTGTTCTTCTCGTACGTCGGGTTCGACACGGTCTCCACGGCGGGCGAGGAGGTGCGCAATCCACGCCGCACCATCCCGCTCGCGCTGCTGCTCACGCTCCTCGTGGTGACGGCCCTGTACATCCTGGTCGCGGTCGCCGGCATCGGCGCCCAGCCGCAGGGGGCGTTCGCCCGTCAGGAGGCGGCGGGCGAGGCGGTGCTCGCGTCGATCCTCACGTCGGTCACCGGATCCGGCACGGCCGCCCTCATCCTGTCGGCCGGGGCGGTCGTCTCCATCTTCAGCGTTGTCCTGGTCACGCTGTACGGGCAGACCCGCATCCTGTTCTCGATGGCACGGGACGGGCTGGTGCCGCAGATCTTCCGCCGGGTGGACCGCAAGCGGCACACGCCCGCCGCCAACTCGTGGATCGTCGGCGCCGCCGTGGCCGCGCTGGCCGGGTTCGTGCCGCTCCAGGAGCTGGCCGACCTGACCAGCATGGGCACGCTGATCGCCTTCGTGGCGGTCGCCGCCGCCGTCATGGTGCTGCGCCGCGTCGCCCCGGACGCGCCGCGTCCCTTCCGGGTCCCGCTCTACCCAGCCGTGCCGGTCCTGACCGCCGCCGCCTGCTGCTACCTCGCCTACCAACTGCCGGGCCTGACCTGGACGCTGTTCCTGGGCTGGCTGGCGCTGGCCGCGGCGCTGTACCTGGCGTTCGGTCGGCGCAGGTCGGCGCTGCGGGACACCGACCGAGAGGCCGACGCCCCGGTTCAGGTGTAGGCGTCCTCGACGGCGATCCGGCGCACCGTGCGCAGCGTCGACCGGAGACTGTCCGGATCCGTCGAGCCGAGGGCGAGACGGATCGCCTGTGGCGTCTGTGCCGAGGTGCTGAACGGCTCCGCCGTGGTGACCGAGATGTGCCGGCGCGCGAGGGTGGCGGTCAGGCGGTCGGCGCGTGCGTCGTCGGGCAGCGGCAGCCACGTGAAGTAGGACGAGGGGTGGCCGATGAGCGGGAGGCCCGCCAACTCCTGCCTGACGATTGCCTGGCGGGCCCTCGCGTCGTCCCGCTTCCGCGCTTCCAGGTCGTCCACCGTGCCGTCGTCGAGCCAGCGGCAGGCGATGGCGGTGGTGAGGGCGGGGGTGTTCCAGGTGGTTGCCCGGATGGCGCGTTCGAGGGATGCGACCGTGGACGGCGGGGCGAGGACGAAGCCGACCCGCAGGCCGGTGGCGATGCTCTTGGACAGTCCCGACACGTAGACGGTGATGTCCGGTGCCGTCGCGGCCAGCGGTAGTGGCGGGTCCTCGGCCAGGTACGCGTACGAGGCGTCCTCGATGAGGAGCGAACCGTGCTGTCGGGCGATCCTGACCAGGCGTGCGCGGTCGGTGTCCGGCATGACCCAGCCCAGCGGGTTGTGCAGGGTGGGCATCGTGTAGATCGCACGCACCGGGCGGGTCGCGCACAGTTCCTCCAGGGCATCGAGGTCCGGCCCGTCGGGGGTGGCGGGGACGGGCTCCAGGTCGAGATGGAAGGCGTGCGCGAGCACCTTGAAACCCGGGTAGGTGAGCGCGTCGACCACGACGACGTCGCCGGCGCCCAGCGTGGCCATGACGGTGACGGCCAGGCCGTGCTGGGCGCCGTTGGTGATCAGGATCCGGTCCGCATCGGTGGTGATTCCCCGACGCGTGAGGTGTCGCGCGACGGAGGCTCTGTCCCGGGGGCGCCCCCGGTGTGGTTGGTAGCGCAGCAGCGAGTCGAGGTCACCGGAGGTGGCCACCTCTCGCAGGGCCTGCCGCAGGAGATCGGCCTGGCCGGGCAGCGACGGGTAGTTGAAGTTGAGGTCGACCGCGTCCGTGGCGACGGCCTGCTGATCGATGCCGTGCCCGGCGGGGACCGCGATGTCCCGCACGAACGTGCCGCGGCCCTGTTCCCGGCTGACCAGGCCCATCGCTTCCAGTTCGGCGTACACCCGGGTCGCGGTCACCACGGCGATGCCCTCGCGGGCGGCGAGGGCGCGGTGGGTCGGCAGCCGCGCCCCCGGGGCGAGGCGCCCGCTCCGGATGTCGGACGCGAGCGCGTCGACCAGCTTCTTGTACCGCGGAGCCGCCATGCGCCGGATTGTATCCATGACAATTCTTTGGCTGTCCTGCTCGCGGGTTCATAACCTCAAGTCCCCGTCGAGTCCCGACTCCCGGAAAGGACAGCCGTCGTGCACATCGCCATCCTCACCTTCGAGGGCTACAACGAGCTCGATTCCCTGATCGCCCTCGGTGTGCTCAACCGCATCAGGACCGACGACTGGCGCGTCACCATCGCCACCCCCAGCCCCAAGGTGACGTCGATGAACGGGGTGGTCATCGAGCAGATGTCCACGCTGGAGGAGGCGTGCGCCGCCGACGCCGTCATCGTCGGCAGCGGCATCGCCACCCGCGAGGTCACCGAGGACCCGGCGATCATGAACATCCTGCGGGGCCTCGACCCCTCGCGCCAGCTCATCGCGGCGCAGTGCTCCGGTGCGCTCGTGCTGGCCCGGCTCGGCCTGCTGGGCTCCATCCCCGCCTGCACCGACCTCACCACCAGGCCGTGGGTCGTCGCCGCCGGCGTCGAGGTCCTCGACCAGCCCTTCTACGCCAAGGACAACATCGCCACCGCGGGCGGATGCCTGGCCTCGCACTACCTCGCCGCCTGGATCATCGCCCGGCTCCAGGGCAACGAGGCCGCCGAAGGCGCGCTGCACTACGTCGCCCCGGTCGGCGAGAAGGAGGAGTACGTCGAGCGCGCGTGGCGCAACATCACTCCCTACTTGCCGACTCCCGCCCCGGCGCTCGTCTGAGAACGACTCCGCCTTGTTCGGTGCCGCGGCGCCCCGCCGACGTCGGCGTCAGCGGGTCTGGAGGTCGGCCAGGGCGTGTGCCACGTCCGCCGACGCCGGGTAGAGGTCGCGGTACAGCGCGTACAGCTCGTCGTAGCGGGATGTCATCCCGGGGCGCGGGGCGAGGCGTTCGGCGACGGGGTTCCAGTCGTCGATGCGGGCGTCGTCCGTGACGAGCTGCGCGGCGAGCAGCGCCCCTCCGTAGGAGGCGCCGACGGAGGTCGTGCCCACCTCCTGCGTGCGGCCGGTGACGTCGGAGACGATCTGGGTCCACAGCCGCCCCTGCGTGCCGCCGCCGACGGCGACGACGCGGCGGATGTCGCCTCCGGCCGCTTCGAGGGCCTCGATGTTGTGCCGCACGCCGAAGGCGGTGGCCTCAAGGGCGGCCCGGTACAGGTCGCCGCGGGTGTGGCCGAGGGTCAGTCCGGCGATGACACCACGGGCGCGGGGGTCGTCGACGGGCGTGCGCTCCCCGGCGAAGTACGGCAGCATCAGCAGGCCGTTCGCGCCGGGCCCCGACTTCTCGGCGAGACCCAGCAGTTCGGGGTAGTCGACGTCGCCGAACAGGTCGCGCAGCCAGCCCGTGACGGCGCCGGAGGTGGCCATGCCGCCCGCGAGATTGCGGGTGTCGGGCAGCGCGCCGACCGTGCTCCACAGCGCCGGATCGCGCAGCAGGTCGGGCACGGTGTGCACGAGGAACATCGTGGTGCCGTACATCAGCATCAGGTCGCCTACGCCGTGCGCCCCGACGCTGAGCGCCTCGGCCCAGGCGTCGACGGTCCCGGTGGTGACGGGAATGCCTTCGGGCAGGCCGGTGGCGCGGGCGGCCTCGGCGGTGACCGTGCCGGCCGCCTCTCCGGACCAGCGCAGCGGCGGGAGTTCGAGGCCCGGTGCGATGCGCTCGGCCCACGGCGCGTACCAGTCGCGGGCCGTGATGTCGTAGAGCGGGGTGCACTGGCTGGCGGAGTGGTGGTCGAGGACGTACGCGCCGGTGAGCCTGCGGGCAAGCCAGGAGCTGGGCATGTAGAGGCGGCGGGCGCGGGCGAACAGCTCCGGTTCCTCGTCGGCGACCCACGCCACCTTGGCGCCCGCCGCCTGCGACGTGAGCCGCGAGCCGCACCGCTCGACGATCTCCTCCGCCCCCAACTCCCGCTCAAGACGCTCGATCTGTGCGACGGAGCGGGTGTCGACGCCGTAGAGGATCGCGGACCGCAGCGGCGTGTCGTCGGCGTCGGTGAGCAGCACGCACGGTCCCATGCCGCTGACGCCGACGGCGACCACGTCCGCCTCCTCGGCGGTGGTCAGCTCGCGGGCGAGGGAGACGAACTCGTCCCACCACACCTCGCCCGGCATCTCCACGTGGCCGGGGGCGGGGCGGTCGACGGTGTGTTCGCGGACGGCGGTGTGCAGCACGGTGCCGTCGAGGGCGACGAGGATCCCCTTGCTGCTGGACGTGCCGATGTCCACGCCGATGACTGCTGACTGGGGCACGGTGGCCACCCTTTCTGTCGCTGCTTCAGGCCGGATGTCTTCATGGATTCGACCATCCGGCGCCGGAGGACGAGAAGGAGGGCGAGCATCGGGACGACCGCGACCACGGCGGCGGCCCGCACGTAGTTCCGGTTCGCGTCGTACTGGGTACTGAACGAGGCGATGCCCACCCGGAAGGCCGTCAGCGACGCGCTGTTGGTGGCGACGTCGGCGCATCGCCTGCATCGCGGCACCCGACCGACCGCGACGCGCCCGCACGGCACACGCACCGGAAGCCCGAGGAAAGGACCCCCGCATGACGCGCATCGTCCGCTTCGCCGACGACACCGGGACCGTAAGGACAGGAATCGCCGACGCCTCCGGAGCGATCCGCGACTTCGAGGGCGCACCCCGCATCGCCGATCTGCTGCGGCTGCCGGTCGGAGACCTGCGGCAGCTGGTGGGGACGACGGCCGCACGGCCACAACCCGACACCGACGAGTCCGGCGTGCTCCTGCTCCCGCCGATGGACGGCCTGATGGAGCTGTGGGCCGCGGGCGTCACGTACGAGCGCTCGCGCGAGGCACGTGTCGAGGAGAGCACCGAACAGTCCGTGTACGAGCGCGTCTACGAGGCCGACCGGCCTGAGCTGTTCCTCAAGGCGCTGCCGTGGCGACTGATCACCGACGACGAGCCGATCGCGGTGCGGGACGACTCCGAGCTGAACGTGCCGGAGCCGGAGCTGGGCGTGGTCCTCAACCGGTCGGCCGAGACGGTCGGATACGTGATCGACGACGACGTCAGCTCGCGCTCCATCGAGGGCGAGAACCCGCTCTACCTCCCCCAGGCCAAGATCTACGCCGGGAGCGCGGCGGTGTCCTCGGGCATCGTCCCGGTGTGGGAGATCGACTCACCACGGGCGCTGAAGATCTCCCTGACCGTGTGGCGGAACGGCTCCGCCGCGTTCCGTGGCGCGATCTCCACCGCCGCGTTCCACCGCTCGCCGGAGGAACTGGCGGAGCACCTGTGGCACTGCCAGCCGTTCCCCGACGGCGCCGTCCTCTCCACCGGCACCGGCATCGTGCCGGACCTGGACTTCACCCTCAACGCGGACGACGTGGTCGAGACGTCGATCGACGGTGTGGGCGTCCTGACCAACCGGGTGACCGTCGGACAGCAGGAACTCGACTGGCTGGTGGAGGCGGTGAACCATCCACTGGTGCGCCGGGCCGTCCGCAGGTCCGGCTGACATGGCCTTCCCCGGCGAGTCCGGGACGGTCAGTGCGAGTCGCGCGGCACCTCCGATCCCCGGCAGCCGCGCAGGAAGTCGAAGTCCGCGCCTCGGTCCGCGCCTTCGACGTGGTGCGTGTACAGCCACGCGTAGCCGCTCGTGTGGCGCGGCGCGGGCGGCTGCCACTCGGCGCGGCGGCGCTCCAGTTCGGCCTCGTCCACCTCCAGGTGGAGGGAGCGCTTCGGTACGTCCAGCGTGATGGTGTCTCCGTCCTGGACGAGTGCCAGCGGGCCGCCGACCGCGGCTTCCGGTGCCACGTGAAGGACGACCGTGCCGTATCCCGTGCCGCTCATCCGGCCGTCGCAGACGCGCACCATGTCGGTGACACCGGCCTTCAACAGCTTGGTGGGCAGCGGCACATTGGAGACCTCGGGCATGCCGGGGTAGCCCTTGGGGCCCGCCCCGCGGATGACGAGCACGGTGTTCTCGTCGACGTCGAGGTCGGGGTCGTCGCACACCGCGTGGTAGGCCTCGGGGGTGTCGAAGACGCGGGCCGTGCCGCTGTGGTTGAGCAGGTGGGGCGAGGCGGCGGACTGCTTGATGACCGCGCCGTCCGGGCACAGGTTGCCGCGCAGGACGGCGGTGCCGGTACCGGCCGGCTGGAACGGGGCGAGCACTCCCGTGATCACCTCGTCTCCGATGCGTTCCGCGTCGGCGACGTTCTCGGCGAGGGGGCGACCGGTGACCGTGAGCTGCTCGCCGTGCAGCAGCCCGGCCCTGACCAGCTCCTGGTGGACGGCCGGCAGTCCGCCCGCGTAGCAGAAGTCCTCCATGAGGTACCTGCCGGACGGCATCAGGTTCAGCAAGGTCGGTACGTCGCGCGCCAGTTGGTCGAAGTCCTCGGTGTCGAGGCGTACGCCGACCCGTCCCGCGAGCGCCGTCAGGTGGATGATGGCGTTGGTGGAGCCGCCGATCGCCGCGTTGGTGCGGATCGCGTTCTCGAAGGCCTCGCGGGTGAGGATCCTGGAGGGGCGCAGGTCCTCGTCCACCATGTCCACGATGCGGCGGCCCGCCGCCTGCCCGGTCTCGTAGCGGCGCATGTCGACGGCGGGCCAGGTGGCGGAGCCCGGCAGCTGCATGCCGAGGGTCTCCGCCATGCAGGCCATCGTGGAGGCGGTTCCCATGGTCATGCAGTGGCCGTTGGAGCGGGCCATGCAGCCCTCGGCGAAGAAGCACTCCTCCTCGGTCATCCGCCCGGCCTTGACCTCGGCCTCCATCTGCCACACCGCCGTGCCGGAACCGACGTCGCGGCCCTGGAACTTGCCGTTGAGCATCGGGCCGCCGGTCACCATCACGGCGGGCAGGTCGACGCTCGCGGCGCCCATGAGCATGGCGGGTGTCGTCTTGTCGCAGCCCGAGAGGAGCACCACCCCGTCCAGCGGATTGGCACGGATCAGCTCCTCGACCTCCATGGCCATGAGGTTGCGGTACAGCATGGCCGTGGGCCGCATCAGTGTCTCGCCGGTCGCCATGGTGGGGAATTCCAGGGGGAAGCCACCGGCCTGCCACACCCCGCGTTTGACCGCCTCGGCGACGCGCGTCAAGTGGGCGTTGCAGGGCGCGAGTTCGGACGCGGACACGGCGATGCCGATCACCGGCCGCCCGTCGAACACCTCGGGCCCGAAACCCTGGTTGCGCATCCACGACCGGTACACCATGCCCCCGCGCCCGGCGGCACCGAACCAGGCCTGGCTGCGTCGGGGCGTACGACCATCCGTCATGCGGTTCCACTCCTGTACGTAGCCGGGTAGTTCAGCCGAAAAGGTCCGTGAGCTGCTGCCGCACCGTCAGTACGGACAGCACACCGAACAGCACCACCGCCCACACGAGCGCGGCGACACGGAAGCCGCGCACCTTCAGGGGGTTCGGCAGGGCGGTGCGGTTCATGACGAGCAGCAGGATCGAGTACACGAACATCATCAGGCCGGACACGCAGGCGGAGATGACGAGCAGTACGAGCGGCTGGTCGAGCCCGGAGAGCAGCACGATCGCGCCGACGGCGACGACCGCCCACACCAGCCGCGCGTACATCCGCGACTCGCTGGCCCGGCTGCCGCGCAGATACGTCGACTTGAGGACGTCGGCCGCCATCCGGCTGGTGTAGTCGATGATGCCGGTGGCGGCGCTGAACAGGGAGAACGCGCCGACCAGCCAGAAGAACACACCGAACCAGTCCCCCACGCGGGCTTGGAGTACCTGTCCCTCCTTCTCGATGAAGCCGACGTTGTTCTCCAGGCCGCCGGTCCCGAACAGCGTCGAGTGCGCCAGCATCGACGACAGGACGATGGTCACGACGGTGACGAGGACGAAAGTGATCGCCTGCTCGACGTTGGCGAACCGCCACCAGCGGCGCCAGCGCGCCATGTTCGTCTCGGTGAGTTCGAAGACGTAGCCGACGACGGGTCCCGCGGCCTCCTCCTTGCCGGTGACCGGGCTGACCAGGCGGGGCACGTAGTGGCCCATGCCGAAGCCCTTGTCGCGGATCCAGTTGCTCTGGACCAGGTTCTGCCCGCCGCCCGCGCCCGCGTAGGCGAGCGCGCCCATGAGGACGGCGACCCCGAGCTCGGAGGGGAACGTCGCCTCGGTGACGGCCTTCGGCAGGTCGCCCACCGTGGTGGCGGTGACCGCGAGGATCAGGGCGAGGAGGAAGAAGCCGCCGATGACGAGGATCTTGACGCCGAGCAGCTTCTCCAGCGCGTTGTAGACGACGGGCGCGAGGGTGAGGATCAGGCCGATGAGGACCAGCAGCCCGATGCCGATGTAGGCGGGGCTCCCGCCGAAGACGTAACTGAGCATCGTCGCCGAGCTGGTGGCCCAGCCGGGCCAGAGGTTGGCGGCGTAGGTGAACACCACCATGACCAGGCCCCAGTGGCGCCAGTAGCGGTTGAAGCCGGTCACCGCGGTCTCGCCGGTGGCGAGGGTGTAGCGCTCGATCTCCATGTTGAGGAACCACTGCGTGACCACACCCACCACGGCGCCCCACAGAAAGACCAGGCCGGCCTGCGTGGCGATGTAGGGCCAGAGGATGAACTCGCCGGAGGACAGCCCGACCCCGGCGGCCACGACACCGGGGCCGATGATGCGCCAGGTCTTCGCGGGCGGAGCGGGCAGCTCCCGGACGGCGGGTGGCGGGAGAAGCTTGGTGCGCAGCGGGAACGGGGCGGGCGGCGGGGAGGCGGATCGTCCGGTCTCGGTCATCTGGGGCGTCTCCGGTGGCCGTTGGGGCGGAAGTGGAGCGCGTGCGATGCCCAGCAATCATCGGATGATTCGCGGAGTCCGTCCAGGGGGTGCGTACGAGAACGCTCCCGTCCCGGACGAGAACGCCTCTCGGACACGGCGAGCGGAATACAGCGCGCCCCCGCACCGGTTGTGATCGTCTAGCTGTGAGCGCCCCACACCCACCCATCGGAGGGATCGCACACCCATGAGCACCACCCCTGGAACCACCCTGAAGGACAAGGTCGGACGGTACGGCGTCTGGAGCGGCGGGCTCCGCTCGGAGGACCCCGCCCTGCGCGCCGAGATCCCCGAGGCCGCCGCGGAACTCGAACAACTGGGGTACGGAGCGGTCTGGCTGGGCGGCAACAGCTCCGCGCCGCACGCCCTGCCGCTGCTGGACGCCACGTCGCGGCTCACGGTCGGCACCAGCATCCAGAGCATCTGGCAGTACGACGCGCAGGCGAGCGCGGCGGCGTTCGCCGAGGTCGAGAAGGCCCACCCCGGCCGCTTCCAGCTGGGCCTCGGGGTCAGTCACGCGAAGCTGGCTGAGCAGTACCGGCGGCCGTACTCCGCGCTCGTCGACTACCTCGACGCGCTGGACGCGGCCGGGGTGCCCGCCGAGCGCAGGCTGCTCGCCGCGCTCGGCCCGAGGACCCTCAAGCTGTCCGGGGACCGGGCGGCGGGCGCGATCCCCTATCTGGTCACGCCCGAGCACACGGCGCGGGCCCGCGAGATCCTCGGCGAGGGGCCGCTGCTGGCTCCGGAGTTGAAGGTCGTGCCGGAGACCGACCCGGAGCGCGCGCGGACGCTGGCCCGTGAGGTCCTCGCCATGTACCTCGCCCTGCCCAACTACACGAACAGCTGGCTGCGGCTCGGCTTCACCGAGGACGACTTCGCCGACGGCGGCAGCGACCGCCTCGTCGACGCGCTGTACGCGTGGGGCGACGAGGACCGCATCCGCGCCCGCATCGGCGCGTTCTTCGAAGCGGGCGCGGACCATGTGGCGCTGCAGGTGGTGGACGGCACACCGTCGGACCGGCTGCCGCGCGAGGGCTGGCGGAAGGTCGCCGCGCTCCTCCCGTGAGCCGGTGTCACTGCTTGCCGGAGCCGACCGGGTCCACCGTCACCTTGGACTCGGTGGAGTCGCTCACCGGCAGATTGAGGGAGACCGGGAGCGTCTTGGAGTGGGTCTCGTTCGGCGGTGTCACGACGATGCTGACGATGTCCAGGCCCGAGCCGCCGGTGTCGTTGCGCGGCGTGTGCAGCGTGAAGCGGGTCTCCTCGCCGTTCTTGAGGACGACGGCCGGGGCGGTGCGGTCGCTGCGCTGGGCGCTGATGCCGCCGGGGCCGTTGTCCGCCTTGAGGTCGACGCCGGGGAAGCCCTTGAGGGAGCAGGCGTCGCTGGTGTTCTTCATGGTGACCATGAGGTCGCCCTCGCCCATGCCGTGAGCGGTGCTGAACGCGAGGTTGGCGGTCTTGCAGGGCCCGGTGTTGATCTGTCCGCCGCCGCTGCCCTCGGCGGGGTCGGCGGAGCCGGTGTCGGCTCCGCCGTTCCCCGCGGCGGGGGCACTCGACTGCTTGTCGTCCGAGCCCTGCTGCGAGTCACCGCCACCGGAGTTCTGCGCCGGGGACGACGCGGAGGAGCCCGAGTCGTCGCTGCCCGCGGCGGAGTCCCCGTTCCCCTGGCAGGCCGTCAGTGAGAGCCCGGCGACGAGGGCCAGGGAGACGAGGGTGGTCTTCTGAGCACGCATGGTCGTGGTTCCTCCGTGGTCGGTGGTGCTGTGCGTTCGGTGGGGGCGAGCGTCACTGCTCCTCAAGACCCCGACCGACGGGTGAACCGTTCCTGTCGACCGCGCACTCATACATGGCTGTTACAAACGACTACCGGCTCGTCACATCACGGCATTGAGCGCCATGACACCACCGAGCCCGAGCACGGCAAGCACCGTCGTGTACGTGGTCCGTGCCTTGATGGCGTCGAGGACGGAGAGGTTGAAGTACTCCTTGAACATCCAGAAGCCGGGGTCGTTGACGTGCGAGAAGGCGATCGAACCGCAGGAGACGGCGAGCACCATCAGCTCCGGCGAGCTGCCGCTGCCGGCCACCATCGGAGCCACGATGCCGGCGGCGGTGGACACGGCGACCGTGGCCGAGCCGAGGGCGATGCGCAGGATCGCGGCGATCAGCCAGGCGAGCAGCAGCGGGGAGATCGACCAGTGCTCGGTGGTGTTCTTGATGTAGTCCGAGATGCCGCCCTCGACGAGGACGTTCTTGTACGCGCCGCCGGCCGCGATCACCAGCATGATCATGGCCATGGACTTGGCGGCGTCGCCGCAGGAGGTCGCGATGTCCTTCAGGGAGCGGCCGACGCGCGGGCCGAAGACGTAGATCGCGAGCAGGAGGGTGAGCAGCAGGGCGAACTCGGGGGAACCGATGAACTTGATGACACCCATGCCCGGGGCGTGGTCGTCGAGGGACATCTCGGCGATGGCGGCGCCGGCGATGAGCACGACCGGGAGCAGGGCGACCGCGAGCGACCAGCCGAGGGCCGGCATCTCGTCCTCTTCGAAGACGCGCTCGGTGACGAGGCCGGTGGGTATCGAGGGGTTCATCCGGCGGACGAACGGCAGGCGGGGCCAGACCAGGGCGATCAGGGCGCCGGCCGGGACGGCGATGAACAGGCCGACGAAGAGGGTCTGGCCGACGGAGGCGTCGAACATCTCGGCCACGGCCGTCGGTCCGGGGTGCGGCGGCAGGAAGCTGTGCATCGTGGAGAGCGCGATGGACATCGGCAGGCCGATCCACAGCAGGTTCTGCCGGGTGACCCGCACCAGGGTGAACGCCACCGGGACGATGATGACGAAGGCGACCTCGTAGAACATGGTGACGCCGATGAGCATCGCGGTGACGACCATCGCCACCTGCACCCAGCGGTCGCCGAAGGCCTTGGTCAGCTTGGTCGCGATGCGCTGGGCCGCTCCCGCGTCACCCATCACGCGGCCGACCATGGCCCCTAGGCCGATCACCGGCAGGGTGCCGGAGAGCTGGTCACCGATACCGGTCTCCAGGACATCGGAGATCTCCGGCAGGCTGATGCCCTGGACCATCGCGACGACCACCGCGACGAGGAGCAGGGCGATGAAGCCGTTGAGCCTCACCTTGGTCATCAGGAACAGCAGCGCCACAACACTGAGCGCAACGACGAGCATTGGCATGATCACTTCTCCTTCGAAGTGACGAGGGGGGCACGTTCGGAAAATCAGGGCATGCGACGGCTCGGCGCGGCGTCGGACGAGCGGGGCACGACACCGCGCCGGTGGGGAACCGCCCCGGCCGGGGGAAAGAGAGAAGAGAGACTCAGCGCACCAGTGCGGGGCGCTTGGCGTCGAAGGTCCAGCCGGGGATCAGGTACTGCATGCCGGCGGCGTCGTCCCGGCTGCCGAGGCCCAGGGAGAGGTAGCGCTGGTGGGCGGCCTCGACCTGGTCAAGGTCGAGCTCGATGCCCAGGCCGGGGCGTTCGGGCAGCGCGATGGCGCCGCCTTCGATGGGCAGCGGCTCGTGGGTGAGGCGCTGGCCGTCCTGCCAGATCCAGTGGGTGTCGATGGCGGTGATGTCACCGGGCGCGGCGGCGGCGACGTGGGTGAACATCGCCAGCGACACGTCGAAGTGGTTGTTGGAGTGCGAGCCCCAGGTCAGGCCCCAGGCGTCGCAGAGCTGGGCGACGCGCACCGAACCGTTCATGGTCCAGAAGTGCGGGTCGGCGAGCGGGATGTCGACGGCGTCGGCCTTGATGGCGTGGCCCATCTGCCGCCAGTCCGTGGCGATCATGTTGGTGGCGGTCTTCAGACCGGTGGCGCGGCGGAACTCGGCCATGACCTCACGGCCCGAGTAGCCGCCCTCGGCGCCGCAGGGGTCCTCGGCGTAGGCGAGCACGTCGCGCAGGGAGCGGCCGATCTCGATGGCGTCCTTCAGCAGCCAGCCGCCGTTGGGGTCGAGGGTGATGCGGGCCTCGGGGAACCGGTCGGCGAGCGCGGTGACGGCCTCGGCCTCGGCGCGGCCGTCGAGGACTCCGCCCTTGAGCTTGAAGTCCTGGAAACCGTACCGCTCCTGAGCCGCCTCGGCGAGGGCGACGACCGCCTCGGGGGTGAGCGCCTCCTCGCTGCGCAGCCGCTCCCAGTTGTCCTTGGCGTCGGACTCGTCGCGGTACGGGAGGTCGGTGCGGCGGCGGTCGCCGACGTAGAAGAGGTAGCCGAGGACGGGGACGGAGGTGCGCTGCACGCCCTCGCCCAGCAGGGCCGCGACCGGCACGTTCAGGTACTGGCCGAGGAGGTCGAGCAGGGCCGCCTCGACGGCGGTGACCGCGTGCACGGTGATCCGCAGGTCGAAGGTCTGCGCGCCGCGGCCGCCCGCGTCCCGGTCGCCGAAGCGCTCGCGTATCGCGCGCAGCACGGCCTGCGGGTCCCCGACGGGCCGGCCGACGACGAGGTCGCGGGCCTCGTCGAGGGTGGCGCGGATGGGCTCGCCGCCGGGAACCTCACCGACGCCGGTACGTCCTTCGGAGTCGGTGAGGATCACCAGGTTGCGGGTGAAGTACGGGGCGTGGGCGCCGCTCAGGTTCAGCAGCATGCTGTCCTGGCCTGCGACCGGGACGACCCGCATCGAGGCGACGACGGGGGTGGCGGTGGGCGGAACGGCCTGAGTACTCATGGACGGTGGGGCCTTTCGCGTGCGGCTCGCAGGCGGCTGAGGGGTGCCTACGGAAGGGGCGGTTCTTGGGGCGTTGCGCGGGGCTTTCGACTGTGGTGGGGGTGGAGAGGCGTCGGGTCGCCTCAGCGGCCGATGCCCTTGATCAGCGTGGTGAGCTCGTCCAGCTCGTCCGGTTCGAGGTCGGTCAGCGGCGGTCGGACCGGTCCGGCGTGGTGGCCGGTGGCGGTGAGTCCGGCCTTGACGATGCTGACCGCGTAGCCGTTCTTGCGGTTGCGGATCTCGGTGTAAGGGAGCACGAACTCGTCGAGCTTGCGCAGCACTTCGCCGTGCCGACGCGCCCGGACGTCCTCGTAGAAGGAGAGCGCGAACTCGGGGACGAAGTTGAAGAGGGCCGACGAGTAGGTGGTGACACCGAGTTCGAGGTACGGCAGGGCGAAGGTCTCGGCGGTGGGCAGTCCGCCGATGTAGGTGAGTCGGTCGCCGAGCTTCGCGTACAGGCGGGTCATGGCGTCGATGTCACCGACGCCGTCCTTGAAGCCGATGAGGTTGGGACAGCTCTCGGCGATCCTGGCCACGGTGTCGGCACTGTACTTGGCGTTGGCCCGGCTGTAGACGATGACACCGAGCTCCGTGGCCCGGCACACGGCCTCGACGTGTGCGGCGAGCCCGTCCTGCGGGGCCTCCGTGAGGTACGGCGGGAAGAGCAGGATGCCGTCGGCGCCCGCGCGCTCGGCGGCCCGGGCCATCTCCACGGCGATCGCCGTGCCGTAGCCGACCGGCGCCAGGATGGGCGTGCCCTCGGGCGCGGCGGCCACGGCCGCGGCGACGACGCGCTCCACCTCGGACACGCTCAGCGAGAAGAACTCACCGGTGCCACCCGCCGCGAACAGCCCGGCCGCGTCGTACGCGCCGAGGCGCCCGACGTGCTCCCGGTAGGCGTCCTCGTCGAAGTCGAAGGCCTTGGAGTGGTCCGCGGCCCGGAAGTGGGTCACGGGAAAGGACAACAGGCCCGAACCGAGTCGTCGACCGAGGTCGGCAGGCGTGTATGCGGTCATAGCGGTGGTGCTCCCGAACTCAAGGTGTGCGACAGACGTACCGGAGGCGGCCCATCTCCCGTATGGCCCGCGTCACTGGTCTGGCGAGACGCTATGAGCTGCCGCTGATGCACGTCCAACACCGATTTCGCATCTTGCGATGCCCGTTGGGAATCAATCCGCGGAGTCGAGGTCGGTGCCGGATTCCGAGGTCATGGAGCGGCGGACACGACCGCCTCGATCCTGTCCACGTGCCCGGCCCAGAACGCGGCCATCTGATCGGCGATCCGGTCCCGCAGGTGTGCCACCAGATCCACGGATTCCGCGGGTGGGGTGAGGTCCGCGACCTGCCACGAGGGCCAGCGACCGGCCCAGGCGTACGTCTCGGGGGCGAGCGCCTGGTAGATCCCCGGGTCGAGTGCGCACACTCCCACGAAGGGCCGGTGGTCGTTGCGGAACGCGTCGATGTTCTTGCGCCGCACTCCGAAGCCGATGCCGACTCGTGCGCCGCCTGCCGCGTCGAGCCAGGACCTGCGGGTGAGCACCACCGCGCTCTCCTCGTACGGCAACACCTTCTTCACCTCGGACTGAAAGCTGTAGTCGACGGTGCGGACCTCGACATCCGGCCCCAGAGCGGCCGCGAGCTTCAGCAGCCTGCCCTCCATACCCAGGGCCACGTCGCGGAGCAGCTGCCGTGACGCCTCCTCGGCCCTCGTGATCTCCGCTCCGTAGGTCAGCCAGAAACGGGCCGCCTCATGGTCCAAAGCCGTCATGCCGGTCATCCTTCGCAGCGTCGTGAGGTAGTCCAGGGCGGTGGCCCGGCCGGCGGTCTCATGGCTGGTGCGGGGTTCCGGGGCATCGTCGAGCACCTGGCCGAGGTCCGCGGCGAATTCGGCGAACGTGATCGAGTCGAACCGGGCGTCGTTCGGGGCCTCGCCGTTCAGCGTGAGGTAGATCCAGACCGGCTCGACCGCCTGCAGGTATCCGCGCACGAGGCGCCGGGTCTGGTCCTGACCCTCGGACGCGTACACCTTCATCTCGACGACCACCGTGCAGATGTCGGTCGTCACCACGATGTCCGCCCGGGTGTCGGCCGGATGGACGACTTCCTTGCGCACCAGGGCCGACGGGGGAAGCGCGGCCGCCAGGTCGGCCCGCCCCGCCCGGCGGAGTACGGCGGCGAGCACGCGCGAGCCCAGGTGGTGGGATCCGGCCGGGTCGAGGAGCCAGGCGACCAGCCACTGGTGATGGCGCTCCAGGTGAACGGCGCCGAGGACCTCGAGCGTCGTGGCCGCTCCCGGCGACCAGTGCCCGGCCGCCCGCAATCGCTCCACCTCGGCCGCCGCGTCCGCCCAGCCGTCGCCGAACACCCCAACCGTCACAGCGCCCCCTCCTCCGGTCGCGACAGCGTAGCGCCGGACACACGGACGAGGACACACAACGAAACGTTTGCGTTTCGATCAGGGGAGGGCGTACCTTTAGCGGTACGAAACCGTTTCGGTTCGCTTATTCGTACGGCGCACAGCGCGGGCGGACCCGCGGACCAACCCGTCAGGCAAGGAATCCATGGGGCTGCCCGAACCCCTCACGCGCCGGAAGCGGCGTACCCGGCTCACCCCCGAGCGGGAGCGCGAACTGTACGGACGCACTCTCGACCTCGTACGCGACGTCGGCTACGAGACGATGACGCTCGACGCCGTCGCCGCGGAGTCGCGGTGCAGCAAGGCCACGCTCTACCGGCAGTGGGGCAGCAAGCCACAGCTTGTGTCCCGGGCGCTGCGCGAGATGCGGCCGTTCTCCCTCGACGATCTCGACACCGGGTCCTTCAAGGGCGATCTGTACGCGCTCGCGCAGCGGATCGGCGAGGCCCACAAGGACATCGACCTGGTACGCGGCATCTCGCTGGCCATCCGCAAGGACGCGGAGCTCGCCGACGCCGTGCACGAGGCGCTCGTCCAGCCCGAGCTCGACCTGTTCGAGACGATGCTCGCGCGGGCCGCGGAGCGCGGCGAGATCGACCGCTCCGCACCCGCCTGCGATTTCCTTCCGCACATGTTCGTCGGTTCCGTCTTCTCCCGGCCGCTCCTCGAGCGGCAGGCGGCCGACACCGAATATCTCCAGCGCTATGTGGACACCGTCGTCCTCCCCTTGCTGCTGGACGCCTGACCGCCTCCGGCCCCTTGACGGCCTCCGGCTCACGACAGACCTCGAAGGACCACGCAATGCCCACCCCGCTCGACGCGCGCGAGCGTCCGGCCGCGGCCTCGTCCGCACAGCCGCCGGGCGCCCCGGCCGCGCACCACGTACCCCACCGCTGGTGGGTGCTGGCCGTCATCGGCCTCGCCCAGCTGATGGTGGTGCTCGACGCCACCATCGTGAACATCGCCCTGCCGTCCGCCCAGGCGGACCTCGGCTTCTCCGACGACGGCCGCCAGTGGGTCGTCACCGCGTACTCGCTCGCCTTCGGCAGCCTCCTGCTGCTCGGCGGCAAGCTGTCCGACCTCTTCGGGCGCAAGGCGACGCTGCTCATCGGCCTCATAGGGTTCGCGGGCTCGTCCGCCCTCGCCGGTGCCGCCACCGGCTTCTCGATGCTCGTCGCGGGCCGCGCCCTCCAGGGTGTCTTCGGCGCCGTCCTCGCGCCGACCGCGATGGCGCTGCTGACCACGACGTTCACCGAACCCAAGGACCGCGCTCGCGCCTTCGGCATCTTCGGTGCCATCGCCGGTTCCGGCGGCGCCATCGGCATGCTGCTCGGCGGCTTCCTCACCGAGCACCTCGACTGGCGCTGGACGCTCTACGTCAACCTGGTCATCGCCGCGTTCGCGGTCGTCGGCGCGCTCGTCTTCATCCGCAAGCCGGCCCCCGGCCCGCGCCCCAAGCTCGACCTGCTGGGCACACTGCTCGTCGCGGCGGGGCTCTTCAGCATCGTCTTCGGCTTCTCCAACGCCGAGACGCACAGCTGGAGCAACTGGATGTGCTGGGTCTTCCTGGCCGCGGGCGTCGTCCTGCTCGCGCTCTTCATCGTGTGGCAGACCCGGGCCAAGCACCCGCTGCTGCCGCTGCGCGTCCTCGCCGACCGCAACCGCGCCGCTTCCTACGTGAGCGTGTTCATCACCGGCGCCGGCATGTTCGGGATCTTCCTGTTCCTGACGTACTACCTGCAGACGATCCTCGGCAAGAGCCCCATGGAGACGGGCGTCGCCTTCCTGCCGATGATCCTTTCGCTGATGGTGACGGCGCAGATCGCCACCATGGCGCTGATCCCGAAGCTCGGCCCGAAGCCGGTCGTCCCGGTCGGCATGGGTCTCACCGCGGGCGGTCTGGCCTGGCTCACCGCGCTCGACGTGACCAGCAGCTACGCCTCGCACGTGCTGCCGCCGCTGATCATGATCGGTGTCGGTATCGGTCTCGTGATGCCGCCCGCGATGAGCCTCGCCACCCTCGGTGTCGACCCGAAGGACCAGGGCGTCGCCGCCGCGACCGTCAACACGATGCAGCAGGTCGGTGGCTCGATCGGCACCGCGCTGTTCAGCACCATGGCCGCGACGGCCGCCTCGAACTACATCGCCGACCACGGTGTCTCGAAGGCCAGCCAGGCCGAGGCCGCCGTGCACAGCTACGCGACCGCGTACTGGTGGGCCGCCGGGTTCTTCGCGGCCGGTCTCATCGTGTCGGTCCTGATGTACCGCGCGGGCCGTCCGCACGCTCAGGCGCAGCAGAAGGTCGAGTCGGCCGCCGAGGCCACCGAGACCGCCCCTGCCGCCGAGACCGCCGGTGAGTCCGTGGCCGCGGCGGCGCCCGTCACCCCCGTGGCCACCGCCCCCGCGGTGGAGGGTCCGGGCGTGCACGGCCGGGTCCTCGACGAGCAGGGCGCTCCCCTGCCGAACGCCGTGGTCACTCTGATCGACAGTGCGGGCGCCCAGCTCGGTCGCGGCAGCGCCGCCGCCGACGGCAGCTACGCGGTGTCGGCCCCGGCCGCCGCAGGCGAGGGTTACGTCCTCGTCGGCTCGGCCCCCGGCCGGGACCCGCGGGTCGCCGCGCTCGCGCTGCGCGCGGACGGACCGGTCGGCTTCGACCTCGTCCTCAGCGGCGACGGCGGCCTCTTCGGCACCGTGCGCTCCGAGTCCGACTCGGCGCCCGTCGTCGGCGCGCTCGTGGTCACGACCGACGAGCGCGGCGAGACCGTCGGCTCGGCGCTCACCGACACGGAGGGCGAGTACTCGCTGCCGCAGCTGCAGCAGGGCACGTACACGTTCACGGCCAGCGCGGAGGGCTTCCAGCCGTACGCGGGTCAGGCCACGGTCGCGGGCGGCACCGCCACCCGCCAGGACGCCGTGCTCCGCTCGGCCGCGAGCCTCACCGGTACGGTCCGGGGCACCGACGGCACCCCGGTGAACGACGCCCGCGTCACCCTCCTCGACCAGGCGGGCAACGTGGTCGCGGTGCACACCACGGGCTCCGACGGCGCCTACGCCTTCGCCGGTCTGTCCGGCGCCCAGTACACGGTGATCGCCAGCGGCTACCCGCCGGTGTCGAAGCCGGTCACGGTGGCGGGCAGCGGCAACCCGGGCGACCTCGACGTCGCCCTCGGCCACGGCGACTGACGCTCACCAAAGCCTGACATCACACCGCCGCGGGCGGGGCAGACCACTGCCCCGCCCGCGGCCTTTTGCCATGGTGTGCCGGGCCGTCGCCGCCTCACACCGACCGATGCCCCAGCGCGTCGATCACCCGGTCCGTGAAGTCCGCTGCCGCCGGCGGCAGTTCGCGGCCCGCACGGCACTGGACCTGGAGGGTGCGCTGGCGGAACTCCTTCTCCTCCAGGGGGACGGCGGTCAGTGCCCGGCGGTCGGAGGGGCTGAGGGTGACGCGGCTGGCCAGGGTGACCGCGCCACTGGCCCGGACGAAGCGCAGCAGGGCGTCCACCGTGGTGCACTCGAAGACACCTTCCACCGAGAGCTGGTGCGCGGCCGCCGAGGCCTCCAGGAGGAGACGGCTCGTGGTGTCGGTCGACGGCAGAGCCACGGGGTGCCGGACGAGGTCGCGTACCGAGACGGCCGGTTGCTCCGCGAGCGGATGGCCTCTGCGGACGATCGCGCAGAGCGGGGCCTCCTGCGTGTAGCGGATCGACACCCCTGCCGGCAGCGCGATGTTGAAGGTGACTCCGAGGTCGGCGATGCCCTCCGCCACCATCTGGGTCGCCTCCGTCGGCCGCGCCACGTGCAGGACGACGCGCGCCTCCGGGTGCTCCGCGTGGAAGGCGGCCGCGACGTCGGGCAGCAGGTGGTGGGTGACGCCGATGGTGGCGGCGACCGTGATGACCGCACGTGTGGTGCGCCGCTGGTGCACCTCTTCGGTGATCGCCTCGGCGTCCTGGATCGCCCGCCGCGCGAAGCCCGCGAAGGCACGCCCGGCCGCGGTGACGGTGACCCCGCTCGGCCGGCGGTCGAAGAGCGGTGCGCCCACCTCCCTTTCCAGGCGGGCGATTTGACGGCTCACCGCGGAGCCCGCGACGAAGAGGCGACGGGCCGCCGCGTTCACCGAACCCGTCTCGAAGACGGCGATGAAGTACTTCAGGGCCGGGTCGATCAGGGGCATCGGGTGTCTCTCCGCTCCATGCGCCGCATCGGCACCGCGTTGCCGCTACGGCAACGCACGCGTTCCCATATTGTCACCGACGGACGTCCCACCAACCCTTGTTGACGCCTTCCGCACGGTGTCACCGTCGTGGCCCATGAGCAGACAGGACGCGATCGACAACGCAGCACACCACTTCGACTCCGGGACGTTCCTGGAAGAACTCACCCGTCTCGTCGCGGTCCCGACCGAGAGCCACGACCCGCACCAGGAACCCGCGCTGCACCGCTACTTGACCGAGGAGATCGCTCCCCGCCTCGAGCGCATGGGGTTCGCCGTCGAGATCGCGGAGAACCCCGTCTCCGCCCGCCATCCGTTCCTCGTCGCCCGCCGGACCGAGGCCGAGGGCCTGCCCACGCTCCTCACCTACGGGCACGCCGACGTACAGCCGGGCCACCCGGCCCGATGGCGCACCGGCCTCGATCCCTGGCGGCTCACCGTCGAGGGCGAGCGCTGGTACGGGCGCGGTGTCGCCGACAACAAGGGGCAGCACCTGGTCAACCTCGTCGCCCTGGAACACGTCATCGAGCAGCGCGGCGGGCGCCTCGGCCACAACGTGGTGCTTCTGCTGGAGACCGGCGAGGAGTTCGGCTCCCCCGGCCTCGCCGAGTTCTGCGCGCGGCAACGCGAGGGGCTCCTCGCCGCGGACCTGCTCATCGGCTCCGACGGACCGCGCGTCGCACAGGACCGGCCCACCGTCTTCCTCGGCTCCCGCGGCGCCGCGAACTTCACGCTGTCCCTCGATCTGCGCGAGGGGTCCCACCACTCGGGCAACTGGGGCGGGTTGCTTCGCAACCCCGGCACCGTCCTCGCCCATGCGATCGCCTGCCTCGTCGACGACCGCGGCAGCATCCGCGTCGAGGGTCTGCGGCCCGCCGGGATCCCCGACGAGGTGCGCCAGGCCCTGGCCGACATCCCGGCGAGCGCCGACGGGCCCACCCCCGACCCCGGCTGGGGCGAGCCGGGGCTCACCCCGAACGAGCGCCTCTTCGCGTGGAACACCATCGAGGTCCTCGCCATGACCACGGGCCAGCCGGACAACCCCACCAACGCGATTCCGGGCAACGCCCGCGCCCACTGCCAGCTCCGCTTCGTCGTCGGCCTGGAGTCGTCCGAGGTGCAGCGGGCTCTTCGCAAGCACCTCGACGAGCACGGCTTCGACACGGTCGAGGTCACCGCCGACTACGGCATGGAGGCGTCGCGGCTCGACCCGTCCGACCCCTGGGTGCGCTGGACCCTCGACTCGCTGGAGCGGACGACCGGCACCACGCCCGCGCTCCTGCCCAACCTCGCCGGCTCGCTGCCCAACGCCGCCTTCTCCCGCGGCCTCGGCCTGCCCACCGTATGGGTTCCGCACTCCTACCCCGGCTGCTCCCAGCACGCCCCCGACGAGCATCTGCCCGCCCCTCTCGTCCGCGAGTCGCTCCAGGTGATGGCCGGCCTCTTCTGGGATCTCGCCGAACTCGCCGACGCCGGCACCTGGCCTCCCCCGTCCCCCGCCACCGCCGCCGTCATCGACGGGACCGCCCCATGAGCGCGCCACCAGCAAGCGACACGGCGCGGAGGGCCGCCACCCCGAGCCCGGGGAAGATCATCACCGCGGCGTGCGTCGGCAACGCCCTGGAGTGGTACGACATCGCGGTCTACAGCTACTTCGCGACGTACCTGTCGAAGGTCTTCTTCACCAACGACGACCCGACGCTGTCCCTGCTCCTGACCCTGGGCACCTTCGGCGTCTCGTTCCTGATCCGGCCCGTGGGCGCCCTCGTGCTGGGCTCGTACGCGGACCGGGCGGGCCGAAAGGCCGCGCTGACCTGGTCGATCGGCCTGATGGCGCTGGGTACGCTGCTGATCTGCGCGATGCCGTCGTACGCGGCGATCGGTGTCGTCGCACCGGTCGGGATCCTCGTCGCCCGGCTCGTCCAGGGCTTCGCCGCGGGCGGCGAATTCGGCAGCGCGACCGCCCTCATGGTCGAGCTCATGCCGAACCGGCGCGGTTTCGCCGCCAGTTGGCAGTTCACCAGCCAGGCCGCGAGCACCCTGCTCGCCGCCCTGCTCGGCACGGTGCTCACCTCGTCGCTCAGTGAGGAACAGCTCACCTCCTGGGGCTTCCGGATCCCGTTCCTCATCGGCCTGCTCGTGGCACCCGTGGGCCTCTACATCCGCTGCAACGTCCCCGAGCCCCCGGCCACCGCACCCACCCCGGAGGCGGGCCCGGCCCGCCCGGTCCGCACCCTGCTGCGCGAGCACAAGACCGGCGTCCTGCTCACCGTCGGACTGCTCGCCGTGACCACCTGCCTCAACTACCTGATCACGTACATCCCGACGTACGCGACGAAGACCCTGGACCTCCCGGACTCCACCGGTTTCGTCGCGGCGCTCGCCGGTGGCCTGGTCCTGCTCGTGGTGACGAGTGTGGCGGGCCACTTCTCCGACCGGGTGGGCCAGATCGCCATCATGGCGCCCGCGGCGGGCGCGGTCCTGCTGCTGATCTACCCGATGTTCGCGCTGCTCGTGGCCGCGCCCTCGCTGGGCCTGCTCATCGGCGTCGTCATGGTGATGGCACTGTTCAAGGCCTGCTACTACGGACCCATGGGCGCCCTGATGGCGGGTATTTTCCCGGCCGGGACCCGTGCCACCGGCATGGCGGTGGGCTACAACATCGGTGTCACCGTCTTCGGCGGCTTCACCCCGATGATCGTGGCCTGGCTGCTCGACACGACGGGGCAGGACGCCGCTCCCGCCTACTGGGTGGCGTGCGCCGCCGTGGCGAGCCTGGCCTCCCTCGCCGTGCTGCGCCGCCGCGGCACCACCCCTCGATGATCCGCGTCCGACCGGCCCGTCCACGCAAGGAGTCCCCATGTCACTGAACGACTTCGCGCGCCACCCTCTCCTGTTCGGCCCCAGCCCCGTGCACCCGCTGGACCGGCTCAGCGACCGCCTCGGCGGCCCGCGTGTCTGGGCCAAGCGGGAGGACTGCAACTCCGGGCTCGCCTTCGGCGGCAACAAGACCCGCAAGCTGGAGTACCTGGTCCCCGACGCGCTCGCCCGGGGCGCGGACACGCTCGTCAGCATCGGCGGCGTGCAGTCCAACCACACCCGGCAAGTGGCGGCGGTCGCCGCCAAGCTGGGCCTCAAGGCCGTTCTGGTGCAGGAGAGTTGGGTGGACTGGCCGGACGCGGTCAACGACAAGGTCGGCAACATCCTGCTGTCCCGGATCATGGGCGCCGACGTACGCCTGGTGCGGGCCGGTTTCGGCATCGGCTTCAAGGACAGCTGGCAACAGGCCCTGGAGGACGTACGCGCGTCCGGCGGCACCCCGTACGCGATCCCGGCGGGCGCCTCCGACCATCCGCTCGGCGGCCTCGGCTTCGCCAACTGGGCGTACGAAGTGGAGCAGCAGGAGCGTGAGTTGGGCGTCTTCTTCGACACGGTCGTGGTGTGCAGCGTCACCGGCAGCACCCACGCGGGCATGATCGCCGGATTCGCGGGCCAGGACCGGCCGCGCCGCGTCATCGGCATCGACGCGTCGGCGAAGATCGACGAGACGCGCGCACAGGTGGCGAAGATCGCCCGCAACACGGCGGAACTCATCCGCCTGGGGCGGGAGGTGCGCGAGGACGAGATCACCGTCCTGGAGGGCTGGGCCGGTGACCGCTACGGGATCCCGGTCGACTCCACGGTGGACGCGATCCGGCTGACCGGCGAACTGGAGGGTGTCGTCCTCGACCCGGTCTACGAAGGCAAGTCGATGGCCGGCCTCATCGACCTCGTGCGCGACGGAGACATCCCCAAGGACTCGAACGTTCTGTACGCACACCTGGGCGGCCAGCCGGCCCTCAACGCCTACAGCGGCGTCTTCCAGTGATCGGTGACCGACTCACGGAACGTGCGCGCGGGCCTGCCGAGGACATCGGCCACCGTCGTGGTCACGTACGCCGGGTGTCCTGCGCTCGCACCCCAGGCGTCGAGCAGCATGTCGACGACCGGCGGCGGCCAGACACCTTCGGTCGCGCGCCGGAACTCCTCGGGTGAGAGTTCCTCGAAGGGGATCGGGCGGCCGACGGCGTCGCCGATCACCCTTACCTGCTCGGCGTGGCTGAGCGCCTCGGGGCCGGTGAGGACGTAGTCGCCGCCGGTGTGCCCGTCCTCGTACAGGGTGCGGGCCGCCACGGCGGCGAGGTCGCGCTCGTCGACCGGTGCGGTCTCGACGTCGGCGTAGGGCCATCGGACGGGGGCACCCGTGCTGATCGCGGGCTCCCACCACAGCCGTGCGTTCGAGGCGAACATGCCGGGCCTGAGGAACGTGGCGTCGAGACCCGCGGCGGTGATCAGGCGCTCGATCCCTGCGTGCAGGTCGGCCATGGGGTTGGGCTGCCGAAAGAACGGGTGCGGGGTCCGGTGCGGCGAGGAGAGGAGGACGACGCGTCGGGTGTGCGCCGCGATCCGTTCGACGACGGCTCCGGCCGTGGCGGGTGGCGCGGTCCACAGGAGGAACACCGAGCGCACGCCTCGCAGTGCGTCGTCGAGCGAGCCCGGCTCGGTGAAGTCGCCCGCCACCACCTCGACCCCGTCCGGGAGGTTCGCGGCCACAGGGTTGCGCGTGAGCGCACGCACGGGCACCCCCGCGGCCAGGAGCTCGTCGACCACCGCCCGGCCGATCCGTCCGGTGGCCCCTGTCACGAGCACGGGTCGCGCCCCGTCCTGGCCGCTGTCCGTCTTCTCCTGCTGCTGCGTATCGTCCATCGTCACGCACACGAGAATAACGTAACCGAGTTGCCTTTTTCACGATGCGAGCTGCACAACCAACCGTTGTGCACCGCACCCCGCGCGTTGTTTGATCCCGGCACACGGTGACCGCTTTGCTGACGGTCATGCCTGATACGAACCGCCTCTACGTCCGCACGCCCGAGTTCGCGCGCACCGCCGAGCGCATCGAGTACGTCACCGGACTCACATCACGGCTCAACGTCCTGCCCTTCGACGACAAGGCCGCCCGCGCGGCGCTGCTGGGAGACATCCTCGGCAGGCCGGTCCCCAAGTCCGTCACGGTCTATCCGCCCTTCTACACGGACCACGGGCTCGGCATCGAGTTCGGCGAGCACGTCTTCGTGAACCAGGGGTGCACGTTCCTGGACCAGGGCGGCATCCACCTGGGCGACGGTGTACTCGTCGGACCGAAGACGAACCTGATCTCGTCCGACCACCCGCTCCGGGCCTCCGACCGCGTCGAGTTCATCACGCGGGCACCCGTCACCATCGGGGCGAACGCGTGGCTCGGCGCGCACGTGACGGTGCTGCCCGGTGTCACCATCGGACACGGCGCCGTGGTCGGGGCGGGCTCCGTGGTCACCAAGGACGTGCCGCCGAACACGCTGGTGACCGGTCCCGCGGCGGCCGCCCGCAAACGGTGGGACGACTGAACCGCGGGACCGCTCGACACCGGCCGGGGCAGGCCCTACAGACCCACGTCCCGGCTGCGGATGTCCTCCAACGACTCACGGCGTACGAGGAGTCGGGCGCGGCCACCCCGGACCGCGACCACCGGCGGACGGCCGACCGCGTTGTAACCGGAGGCCATCGACAGGTGGTACGCGCCGGCCACCGGCACGGCCAGCAGGTCGCCCGCGCGCACGTCGGCGGGGAGCCGGACGTCGGTGGCGAGCACGTCACCGGCCTCGCAGTGCCGGCCGACGACCGTGACCGGCGCCAGGTCAGCGCGGCCCCGCCTGCCGACGAGGCGGGGCACGTAGCGCACTCCGTACAGCGCGGGCCGCGGGTTGTCGCTCATGCCGCCGTCGACGGCGACGAAGGTGCGCCCGCCGGTGCGCTTCACGGACACGACGCGGTACAGGGCGACCCCGGCGGGCCCCACGACGGCCCGGCCCGGCTCGATGATCAGGCGCGGCACGGTGAGCCCGGCCGCCGCGCACGCCTCGGTCAGCTCGGCGCGTACCTTGCGGGCCAGCCGGGTCAGGTCCATGGCGGGTTCGCCGGGGCGGTAGGCGATGCCGTGCCCGCCGCCGAGATCCAACTCCCGCAGCACCAGACCGTGTTGTTCCTTGAGGCGGGCCATCAGCCCGACCATCCGGCGCACGGCCGACAGGTACGGCTTGACGTCGGTGATCTGTGAGCCCAAGTGGCAGTGCAGTCCGGTGAGTTCGAGCTGCGGCTGGTCGAGGATGCGGGTGATGGCGTGCTGGGCGTAGCCGTCGCTGATGGACAGGCCGAACTTCTGGTCCTCGGTGCCGGTGCGGATCTTGTCGTGGCCGCCCGCACTGATGCCGGGGACCACGCGGACCATCACCTTCTGGTGGCCGTCGGGGCCGACCGCGGCGGCGATCCGGGCGATCTCGGAGGGGCTGTCGA
Organism: Streptomyces sp. EDA2-14; assembly: GCF_054963755.1. Lineage (NCBI taxonomy): Bacteria > Bacillati > Actinomycetota > Actinomycetes > Kitasatosporales > Streptomycetaceae > Streptomyces > Streptomyces sp. EDA2-14. The sequence continues at coordinate 172,151 of NZ_JBUEGE010000005.1, forward strand.
TGACGATGCGGCCGACTCCGTACCACAGGGCCCGCTGCAGGTCCTGCGGTGTCTTGGCGTTGCCGTGCAGGACGATGCGGTCGGCGGGGAACCCCGCGGCGACCGCGAGTTCCAATTCGCCGGCCGAGCAGACGTCGAGGCCGAGGCCCTCGTCCGACACCCACTGCGCCATCGCACGGCACAGGAACGCCTTGGCGGCGTAGTGGACTTCGGCCTCCGGGAAGGCGTCCCGGTAGCCGCGGCAACGGCTGCGGACCTCGCTCTCGTCGAGGACGTACACCGGGGTGCCGTAGCGGCCCGCGACCTCCGCGAGCGGCACACCTGCGACGGCGGCGTCTCCGGGATGCGGTTCGGCGGTCGAGGCGGGCCACACCGACAGTTCCTCGGCGGTGGTGGACGTGGGTTCGTGAACGGTGGTCATCGTGTGTCGTCGCCCTTCCTCAGCCGATCCCGTACGACAGCGCCATGACGAGGGCCGCGACCGCGGCGCTCCGGGGCACGCCGACACGCCGGTCAGTGGCCGACGTCGGTGCGGGCGCCGAGAGTTGTGGGTCCACCGTGACGGTTGCGGCGCCGAGCGGCGCGGTCAGGGCGCGCAGGGCGGGTTCGGCGAGCCGGATCCACGGCTGGTCGGGGCCGAGCGTGGTGGTCAGCGCGCGCACGGAGGTGAAGCCGACCGCCGTGCGGTCGCCGAGCGGGGTGCGGAACAGCCGGGCGGCGTGCCCGAGCGGGCCCGGCCGGACGGGGACGTACAGGGGTCCGGCCGGGAACCGTTCGGAAGGTTCCGGGTCTTCGCCGCTCAGAGGTTCTGCCATGGGGTGCCTCCTGGAGATCTGGTGATCGGCAAGGACGCTATGCCCGTACTCCCCCGCCTCCGCGCCGTCCTGACGGCACCCTGACGTCGAACGCCGTGTCCCTGACGCCCTCGTGACGGGTGGTGCCACGACGGCGGTCGGCGACCGTCAGAGGTGCGCCAAGAAGCGACCCAAGAGCTGGGCGCGGGCCCCTGCACGGGGGTGAGATGGCTCAGGAGGCCCCGGGTGGGGCGCACGAGTGGTGGATCAGGGAGCGTGAGGCGATGTCCGGTTCCGACGGGGAGCGAACCGTGCCCCGTGTCGTGGTCGGAGTCACCGGGTCGCCGGGCAGCCGCGCCGCCCTGCGCCGGGCCGCGGCCGAGGCACTGCGGCGGCAGGCCGCGCTCTGGGCGGTGCTCGCCTGGCAGCCGCCCGGCGGCGAACTCCACTCACGCCGGGTCCCGGCCGCTCCGCTCGCGGGCGCCGACTGGGAGAACCTGGCCCGCACCACGCTCGTCACCGCGATCCACGAGGTGTTCCCCGACGGACCCGGCGTACCGCTGCGCGCCGTCCTCGCCCGGGGCACACCGGGCCGGGCCCTGGCCGAGACGGCCGACCGGGAGGACGATCTGCTGGTCCTCGGCGCCGGACACCGCGGCCGACTCCATCGGGCGCTGCACCCGTCGGTGAGCCGCTACTGCCTCACCCATGCCGTGTGCCCGGTGCTCGCCGTCCCGCCGCCCGCGCTTGCGGCCGAGCTCGCGCTGGCACACCGTCGCAATGTGTGGCGGCTGCGCCTGGACACCCGGCACTTCGTGCGGGAGACGACGCCGCCTGCCAGGTGACACAGGGCCGGCGGCGGCGCTCTGGCTACCGGCCCTGCCAGTGGGGTTTCCGCTTGTCCAGGAACGCCGTCACACCCTCCGCGAAGTCGCGGCTGCCGTAGACCCTCGCGTACAGGTCCTCGGCGTGAGCGGGTGCGGAGGCGGACAGGACACGGCGGTCCGCCTCCTTCAGGGCGGCCAGGGTGAGCGGGGCGCAGCGGGCGATGTCTCCCGTGAGCAGCGCGAGCCGCTCGTCCAGGTCGGCCGGGTCGACGATCTCCGCGACGAATCCCGCCTCGTGGGCCTCCGTCGCGGTGATCAGCCGGGCGGCGAGGAGGGCGCGCAGGGTGCGGGCGCGGCCGAGCCCCGCGTAGAGGCGGGCCAGCACGGCGGGAGACAGGCAGTTGCCGAGGGTGCGGCCGATGGGGGCGCCGAACACCGCGTCGGGGGTGCACAGCACCACGTCGCAGCAGCTCGCGAGCGCGCTGCCCGCCCCGACGGCCGGCCCTTCCACCGCGGCGACGACGGGCATCCGCAGCCCCGCAAGCCGGTCGACGGCGCGGGCGACCCGGCGTTCGTACGCCACTCCGTCCTCGCCGCTTTCGAAGTCGCGGAACTCGCGGATGTCGGTCCCGGCCGCGAAGGCCCGTCCGCCGGCTCCGCGCAGGACCGTCAGCCTGATCCCCGGATCGGCGTCGATCTCCTCGCAGGCGCGCTCCAGTTGGTCGTACATGCGCAGGGTCAGGGCATTGCGCCGGTCGGGGTTGGCGAGGGTGAGGTGAGCGGCGTAGGTGTCGGTGCCGGGGACCGGGTGGCGGGTCCAGGTGACGGAGCCACCGCCCACTTCGTCGTCGGACGTCAACTCGGCCCCCTTTCTGAGGAGTTCCGTGTTGTGCTCGCCGAGTACCGGCGGATGGCAGCGCAGCCTGGCCGGGGTCCGGGCGAGTTTCACCGGGAAGCCCACGACGCGGCCGCGGCCGTCGACCGGGTGGTCGTACTCCTCGACCATGCCGCGGGCCCGCGCGTGCGGGTCGTGGTCGAGGATCTGGCCGTAGTCGAGGATGGGGCCCGCCGGGACGCCCGCGGCGAGGAGCAGGTCCACGCACTCCTCGGTGCTGGTGGCCGCGAGCCGTCCCTCCAGGAGGGCGATGAGTTCGGCGCGGTGGCGCATCCGGTCGGTGTTGGTGGCGAACCGTTCGTCGTCCGCCAGGTGTTGGAGGCCGAGGGCCTCGCACAGCCGCAGCCACAGGCGCTGGTTGTTGGCTGCGACGGTGGCATGGCCGTCCTTGGTGCGGACGACCTGGTAGGGCGCGGACATCCGGTGTGCCGAGCCGAGGCGCTGCGGGGGTTCGCCGCCGGAGAAGTACTCGACCGACTCCCAGACGGACATCGCCAGCACCGCCTCGTAGAGCGATGTTTCGAGGTACTGGCCCTCCCCCGTGCGCAGCCGGTGGACGTGTGCGGCGGCGATGCTCAGCGCGCACAGCATGCCCGCCCCGAGGTCACCGACCGGGAGCCCGCACTTGACGGGTGGCCCTTCCGGGTCGCCGGTGACACTGACGGCACCGGCCATGCCCTGGGCGATGAGGTCGTAGCCGGGGCGGTCGGCGTACGGCCCGTACTGGCCGAAGCCGGAGATCGATGCGTAGACGATGTCGGGCCTGACCTCGCGGACGGCTTCGTAGCCGACGCCGAGGCGGTCGACGACGCCGGGGCGGAAGTTCTCCACCACCACTTCGGCGTCGGCGGCGAGCCGGAGGAACTCCGCGCGGTCGGCGTCGGTGCGCAGGTCGAGGGTGACACTGCGCTTGTTGCGGTTGAGGGCGTGGAAGGCCGGGGTGTCGCTGCCGGGCCGTGGCGTGCCCATGGACGTGCGGGTCTGGTCGCCGCCCCGTGGTGACTCGACCTTGATGACGTCCGCGCCGAGGTCGGCGAGCAGCATCGTGCAGTACGGGCCCGCCATGACCTGGGAGAGGTCGAGGATGCGGACGCCGTCCAGGGCTCCCGGTGCGCCGGTCATCGCAGCGCCTCCCGCAGCAGTTGCAGCGGGTGCTGCGCGCCACGTCCGGTGCCGTGGTGGATCTGCTGGCGGCAGGAGACTCCGGTGGCGGCGAGGACGGTGTCGCCGGGTTCGGCCCTGACCGCCGGGAAGAGCCGGTCCTCGCCGACCGCCATGGACGTGTCGTAGTGCTCGGCCTCGAAGCCGAACGAGCCCGCCATTCCGCAGCATCCGGCGTCGAGCTCGACGACCTCGGCGCCGGGGATGCGCTGGAGGAGTGCGACGGTGGCCGCCGTGCCGACCTCGGCCTTCTGGTGGCAGTGGCCGTGGAAGACGATGCGGTGGCCCGCGGGCCGCACGTCGTCGCGCAGCCGGAGCCTGCCGTCGTCGATCGCCTCGGTGAGCAGCTCTTCTATCTGCCGCACCCGGCCTGACACGTCGGCGACGGCGGGGTCGCCGGGAAGCAGGGCGCGGTGTTCGTCGCGCAGGGTCAGCAGGCAGGAGGGTTCGCAGCCGACGATGGGTCCGTCGCCCGCGTCCGCGAGTCGGTGCACGAGATCACCCGCCTGTGCCTTCGCCTGGTCGAGCAGCCCCTTGGAGAAGGCGGCGCGGCCGCAGCAGCCGCCGCTCTCCAACCGCACCTGCCAGCCCGCCCGTTCGAGGAGTTCGACGGCGGCCCGGCCGACATCGGGGTCGGTGTAGGTGGTGAAGGAGTCGGCGAGCAGGGTGACGGTGCCCTGACTGCCCGCGACCGTCGCCGGCCTGCGGCGGAACCAGGAGACCAGGTTGCGGCGGGCGAACACCGGCAGCGGCCGGGCGGCGGCGATGCCGAGCGCGCGCTCCAGCAGTCGGCGGGGCAGCGGGAGGTTGGAGAGGGGCGCGGTCGCCGATCCGAGGCGGTTGAGGCGGCGGATGGCGCCGAACACCCGCGACCGCAGTGGTGTGCCGTGCCGCTCGTGATGGTGTGCGAGTGTCTCGGCCTTGAGCGTGGCCATGTCGACGCCGAGCGGGCACTCGCTCTTGCACGCCTTGCACATCAGGCACAGGTCGAGGACCTCGTGCAGCCGCTCGTCGCCGAGCGCGGCCTTCGGGTCGGGCTCCGAGAGCGCCTTGACGAGGGCGTTCGCCCGGCCGCGCGTGGAGTCGGCCTCGTGCTTGGTGACCATGTACGAGGGGCACATGGCGCCCGCGTCGCTCTTGCGGCACAGGCCGATGTTCATGCAGCGGTCGGCGGCGCCCCGCATGCCGCCGCCTCCGCCGACGACCTCGAAGTCGAGGTGGGTCCGCAGGGGCGGCGCGGGTGGCAGGGCGGCGTCGCGGAGGTGTTCGGTCATCGCCGGTGCGTCGACGATCTTTCCGGGGTTCAGCCGGTTGTCCGGGTCGAAGAGGCCCTTGACCTCGCGCATCGCCTCGTAGAGGTCGTCGCCGTACAGTTCGCGGTTGAACTCGCTGCGGGCGAGTCCGTCGCCGTGCTCGCTGGAGTTGACGCCGCCGTACTCCCGTACCAGCTCCTTGATCTCCTCGGCGACCGTCCGCATCGTGCGCACCTGGTCGGGGTCGGCGACGTCGACGAAGGGCCTGATGTGCAGGCAGCCGACCGAACAGTGGCCGTAGAAACCGGCGTTGAGGCCGTGCCGGTCCAGGATCTGTTTGAAGCGGCGGGTGTACGCGGCGAGGTGCACGGGGTCGACCGCGGTGTCCTCGATGAAGGCGAGCGGGCGGCGGGTCCCTTCGCTCGCCGCCATCAGCAGGCCGAGGCTGGACTTGCGGACCTTGAGCAGCCCGGACTGCTGGGCGGGGGTGACGGCCTGGAGGGTGTGGTATCCGTGGCCGTGCCGCTTCCACAGTGCGGTCAACTTCCTTAGGCGGCCGATGAGTTGGGCCTCGTCGTCGCCGGTGAAGCTGACGAAGAGGAGGGCCTCCGGGTCGCCTTCGAGGATGCTGCCGAGCGAGGCGTACTCGATCTTCTGCCGGGAGAGGTCGAGGATCGTCCGGTCCATCATCTCGACGGCGGCCGGATCGCAGGCGAGCGCGTCCTCGGTGGCCTCGACGGCCCCGGCGACGGAGGTGAAGTGGCCGACGGCGATGACCGTGCGAGCGGGCTTGGGCACGAGGTCGACGAGGGCGCGGGTGGCCACGACGAGGGTACCTTCCGAGCCGACGACGAACTTCGCGAGGTCAAAGCGGCCGTCGCCGGAGCCGTGGTGGCCGGCGCCGGAGAACCCGGCGAGCCGGTCGAGGCGGTAGCCGCCGGAGCGGCGCCAGTACGCGGGGAAGTCCGAGGCGATGGACGCGGCGTGGGCGCGCACGATCTCGGGGAGTTCGCGGTGGATCCGCCCCTCCAGGGTGTCGAGACCGGCGCGCCGGGCCCGCTCCTCCTCGTCGACGGGGGCAAGGCGTGCCGTACTCGCGTCGGAGAGCACGACGTCCATCTCGCGTACGTGTTCGATGGTCATGCCGTAGCGGATCGATCCGCTGCCCGCGGAGTTGTTGCCCGCCATGCCGCCGATGGTGGCGCGGTTGCTGGTGGAGGTGTCCGGGCCGAACATCAGGCCGTGCGGTGCGGCGGCCCGGTTCAACTGGTCCTGGACGACGCCGGGTTCGACGAGCGCGGTGCGCGCCTCGGGATCGAGTTCGACGATGCGGTGCATGTGGCGGGACAGGTCGAGGACGAGTCCGGGGCCCACGGTCTGCCCGGCCAGGCTGGTCCCGGCGCCGCGCGGCACGAGCGGCACACCGTGCTCGGCCGCCGCCGCGACCGCGGCCTGTATGTCACCCGCGTGCCGCGGGAAGACGACGCCGCGCGGCTCGATGGCATACATGCTGGCGTCGCGCGAGAACAGGTGGCGGGTGTAGTCGTCGAAGGCGACCTCGCCGTCGAGGTCGCGGCGGAGCGCGGCTTCGAGGTCGCGGGCGGTGGTCCTGGCCGCGCCGGTGGGAGCGGCGGCGCGGATGTCTCCGGGGGCCGTCATCGCAGCACGTCCAATGCCGCCTCCAGGCCGCCCCGCTCGATGGGCACTCCTGCGAGTTCGAGCCCCATCTGCACACCGGAGAGGGTGCCCGCGAGGGTCAGGTCGTTGAAGTGGCCGAGGTGGCCGATGCGGAAGACCCGTCCCGCGAGCTGTCCGAGTCCGGCGCCGAGTGACATGTCGAAGCGTTCCAGGACGATCTTGCGGAGCTTGTCCGCGTCGTGTCCGGCGGGCATCAGTACGGCGGTCAGCGAGCCGGAGTGCTCGCGCTCGTCCGCGCACAGCACGTCGAGTCCCCAGCCCCGCACGGCGGCGCGAGTGGCGGCGGCATGCCGGGCGTGCCGCGCGAAGACGTGTCCGAGGCCCTCCTCCGCCAGCATGCGCAGCGCCTCGTCGAGGCCGTAGAGGAGGTTGGTGGCGGGGGTGTACGGGAAGGCGCCCTTGGCATTGGCGTCGATGACGGGCTGCCAGCTCCAGAAGGACTTGGGCAGCCGGGCGGTCCCGGCGGCGGCGAGGGCCTTGTCGCTGACGGCGTTGAAGCTGAGGCCCGGCGGCAGCATCAGCCCCTTCTGCGATCCGGCGACGGTGACGTCGACGCCCCACTCGTCGTGCCGGTAGTCGATGGAGCCGAGCGAGGAGATGGTGTCGACGAACAGCAGGGCCGGGTGGCCCACGGAGTCGATGGCCGCGCGCAGTTCGGGGATGCGGCTGGTGACTCCGGTCGATGTCTCGTTGTGGACGACGCAGACCGCCTTGATGCGGTGGGCGGTGTCGGCGGCGAGCCGCTCGGCGAGCACCTCCGGGTCGGCCCCGTGCCGCCAGTCGCCGGGAACGGCGTCGGTGTCGGCGTCGAGGCCCAGGGTGCGGGCCATCTCCCGCCAGAGCACGGCGAAGTGGCCGGTCTCGAAGGACAGCACGCGGTCGCCGGGGCTGAGCGTGTTGACGAGCGCGGCCTCCCAGGCGCCGGTCCCCGAAGCCGGATAGACGACCACGGGGCCCGTCGTGCCGAACACCGGCCCCAGCGCCTTGAGCAGACGCTTCGTCAGCTCGGCGAACTCGGGTCCTCGATGGTCGATGGTGGGCGCCGACATGGCGCGCAGCACCCGGTCGGGGACGTTGGTGGGGCCGGGGATCTGCAGGAAGTGGCGGCCGGTGCGGAGCGTCATGCGGTCGACTCCTCAAAGGTGTTGTGCCGTGAGGTGGCACGCCGTACCGTTGAGCGGCACGTGGAGCGTAGGCTTCCCCTCGCCAACGAGTCAACGGCCGTGCAAGGGCTGCCGGTTGCGATCAACGGACGCGTAAGGACTCGCGATGATGCAGAACGTCGCCAACACCCTGCGGGCGCTCGAGGAAGTGGCGGCCCGTCAGCCCGTCGGCGTGGCCGATCTCGCCAGGGCCCTCGACCTGCCGAAGAGTTCGGTCCAGCGCTCGCTGGTCACGCTGCACAGCACGGGGTGGATCCGCCCGGCCGGCGGCACCCCCACCCGCTGGGTCGTGACCACCAAGGCGCTGCACGTCGGGCGGCACGCGACGGACGAGTTGGGGCTGCGCGACGCGGCGCTGCCGGTGATGGAGGAGCTGCGCCGGCAGACCGACGAGACGGTGCACCTGGCGGTCCGGGAGGGCGGCAGGGTGCTACTGGTCGAGCGGCTCCAGACCACCAAGGCGGTGCGCATCATCCTGCCGCTCGGCCAGGATCTGCCGATGCATGCCTCGGCCAACGGGAAGGCCGTGCTGGCCGCCGACCCGGACGACGCGATCGAGCGGTACCTCGACTCCGGACTGCCGCGCTACACCGGCACCACCGTCACCGACCGTGCCGAACTCCTCGCGGAGGTACGGGAGATCAGGGCGCGCGGCTATGCGACGAACGGCGGCGAGTGGCGCACGGACGTTTCGGCGGTGGCGTCCGCGGTGATCGGTTCCGAAGGGCTGCCGGTGGCGAGCGTCAGCGTCAATGTCCCGACCAGCCGGATGACTGCGGACGCGACCGAGACCTTCGGGGAACTGGTGCAGGCGGCGGCCCGGACCATCAGCGCCCGAATCTCCTGACACCTCACCCGTGGCTGAACTCGGCCTCATGTGACATGTCTTGACGAGTCGTCACGCCCGCTTCCATACTCTCGCCCCAACCCGAAACGCAGATTCCGGATCCCGGAATGTCCTGAATGTGTGGTGACCACCGACCGAAGGCGAGGAAGCCTCGTGTCAGATCAAGTCATCTCCATCATCGGCCTCGTGCTCGTGTTCGTCATTGCAACCTTCTCCAAGGTGCACATGGGCGTTCTCGCCATCGTCGCCGCGTTCGTCGTCGGCACGGCCGTCGCCGGTGAGTCGGCCGACGATATTTTCGCCGGATTTCCCGGCGACCTGTTCGTGGTGCTCGTAGGTGTCACTCTGCTGTTCGCGATCGCCAAGAACAACGGCACCGTGGACTGGCTCGTACAGGCCTCGACCCGTGCCGTGCGCGGCAGGATCGCCCTGATCCCGTGGGTGATGTTCCTGATCACCGCGGCGCTGACGGCATCCGGCGCGGTCGTGCCCGGCGCCGTGGGCATCATGGCCCCCATCGGCATGGGCTTCGTCGTACGCCACAAGATCAACCCGATCCTGATGGGTCTGCTCATCATCAACGGCGCGAGCGCCGGCGGATTCTCCCCGATCAGCATCTTCGGCACCATCACCAACGGCGTGGTGCAGCGCGAGGATCTGCCGGGCAGTTCGGGGATGCTCTTCCTCGGCTCGTTCCTCTTCAACCTGGCGCTCAGCGTCGTCGTCTTCTTCCTGTTCGGCGGGCGCAAGCTGATCGGCCGACGCGTCGAGACCCCCTCCACGCATCCGGGCGGCGCCACGTCGTCGTCCGGGGCGGGCCCCGCGCCGGACGACGACGGTGACGCGGTGGTGGCGGGCCGGGTCCCGGTCCCCGCGGACGGCGCGGGGCCGGGCGACGGCACCGCGACCGCGACCGCTCCGGCCCCCACGGCCCACCGGGTCCCGGCGCAGGGCGGAGGGACGGCCCCGGCCGAGGAGGAGGTGATGCGGCTCGACCCCGTCCGCGCGCTCACCGTGCTCGGGGTGATCAGCCTCGCGGTCGGCTCGCTCACCTTCGACCTCGACGTCGGTCTGATGGCCTTCGTCGTCTCCGCGGTCCTGTGCCTCGTCTCCCCCGCTTCCGCGAAGGGCGCAGTGGAGCGCTGCGCCTGGCCGACGGTCCTGCTGGTGTGCGGCATCGTGATGTACGTCAGCCTCATGGACAAGATGGGCACCATCAAGTGGGCGGGCGAGAGCGTCAGCGATCTCGGCACTCCCCTGGTGTCGGCGCTGCTGATCTGCGTGATCGGCGGTGTGGTGTCCGCGTTCGCCTCCACCACCGGCATCCTCGGCGCCCTCATCCCGCTGGCCGTCCCGTTCCTGGCGGGCGGCGAGATCGGCGCCATCGGCATGATCAGCGCCCTGGCGATCTCGTCCTCGGTGGTGGACTCCTCGCCGTTCTCCACGAGCGGCGCGCTGACCGTCGCCAGTGCCCCGGAGGAGATGCGGGACACCGTGTTCCGACGGCTGATGACATGGGGCCTCAGCATGACGCTGATCGCCCCGCTCGCCACCTGGCTGATCTTCATTCTCCCCGGCCAGCTGTGACGCCCGGCCGGGAGCCGGCGGACCGGGAGCGCGTTCCCGGTCCGCCGGCTCCCGGCCGGTTCCGTCAGGCCCTCGGCCGTCGGGGGCTGGTCAGCTCTCCGCCGTCACCTGCTTGAGCGCGACGTTGAGTTCGAGGACATTGACCTGCGGCTCACCCATGAAGCCGAGGGTCCTGCCGTCCTTGTGCGCGTCGACGAGCTTCTGCACCCGCGCGACGGAGAGGTGGTTGCGCTCCGCGATCCGGTGCACCTGGAGGTCGGCGTACTCGGGCGAGATCGCCGGGTCGAGGCCCGAGCCCGAGGAGGTGACGGCGTCGGCCGGTATGTCGGAGGGTCGCACCGTGTACGTCGCCGTGGAGTTGTCCTTGACGACGGCGGCCTTGGCGGCGTCGACCTGCTTGACGAGCTCCTTGCTGTCACCGGCCAGGTTGGTGGCACCGGAGATGAGCAGCTTGTACTGGGTGTTGACGCTGTTCTCCCCGAGCCCGTTGGACGGCCGGGGCTGGAACCACTTCAGGTCCGGCTTGCCGTCCTTGGTGAGATACCGCTGGCCGATGAGGGAGGAGCCGACGACCTTGCCCTCGGATGTGATCTCCGAGCCGTTGGCCTTGTCGTGGAAGGCCGCCTGCGCGACGCCCGTGATCGCGAGCGGGTAGAGCACGCCGCACACGACGGTGAGGACGATCAGGGCGCGCAGCCCCGCCCACAGCAACCGGCCCGTGTTTCCTACCGCGTTGTTCATGGTGATCAGCACGCTTTCTGCGGGTCAAAGGCCGGGGACGAGGGAGATGAGGAGGTCGATGAGCTTGATGCCGACGAAGGGCGCGACGAGCCCGCCGAGTCCGTAGATCGCGAGGTTGCGTCGGAGCAGCCGGTCCGCGCTCACCGGCCGGTACTGGACGCCCTTCAGGGCGAGCGGCACCAGCGCGATGATGATGAGCGCGTTGAAGATGACGGCGGACAGGATCGCGGAGTTCGGCGAGGACAGCTGCATGATGTTCAGCGTCTCCAGGCCGGGGTAGACCGCCGCGAACAGGGCCGGGATGATCGCGAAGTACTTAGCGACGTCGTTGGCGATCGAGAACGTGGTCAACGCGCCTCGGGTGATGAGGAGTTGCTTGCCGATCTCGACGATCTCGATGAGCTTGGTCGGGTTGGAGTCGAGGTCGACCATGTTGCCGGCCTCCTTCGCGGCCGACGTTCCCGTGTTCATCGCGACGCCGACGTCCGCCTGGGCGAGGGCCGGGGCGTCGTTGGTGCCGTCGCCGGTCATCGCGACAAGCTTGCCGCCCGCCTGCTCCCGCTTGATGAGGGCCATCTTGTCCTCGGGAGTCGCCTCGGCGAGGAAGTCGTCGACACCCGCCTCCTCGGCGATCGCCTTGGCGGTCAGCGGGTTGTCGCCCGTGATCATGACGGTCTTGATGCCCATGCGGCGCAGCTCGGTGAACCGTTCGCGCATGCCGTCCTTGACGACGTCCTTGAGGTGGATGACTCCCAGGACGCGGACTCCCTCGGCGTCCTCCACGGCCACCAGCAGCGGCGTGCCACCAGCCTGTGAAATGCGGTCGTTGAGTTCCTGTGCGTCCTCGGCGACCTCGCCGCCACGCTCCTCGACCCAGGCCATGACGGAGCCGGTCGCGCCCTTGCGGATCTTGCGTCCGTCGACGTCCACGCCGGACATCCGGGTCTGGGCGGTGAACTCGATCCACTCGGCGCCGGTCAGCTCGCCCTGGTGCCGTTCGCGCAGTCCGTACTTCTCCTTGGCGAGGACGACGACGGAGCGGCCCTCGGGTGTCTCGTCGGCCAGCGAGGAGAGTTGCGCGGCGTCGGCGACCTCGGCCTCGGTGGTGCCGCGCACCGGCAGGAACTCGGCGGCCTGGCGGTTGCCGAGGGTGATGGTGCCGGTCTTGTCGAGCAGCAGGGTGGACACGTCTCCGGCGGCCTCAACCGCGCGGCCGGACATGGCGAGCACATTGCGCTGAACGAGGCGGTCCATGCCCGCGATGCCGATCGCGGAGAGCAGGGCACCGATGGTGGTCGGGATCAGGCACACCAACAGGGCGACGAGGACGACCATGTTGAGGTGCTTGCCCGCGTAAGTGGCGAACGGCGGCAGGGTGGCCACGGCGAGCAGGAAGACGATGGTGAGGGACGCGAGGAGGATGTTCAGCGCGATCTCGTTGGGGGTCTTCTGCCGGGCCGCGCCCTCGACCAGGTTGATCATGCGGTCGATGAAGGTCTCGCCGGGCTTCGCCGTGATCTTGACGACGATGCGGTCGGAGAGCACCTTCGTACCGCCGGTGACCGCGGACCGGTCGCCGCCGGACTCGCGGATGACCGGGGCGGACTCGCCGGTGATGGCGGACTCGTCGACGGAGGCCACGCCCTCGACGACGTCACCGTCGCCGGGGATGATGTCGCCGGCCTCGCACACGACGCGGTCGCCGACCTTGAGCTGCGTACCCGGCACCTGCTCCTCGGCGGAGCCGGTGAGCCTGCGGGCCACCGTGTCGGTCTTCGCCTTGCGCAGCGTGTCGGCCTGCGCCTTGCCGCGGCCCTCGGCGACGGCCTCCGCCAGGTTCGCGAAGATCACCGTGAGCCACAGCCAGGCGCTGATCGCCCAGCCGAACCAGTCGGTGGGGTCCGTGAAGGAGAACGCCGTCGTCAGGACGGACCCGATCAGCACCACGAACATCACGGGCGACTTGACCATGACGCGCGGGTCGAGCTTGCGGCAGGCGTCGGGCAGCGACTTCAGCAGCTGCTTGGGGTCGAACAGGCCCGCGCCGACCTTGCCGGCTCCGTCTTGCCGGGACTTGTGCCCGGTGGGCACGTCCTGGTGGGGCGCCCTGGTGGGTGTCGCAGTGGACATCTCGTCCTCGGTTTCCTCAGGTCCCTCAGTACGTACGGTCATGACGCGAGCCCTTCCGCGAGCGGGCCGAGCGCGAGCGCCGGGAAGTACGTCAGACCGGTGATGATCAGGAGCGTGCCCACCAGGAGTCCGGTGAACAGCGGCTTGTTGGTGCGCAGGGTGCCTGCCGTCTCGGGGATCGGCTTCTGCTCGGCCAGCGATCCGGCGAGCGCGAGCACGAACACCATCGGCAGGAAGCGGCCGAGCAGCATGGCGAGGCCGATCGTGGTGTTGAACCACTGGGTGTCGGCGGCGAGGCCCGCGAAGGCGGACCCGTTGTTGTTGGCGCCGGACGTGTACGCGTACAGGATCTCGGAGAAGCCGTGCGCGCCGGAGTTGAGCATGGAGTTCGGCGGGGTCGGCAGGGCCATCGCGAGCGCCGTGAAGACGAGGACGAGGGCCGGGGTGATCAGGATGTAGCAGGCCGCGAACTTGATCTCGCGGGTGCCGATCTTCTTGCCGAGGTACTCGGGGGTGCGGCCGACCATCAGGCCCGCGATGAACACCGCGATGACCGCCATGATCAGCATGCCGTAGAGGCCGGAACCGGTGCCGCCGGGCGCGATCTCGCCGAGCTGCATGCCGAGCATGGTGAGTCCGCCGCCGAAGCCGGTGTAGGAGGAGTGGAAGGAGTTGACGGCTCCGGTCGAGGTGAGCGTCGTGGAGACGGCGAAGATCGACGACGCTCCGATGCCGAAGCGGGTCTCCTTGCCCTCCATGGCGCCGCCCGCGGCGTCGAAGGCGGGGCCGTGGTGGGAGAACTCGGTCCACATCATCAGGGCGACGAAGCCGACCCAGATGGTCGCCATCGTGGCGAGGATCGCGTAGCCCTGCTTCACCGAGCCGACCATCGTGCCGAAGGTGCGGGTGAGGGCGAAGGGGATGACGAGGATCAGGAAGATCTCGAAGAGGTTCGAGAATCCGGTGGGGTTCTCGAAGGGGTGGGCCGAGTTGGCGTTGAAGTAGCCGCCGCCGTTGGTGCCCAGCTCCTTGATGACCTCCTGGGATGCGACGGCGCCGCCGTTCCACTGCTGCGAGCCACCCATGAACTGACCGACCGAGTGGATGCCGGAGAAGTTCTGGATGGCGCCGCAGGCGACGAGGACCAGCGCGCCGATCACGGAGATCGGGATCAGGATGCGGACGGTGCCGCGCACCAGGTCGGACCAGAAGTTGCCCAGTTCACCGGTGCGCGAGCGGGCGAAGCCGCGCACCAGGGCCACCGCCACGGCGACCCCCACGGCCGCCGAGACGAAGTTCTGCACCGCGAGGCCGCCGGTCTGCACGACGTGACCCATGGACTGTTCGCCCGCGTACGACTGCCAGTTGGTGTTGGCGACGAAGGACGCGGCCGTGTTGAAGGCCTGGTCCGGGTCGATGGACGTGAAGCCGAGCGAGCCGGGCAGGCTGCCCTGGATCCGCTGGAGCAGGTACAGGAAGAGGACGCTCACGGCCGAGAAGGCGAGGACGCCACGCAGATAGGCGGTCCAGCGCATCTCGGCGTCGGGGTTGGCGCCGATGCCCTTGTAGATCCACTTCTCCACCCGGAGGTGCTTGGCGGAGGAGTAGACCCGGGCCATGTAGTCGCCCAGGGGGCGGTACGCCAGTGCGAGCGCCGCTATGAGCGCGAGCAGTTGGAGCACGCCGGCGAGTTCGGGGCTCATGTCGGGCTTCAGAACCTCTCCGGGTAGATGAGGGCGAGGACGAGATAGCCCAGGAGGGCGACGGCCACGACGAGGCCGACGATGTTCTCGGCGGTCACAGCTTGGTCACCCCCTTGGCGACGAGGGCCACCAGCGCGAAGACCGCGATCGTGGTGACGACGAAGGCCACGTCGGCCATCGTGAGCTCCCTGGGTGAAGGTCGTGACGTGAAACTGACACTCAGAGGAAACCCCCGGTCAGAGCCGGTTTCACGCTCCCTTGACGGCTCCCATACGGCGCCGGACACGCCCTTGACGCGTCTCTTACGACACCGGGCGGGTACGGCGGTCGTGGAACGGTTCCGGGAGTGTCCGGGAGCTGTCACAGTCGGCGCCCCGGTCTGTTCCGCGCGGCCGGACGGGCGCATCGTCGACACAGGGAAGCGGCCCGCCAGGGCCGCACCACCGACCGCCCCGGAGGTTCGCCATGTGTTTCCACCACCCCGCGTGCCCGAACCCCGAGCACGTCGTCGCCGCCCACCCGGAGCAGGGCTGGAGCCTGTGCTGCGACGGCACGATCGTCTTCGACGACACGGGTGAGCTGCGGCCCGACGGCGGCGTCGTGGCCCCGCACCGCACGTACCCGACCCTCGTCGGGCAGCTGGCCGTCGCGGCCTGACCGCGGGGCGACGTTCCTGCGGCGGGATCCGTCCTAGCCGCGGACGTGGCGGGCGAGCCAGGGGCTGAGCGCGACCGGCGGGATCAGCTCCTTGTAGGTCTCGTCACCGGGCAGGGGGACGATCAGCCACAGGGCAGGAGGGAAGGCCCTCCGCCTCACATGGGCCAGTCCGCCGTAGACGGAGCGCAGGAACGCCGGGACGGCGTCCCGGGGCACGTCCTCGAAGTCGATGTTCTCGACCGTGATCCGCGCGTCGTCCTCCGGGAAGATCCGGACGGTCACGGCAGGAGTTCCGCCCAGCTCGACGAGCGCCTCGTGCGGCAGCGAGCCGTCCGGATCGGTCACCACGAACGCCCCGGCCGAGGCGCGGCGGGACGTCTGGTCGGCACCGATGTCGTCGGTGACGGCCACGTCCAGGTTGTACTCCCGGGCGATCTCACGCACCGCCGCCACAGCGGACTCGGTGCTCGGCAGACGCGGATGCTCCATGGCCCCGATCATGCCTCATGGGGGGGGCAGTGGCCCGTCCCCCTCATGCCCAGACGGCCGCCGCGAGCGCCGCGCCGGTGAAGGCGGCGCCGAGTCCGGCGGCGATGCTGCCGACGACATTGACGGCGGCGTAGAAGCGCGCCCCGCCCTCGGCCAGGCGCAGCGTCTCGTACGAGAACGTGGAGTACGTCGTCAACGCCCCGCACAGGCCCGTGCCGATCAGCAGCTGCACCCGGGAGGAGGCGCCACCGGCCGCGACGGCGCCGGTGAGGAAGCCGAGGATCAGGGAGCCCGTCACGTTGACGGCGAACGTTCCCCAGGGGAACACCGTGTCGTGCCGGGACTGGACGGCCCGGTCGGTGAGATAGCGCAGGGGGGCGCCGACCATCGCGCCCACGATCACCAACAGCCAGTTCACGCGCCGCCCCCGCCCTCGTCCGCTTCCTTCGCTTCCCGTCCCACGTAGCGGATGACCTCGCAGTCGTCGAGGATCACGAGACCTTCGGCGACGAGTTCGTCGATCCGCGGCAGGAAGGCCCGGATCCGGTCCTCGGTGTCGACGATGATCACGGCCACCGGCAGGTCCTCGCTCAGCGAGAGCAGCCGGCTGGTGTGGATGAGCGAGGAGGCGCCGAAGCCCTCGATGCCGCGGAAGACGGAGGCGCCCGCGAGGCCCTCGGCGTGCGCGCGGTGCACGATCTCGGCGTACACGGGCTTGTGGTGCCAGGTGTCGTTCTCGCCGATGAAGATCGTGACGCGCAGGGCGGTGCCGGTCAGGCGGGACTGGTTCGCGGATGTCATCACCGCTTCCTCCGTTCGATGGCGCGGCGGGTCAGGTGCGCCGCGGCCCACACCGACGCGAGCGCCACGCACACCGTCAGGGCGAGGTAGCCGAGAGCGGTGCGCGGGTGGCCTTCGTCGATCAAATTCTGGATGTCCACGGCGTACGTGGAGAAGGTCGTGAAGCCGCCGAGGACGCCGGTGCCGAAGAACGGCCGGACCAATCGGTGGGCCGCCCACACGTCGGAGATGACGACCATGAAGACGCCTATGACCGCGCAGCCGATCGCGTTGACGACGAGGGTCGTCCAGGGGAAGGCGCCGGTCGCCGTGGGCCACAGCAGGGTCGCGCCGTAGCGGGCGCTCGCGCCGACGGCTCCGCCGAGGGAGACGACGGCGACGACGGGCCCCTGACCCTGCCATGCGGGTCTGCGGCGGACGGGCGTGTGCAGCTCCACGTCCGGGTCGACGGGTTCGTTCAGCATTGGGGTGCGGGCCTCTCCCACGGATGTCTCCTACTCGCCGGGCACACGGTACGGGTGCGCGTCGTCGCAAGTAGGGACCGTTGGCGGCGTCGTCGCCGCGGTTGGAGTACGGCGGGCCCCACCGCCGTACGGTGATCGCGACCACCGCCGCGCACAGCGTACCGCGCGGCGCGCCGAGCCACCGCGCGGGGGCTTCCGTCCCGCGCCCGCCTTGGTAGCGTCGCGACCCCGTCCCCGAACCCGACGCCGATCAGGTGGGTGCCCATGACGCCGCTCGCGCTGTACCTGCCGATGCTGGACGCGGTCCCGCGCTGGCTCCAGATCACGGCGGGCGTGGTGGTCCTCGGCCTCATGGTGACGCGGGTGCTGCTGTTCTTCCGGCGCCGGAAGTAGCCGCCGGAAGTAGCGTCACGGCCGTCCGGCCCGCCCCTGACGTGCGAGGACGGGCCGGGTGGCCGCTCAGCCGATCAGCCCTGGACGCGGATCAGCCCTGGACGCGGATCAGCCCTGGACGCGGATCAGCTTCTTGTTCGCGAACTCCGCCATTCCGTACTTGCCCAGCTCACGGCCGATGCCGGAGCGCTTGACGCCGCCGAAGGGCAGGTCTGCCTGGGTGCCGGCGAAGCCGTTGATCCACACCATGCCGGTGTCGAGCCGGTCGGCGACGCGCTTGGCGCGCTCGACGTCGCCGCTCCACACCGCACCGCCGAGGCCGTAGGGCGAGCTGTTGGCCAGCTCGACGGCGGCGTCCTCGTCGGACACCGAGTAGACGACGGCGACGGGGCCGAACAACTCCTCGGTGTAGGCGCGCATTTCGGGCGTGATGCCGGTCAGCACGGTCGGCTGGACGTACGCGCCCGGGCCCTCGCCGCGGCCGCCGCCGGTGTGCAGCGTGGCGCCCTTGTCGACGGCGTCCTTGATCTGTTCGAGCAGCTGGTCGGCGGCCGCGCGCGAGGACAGCGGGCCGAACTTGGTGCCGGGCTCCAGCGGGTCGCCGGCCTGCACCGCTCCGACGTTCGCGGTCAGCTCGCGCACGAAGTCCTCGTAGAGGCCGTCCTGGACGAGGAAGCGCTTCGGCGAGTTGCAGGCCTGGCCCGCGTTGCCGAGCCGGCCGCCCGCCGCGGCGCGGGCCGTCTTCGCGACGTCCTCGGTGTCCAGAAGGATGAACGCGTCGGAGCCGCCCAGTTCGAGGACGCACTTCTTGAGGTTGCGGCCCGCGATCTCGGCGACGGCCGAGCCGGCCCGCTCACTGCCGGTGAGCGAGACACCCTGGTTGCGCGGGTCGGCGATGATGTCGGCGACCTGGTCGTTGGTGGCGAAGATGTTGAGGTACGCACCGGTGGGCAGGCCCGCGTCGACGAAGATCTGCTCCATCGCGAGCGCCGACTGCGGACAGCTGGGGGCGTGCTTGAGCAGGATCGTGTTGCCGAGCATCAGGTTCGGCGCGGCGAACCGGGCGACCTGGTAGTACGGGTAGTTCCACGGCATGATCCCGAGCAGCGAGCCGAGCGGGGCGGTGCGCACGGTGGCGGTGCCGCCGCCGCTGACCGAGAGCTCCTCGTCGGCGAGGAAGCCGGGGCCCTCGGTGGCGTAGTACTCGTAGATGCTGGTGACGATGTCGATCTCGCCCTTGGCCTGGGCGAGCGGCTTGCCCATCTCCAGGCTGATGATGCGGGCGAGCTCGTCCTTGCGCTCCTGGTAGATCTCGCCGACGCGCCGCAGCACCGCGGTGCGGGTCTCGACGGACGAGTCGCGCCAACTCTGGTAGGCCGCGTGGGAGTCCGCCAGCGCGGTCTCGATCTGCTTCGCGGTCGCCTCGGGGAATTCCTTGAGGGTCTCGCCGGTCGCGGGGTTCACCGTTTTGTAGGCCGTCATGATCGCGACCATACCTTTCGTGTCCCCGGTGTCGCGATGGCGCGCAGCCGCACCGGGAAACGTACTACGGGTTATTGACGCTGCTGCAACCGAGCGTGGAGTGTTGTGTTATCCGAGGAGCATCCGAGGACCGTCCGAGGACCGTCCGAGGACGAGGGGAACCGCCATGCCGAGCGTCGAGTTCCGGACCGCCCCGACGCACTACCGCCACTGGACGCTGAAGGTCGACGGGTCCGTGGCCACGCTCACCATGGACGTGGCGGAGCAGGCCGGCCTCGTCCCCGGCTACGAGCTGAAGCTGAACTCGTACGACCTCGGTGTCGACATCGAGCTGTACGACGCCGTGCAGCGGCTGCGCTTCGAGCACCCCGAGGTACGGGCCGTGGTGGTGACGAGCGGCAAGGAGAAGGTGTTCTGCGCGGGGGCGAACATCCGGATGCTCGCGGCGTCGAGTCACGCCTGGAAGGTGAACTTCTGCAAGTTCACCAACGAGACGCGGGGCGCCATCGAGGACGCCTGCGCGCACTCCGGCCAGAGCTATCTCGCCGCCGTCAACGGCACGGCGTCGGGCGGCGGTTACGAGCTGGCGCTCGCCTGCGAGCGGATCCTGTTGGTCGACGACCGTTCGTCGACGGTGTCGCTGCCCGAGCTGCCGCTGCTCGGTGTCCTGCCGGGCACGGGCGGCCTCACCCGGCTGGTCGACAAGCGGCACGTGCGCCGGGACCGCGCCGACTACTTCGCGACGAAGCCGGAGGGTGTGGGCGGCAGGCGGGCGGCGCAGTGGCGGCTGGTCGACGAGGCCGTGCCGCGCGGGGAGTGGGAGGGCGCCGTCGCGGCCCGCGCGGCCGAGGCCGCCGCCCGCTCCGACCGCCCGGCGGGCGAACCGCGGGGGATCCGCCTCACCCCGCTGGAGAAGACACGGACCGACGACCGGGTCGACTACGGGTACGTGCACGCGGCCCTCGACCGCGCCCGCCGCACCGTGGAGATCACCCTCGAAGGACCGCGGGAGGACGCCCCGGCCGATCTCGCCGCCCTGCACGCGCAGGGGGACGCAGGCTGGTCGCTCGCCCTGGCCCGCCAGCTCGAAGACCTCGTCCTCGATCTGCGCACCAACGAACCGGAGTTGGGCACCTGGGTCCTCCGCAGCCGCGGCGACGTCTCCCGCGTCCTGGACCACGACGCCCTGCTGCTCGCCCACGGCGACGACTGGCTCGCCCGCGAGATCACGCTCTACCTGAAGCGCACGCTGAAGCGCCTCGACCTGAGCAGCCGCAGCATCGTCGCCCTGGTCGAGCCGGGCAGTTGCTTCGCCGGGACGCTCCTGGAGGTCGTGCTCGCGGCCGACCGTTCCTTCCATCTGGCCGGTGTCTTCGAGGAGATCGACCCCGATGCCGCTCCGGCCACCGTCGTCGTCGGCCCGATGAACCTCGGCCCGCTGCCCATGAGCAACGGTCTGAGCCGCCTGCAGACCCGGTTCCTCGGCGACGAGGAGTCGCTCGCCGCCGCGCGGGCCGCCGACGGGCAGCCGCTCGACGCCGTGGCGGCCGAGCGGCTCGGCCTTGTCACCTTCGCCCCCGACGACATCGACTGGGACGAGGAGGTGCGCATCAGCCTGGAGGAGCGGGCCGGGTTCAGCCCGGACGCCCTCACCGGCCTGGAGGCGAACCTGCGCTTCGCGGGCCCCGAGACCCTGGAGACCAAGATCTTCGGACGGCTCACCGCCTGGCAGAACTGGATCTTCAACCGCCCGAACGCCTCGGGCCCGGATGGGGCCCTGCGCAGGTACGGCACCGGGCAGCGCGCCGAATTCGACCGGAAGCGGGTGTGACGATGGCGCTCACCGCCGACTACACGGACAAGATCCCCAACAATGTGGACCTGCACGAGGACCGCAGGCTCCAGCGGGCCCTGGAGTCCTGGCAGCCCAACTTCCTCACCTGGTGGGACTCCATGGGCCCCACCCTTCCCACCGACGACGTGTATCTGCGCACCGCGGTGGACGTCGGGCGTGACGGCTGGGCGCGGTTCGGGCACGTGGCGATGCGCGACTACCGCTGGGGCGTCTTCCTCGCCGAACCGCAGCCCGACCGCCGTATCGCCTTCGGCGCGCACCGCGGCGAGCCCGCCTGGCAGCAGGTGCCCGGCGAGTACCGGGCCGATCTGCAGCGCCTCATCGTCATCCAGGGCGACACCGAACCGGCCAGCGTCGAGCAGCAGCGCAACCTGGGGGCGACCGCGCCCAGCCTCTACGACCTGCGCAATCTCTTCCAGGTGAACGTGGAGGAGGGCCGGCACCTGTGGGCGATGGTGTATCTGCTGCACGCCCACTTCGGCCGGGAGGGCCGCGAGGAGGCCGAGGAACTGCTGCACCGCAACTCCGGGAGCGAGGAATCGCCGCGCATCCTGGGCGCGTTCAACGAGGAGACGCCCGACTGGCTGTCCTTCTTCATGTTCACGTACTTCACCGACCGCGACGGCAAGTACCAGTTGGGCACGCTCAAGGAGTCGGCCTTCGATCCGCTGTCGCGCACGTGTGAGTTCATGCTGAAGGAAGAGGCGCACCACATGTTCGTCGGCACCACCGGCATCGACCGGGTGGTGCGGCGCACGGCCGAGCTGATGCG
Source organism: Streptomyces sp. EDA2-14 (assembly GCF_054963755.1). Classification (NCBI taxonomy): domain Bacteria; kingdom Bacillati; phylum Actinomycetota; class Actinomycetes; order Kitasatosporales; family Streptomycetaceae; genus Streptomyces; species Streptomyces sp. EDA2-14. The sequence goes on from NZ_JBUEGE010000005.1 coordinate 193,863, forward strand.
CGAACACGACACCGACGACGTCACCGCCCGCGGCGGCATCCCGCTCGACGTCATCCAGAAGTACATCAACTTCCACTACTCGGTCTCGCTCGACCTGTTCGGCTCCGAGACGTCGACGAACGTCGCCAACTACTACACCTCAGGGCTCAAGGGCCGCTGGGGCGAGGAGCGCCGCAAGGACGACCACACCTTGACCGACGACTCGTACCTCGTCGACGCGCTGGTCGACGGCGCGTTCGGGCAGCGGGAGGTAGCGGCGCTCGTGGGCCTCAACACCGATCTGCGGCGCGAGTACATCCGCGACTGCCACAGCGGCCTGAACCGCTGGAACCGGCTGCTCGACGAGGCCGGGGTCGACCGCCGCCTCCATCTGCCGCACGTCGCGTTCAACCGGCAGGTCGGTGCCTTCGCCGGGATCGAGTCGGGGCCCGACGGCACCGTCCTCACGCCCGATGCCTGGGAGGACGGCAAGGGCGCCTGGCTGCCGACCGAGGTGGACAAGGCGTACATCCGCTCCCTGATGCGGCCCGTGCACGAGCCCGGCCGGATCGCCTCCTGGATCGCCCCGCCGCGCCAGGGCATCAACGGCAAGCCGTTCGACTACGAGTACGTGCACCTCACCTGACGTCGGGAGTCGAGGATGAGCGAACTCGGCTACGCGGAGCTGCACTTCACCGAGGCGCTGCCGACGACCGCGACCGGCGACCCGACCGCTTCCCGAGCAGAGCACGAGGAGACCTGATGCTGGACGGACACCCGCTGATCGACGTCCATCTCCACCCGGCGCGCCTGTCCACGCTGAAGCCCACGTACGAGGAGTGGACGCAGGGCGTCGCCGACCACGACCTCCTCGCCCGCGTGTACGACGGCGACACGGTGGACCCGGAGGCGTTCCACCGGCACCTCGTCTCCGAGGGCGTCGACATCGCGCTCCTGCTGTCGGAGTACAGCCCCCGCACGACCGGTATTCAGCCCATCGAGGACCTGTTGCCGCTCACGGCCTACGATCCGGCCAGGGCCAAGCCGATCGCCAACATCAACCCGCACCTGCACTACCCCATCGAGGAGGAGTTGCGGCGCCAGCTCGACCTGGGCGCGGTCGCCTGCAAGCTGCATCCCGTGCACGCGGGCGTCGCCGCCAACGACCGGCGGCTCTACCCGGCGTACGAGCTGTGCCAGTCCGCGGGCATCCCGCTCGTCGTCCACTGCGGCACGAGCACGTTCCCCGGCGCGCTCAACAAGTACGCCGACCCGCTCTTCCTCGACGACGTGCTGCGCGACTTCCGCAGGCTCGACATCGCGCTCGCGCACGGCGGGCGCGGCTGGTGGTACGACGCGGCGGCCTTCATGGCCCTCTCCAACGAACGGGTCTGGATCGAGCTCTCCGGCCTCCCGCCGTCCCGGCTGCGCTCGTACTACAGCCGGTACGACTGGAACCGCCTCACCCGCCGCATGATCTTCGGCACCGACTGGCCGGGGGTGCCGGGCATCGCGAAGAACGCCCGCGCCGTCGCGGCCCTGTGCCCGGACGAGGCGACCGCGGGACTCGTCCTGGCGGGGAACGCGGCACACGTGTACCGGCTGAAGCTGGAGGAGTGAGTGCGGCGGCCGGCCGTCAGCCGTCGGCCGTGAGGCGACTCCACCGGCGCTGCGCGTCCTCGTGCCAGCGCTCGTGCAGTTCGGTGAAGAGGTTCGCGGCCCGGACGCCGATCCAGTGCGGGGGCAGCAACTCCAGAGGCAGTTGCGGGTCGAGGGCCGGGAAGCGGCGCCACGCGTCCACGAGCCGGATCTGCGCGAGGAGCGTCGCCTCGCCGGACTCGACGCGCATCCCGGCGAAGGCGCGGACGAACTCCTCGTACTGAGTGGCCAGATCGCCGAGCCGCCACGCCTGTTCCACCATGTCGCGCTCGGAACCGATCCCCGCGAAAGGGCCACAGAAGGACGAGACTTCGGTCCCGAGGCCCAGTTCCTCGACCACCTGCTTGGCCTCGGCCTCCCGTGCGGCGTGCGGCCCCACCCACAGGCCGGGCGCGGGGCTGCCGAGGCCCACCCAGGTCAGCCGGGTGCGCAGCCGGTGCCGCAGCTCGCGGCGCGTCTCCGGGACGCTGACGAGCAGCACCAGCCAGCGTCCGTCCCAGCGCTCCCGCCCCTTGCCGAAGGCGTAGATGCGCTCCGCGCCTTCGCTCAGCAGCGTCCTGCCGTGCTCGGTCAGCGCCCACCGCACCCGCCGCCCGGACCGCTCGGCGGTGACGATGCCGCCCGCCGAGAGCCGGTTCAGCGCCTGCCGGGCCGCCTTCTCCTCGACGCCGAGACCGTCCAGGACGCGCAACAGCGCCGAGGTCCAGACTGGGACGCCGCGGGGCAGCACGTACTCACCGAGCACGGTGAGCAGCAGGGAGCGCGCGCTCCCCGATCCGGTCGCCTTGCTCAATCCGTGCTCCTCCGCCGGGCGTTGCCCCAGGGTAGCCGAATTCCGCTACGGATTGACGGCGCGGCGTCCGCCGTCCGTAGAACGTGAAGGGTCCATGGGCGCCGCTCAGCGCCGCCCCTTGATCCGCTCCACGCCCACCACACCGATCGCGGCGAGGCCGATCTGGATGGCGAGTTCGATCCAGTCGATGCCCTTGGTCTCGGCGACGTCGAAGGCAGTCGCGAGGGCGGTTCCGATGAGTGCCGCGACGATGCCGACCAAGAGCGTCCACAGGATGCCGATGCGCTGCCTGCCGGGGATGGCCAGGCGCCCCAGCACGCCGATGACGATGCCGACGACGATCGCGGTGAAGATTCCGGAGATCTCCATGCCTGTCTGCCTCTCCTTGATCTGCCACTTCGACGTTTCGACACAGCTGTCGAATGTCGATTTACGTGTTCCCCGGCATGGGGGACGCAGTCCCGTCGCCGACGGTTGAGCGCCGAAGGTGGTGTTGGCCCCACCATGGAGACGGTGGCTGCCCGGCTCCCGGCGTCGATCACAACTCCCTAGGTTCATGGGCATGTTGAAGCGGACAGCACACGCAGCCATCGCCGTCTCCCTCGCCTCCGGAGCCCTCGTCGCCACCGCGGCGACCGCCACCGCCACCACTGGCACCACCGTGCGGACCGACACAGGGGTCGTACGCGGCTCGGCCGACGGTTCCGTCCGCACCTTCGAAGGGATCCCGTACGCGGCCCCGCCCGTCGGCAGGCTCAGATGGGCGCCGACCGCGCCCGCCGCCCGGTGGCACGGCGTCCGGGACGCCACCCGGCCCGGTCCCGCCTGCCCGCAGACCGGGCTCGTCCCGCCCGTCGGCCCGCGCTCGGACAACGAGGACTGCCTCTCCGTCAACGTGACGACTCCCAAGGGACGTTCGTCGCAGCCGCGTCCCGTCATGGTCTATCTGCACGGCGGTGATCACACCGACGGCGAGGGCGCTATGAACGGGGCCGCGCGGCTCGCCGCCCGGGGCGATGTCGTGGTCGTGACGGTCAACTACCGGCTGGGCGCCCTGGGCTACCTCGCCCACCCCGCGCTGGAGAAGAAGGGCGGCGAGTCCGGGAACTACGGGTTCCTCGACCAGCAGGCCGCCCTGCGGTGGGTGCAGCGCAACGCCGCCGCGTTCGGCGGCGACCCCGACAACGTCACCCTCTTCGGCCAGTCCGCCGGAGCCACCAGCACCTGCGCACATCTGGTCGCCCCCACCTCGGCCGGGCTGTTCGACCGGGTGATCCTGCAGAGCGGCGCCTGCACTCGGGCCGACGCGACGACGAAGCGGGCCGACGCGCTGCGGCAGGGCGGGGCGACGGCGCGGGACATCGAGAAGACGCAAGGCATCGACGACTGGCGCGCCGCGTCCCCCGCACAACTGGTGCACCCCTTCGGCACCGGGCCGCACTACGGTCCGGTGTACGGCGGTGAGCTGCTGCCTCGCACGCCCCGTCAGGCCTTCTCCACCGGCCGGTTCAACAAGGTGCCCGTCCTCCAGGGCATCACCCGCGACGAGAACCTCGGCGCCGTCTACAGCATGGAGCTGACCAAGCGGCGGAGCACTGGAGACCCGGACGCCACTCTCGACGAGAACGACTACCGCGACGGGCTCGAAGCCACCTTCGGCGAGGAGAAGGCGCGGAAGGTCGCCGCCGAATACCCCGTCGCCGCCCACGACGGCTCCCCCGCGCTCGCCCTCGGGGCGGCGCTCACCGATGCCGACCATGGCCGCGCCACGGTGACCAATGGGCAGTCATTGGCCGACCGTACCCCCACGTACACCTACGAGTTCGCCGACGATCCCAGCCCCTGGTACGCCGATCCGGCCTACCCCGAGCCCTCGTTCCCCGCCGGCGCCATGCACACGTTCGACCTCCCTTACCTCTTCGACCTCTCAGCCCACCGGCCGCTCGACCGGCGCCAGCGGACCCTGTCCGCCGCGATGATCGACATCTGGTCGGACTTCGCCCGCGACGGCAGGGCCCCGTGGAAGCCCACCACCGCGTCCGCGCTCAACGTCCAGTCCCTCGCCTCGGGGCCGGGTGGCATCCGGCCCGTCGACTTCGCCGGGGAGCACCACGACTCCTTCTGGAAGTCGCTGGACTGACGGCGCCGCTCAGGCCGCCGCCTGCGGGTGGGTGAACCGGGCCAGCAGGTCGTCGAGGGCCACGAGGCCGGTGAGGCGGCCGGTGTCGTCGTGGACGACGGCGAGCGAGGCGCGGCGCTGGCGGAGTTGCTCGATGGCCTGGCCGACCGTGTCGGTCGTCAGCAACTCGGGTACCGGGCGCGCCAGTTCACCGGCCGTGGTGGCGCGGCCCCGGCTGCGGGCGATCAGCGCGTCGCGGGCGTGCACGGAGCCGACGACGCGGTCCCCGGCCCGGACGAGGAGACGGCTGCGGTCGCGGGCCGCCGCCGTGGCGAGGATCGCGTCGAGGTCGGCGTCCGCGGGGACGGAGGAGATCCGCACGGCCGGGGTCTGGAGGTCGTCGACAGGGGTGAGCGGCTCGACCAGGGAGCTGGTGATCAGCTCGGAGTCGTCCTTGCTGATCAGGCCGAGCCGCTCGGACTCGACGACGAGGTGGGTGAGCTGCTCGCGGTTGTGGACCTCGGCCAGTTCGTCGCGCGGCGTGACGCGGCACATCCGCACAAGTGCGTTGCTGACCTTGTTCAGGACCCAGATCAGCGGGCGGACGATCCGGACCACGGCACGGAACGGGGGCGCGAGCAGCATCGCCGAGCGCTCGGGGTGCGCGATCGCCCAGGACTTGGGGGCCATCTCGCCGACGACCATGTGCAGGAACACCACGACGACCATCGCGAAGGCGAAGGAGACGCCGTAGCTCAGCCCGCTGGGCAGGCCCCAGCTGTGCAGCAGCGGGTCCAGCTCGTGCGAGATGGCGGGCTTGGAGATCGAGCCAAGGCCCAGCGTGCAGATGGTGATGCCGAGCTGGGCGCCGGCGAGCATCAGCGACAGCTCCCGCATACCGGCGAGCGCCGCCTTCGCGCCGCGCGCGCCGGATGCGACGGCCTGCTCCATGCGGTGCCGTTTGGCGGCGACGAGGGCGAACTCGGCGGCGACGAAGAATCCGCTGCCGATCAGCAGCAGGATCGTGATGAAGAGGGCCATGGGGAAGCTCATGAGCGCGGCTCCTCGTCGGTGCCGGAACCGTCCGCGGCGTCCGCCGCATCGGTGGCGGGTGTACGGGTCAGGTGGACGAGCTCCGGTACGTGCCGGTCGAGGGTGCGGACGTCGATGACCGCGTGCCCGCCGTCACCGTCCAGCTCGACCGTGATCCGGTCGCCGATCGCGGGGAAGCGGCCGAGGCGGTCGACGATGAGGCCCGCCACGGTGTCGTAGCCCTCCTCCTCGGGCAGCTGGACGCCGGTGGCCTCGGCGATCTCGTCGGGGCGGCGGCCCGCGTCGATCACCCAGCCCGTACCGTCCGGGTCCCGGACCGCCGGCCGGGTCTCGCGGTCGGTCTCGTCGGCGATGTCGCCGACCAGCTCCTCGGCGATGTCCTCGTACGTGACGACGCCTGCCACCCCGCCGTGCTCGTCGAGGACGACCGCGAACTCGTCGTCGGCCTCCCGCATGCGGTCGACGGCGGCGGGGAGCTGCAGCCGGTCGGGCAGCAGGAGGGGACGGCGGGCCAGCTGCTCGGCCGTGGTGCTCGCGTACGCGGACTGCGGCAGCGGTGTCAGTTCGCGCACGCCGAGGACGCCGGTGACGTCGTCGGGGTGGTCGCCCATGACCGCGTAGTTCGAGTGGCCGTGCTTGGCGATCAGCTCGACGGCCTCGGCGGCCGTGGCTCCGGCGCGGACGAAGACGGCGTCCGCGCGCGGCACGAGGACCTGGTCCAGGGTCCGCTCGTTGAACTCCAGGGCGTGGTCGAGGAGGGTGGCGGTCTCGCGGGGCAGCTCGCCCTGCTGATGGGACTCGCCGATGAGGTGGCTGAGCTCCTCCAGGGTGGCGCCGTGGTGCAGCTCCTCGACGGGTTCGATGCCGACCTTGCGCAGCAGCTTGTTCGCGGCGCTGTCGAAGAGGTGCACGACGGGGCCGACGACCTTCAGATAGCCGAGCGTGGACCCGGCGAGCGACTTGGCCAGGCGCTCGGGGACGGCGAGCGCGAGGTTCTTCGGGGCCAGCTCGCCCAGCACCATCTGGACGACCGTGGCGAGGACGAACGCCAGGACCACCGAGATCCCGGTCACCGCGGCGTCCGGGATGCCGATCCCGGAGAGGGCGGGGCGCAGCAGGGTCGAGACGGACGGTTCGGCGAGGAAGCCGACGACCAGTCCGGTGACCGTGATGCCGAGCTGGGCGCCCGACAGCATGAAGGACAGCCGCTCCAGCACCTTGAGGGCCTTCGCGGCCCGCTTGTCGCCCGCCTCCGCCTCGCGGGCGAGGGCGAGACGGTCGGCCGCGACGTAGGCGAATTCCTGGGCGACGAAATAGCCGGTGCCCGCGGTCAGCACGAGGACCGCGAGGAGGCCGAGCACGGCACTCAGCATGTGCCACCACCTCGCCGCGTGCCGGGCTCATGGATCATGGGGCGGGGTGGTCGGGGACTGTGTCCCGCTGGGTCCGTCGGTCTGGCGGACAACCGGCTGCTCCTTCGCGCTTTACTTTCTCTTTGCCTGCATTCCGACAACGCCCGAGCCGGCGCGGTCGTTCCCGACCACTCTCCGCCGCGTCCGGACGCCGCGCCACCGCACCTGACTCCCGCCCCACGGGTGCCAACAGGGATGATGAACGGGCCCGCACACCCAGCCATCAGGAGGAGCCGGTGCCGACGCCACGCCACAGGACCCCACGACGCGCCCAGGGCGAGCTGGAGACGCAGGTCCTCGCGGCCCTGCGGACGGCGGACGGGCCGGTGAGCGCCGGGTGGGTGCGCGACCGGGTGGGCGGCGAGCTGGCCTACACGACCGTGGTGACGATCCTGGCGCGGCTCCAGGCCAAGGACGCGGTCACCCGGCGGCGCGAGGGGCGCTCGTTCGTCTGGACGCCCGTGGCCGACGAGGCCGGGCTCGCCGCGTTCAAGATGCGCAAGGTGCTGGACGCGGAGGCGGACCGGGAGGCGGTCCTGGCCAGCTTCGTCACGTCGCTGCCCGAGGGCGACGAGCAATTGCTGCGGGATCTGCTGCGCCGCGCGGACGCGGGCGGCGCAGGACCGGTCGACGGGGAAGGCACGGACTGAGCCTGTGGGCATCTTCGTCTTTCTTCCGTTGGTGCTGCCGCTGACGGCCTGGCCTGTGGCCCGGCTCGCCGCGCAGCGGCTGCATCCGCGCACCGCGACCCGGCTGCTGACGTGCGTGGCCGCCGTGATGTCGGTGTGCAGCACGGTGTGCCTCGCTCTGTTGATGGTGGTCGGCACCGCCCAGCTGCCGGGCAATCCGCTGCCGGACGGCTGGTCGGACCCCGAGGTGCGGGCCGCCGTGCCGCAGGACGAGTTCGCGGGCAAGGCGGCGATCCCGGCGCTGCTCGCCGTCGTCGCCGCCTGCGCCCGCACGCTCTGGCGCCACTTCGCCTTGCGCCGCCGCGCCCACGCCGCGCTCGCCGGCCTGCCCGCCACGCAGGTCGCGGTGCTGCCCGACCCGCAGGCGTACGGCTACGCGCTGCCCGGAGGCGGGCGCGGCCGGATCGTCGTCAGCACCGCGCTGCTCGACCTGCTCTCGCCCGCGGAACGGCGCGCCCTGTTCGCCCACGAGCGGACGCATCTGACGGCCCGGCACCACCGTCATCTGCTGACCGTGCGGCTGGCCGCGCGCGCCAACCCCTTTCTGCGTCCGCTGAGTTCGGCCGTCGCGTACACGGCGGAGCGGTGGGCCGACGAGGAGGCGGCCTCCCTGGTGGGCGACCGCACGGTGGTCGCGCGGGCCATCGGCAAGGTGGCGCTGACGTCGGGCGGGGCGCGCGAGCCGGTCTTCGCGGCGTTCGCCGCTCCTGGTCCGCTGCCCCGCCGTGTCGCCGCGCTCCTGTCGCCGCCGCCCACCGCGCCGGGACGGGCCACGGCGTTCACGGCCGTGGGGCTCGCCACGTGGACGGCGGGGTGCGGCGCGGCGGTCTCCGCCATGTCGTCCGCCAACTCCGCGTTCACCCTGGCGGCGACGCTGCACGCGGCCACACCCCTATGACGCGAGACGGCTCCACCGCCCGGTGGGCCTAGAGGTCGAACTCGTGCGGCGCCAGACCGAGCATCTGGCAGGCCTCGCGCACGACGCCCTGCTCGGTCTTGTCGAAGTCGCCGTCGGCGCCGCCGATGACGATGCCGATCTGGATGACGGCGCGGGCCTCGGCCTCCTTCTTCTTCGCCTTGGCGACCTCCTGCAACACGCTGACCTTGCCGAAGTCGAAGTCGGCCGTCAGCTTGTCGAGGTTCGCCTCGAAACGCTTCTGGAGGTCGGTGGCGTCGAAGTTCTGCAGCACCTCGTTGCTCATGATGAGCTGCGCGACGCGGCGGCGCTCCGAGGCGTCGATGGTGCCGTCGGCGGCGGCGACCAGCGCGCACATCGCCATGGAGGCGTCACGGAAGGCCCCGGACTTCAGGTCGTTCTTCTTCGCCACCAGCTGCGTCTGCATGGTCGACGCGGATTCCTTGATGCGGTCCCACAGGGCCACGGGTGCTCCTCAGATCGAGATGTTCTTCTACAGCACTGTAGAAACTAGCGGGTCTCCCGGAAAGTTCCGCCTCCCCCCTATACTTCTACACGTCTGTAGAACGTGGGCGTCTTCCGGACGTCCGCGCTCCCTCTTCATCCCCTCATCTCCTTCGCTTACAAGGGAGTTCACGCCTCGATGGTGTTCAAACGACTGCTCGGTTCGCTCGGCGTGGGCGGGCCCACCGTCGACACCGTTCTCCCCGACTGGACCACCGCCCCCGGCGGCACCGTCTCCGGACAGGTCCACCTCAAGGGCGGCAGCGGGGACTTCGAGATCGAGCGCATCACCCTGGAGCTCATCGCCGGGGTCGAGACGGAGAGCGGACAGGACGGGGGCGGCGAGGGCCACGGCACCGTGCTGTTCGAGCGGTTCACGGTCGGCGGCGGTTTCCGGCTCGCCGCGGGCGCCGAGCACAGCGTGCCGTTCACGGTGCCGCTGCCGTGGGAGACGCCGATCACCGAGCTGTACGGGCAGTCGCTCGGCATCGCCCTCGGCGTACGCACCGAACTCGCGGTCGCGGGCGCCAAGGACAAGGGCGACCTGGACCCGCTCTCCGTCGGCCCGCTCCCCGCGCAGGAGGCGATCCTGGAGGCCTTCGGGCAGCTCGGCTTCGGCTTCACGTCCGCCGACCTGGAGTACGGGCACATCGGCGGCACCGGCCAGCAGCTCCCCTTCTACCAGGAGATCGAGCTGACGCCGCCGCCCCAGTACGCCCACGCGGTCAACGAGATCGAGGTGACCTTCCTCGCCGCGCCGGGCGGCATGGAGGTGGTCCTGGAGGCGGACAAGCGCGGCGGCCTCTTCTCCGGCGGCCACGACGCGCTCACCCGCTTCACCGTGTCCCACGAGAACGTGGCCCACCAGGACTGGAACGGGATCGTGGACGGCTGGGTACGGGAACTGGTCGAGTCCCGCACCGATCACCACACGGGCCACCACGTCGACCATCACGGCACGTACGCGCACGGCGGCGAGCACCGCTCCGGGCCCGGTGTGGGCACGGCCGTGGCGGCGGGCGCCGCCGGCCTCGCGGTCGGCGTGGTGGGCGGTATGGTCGCCGCGGAAGTAGTCGACGAGGTAGGCGACTTCTTCGAGGACGAGGACGAGGGCGACGACGAGGGTGGCGAGGACTGACCATGTTCGGACTGAGTGAGCTCGCCATCGTCCTGATCGTGATCGCGGTCGTGATCGGCGTGAAGAAATTGCCGGAACTGACGCGCAGCGCGGGCAAGGCGGCCCGCATCCTCAAGGCGGAGACGAGGGCCGCGAAGGAAATGGACGACCCGGCGGGCGACGCACAGCGGTCGTCGCGCGTCATCAAGGGCGAGACGGTGTCCCCGTCCGACCAGGATCCGCCGAAAGCGTAGCCCTCCCGAGGGGGGCGCACAAGGGGCTCACGGAGGACATGCTGGGCATGGACAGGGTCCCGGCAATGCCGAAGTGAGCCTGTCTGCCGCACTTCACACCGGACGATCCAACAGGACAATCTGGACGTAAAGTTGTGTCGTTCTCCATCGCCGATCGCGTGGATTGGCGACACCGAGGCGGGGACACTCATGATCACAAGAAAAGCAGGGGGCAGGCAGCACCGCTCCGTTCCCGTGGCCTACATCGCCGCGGGCGTGCAGGCTGCGGGCGTCGTGATCGCCGTCTACCGCGTCCATGTGGCCCTGCGCCGGCTCGAGGAGTTGACGGCGCAGGACCACCGACGCGAGGCCCTCACCCAGTACCGGCGCGACCATCAACAACTCGTCGCCCGAGCCACGGCGGACCCCTCCCTGCTCCCCGTGCTCGACGCGTACGAGGAGGAGCTGTCGCCCGATCTGCAGCGCCGTCATCTCTTCGCGAACGAGCTGTACCAGCACGCCCTGCACGGCTACCACGTCGGGCTCCTCACCCTCACCGAGCTCCACGGCCACCTGCGTTACGTCTTCCAGAGCCGCTCCATGCGCGAGTACTGGGAGGCGACCAGACATCACCGTGCGAGCCTCCCGAAGGGCTCCGAGGAGGCCCGGCTCGGCCGGGTGGTCGACGCGCTGGTCGCGGATCTCGACGCGAACGACGATCTGGACGAGAGCGAGTCGTGGTGGGTCGTCGGCCGGCCCCCTGAGGACTAACGCTCGAACAGCCCTTTTGCCGACGGCGTCAAGATAGTGAAATGTCCGGGCCTGCCGCCCACTTCCGGTGCGCTAGTTTGTCCGCCGTGGCTAATTCCCTTCACGGTGATGACCGTCCCGACCTGCACATTGTGCGCCGTATCGGCGTAGCCCCCGTCGAGCGCGGAAGTGTCGGTGGCCAGGCGTGCCCCGACATCTTCGAGCTCGGCGACGGGAGCTTCGCGGTCATCGGGACGGACAGGACCGACCAGCTCGGTGACAGGCTGCCCGCCGACGCCGCGTGCGCGGAGCACGAGAAGATCGTCGTCATCACCCGCGAAACGCTCTTGCGTGCCCGAACGGACATCCTCGCGCTCAAGGGGTGAGGGCGGGCCGCCCGTATCCATCCGACAGATCTCGATTTTCCCTTTCACCGGCCTCCGGCTGGTGGCGCACCTGCTCCTACAGGTCGTGTCGCCGACCGGAGGCCCTTTTCGTTGGCTTCCCGAAACACACATGGAAACGTCCGTTTCTGGAAATCCTTGCGCCTGAGTTCTCTCGGCACCATCCGTACGCGCCCGAAGGCGGCCGCACAGCGCCGCTCCAGGTCCTCCGGAGAAAGCGAGAACACACGTGCTCAGACGAGACCGCCGCACGACGCGGGGCCTGGTGGCCGCCGCCGCGGCAGCCACCGCCCTCGCGACCGTGGCCGCATGTTCCGGTTCCGACAGCGCGTCGTCCAAGGGCGCGGGCGGCCCACTGGTGTTCGGGATCACCGCGGACGCCACGCAGCTCCTGCCCTGGACGGCCACCGCCGTGCAGTCCCAGCAGGTGCTCGGCCAGGTCTACAGCTCGCTCCTCGACCAGGACGACAAGCTCGATCCGGTCGCCGGGCTCGCGAAGCTCCCGGACGTCTCGAAGGACGGCCGCACGTACACCTTCACCCTGAAGCCGGGCGTCACCTTCACCGACGGTTCCGCGCTCGACTCCGCGGACGTCAAGTACAGCCTGGACCGCATCCTCGATCCCGACACGAAGGCCGTGGCGCGCAGTTCGCTCGCCGCGGTGAAGAAGGTGGCCGCTCCCGACAAGACGCATGTCGTCCTCACCCTCTCAGCGCGGGATGCCTCCCTGCTCACCGCGCTCACCAGTGTCAACACGGTCGTCCTGCCGTCCGACAAGCCGCTCGCGAGCCTCAAGCGCAAGCCCGTCGGCTCCGGCCCCTACGCGTTCAAGAGCCGCACCGCCAACCAGTCCCTCACCCTGGTGCGCAACGCCGACTACTTCCGCGGCAAGCCTGGACTGGGCTCTCTGGAGTTCCGCGTCATCCAGGACAAGAACTCCCTGGCTTCGGCGCTGCGGTCGGGCAGCGTGGACATGGCCGTCTTCGACGACCCGGTCACCGCCAAGACCGCGAAATCGAGGTCCGTGGACGTGCACGTCGTCGACCAACTCGACTACCACGCCTTGCAGTTGCGCACCGATTCCCGCACGTTCCGCAAGCTGGACGCCCGGCTCGCCGTGCAGTGCGCCATCGACCGCAAGCAGGTCGTCAAGACCGCGGCGCTCGGCCAGGGCAAGGTCGTCGGCCCCTTCACCTCGCCCGCCTTCGCCTCCGACCCCGATGCCCGGCCCTGCCCGAAGCGCGACGTCAAGGCCGCGAAGAAGCACCTCGCGAAGGCGGGTGAACCCACGGGATTCACGTTCACCGCGCTCGTCCCACAAGGGCTGTACTCCACCGCCGCGGACGAGGCGCAGAATCTCCAGGCCCAACTCGGCGACGTCGGGATCAAGATGAAGATCGAGACGCTGGATTCCAGTGCATACGTGGACCGTTGGCTGGCCGGGACGTTCGACGCCGCGATCGCGCTCAACGGGGCGGTGGCCGACCCCTCCCCCGCGTACGCCCGCTACTTCACCAGCGACGGCAACTTCAACAAGGTCGCCGGCTACCACTCCGCACGCCTCGACAAGCTGTTCGCCGAGGGCATCGCGACCAGTGACACCGGCGCCCGCAAGAAGATCTACGCCAAGATCTCGCGGGAGCTGGAGGACAACGCGGCGTGGATCTGGCTCTACAGCGGCCGCAGTCACATCGCCACGAACACGCGTGTGCACGGCTTCCGCCCGGTGATCGACGCGGGGCTGCAGAGCCTGTGGGAGACGAAGCTCGCATGACGGCCTCTGTCCCGTTGTCTCCACCGGACCGGGTCCGCCGTCTCGCCACGCACCCGGTCACGCGCCGTGTCGCCGAGGCCGTGCTCACCCTGATCGGCGTGTCCGTGCTGACCTTCGTGGTGCTGCGGGTGCTGCCCGGCGACCAGATCACCGCCGCGTACGGCACCGACGCGGGCGATCTCACCGGCGCCCAGCGCGCCCAGCTCCGGGAGTACTACGGCCTGGACCAGCCGCTGGCCGGGCAGTACCTCTCCTGGCTCGGCGGACTCTTCACCGGCAACCTGGGGTTCTCCTCCAACGCGGGCCAGAGCGTCGCGCACCTCACCGCGCATGCTCTGCCGGTTACGATCGAACTCGCGGTCCTCGCCATCGCCTTGGCGCTCGTCCTCGGCGTGTCCGGTGGCCTGTTCGCCGCCTCGCGGCCGGGTGCGCTGCGCGACGGCGCGACCCAGACGGTGAGCCTGCTCGCCCTGTCCGCGCCCGTCTTCCTCACCGGCACGGTGCTCGCCCGGGTCCTCGCCGACTCCTTCGGCTGGAACCCCAACGGCCAGGTGTACGCGCCGCCGACCGGCGACCCGGCCCTCAACCTCCAGCAGATGGTGCTGCCGGCGCTGGTGCTCGGCGTGAGCATCGCCTCGCCGATCGCGCAGACGACGCGCACGGCGGTCCTGGACATCCGTGGCGAGGACTTCGTCAACACCGCGCGCGCCAAGGGCGTACCCGAGCGTGCGCTCCAGGTCCGGCACGTGCTGCGCAACGCGCTGATTCCCGTGGTCACGATGAGCGGCCTGCAGTTCGGGTTCCTGCTGGGCGGGGCCGTCGTCGTCGAGCAGGTCTTCTCGCTGCCGGGCATCGGGCGCCAGGTGCTGCTCGGCATGGGCCAGAAGGAGTACGCGGTGGTGCAGAGCACGGTCCTGGTGATCGCGGTGCTGTTCGTGCTGGTCAACCTGGCGACGGATCTCGTCTACCGGCTCGTCGACCCGAGGGTGTGGTCGCGATGAGCACGCTGTCGGCCAGGCCGCTCGCCCCGTCCGCGCCGCCCCGGCGCGTCTCCCTGATCCGCGCCCTCGCCCGGAGCAGGGCCGGTCTCGTCGGCGCCGTGCTCACGCTCGTCGTCGTGGCCACCGCCGCCGCGGGGCTGCTCGGCGCGCTGCCCTACGATCCGGCCGCGCAGGACGTCGCGGCGGCGCTGACGGCACCGGGCGGTGAACACTGGCTGGGCACCGACCAGTTCGGCCGGGACGTGTTCTCGCGGGTCGCGGCGGGGCTCGGCAGCTCGCTGCTCGTGGCCGGCGGGGCCGTCGCCGTGTCCGGGGCCGTGGGGGTCGTCCTGGGCGTTCTCGCGGGCTACTTCGGCGGGGTGCTCGACCGGGTCGTCGGCGTGCTGACCAACGTGCTGTTCGCGTTTCCCTCGCTGCTGCTCGCGCTCGCCCTGGCCGCGACGCTCTCCCGCAGCCGGGCCACGGTCGCCCTCGCCATCGCGGTCGTCTACGCACCGATCTTCGTACGGGTCGCGCGCGGGCCTGTCCTGACGCTGCGCAGCGCGGACTACGTCATCGCCGCCACCGCCGTCGGCCAGCGGCGCCTCGCCACCCTCTTCACCCACGTCCTGCCCAACATGCGCGGCATCGTGCTGGTCCAGGTCACGCTCAGCCTCTCCTGGGCGGTCCTGACCGAGGCCTCGCTCAGCTTCCTCGGCTTCGGCACGCCGCCGCCCGCCGCGTCGCTCGGCGTCATGGTGTTCGACGCGCGGACCCTGTCGAGCGTCGCGCCCTGGCTGCTCGCCGGGCCCGGCGTCGCGCTCATCGTGTTGGTCTTCGGGCTCAACCTGCTCGGCGCGGGGCTGCGGGACGTGCTCGATCCCCGTACGGGAGGCCGCCGATGACGCCCCGCACCGCTGTCACCTCGGAAGGGCAAGGGATTCGATGCGCGTACTCGGCATGATCTCCGGGACCTCGCACGACGGGATCGATGTCGCCGTCGTCGACTTCACGCAGGACGGCACGGCCCTGCGCGCCCACCTCACCCATCACGGTTCGACCCCGTACGCGCCGGAGCTGCGCGCCGACCTCGTGGCCGCTCTGCCGCCCCGGCAGACCACCGCGGCGGCGGTCTGCGCCCTGGACACCCGCATCGGCCAGGCCTTCGCCGACGCGGCCCGTACCGCGCTCGCCGAGGCGCCCGCCGACGCGGTGTGCAGTCACGGTCAGACGCTGTACCACTGGGTGGAGGGCGCCACGGCCCGCGGCACCCTCCAGATCGGCCGGCCCGCCTGGCTCGCACGGGCCACCGGCCTGCCCGTGGTCAGCGATCTGCGCAGCGCCGACATCGCGGCGGGCGGCCAGGGCGCCCCGCTCGTCCCCCTGCTCGACCGGCTGCTGCTCGCGCCGGACGCCGAACAGGGGCGGCGCGTCGGAGCGCTCAACCTCGGCGGCATCGCCAACCTCACCGTGGTCGCCCCCGGCACCGAACCGGCCGCCTGGGACATCGGCCCGGCCAACGCCCTCATCGACGCCGTCGTGGCCGACTCCCCCGAAACGGCCGACGGCTTCGACCGCGACGGCCGTCTCGCCGCGTCCGGAACGGTGGACGACGACCTGCTCGCCGCGCTCCTCACCGAGCCCTACTACGCGCTGGCGCCGCCCAAGAGCTGCGGCAAGGAGCTCTTCGACGCGGTGTACGTCTCCGCTCACGCCGAGAAGGCAGGCCGCCGCCCTGCCCTCGCCGACGTGGTGGCAACCCTGACCGCGCTCACCGCGGAGACCGTCGCGCTCGCCGTGCGCGAGGCGCGACTCGACGTGCTGTACGTGTCCGGGGGCGGCCTGCGCAATCCGGCGCTGATGGCCGCGCTCACGGACCGGCTCGACGGGGTCGCGGTGCGGCCCAGCGATGCGCTCGGTATGCCGTCCGACGCGAAGGAGGCGTTCGCGTTCGCCCTCATCGGCTGGCACAGCCTGCACGGGCTGCCGGGGAACGTGGTGACGTGCACGGGGGCGTCGGACGAGCGAGTGCTCGGGCAACTCACGCTCGGTGGGCGGGGGTTGCCCACGTCGGGTGCGCCGCGGGTACGGCCCGAGCGGCTGGTGGTCACCGGCGGTCCGGCGTGAGTGTCGACCTTGCCGGGGTGGCCGCCGACGTCCTGGACACGGGTGACCCCGGCCGGCGCCCTGCCGGGGTGTGTCTGGGTGTGTCCACCCCCGCCACGGGCCCGGTGCACGCCGCGGCGGGCTGGGCTCGGCGTCCGGACGGCGACGTCCCGGGCGATCCGATGACGACCGGACTTGTCTTCGACCTTGCGTCGGTGACCAAGGTGGCGGCCACGACGGCCGTGGTCATGCGGCTCGTCGCGGCGGGGTGGTTGGACCTCGACGCTCCGGTGGCGCGGCAGTTGGGCGGGTTCCGCGGCGGGGGCGGCAAGGACCGCGTCACTGCCGCGCAGCTGCTGGCCCACCGCTCCGGACTGCCCCCGTGGTGGCCGCTGTACTGCCGGACCACGGACCGCGAGACGGCGCTCGACCTGGCCGAGCGGATTCCGCTGGACACACCGCCCGGCACCCACCGCGCGTACTCGGACCCGGGGTTCATACTGCTCGGGCGTCTCGTCGAGCGGGTCACGGGTACCGACCTGGCCACGGCGTTTCGCCACTGGGTGGCCGCACCGCTCGCCCTGACCCGCACCCGGTACGGGCCCGTTCCCCCGGCCACCGCTGCGGTGAGCAGCGACGGCGACGGGATCGAGCGGCGGATGGTCGCCACCGGCGAGCCGTACCCCGTGCCCTGCGCGGCGGCGGACTTCACCGGCTGGCGCACGACGCCCGTCCGTGGCTCGGCCGCCGACTGCAACGCCGCGCACGCCCTGGCGGGGGTCGGCGGGCACGCCGGCCTGTTCGCGCCGCTGGACGAACTGCTCCGGCTGGCCTCGGCCCTCGTGCACGACGAGTCCTTCGTCCCGGCCGCGGTGCGGTCCAGGTTCCTCGCGGCTGCGGACCCGCGCAGTCCCGAACAGGGCCTCGGTTTCCGCCGGTTCGCGCTGGACACACCGGACGGCCCCGTCCCGATGGTCGGCCACGACGGCTTCACCGGCACACACGTCGCGGTGGCCACCGACCGTCCGCTCGCGCTGGCCCTCGCGGCCACCCGACTGCACGGCACGCGCACGGACCGGGCCGGTCTGGTGCCGGTGGGCGACCTGGCCGCCGTCGCCCACCGCGGCGTCGTACGGGCCCTCGCCCCAGCAGGCACCGACCAGCCGTCCCGCTCCCCCGGACACACCTTGGAGTCGCCATGACCGCCCCCGTCCCGGCCGAGGCCGACCCGCGTGACGGCGCCGGCACGCGCCGCGGAGCCACGCTGCGCATCCGCGGCCTCTCGGTGGCGTACCGGACCTCCGGCCGTGATGTCACCGCCGTGGACCGGGTGGACCTCGACCTCGCGGCGGGCGAGACGGTGGCGGTGGTCGGGGCGTCCGGGTCGGGCAAGTCGACGCTGGCGGCGAGCGTCAACCGGCTCCTCGCCGACAACGGACGGATCACCCGCGGCTCGGTCCACCTCGACGACGTGAATCTCACCACGGCCTCGGCAAAGGTCCTGCGCCAGGTGCGTGGCGCGCGGATCGGCATGGTGCCGCAGGATCCCATGACGAACCTCGACCCGGTCGCCACGATCGGCTCGCAGATCACGGAGGCGCTCCGGGTGCACGGCATCGCGCGGGGCGAGCGGGCCCGCGACCGGGCGGTGGCGCTGCTGGAGCAGGCGGGCATCACCGACGCGGCGTCCCGCTTCTCCCAGTACCCGCACGAGTTCTCCGGAGGCATGCGGCAACGCGTGCTGATCGCCATGGCCCTGGCCTGTCGCCCCGACGTCCTGATCGCCGACGAGCCCACGTCGGCGCTCGATGTCACGGTGCAGCGTCTGGTCCTGGACCAGATGGCGCGGCTCACCCGTGATTTGGGCACGTCGGTGCTGCTCATCACGCACGATCTGGCCCTCGCGGCCGAACGCTCCGACCGGGTGGTCGTGATGCACGAGGGTCGCGTCGTGGAGACGGGCCCCTCGCACGAGATCGTCGCGGAGGCCCGACATCCGTACACGCGCCGCCTGTTGTCGGCCGCCCCCGGCATCGCCCGCGCCAAGGTGACACTGGTCCCGCACCAGGCACCCGTCCCCGCGCCCCTCCTCGAACTGCGCGGTGTCACCAAGGAGTACCGGCTGCGCGGCCGCCGGGAGCCGTTGCGCGCCGTGGACGACCTCAGCCTCGGCGTGCCGCCGGGGCGCACGGTCGCCCTGGTCGGTGAATCGGGCTCCGGCAAGTCCACGACGGCACGCATCGCTCTGCGCCTGGAGGACTGCGACACGGGCACCACACACTTCGAGGACATGGAAGTCACCAGGGCCCACGGCCGTCGCCTCCTCGCGTTCCGCCGCGCCGTCCAGCCGGTGTTCCAGAACCCGTACGCCTCCCTCGACCCGCGCCACACCATCGCCCGGATCGTCGCCGAGCCCCTGCGCGTGCACGGGATCGGCGACAGCCGGACCGACCAGCGGGCGCGGGTCGCCGACCTCCTCGACCAAGTGGCCCTGCCCGCCGTATGCCTGCACCGGTATCCCCATGAACTCTCGGGCGGCCAGCGGCAGCGCGTGGCCATCGCCCGCGCCCTCGCGCTGGGGCCGCGACTGATCGTGATGGACGAGGCCGTGTCCGCCCTTGACGTCCTGGTGCAGGACCAGATCCTCGACCTCATGGTGGAACTCCAGCGCGACCTGGGCCTCGGCTACCTGTTCATCAGCCACGACCTCGACGTGGTCCGTCTCGTCTCCCACCACGTGCTGGTGATGCGCGGGGGCCGCGTCGTCGAGGAGGGCACACCGACCGCCATCTTCGACAACCCCCAACACCCGTACACCCGCGAGCTCATCGCCGCGATCCCCGGCAAGCGAGCACGCTGACCGCGCCCTCGCCCCGACACCGCCTTCGCCCCGACCGCTTCCGCACCCCGCCGCGCCACGAGAATGACCCCGTGGGTGGAGATCACACGGCTCCGCACTATTGACCGGTCAATTGGCGAATGGTTGGATCAAATCAATGGGCATCCCCAAGTACCAGCAGATCCGGGCCGAGATCGAGGCCCGGATCACCTCGGGTGAATGGCGGCCCGGCTCCCGTGTACCGACGGAGGCCGAGCTGCGCGAGGAGTACGGGGTGAGCCGCGCCACCGCGCAGCGCACCTTGCACGAGTTGGCCCAAGCAGGACTGGTGGTCCGCTACCGGCGGCGCGGCACGTTCGTCGCCGAAGGGGCCCGCCAGGAGAATCTGCTGCGCTTCACCGACGTGCGGCAGACGGGGCCCGAAGTACCGGGTCCGCACATCGTCCAGTCCGCCAAGGTCGTTCCGGCGGGCGACGCCGGCGTCGCCCTGCCCGGAGTCTCCGACACCGACCCCGTCAACGAACTGCGGCGCGTCAAGTACAGCGAGGACGGCGAACCGCTCGCCGTCGAGCTGTCCGCCGTGCCGTTCTCCCTCGCCCCGCGCCTGCTGGACGAGGACCTCGAACAGCTCACCGTCCTGCACTACTTCCACCGCACCGGAATCCCTGTCAGCACCTCACGGATGTACGTCGAGGCGCAGGTTCTCGACGAGACCACCGCCGCCCTGCTGGAGACCCCGCCCGGAGAGGCCGTCCTGCGGCTGCGGCGGCTGACCCGGCTGACCGACGGCGGACTCGCGGAGGCCATGTGGCACATCATGCGGCCGGGCCTGACCGAGTTCTTCGTGGAGCAGTCGGTCCTGGACGTGCCGGAGGCGCCCCGGTCGCCGGGCGGCCCCTGACCCCTTCTCGTACTCGCCGGAAGGAACCCTCATGTCCACTCCCCCGCTGCGCGTCGGCGTGATCGGCACCGGTGTCATCGGTGCCATGACGGCCTGGCACCTCGCCGCCCGGGGCGCCGAGGTGCTCGCCCTCGACGCGTACGCCCCCGGCCACGACCGCGGTGCCTCGGCCGGCGAGTCCCGCATCTTCCGCACCGCGTACAAGGAGGGTGCGTCCTACGTTCCGCTGCTGCGGCGTTCGTACGAGCTGTGGCGCCGCCTTGAGAGCGAGGCGGACCGCGAGCTGCTCACACTGTGCGGCGGGCTCACCCTCGGGCCGCCCGGCCACCCCGATCTGCGGGCCGTGCGGGGCAGCGCCGCCGAACACGGCCTGGACGTCGAGGTGTTGGACGCCACCGAGGCCGCGCGGCGCTTCCCGCAGCACCGGCTCGACGCGGACGAGATCGCCGTCCTCGACCCCGGCGCCGGGGTCCTGCGACCCGAGCCCGCCGTGCAGTCCGCGCTCGCCCGCGCACAGGAGCTGGGCGCCCGACTGCTCCCGTACCACCGGGTGGACGGGCTCGACGAACGACCCGGCGGCGGCTGGCACATCCATACCCGGCAGGGCACGTACGACGTCGACCACGTGGTGCTGAGTCCCGGCCCCTGGGCCGGATCGTTCGCGCGGCTCGCGGGGCTTCCGTTGCAGGGACGGCGCATCACGGCGGCGTGGTTCGCCGCCAAGGATGTCGCCGCGCACCGACCGGACCGGCTCCCGATCGCCATCCGGCGCCACCACGAGGCCGGCTTCTCCTGCTTCCCCGTCCTCGACGGAACCGCCGTCAAGATCGTGCCGCACCACCTGCCCTGGCACGACACGGGCGCCCCCGAGGACCTGCCGCGCAGCGCGGACACCGAGTTCGCGCAGGCCGCGTCCGCCGCCGTGGCCCGGCTGCTGCCCGGCCTCGTCCCACACCCCGTACGGATCGGTGTGTACGCCGAGGCGTTCAGCGCCGACGACCACGCGCTGGTCGGTCCGCTGCCCGGCGCCCGCGACGCCACGCTCCTCGCCGGGTTCTCCGGCCACGGCTTCAAACTCGCCCCCGTCTTCGGCGAGATCGCCGCCTCGCTGGTCACGAACGGGACGTCGCCGTACGACATCTCGTTCCTCGATCCGGCGCGCTTCACGGGCTGAGACACACCGCTTCAGCACTCCCCCACCCGCACGGCACCGCACACCCTCCTGGCTTCCCCCTGCCCTCCCTAGGAGCGTGACCTCTTGCCGCACCACTCCACTGCCCAGATAGCCGCGATCGTCGTCGCGGGCCTGGTCATCATCGCCGCCGGGGCGCTGCTCTCGGTCTACTTCGGGCGCCGGGCGAAAACTTCCGCCGACTGGCTCTCCGCGCCCGAGTCACTGCCCCTCGTCGTCGTGGTCATCACCCAGTTCGCGACCGCGGCGGGCGGCGGCGTACTGATCGCCCACGTCGGCATCGCGTACGCCTCCGGCTGGTCGGTGTTCGCGTACGAACTCTGCGTCGTGCTCGGCTTCTTCGGCCTGGCCCTGACCGCGCGCTGGCTGCGCGACCAGGGCTTCGGCACCGTGCCCGATGTCGTCACCCGCCTGTTCGGGCACAGCCGTGTCGTCGTCGCGCTGGCCGGGGTGTGCGCCCTGGTCGTGCCGTTCGGCTGGCTCGCCACCCAATTCGTCGCGTTCTCCCAGCTGTTCGGGCAGCTGACCGGCCTGTCGCCGAGCCTGCTGATCGCCGTCATCGCGGCCGGTTCACTGCTGTTCGTGCTGCCGGGCGGGCTGACCTCGGTGGCCTGGACCGACTTCATTTTCGGTATCTTCAAGATCGTGATGTCGCTCGTGGTCGCCGCCTACGCCGTGCATCTCGCGGGCGGCTGGGGCGGCATCACGACCCATGTGCCCGAGCGGCTGTGGCAGCCGTCGGGCCTGTTCGCCGCCGGGGGCGACCAGGTGTGGCTGTGGGTGGCCGCGATCCTGCCGGGCACTCTCACCAACCAGCTCTACTACCAGCGCATCTTCGCCACCAAGAACGTCTCCGACGCCCGCCGGGGCATCGTCCTCAGCGGAGTCACCATCCTGATCGGCGGTGTCTACGCGGCGGCCATCGGCCTCTCCGTCCGCGCGCAGCACCCCGGCCTGACGAACCCGGAGGAGGCGGCGGGCTGGCTGATCACGCAGCTGCCGCCCCTGCTGCTCGTCACCTACGGCGCGTTCCTGGTGGCCACCATCGTGTCGACGTCCGGGAGCGCCCTGCAGTCGGTGGTGACCAGCCTGGTGCGCGACCTGTACGGCAGCGTCGCGGGACGACGGCGCACCGACCGCCGCATGGTGACACTCTCCCGGCTCTGCACCGTCGTGGTCACCGCGGTCGCCGCCGTGCTCGCCATCTCCTTCCCGACCGCACTGACCTGGCTGGTGGCCACCTACGCGTACTCGGCCGCCGCGCTCGCCGCTCCGCTCTTCCTCGGCTACGCACTGCGCCGCCGCTTCCGGCTGACACCCACCGCCGCCCTCGCCGCGATGGTGGCCGGTCTCGTCGGCTGCGGCGCGGCCCAACTCGCCGACACCGTCGTGCCGTACGCGGTGTACGGCATCGCCGCGTCGGCCGTCGTGCTGCTCGGCTGCGCCCTCGCGTCGGGCCGTCCGACGGCCGCCGTACCCGCCCAGTCCTCCCCCGTACCCGCACCGGAAGGAACCACCTCCGCATGAGCGCTCCCACCCCCCGCATCGCCGTCGTCGGCGCCGGTGTCCTCGGCACCGCGACCGCCCGGGCCCTCGCCCTGCGCGGCGCTTCGGTCACCCTCTACGAGAGCACCGGATTCGCCGCGGGAACCACCGGCACGACGTTCGCCTGGGTCAACTCCCATGCCAAGCAGCCGATTTCGTACCACGAGCTGAACGTGGCGGGCGTGGCCGAGCATGACGCGCTGCGGGAGTCCGGCGGACCGGCGCCCGCCTGGTTCTTCCCTTCGGGGAACCTGGAGTGGGCCGCCGACGAGGCGGGCGACGCACGCCTCGCCCAGTCCCTGGAACTCCTGACGGAGCGGGCGTACCCGTGGCGGTGGCTGAAGCCCGACGAGGCCCGCGAGCTCGTGCCCGACCTGCGCGTTCCCGAGGAAGTGCCGCGCATCGCGTACTTCCCCAAGGAGGGCCACGTCCTGCCGCACCCGCTCGTCGCCCGCCTGTGGGGCGAGGCCCGCGACCACGGCGCCCGGCTGCGCTGCCCGGCCGAGGTGACCGGCATCGACGAGCGCGCCCGCGACGTCCGGATCGAGCTGGCGGACGGTACGAGCGAGACCTTCGACCTGGTCGTCAGCGCGACCGGCCGCTGGAGCGCCCGGACGGCGGCCCTGACCGGGGTGTCGCTCCCCATGGCGGACACCACCGCACCCGGCTCCGCCACGGTCGGCCTCCTCGGCTACACCTCCCCGACGGCGACGCGCCTCGACGCGGTGCTCACCACACCCCGCATCAATGTGCGCCCGGACGGCGGCGGGCGGCTCGTCGTCCAGGGTCTCGACCTGGACGTGGACGCCGACCCTGCCGCGCCGCCGCCGGTGGACGGGCCGCACGCCGCGCAGCTTCTCGACCGGCTCGCCGACCTGCTGCACGGCACGCGGGGCGCACGCCTCGAATCGTTCCGCGTGGGACAGCGCGCCCTGCCCGCGGACGGCCTCACGGTCGCCGGACGGCTGCGCCCGGACAGCAAGGTGTACGCGCTGGCCACGCACAGCGGCATCACGCTGGGACCGCTGCTCGGGCGCCTCGCGGCGCAGGAGCTGCTGACCGGTGAACGGGATCCGCTGCTCGCGGACTTCGCCCCGGACCGGCTGACGGGCGCGGCCCCGGACTCCTTCGCCGAACTGACGCGCCCCCGTTTCGCCGGTCAGCAGTAGCCCGGCGTTTCGCGGGCCGGCAGGAGTCCGGCCCGTCCTGCCGCCACCCACGCGGCAGGGCGGGCCGTGGCCGGGATCACAGGGCGGCGTGCCCGGACGACGGAATGCGCATGGCCGTGCAGAGGTTGGCACCCGCGCGATCACCACTCGCATCCCACCGCCCCGTACCACTGAGGAGCACCCCGTGGCCGACCCGACCTCCCGCGCCGCCGAGATACTCTCCCGTCCCGTCGCGCTGAACGGTCTGACCGTTCCGAACCGCATCGCGATGGCCCCGATGACCCGGATGTTCTCGCCCGGCGGCGTCCCCGGCGAGGACGTGCGGTCGTACTACTCCCGGCGGGCCGCCGCGGGCGTCGGCCTGATCATCACCGAGGGCACGTACGTCGGCCACGACTCCGCGGGCGACAGCGACCGGGTGCCGCGGTTCCACGGCGAGGAGCAGCTGGCCGGCTGGGCGAAGGTCGCCGAGGACGTGCACGCGGCGGGCGGCACGATCGTTCCGCAGCTGTGGCACATCGGCATGGTGCGCAAGGAGGGCCGTCCGCCCTTCGCCGAGGCCCCGGCCGTCGGCCCCTCCGGCATCCGCGTCGACGGCACCGAGAACGCCGGCCGGGCGATGACCCAGTCCGACCTCGACGACGTCATCGGCGCGTTCGCGCAGGCCGCGGCGGACGCGGAGCGAATCGGTCTCGACGGTGTCGAGGTGCACGGCGCGCACGGCTACCTGCTCGACCAGTTCCTCTGGGAGGGCACGAACCGCCGCACCGACGCCTACGGCGGCGACGCCGTGGCCCGGACGAAGTTCGCCGCCGAGATCGTGGCCGCGATCCGCGAGCGCGTCTCCGCCGAGTTCCCGGTGATCTTCCGCTACTCGCAGTGGAAGCAGGAGGCCTACAGCGCGCGCCTCGCCGAGACCCCGGAGGAGCTGGAGGCGATCCTGAACCCGCTCGCCGCGGCCGGTGTCGACGTCTTCCACGCCTCCACGCGCCGTTACTGGAACGCGGAGTTCGACGGCTCGGACCTGAACCTGGCGGGCTGGACGAAGAAGCTCACGGGCAAGCCCACCATCACGGTCGGCTCCGTCGGTCTCGACGGCGACTTCATCGGTGCCTTCATGGGCGAGGACTCCCCCGTCAAGGGCATCGACGACCTCCTGGACAGCCTGGAGCGCGACGAGTTCGACATGGTCGCGATCGGCCGCGCCCTGCTCCAGGACCCGGAGTGGGCGGCGAAGGTGCTCGCGGGCCGCTTCGACGAGCTGAAGCCGTACGACGCGGCGTCGCTCAAGACGCTGAGCTGAGTCCCGGGCACGGCCTCACCCTGATCATCTCCTTGCACGTACGTGACCTGCGGTGCAAGGTATCGGTCAGCGCCGTTCCGCATCCGGTCGGCGCGGCCGAACAGGGAGGGGTTCAGGGTGAGTCCGAGCAGGGCGGTGTGCGACTGCATCGATCCGCTGGCGGCGGTGCGCGCCACCGGTGACCCGGAGCACGATGTCTTCCTCACGGGAACCGTCTTCATGGACCTGGTCTTCACCGGGCTCGACGGCGCCCCGCGGATCGGCACCGAGAACTGGGCCCGCGGCATGGGTTCGAGCCCCGGCGGCATCGCGAACATGGCCACCGCGCTCGCCCGCCTCGGCCTGCGCACCACGCTCGCCGCCGCCTTCGGCACCGACCTGTACGGCGACTACTGCTGGGAGTCCCTCGCCGACGTCGAGCGCGTCGACCTCACCCACTCGCAGCGGCTGCCCGGCTGGCACTCCCCGGTCACGGTCTCCATGGCGTACGACGGCGAGCGCACGATGGTGACGCACGAGCACGCGCCGCCCCCGCCGGAGCACACCGTGCCGCGGGCCCGCGCGGGCGTGGCCTCGCTGGAACCCGACCGCGAGGACGCCTGGCTGCGGCAGGCGCACGACCAGGGCACCCTGCTCTTCACCGACGTCGGCTGGGACGAGTCGGGCCGCTGGGACACCGCGACACTCACCGGACTCCCCTACGCCCACGCCTTCCTGCCCAACGCCACGGAGGCGCTGCACTACACGCGGACCGACACCCCGCGCGACGCGGTGGCCAGGCTGGCCGAACTGGTGCCCATCGCCGTGGTCACCAAGGGCCCCGAGGGCGCCGTCGCCGTCGACTCGCTCACCGGGGAGCACGCCGACGTGCCCGGACTGCGCGTCGAGGCGCTCGATCCGACGGGCGCCGGGGACGTGTTCATGGCCGGGTTCGTGACCGGCACCCTCGCCGGGTGGCCGCTCGCCGACCGGCTGGCCTTCGCCAATCTGACGGCCGCCCTGTCCGTGCAGCACTTCGGCGGTTCGCTGTCCGCGCCGGGCTGGGTGGAAGTGGCCGCCTGGTGGGGCGAGTTGACGAAGCGGGCCAAGGCCGGTGACGCCGCGGCCGCGGAGCTCGCCCGCCGCTACGGATTCCTGCACGACCTGGTCCCCGCCCGGCTGCACGAGGTGGCGCGCCACCGGGCCACACCGACCCTCGGCTTCCGGGCCGCGTAGGAGTGTCCATGCGATCGAGCGCCACCCGGCGGTCCGTGCTCGCGGCCGCCCTCGCCGTCGGCGCCGCGAGCTGCACGCCGGGAACGGACGGCTCCGGCGCCGTGGCAGGCGGCGACGCGCCCGGCGGCGGAGGCGGCGTACCCGACCCGGCGAAGGCCGGGAACGTGACGCTGCGCGTCTGGGACCAGGAGACCCGCGGCGGCACCAACGCCGAGATCGAGCAGCTCAACAAGGAGTTCCAGCACAAGTACCCGAACGTGACCGTCAAGCGGGTCTCGCGGAGCTTCGACGACCTTAAGACGACGCTCAAGCTCGCGCTGTCCGGCAACAATCCGCCCGATGTCGTCCAGGCCAACCAGGGCTACCCGGACATGGTGGCGTTCGTCGAAGCGGGCCTGCTCACACCGCTCGACAACTACGCGGGCATCTACGAGTGGAACACCCGCTACCCGGCCACCCTCCTCAACCTCAACCGGGTCACCGCCACCGGCGCCTCCCGCCGCTTCGGCACCGGCCGCCTGTACGGGATCTCGCAGACCGGTGAATACGTGGGCCTCTACTACAACAGGGCGATCCTGAAGAAGGCCGGACTCCAACCTCCGCGCACCTGGGCGGAGTTCGTCGACAGCCTCGAAAGCCTCAAGAAGGCCGGGGAGCTGCCGATCCAGTTCGGCAACCTCGACAAGTGGCCCGCGATCCACACCTTCGGCATGCTCCAGGACCAGCAGGGCGCCGAGGCTGCCCGTGCCACCGTCCTCGGCCGCGGCGACGGCTTCGCCACCTCCCGTACGACGAAGGCCGCCACCACGCTCACCGACTGGCTGGACCGCGGCTACCTGCCCAAGGACGCCAACGGGCTCGGCTACGACGACGCCAACAAGAAGTTCATGTCCGGGCAGGGCGCGTACACGATCACCGGCATCTGGATGCAGGCCGACCTGAAGAAGCAGCTCGGCGACGATCTCGGCATCATGCCCCCGCCACCGGCCACCGCGGGCGGCAAGCCCGCCACCACCGGCGGCCAGGGCCTCGCCTGGTCGGTCACCTCGCGCTCCGCGCACCCCGATGTCGCGGCCGCCTACCTGGACTTCATCACCAACGAACACGCGGCCGACGTGATGACACAGAACGGTGTGCTCCCGGCGGTCCCCGGCAAGGCGGCGGACGCCCTCGACGCGAAGTCCCCCGACGGCCGGATGGTGGCCGGCTGGCGGCAGCTGACATCGGCGGACGGCCTGGTCCCGTACCTGGACTACGCGACACCCACGTTCTACGACACGTCGTCCGCGGCCCTCCAGGACCTCATCGCGGGCAAGACCTCACCGCGGAGCTTCGCCCGCACACTCCAGTCCGACTACGCCCCGTTCATCAAGAAGCAGCAGGCCAAGGCCGGTTCGGGAGCGTCGGGCACGTGACAGGAAAACGCACCTCCGCGAGCCGGGCCCCCGGCGAACCCCGCGCCGTCGGCTACCTCTACGTCGTGCCCGCGCTCGCGGTCTACGGACTGTTCCTGCTCTACCCCTTCGGTCAGGCGGTGGGCCTGTCGTTCCTGCACTGGGACGGACTGACCCGCGCCACGTCGGCCGGCCTGGACAACTACACGGCGCTGTTCACGGACCCGACGCTGCGCGCCCCGTTCGGCCACGCGCTGGTGCTGCTGGTCTTCTACGCGGCGCTGCCGGTGACCATCGGGCTCCTGCTGGCGGCGACGATGTCCCGCATCCGGGTCCGGGGCCTGACCTTCTTCCGTACGGTGCTGTTCCTGCCGCAGGTGCTCGCGATGGTCGTCGTGGGCGTGGCCTGGCGCTCGATCCTGGCTCCTGACGGCCTGCTCAACGACGTGCTGCGCGGCATCGGTCTCGGCGGCCTGGCCCGCCCGTGGCTGGGCGACGACACGTGGGCACTGCCCGCCGTGGGCGTCGTCGGCACCTGGGTGATGACCGGCCTGTGCATGGTCCTCTTCCTGGCCGGGGCGCAGCGCATTCCACGCGAGCTGTACGAGGCGGCGCGGCTCGACGGGGCGGGCGCGGTGCGGGAGTTCTTCGCGGTGACACTGCCGGGCCTGCGCGCGGAGATCGCGGTCGCCCTGACCCTCACGATCATCGCGGGTCTGCGCAACTTCGACCTCATCTACATCACCACGGGCGGCGGCCCCGGCAATGCCACGTCCGTACCGGCCTACGAGGTCTACCACCGCGCTTTCGAACTGAATCAGGTCGGCTCTGCCGCGGCCATCGGCGTGGCGCTCACCGTCCTCATCTTCGCCCTGACCGTCACGGTCTCCCGTCTCGTCGAAGGGCGCCGCGCATGACCTCCCGCATCGAGCGCACGGCCACGTACGCGATCCTGGCGCTCTTCGCGCTGCTGGCCCTCACGCCCGTCGTCGGCATCCTCTCCACCGCCTTCTCCTCCCCCGACGCGCTCGGCGGCGGCTTCGCGCTCCCGGACACGCTGCACTGGGCCAACTTCCAGCACGCCTGGGAGCGCGGCCGCTTCGGCACGTACCTCGGCAACTCGGTGCTGGTCACGGTGGTCGTGGTGGCGGCCTCCACGGTCCTGTCCATCCTGGCCGCGTACGCCTTCGGGACGATGCGGTTCCCCGGCTCGACGCTGCTGTTCTACCTGTTCGTCCTGGGCCTCACCCTCCCGCAGGAGGCGCTGGTCGTCCCGCTCTACTTCGACCTGCGGTACGTCCACCTCACGGACACCTACTGGGCGTTGATCCTCCCGCAGACCGCGCAGTCCCTCGCGTTCGGCGTGTTCTGGATGCGCACCTACTTCATGAACAGCACGCGCTCGGTGATCGAGGCGGCCCGGGTCGACGGCGCGAGCACGTGGACCACGCTGTGGCGCATCCTCGTCCCCATGGGCCGTCCCGCCATCACCACGCTGATCGTCATCACGTTCATGTGGACGTGGAACGAGTTCCTGATGGCCCTGGTCATGATCAGCGACGAGTCCCTGCGCACGGTCCCCCTGGGCCTGGCCTTCTTCCAGGGACAGCAGAGCGCGGACACGACCCTGCTCGCGGCGGCCTCGGTGCTGATCGCGTTGCCGGTGGTGGTCGTGTACGTGGCGTTGCAGCGGAAGTTCATCGAGGGGATGTTGAGCGGGGCGGTCAAGGAGTAGGGGGCGCCGTGTCAGGCACGCTCGACCTCGAAGCGGTGCTGCGGCTCATCGACGAGCTGGCCGAGTCCGACGCGGACCTGGACGTGCTGGTGGACCGCACCGCCGACGCCCTCGGACGCTCCGTCGGAGTCCGTACCGTGCACGGCGAGGTCCGTACGGCGGGGCCCGACGCTCGTCAGGCAGGCAGCGGTCCCGCCTCGACCCGCACCCTCCCCGGCACAGGACAGGTCTGGGTCGACACCGACGGCCTGGCGTTGACCGGGGACGAGACGTCGTTGCTGCTGCGGCGGCTCGGGATCGCCGCCAAGGTCGCCCTCCTGGGGCGCGTCCCGCAGGCCCGTCCCGGCTCGGACGACGGCGTGCTCCGGTCCGTCGTCGATCCCGGTGTCGACGCGGCGGAGCGGGCCCGTGCGTGGCTGCGGCTCGGGTTCGGCGATGCGTCGCTCGCCACGGTGTTCGCGCTGGTGGGGCCGCCAGGGACGGCCGCGGCATTCGTCGACGGGCTGCGGGGGCACGCGCCTGTCGTGCTGCACGCGCCCGTCGGGTCCGTCCAGTTGGTGGTCGCGAAGGACTTCCGTCCCGGCGACGTGCCCGGTGTACCGGTCGGGGCGCGCGCCGCGTTCGTCGGGCCAGGCCCCACCGCGGACGCGCCACGGGCCTGGCGGCTGGCCCGGACCGCGCTGCGGTTCGCCCGGCCCAGCACGCGGGCGCGCGGACCGTACGCCGTGGAGGAGGCGATGCTCGTCGACGGGGCCGGGCTCGGCGGGTACGCGCTGCTCGCCGAGACGCTGAGCGCCGAGCAGATCGCCCCCGTGCCCGATGTGCGACGGCTCGGCCGGCTGGTCGACGACCACGGCGACGACATGCTGGTCTGCCTCGAAGCGGTCGCCGCCACGGACTCCGTCCGCAAGGCCGCCCGCCTGCTGCACCGGCACCACAACTCGGTCGCGTACCGCGTGGAACGCGCCCAGCGCTACCTCGGGTTCAGCTTCACCGAACCGTACGGGCGCACCCGGCTCTTCCTCGCCCTGGTGCTGCGGCGGCTGCAGGAGTCCGGTGACCTCTTCCGGGCCGAGAGCACGGCGGGTGGGACAGATGGCGCGTCAAGCGAGCCATCTGTCCAATGACGCGCGTCACACCGCCTGGTGATGCTGCTGATGATCGGCCAACCGAGCCCGGCGCCCCGTCGCCGGGGAGGGAGTGGTGGTGCACCGTGCGGCAATCCCAACAGCCCCAGCAGCCCCGGCAGACTCCTCAGTACGACGCCATCGTGATCGGTGCCGGATTCGCCGGCATGTATCTCCTGCACCGGCTCCGCGACGATCTCGGCCTGCGGGTACGGGTCTTCGAGCGCGGCGGCGGCGTGGGCGGCACCTGGTACTGGAACCGGTATCCCGGCGCCCGCTGCGACGTCGAGTCGATGTTCTACTCGTACTCCTTCTCCGAGGAACTGCAGCAGGAGTGGGAGTGGACCGAGCGCTACCCGTCCCAGCCCGAGATCCTCAGGTACGCCGACCATGTGGCCGACCGTTTCGAGCTGCGCGGTGACATCGAGTTCAACACCTCGGTGCGGAGCGCCGATTACGACGGTGAGACCAACACCTGGGCCGTGACGCTCGAGGACGGTCGCCGGACGAGCGCGTCCTACCTCGTCACGGCCGTCGGCTGCCTGTCCGCCTCCCGCGTGCCGGACTTCGCGGGCCTCGACTCCTTCGCCGGGCCGACCTTCCACACCGGCCGCTGGCCGCACGAGGGCGTCGACTTCACCGGGCGGCACGTCGCCGTCGTCGGCACCGGGTCCTCCGGCATCCAGGCCATCCCGGTGATCGCGGAGCAGGCCGCCCACGTCACCGTCTTCCAGCGCACCCCGAACTTCTCCGTCCCGGCGCGCAACAGGCCGCTCGACCCCGCCGAGCAGCGCGAGGTGAAGGCCGACTACCCCGAACTGCGCGCCGAGGCCCGTGTCTCGGCCTCCGGAGTCGTCGTGCCACCGCCCCTGGGCAACGCGCTCGACATCGACGAGGCCCGCCGCACCGCCGAACTCGACCACCGCTGGACCTTCGGCGGGACGACCTTCATGGGCGCCTTCGAGGACACCTCGATCGACGAGGCGGCCAACCAGGTCTCGGCCGACTACGTGCGCGACCGCATCCGCGCCACGGTCCGGGACCCGGCCGTCGCCGAACTCCTCTGCCCCACCGACCACCCCATCGGCACCAAACGCATCTGCGTCGACACCGGCTACTACGCGACGTACAACCGCGACAACGTGACGCTGGTGAGCCTGCGGGACCAGCCGATCGAGCGCATCACACCCCACGGCCTGCGGGTCGGCGGCGTCGACCACACCGTGGACGCCATCGTCTTCGCCACCGGGTACGACGCCATGACCGGTCCGCTCGACGCGATCGACATCCGGGGACTCGACGGTGTCGCGCTGCGCGAGGAGTGGGCCGCCGGGCCCCGTACGTACCTGGGGGTCGCCTCGGCAGGGTTCCCGAACCTGTTCATGATCACCGCGCCGGGCAGCCCGTCCGTCCTCAGCAACATGATCGTCTCCATCGAGCAGCACGTGGACTGGATCACCGACGCGATCGACCACGCGCGCCGGACCGGCGTCGTCCGGATCGAGGCGGAGCGCGACGCGCAGGACAAGTGGGTCGACCACGTGAACGAGGTGGCGCAGGAGACCCTCTATCCCCGGGCCGCGTCCTGGTACATGGGCGCCAACGTCCCCGGAAAGCCCCGGATCTTCATGCCCTACGTGGGTGGTGTCGGCCCCTACCGGGAGATCTGCGACGAGGTCGCCGAGGACGGCTACCGGGGCTTCGCCCTCACCCGCGCCGCACCCCCCGGGCCGTTCGGCACCCGGCACCTGGTCGACCCCGAGATCGCGCCGCTCCTGGACGTCTTCCCGCCCCTCGGCCTCGGCCCGGACACCCTGCCGTTGGCCCGCGAGGGCTCGCGGACACCGGTACCGGACGCGCCCGATCCGCAGGCCCTGTACCCGGGCATCACGACCACCGAGCGTCGGCTGCCGGGCTTCGAGGACGGCGACCCCGAAGTCCGTGTCCTCCACTACGGGCACAGGACCCGCCCCGCGTCCACGACCACCGCCGCGCTCGTGTGGATCCACGGCGGCGGCTACGTACTCGGCACGGCCGACGCCGACGAACTCCTGTGCCGTCGCATCGCCACGGAGACCGGCGTCCAAATCGTCTCGGTCGACTACCGGCTCGCCCCGGAGACCCGGGCGCCCGGCCAGGTGCACGACTGCTACGCCGCCCTGCGCTGGGTGCACGACCAGGCAGGCGAACTCGGCGTCGACCGGGACCGGATCGTCATCGGCGGCGCGAGCGCGGGCGGCGGCCTGGCCGCAGCCCTCACTCTCCTGGCCCGCGACCGCGGGGAGATCCCGGTCTCGTACCAGCTCCTCATCTACCCGATGCTCGACGACCGCACCTCCAGCACCGTCGACGCCCACCCGCACGCGGGCGAGTTCATCTGGACGCCGGGCGACAACCGCTTCGGCTGGGCGTCCCTGCTCGGCCACGCACCCGGCGGGAGCGACGTCTCCCCGTACGCCGCCGCGGCGCGCGTCGAGTCGGTGGCGGGCCTGCCGCCGACCTACCTCAGCGTCGGCGCGCTCGACCTGTTCCTGGAGGAGGACGTCACGTACGCCACGCGGCTGATCCGCGCGGGGGTGCCGACCGAACTGCACGTGTATCCGGGGGCGTTCCACGCGTACGACCTGGTGCCGGACGCCCGCGTGACTCTGGCGTACTTCCGCGACTTCGTCGGGGCACTCGGGCGGCATGTGAACGGCTGAGGCCACGCGGGGGCTGCTCGTCCCGTCGAGCCGGACCTCGGATGTGTAGATTTCGTGGTGCGGCGTAGGTGAAATGTGGACCCGACGGGGGTTTTCCATGGAATGTGTCATCGGGTGCATCCGAAATATCTGCCCTGCGGGTACGGCTGCGCCCCAGCGCACTACCGGGGCGTAACACCCGCGTTGAAACTGCCGGGAGTTGTCGAGAGTAACGATTCTGCTGATCTTGCTTCACCCACCATTCGTTCCCATTCGTCGAAGCGGCAAAGGACACAAGGTGCGCAAGCAAGCCGGCGAGGTCGGCACGCTTCTCAGGCTGGTCGCGGACAGCAGGGCCGACGACTCCCTCATCGGGCGAGAGGCGGCACTGACCGATCTGCGGGGCCTGTTGGCCGACCACCGACTGGTCACCGTCACCGGCGCGGTCGGCGTCGGCAAGAGCCTGCTGAGCGAGGTGGCGGTGCAGCGCAGGGGGCCGTCCCGGCGGCAGGTGGTACGGGTGTCCTGGCCCGACGCGGCCGGACCGCCGGGCGCCTTCCGGGACGCCGTGCGGCAGGCACTGCTCGGCACCCCGCTCACGCAGGACGCCGCACGCGCCTCCCGGCGCCCGACCCCACGGGTGTTGCTGTTCCTGGACGACATCGACCCGGTCCACGACGAGTGCGTCGGCGTGGTCCAGCGGAGCCTGCTGCACCACCCCACGCTCCAGGTCCTGGTCACCGCCCGGCAGCCCCTCGGCCTCGGCGACGAGGCGGTGCTGCGCCTCGACCCGCTCGCCACCGAACCCGAAGGCGACGGCGGCCACTCCCCCGCCGTGCGCCTGTTCCTGGCCTCGGCCGGTGGCACGCTGCGGCGCCGGGACGCGGCCACCCTCGAACGCGTCGAGGCCGTCTGCCGCACCCTCGAAGGCCTGCCCCTGGCGGTCGAACTCGCCGCCGCGCAGCTGAAGTCGTACGCCCTGCACGATCTCGCCGAACTCGTGGAGCACGGACAGGGCTGGCTGAGCAGTCCCCACACGCGCCTGAGGCGGCACCGTTCCCTCGAGGAGGCCATCGGCGCGGCGCACACGCTGTGCACTCCGTGGATGCGGATGGTGTGGAGCCGCGCGAGCGTTCTCGCCGGGCCGTTCGGCGAGGCGGCCGCCGTCCTGCTGTGCACCGGCGGCGAGATCGCCCCGCACCAGGTGCCGGGACTGCTGACCCAACTCGCCACGCTCGGCCTGCTCCGGCACGCGAACGACCCGCACGGACCGGGCGAGCCGCGCTACCGCATGCCGTCCGCCGTACGGGAGTTCGGCGAGCACCGACTGACCGAGGCCGGCGAACTCGGTATCGCCATCGGGCGCCGGGCCGGCCACTGCCGAAGGGTCGTACAGCTCGCGGAACACCTGTGGGACCACGGCCATCAGACGCAGGCGGTGCGGCTGATCGCCGACGAGCAGTACAACCTCAACGCCATGCTGCGGCACGCGCTGACCGACCCCGACCCGCAGGCCGCGGGCAACGCCCTGGAGATCGCCACCCGCCTGTGGTTCTGGTGGGTCACGGGCCACACCCCGACCGGGCTGCGCTACCTCCTCCAACTCCTCACCCGCTGCCCCGACGACCACCCGTCGGCGGCCACCGCGTCCTGGCTCGCCGCCTGGCTCGCCTCCCGCTCCGACCCCGAGACAGCCCTCGTCCTGCTCGACCGGATCTGGCCCGGCGCCGTCCTCGACGGCGACGACACGCTGCTGGCCCGCATCGCCCACGTCCACGGGCTCATCGCCCTCTCCGTCGGCGATCCCGCACAGGCCGCCGACCTCTTCGAGCAGGCCTGCGCCCTCACCCCCGACCACACCACGGGCGGACCGGGCCGGGCCGTGTACCTCGCGGCGCTGGCCATCGCCCGGCGCGACAGCAGGCCGCGCGCCGCCCATCGCGCGGCCCTCGCCGCCCTCGCCCAGCCCGGCCTGCGCGACGACGTGTGGTCGAGCATGCGCGCCCGTTACGCCCTGGCCCTCGTCGACCACCACAACGGCCGGGCCGCCAGAGCGTGGACCCGCGCCCAGCGCGCGGTGGCCGACGCGGAATCCGCCACCTGCGCACCGCAGGCCCACGCCGCGCTGCGCTCCCTCCTCACGGTCCTGCGCACGGGGCAGCCCGCGCCGGATTCGGTCATCCCGGGACTGTCCGGATGAGGCCACGGCGCGGCGGTGGAGCGGCCCTGCAGCGGTCCGTGCGGGCCTTCGCCGCATCTTCACGTACGGGCTGACGACCCCGCTCGGATCGGGCGCAATGTCCCCTTTCCGTCCGCGGTCGAACGGGATACGGCTTTGCATGCACAGGGGCCGCGCGTGGCACGACTGCCGCCCCTCCAGCGGGCAGCGGTCGGCCCGGTTGTGCGGGTTCCGCGACGACGGGACGTATGCGGTGTGCCGCTCCGTTCACCCGTACACGGGGCGGGCGGCTGGGGCGAGTAACGCGGGCATCGTGCGGTGGCGCTGAGGGCAGTGCGGGCCGCGGCCCGCGGTCACGCCATGGCAGTCGGCTCCCGCCAGGAGGCCGCAGACCGTGGTTCCGCTCTGTATCCAAGGCGTGCGTACGCCGGATTGGTACTCCCCCCATGAATGACACCGAGCCCATGCCCCGCCAGCCGTACAACAACCCCGACCCCTACGCCCACGGCCCCGCGCCCGCCCCGGCCCCCCAGCCGGTCTACCAGGCGCCTCGCCGTGACGGTTCGGGGCAGCGGCGGGCCGCTCTCGTCGTGCAGTCGATCGGCGACGTCGCGGCCACCGTCCTGGGTCTGTGGATCGTGCTCTACCTGCTCGACGCCAACCGCTCGAACCCGTTCGTCGAGTTCATCCAGGGCACGGCGGAATGGCTCGGCTGGTGGGCGCAGGACATCTTCACCATGGACGTCGAGTGGCTCCGCATGCTGCTCAACTACGGGCTTCCGGCCTTCATCTACCTGGCCCTGGGCCACGGAATAGCCACGTGGCTGCGCCGCCTCTGAAGGCGTCACGTGCCCACGGAAGGCCCGGGCGGCTCGGTCGCCCGGGCCTTCCGGCGTCTCACACCGCTTCGTTGGACCGCGCCGCGGTGCGCAGCGGCTGCCCGCCCCTCGGGGCGTGGAGCTCCGCGGCGACCGGGGCCTCCGCGGGGCACAGCGCGATGATCGCGATGTCGTCGGTCAGGTGGTGGGTCCAGTCGCGCACCCCGTCGTCGAGGTGGCCGACGAGGTGGTCGGGGGTGCCGTACGGCGCGCGGGTCAGACAGTCGGTGAGCGGATAGAACTCGCCGGTCGAGTTCCGTGCCTCGCTCAGTCCGTCGGTGTGGGCCACGAGTGTCGCCCCGGCCGTCATCCGCACCGTGTGCGGGGTGAGCGCGACGCCGGAGCCGAGCGTGCCGAAGCCGAGCGGCAGCAGGGTCGGGACGTCGATCTCGGTGACGCCGGAGGAGGTGACCTCCAGCGGGGTGAGGTGTCCGCAGTTGACGACGTGCAGGTCCCGCGCGTCCTGCGCGGGGCCGTCGTGCTGGAGGAGCAGCGCCGTGGCGAACAGTTCCTCGTCACCGCGCGCGGAGGCGGCGCGCAGCACCTGCCGGTCCAGGCGCGCGGCGAGTTCCCCGAGCTCCGCCGTCTCGTAGGCCTGGCTGCGGAAACAGCCCAGGAGGTCGGTGACGGTCTGCACGGCCTGCA
The DNA here is from genome assembly GCF_054963755.1 of Streptomyces sp. EDA2-14. Classification (NCBI taxonomy): domain Bacteria; kingdom Bacillati; phylum Actinomycetota; class Actinomycetes; order Kitasatosporales; family Streptomycetaceae; genus Streptomyces; species Streptomyces sp. EDA2-14. The sequence goes on from NZ_JBUEGE010000005.1 coordinate 231,154, forward strand.
GCCCCTTGCCGCGTACGTCGCCGATGAGGATGCGGGTGCCGTACGGGGTGTGCAGGGCCTCGATGAAGTCGCCGCCGATGCCGGTGTCGGCGGTGGCGGGCCGGTAGAGGCTCGCGAGGCGCAGCCGGCCCAGGTCCTCGGGTATGGGGTGGAGCACGGCGTGCTGCAGGGTGCTCGCGGTCTGGCTCATCCGGGCCAGGCGGTCGGACTGCTCGCGCCGCGACCAGACGAGCGCCCCGGCGGCCGCGCCGAAGGCGAGCGCCGTGATGAGGGTGATCGAGTCGCTGATGCCGGTGCGGACGAGCAGGTACTGGAGTCCGGCGGCGCAGGCCACCGCCACGGAGACGGCGACGCGGCCGAGCAGCAGGGCGGCCACGGCGAGCACGATCGTGCCGACGCGCAGCAGCTGGCGCGCCTCGGCGGGTACGGGGGCGCTGTCGACGGCGGAAGTGTACGGCAGGGCCTGCGCGGCGGCGGTGCCGAGCAGGATGGAGCCGGGCAGCAGGGCGGCGCTGGTGCCGAGGTGGGGGCGTGGGACGGCGGCGAGGTAGCGCGCCATGTGCGGGGCGGCGGCCAGCATGACGCCGAAGCCGATCAGCGCCACGACGGCGAAGTCGATCGCGACCGGGTAGGCGTGTCCGCTGAAGCCCGCGTGCAGCAGCACCAGGCCGAGGGCGGCCAGCGGCAGTCCGAGCGAGGAGCCCGTCACCGGGGCGATCTCGCGGCGGCGCACCAGCAGGCAGCTCGCGGCGCCGCCGACGCCGAAGGCCGACAGGGCGAGCGCCGTCGACTCGGGGCTGCCGCCGCGCTCCGCCCCGAGCGAGGGGAGCGCCATGGCGAGTACGACCTGGATGAAGCCGAGGGCGAGCCCGGCGACCGTCGCTCCGGCCCGCAGGGTGCCCGGCACCAGGGCCGGGCGACCGCGGGACGACACCGACAGGCTGGGGCAGCGCAGCCGCGCGACGACGAGGCAGCCGGTCGCGACGAGGAGCAGCAGGCCCACGCGCGGGTCCGCCCATCCCCACACGGGGGCGAGCTGCAGCGCGGCGGGGCCGAGCACGCCGAATCCGATCAGGCAGAGGGCCCGCAGCCGGTCCGGCAGCCGGTCGCGCTTGGCCGCGGCGGGCTCGGGCACGTAGCGGTGCACGAGGGAGAGCGCGGCGACGGCCGCGACGGACATCGCGGCCATGGCGAGGCGCCAGCCCGTCGCCGAGGCGGCGTGCGGTGCCAGGTTCACTGCGAGGACGAAGCCGACGGACATCGCGGCGAGCCAGCCGCCCATCACCTTGCGCATCCGGCCGGGCAGGAACACGGTCGGCAGAAAGGCGAGGCAGCTGACGAAGACGGCGGCCAGGGCCACGGACACGACGATCCGCCCGAGCACGTACGACCAGCCGTCGAAGGCGACGGCCAGCAGCGCGCAGCCCGCGGCGAGCGCCGCCAGGGACACGATCAGGACGGCGCGCCGCCCCCGCAGGTCACCCGCGCGTCCCGCGACGACCAGGGTGAGCAGTGCCAGGGAGAGGCCCACGACGCGGGCGACGACCTCATGGCCGGTGCCGAGGCCGAGCTCGGCGTGGACCAGGGGGACGGCGGCGGAGTGCACCGCGGGTGCCACCACGTACAGGGCGGCGACGGCGGCGAGCAGCAGCCCGACCACGCGCGTCGATCCCCGTATGTCGTCCGCCGTATGCGCGGCCGCGGCTCTCGCGCCGCCGCCGGACGCACCGGTGCCGACCATGTACTGACCTCCCTGGTGGTTCCCCCTCTCCGCGCGGGCCTTCCGGCATCAAGAGTCGCCGATCGGACATGACCAACGTAAGGACCGAAAGTCCCTAAAGGTACTTTACCGACAAGAAGGAAGTTTCTGGACAGAGATCGGCAGGCCGTCCTTGGGGAACGGGAGCGAGTGGTAGTCCATGGGCGGTGTGTAGCCGGGGTCGACCGTCCACTGCCGGGTGCGCAGCAGGCGGTGCATGATCGCCTTGATCTCCAGTCCGGCGAAGTACAGGCCGATGCATTTGTGCACGCCGCCTCCGAACGGTTCCCAGGCGTAGCGGTGCGAGCGGTCCTCGCGGCGATCGGGGCCGAAGCGGTCGGGGTCGAAGGCCGTCGGATCGGTCCAGTACTCGTCCATGAAGTGGGTGAACTGGACGCCGACGAGGACGTCCGTGCCGGCCGGGATGCGCACACCCTGGACCACGGTGTCCCGCACCGCGTACCGGACCAGCGTCGGGACCGGCGCCCGCAGCCGCAGCGCTTCGCGCAGCACCAGGTCGATCGACTCCAGGCCCTCCAGCTCGGCCATCGACGGCTCGGGGCCGAGCGCGAGGGACTCCGCGCGGCAGCGCTCCTGCCACTCCGGGTGCTGGCCGAGGTACTGGAGGATCGCGGACGTGGTGACGGTCGAGGTGTCGTGCGCCGCCATCATCAGGAAGATCATGTGGTTCACGACGTCGTCGTCGGTGAACCGCTCGCCGTCCTCCGTCTCGATGTGGCAGAGCACCGAGAAGATGTCGTCGGTCCGCTCGGCGCGCTTCGCAGGGAGGTAGTGGCGCAGGAACTCCTCCAGCACCTTGCGCCCGCGGTACGCCCTGCCCCACCGGGTGAACGGCACATCGGCGCGTACGACACCGGCCGCCGCCTGCACGCAGGCGATGAACGCCTTGTTGACCCGGTCCATCTCGGCCGGTCCCGTGTCCTGCGCGCCGCCCATGAAGAGGTCGGCGGCGATGTCGAGCGTGAGCTGCTTCAGCTTCCAGTACGAGGGGAAGCTCGCGCTCTCGTCCGGCCAGCCCGCCATGCCGTGTTCGACGGCGGGGTGCAGGCGGCGGGTGTAGGCGGCCAGGCGCTCGCGGGTGAAGGCCTGCTGCATGATCCGCCGGTGCGCCTTGTGCTCGTCGAAGTCGATGAGCATCAGCCCGCGGTGGAAGAAGGGCCCGACGAGCTGCGACCACGCCGGTTCGTTGGCGAACGCCTTGTCGCGGTTCTGCAGTACCTCGCCGCAGGCGTCGGGCCCGAGCAGCATCACCGAGTTCTTGCCCAGTACGTGGAACGGGGCGACCGGCCCGTACCGCTCCCAGCCGCGCCGGTAGAGCGCCACCGGGTCCTTGGCGTACGTGAAGAGCTGGCCGATCCAGGGCAGGCCCCGGTCGTCGCGCCGCTGTGCCGGAATGGGCCGCGCCTCGACCCCGTCGAGCGTCATACGGTCCCCTCACCGTGCTGTGACTGTGGTTGCGCTCAAGGTGATCGAGGGGGCGTCACATGTCAACGGGGCGCCGGGGAAGCCGCGTTGAACCTTCACCTCACTGCGCGGGCTCACTCCGCCCTGTCGCGCCGCTGGAGCCGGGCCTTCGCCATCGTGCGCATCGCCCTGGTCCCGAGGACGCCGATCACCAGCGTGGCGAGCGGCAGGGCCACGTCCACCCACGGGTCACGGATCGGCTTGTAGGTGGCGGTGCCGTCCTTGATCTCGATGAAGCCGAGCGGCTTGGCCCCCGCGCCGCCTCCGCCTCCGCCTCCCTCGCCGTCCTTGTCCCTGGCCTTCTCGCGCCCGGCGCCGCCGCCGAAGCCGAAGCCGACCTGGGCGACCGGGACGACGGTGACGCCCTCCCGGAAGACCGGTTCCCCGAACACCGCGGCGGCGGAGGCCCGGCTGCCGAGCTTGTCGGCCAGCCGTTCCAGCAGCACGGTCGACGCGTGGGCGGGGGTGGGCCCGTCCGACGAGGGGACCACGGCCTGTCCGTCCTGACTGGTCATACGGTGCCTCCCTGGCGCGGCTTCCGGGGCGAAGCACTTCACGCTAGGCCGGAGGCCCCGGCTCCGCCACTGCCGTACCGGACCAACTCACCGCAACGGAAGGGCAATACGACGAGAGGGAGGGGCGGCAGGCACCGCCCCTCCCTCTGCGACCGACCTCTCCGACCGACCTCCGCGACCGACCTCCGCGACCGATCGCCACGACTGGCCGCTACGAAGGACCGCCGTTCGGGATCAGATGACGCCCTGCGCCAGCATCGCGTCGGCGACGCGCTCGAAGCCCGCGATGTTCGCGCCCGTCACGTAGTCGCCGGGGGCGCCATAGCGCTCGGCGGTCTCGTGGCAGGTGGCGTGGATGTCCTTCATGATGTGCGCCAGCTCGTCCTCGACGCGCTGCGCGGTCCACGACGTACGGGCGTGGTTCTGCGCCATCTCCAGCGCGCTCACCGCGACGCCGCCCGCGTTGGCCGCCTTGCCGGGACCGAACGCGACGCCCGCCTTCTGGAAAAGGTGCACGGCCTCGGGCGTCGTCGGCATGTTCGCGCCCTCGGAGACCGCCTTGACGCCGTTGCGGATCAGCGCGTTCGCGGCGTTCTCGTCCAGCTCGTTCTGCGTGGCCGAGGGCAGCGCGACGTCTGCGGCGACGTCCCAGACGCTCCCGCCGGGCACGAACCGGGCGGAGGCGCCCCGGCGTTCGGCGTACGCGTCGACGCGGCCTCGCTCGACCTCCTTGATCTGCTTGAGCAGTTCGAGGTCGATGCCCTTCTCGTCGACGACGTAGCCGGAGGAGTCGGAGCAGGTGACGGGGTTGGCACCGAGGGCCTGGAGCTTCTCGATGCTGTAGATCGCGACGTTGCCGGAGCCGGACACGACGGTCGTCTGACCCTCCAGGTCCTCGCCGCGCTCGCGCAGCATCGCCTCGGCGAACAGGACGTTGCCGTACCCGGTGGCCTCCGGGCGAATCAGCGAGCCGCCCCAGCCCTGCCCCTTGCCCGTGAGCACGGACTCCCAGCGGTTGGTGATGCGCCGGTACTGGCCGAAGAGGTAGCCGATCTCGCGGCCGCCCACGCCGATGTCGCCCGCGGGGACGTCGGTGTGCTCGCCGATGTGCCGGTACAGCTCCGTCATGAAGGACTGGCAGAACCGCATGACCTCGGCGTCGCTGCGCCCGTGCGGGTCGAAGTCGCTGCCGCCCTTGCCGCCACCGATGCCGAGACCCGTCAGCGCGTTCTTGAAGATCTGCTCGAAGCCCAGGAACTTGATGACGCCGAGGTTGACCGAGGAGTGGAAGCGCAGGCCGCCCTTGTACGGGCCGAGGGCGCTGTTGAACTCGACGCGGAACCCGCGGTTGACGTGCACCCGGCCGTGGTCGTCCTGCCACGGCACCCGGAACATGACCTGCCGCTCCGGCTCGCACAGCCGCTCCACGAGCCCGGCCTCGGCGTACTCGGGGCGGGCCTTGAGCACCGGCGCGAGGGGCTCCAGGACCTCGTGCACGGCCTGGTGGAACTCGGGCTGGGCGGGGTTGCGCTGTTCGATCTCGGCAAGGAGGTTGCCGAGAATGTCCTGCGTGTTGGATCGCGTCGTCACAGAAAGCCTTTCGGGCTCGGCAGTCGCCATTTCCTTGCGGGTGCGGCTCGCTCGGGTCCGGTCGTTCGATGAGCGCGCGGCGCCATTGCCGTGCGTGGGACAGGTGCAAGTGTTACGCGCATGTAAATGCCTTGACCAGTGCCATCCGAATTCCGGACGGTGCGGAAGGGACACACGGGACGGACGAATGACACCAAATCGGCACAACTAGCGCTATATCGAACGGCGAACCTCGGGCTTCCGGGAGCGCGGAACGGTGGGAGAGAATACGGCCCTGGCGTCCGAACCGGAAGGAAGCGCGAGCGTGATCAAGTGGGTGTCCATCGAGCGCACCGGTCCGCGTCCCGTACCCAGGCCCGTGGCCACACCACTGGTGTGGGCTCTGACCGGCGGCACCGCCCTGCTGCTCGTGGCGCTCGTCAACGTCCTGCTCGGACCGGGCCGCCCCTGGCTCGCCCTCACCGCCCTGGCCGCGCTCGCCACGGCGCTCGGCTTCTGCGCCCGGTTCACCGCGGCCCCCGGCACCGCCGTGCTGTGCTGGCTGTTCCTCAACGGCTTCGCCATTCCGCCCGCCGGCAGCCTCAACTGGATCGGTCACCGCGACACGCTCTGGCTCACCTGCCTCCTGGCCGCCACCCTCGCCGGCACCCTCTGGGCCCGTGTGACCCACGCCCGGGCCGCGTACCGCACGATCACCCCGGCTCCGGCCCCGCGGACCACACTGAGCGACGACCCCCTCGCCCGCTGATCCGAGTGCAGGGGGCCCGGGCGGCCCCGCTGGTTCGAGGAAGCGGGGCCGACCCGGAGAGGGAGAGACCGGCCGCGGGGTGTGCACTCCCCCGTACGCTCATCACGCGACAGGTGCCGCGGCCGGTCTCACTGCTCGTAACGAGCCACGATCCGCCATGTTCCGCCCCGGGGCGTCGGGTTGACGAACTGCACCGGACTCCCCGGCCGCCTTCACACGGCGGGCACGCGGGCCGGCGCCCGTTCAGCCGACGGTCGCCGACTCCCCCATCGCCACGCATCTGGTCGCCCCGGAGGACCTGGAGGACCCCACCCCATGAACACCGACAGCGCCAACACCCCCGCCAGCCCGCGATCCGCGCACACCGCAACCCCCGCGGGACGGCCCCGGGCCCGCGCGCTCGGCATCCCCTTCGACGGCACCCCCGGCCCCTGGAACGCGGTGACCGATGTGCCGGGCGTCGAGGTCGGCCACGTCACGCTCGTCGAGGGCGAATCGGTACGCACCGGGGTCACCGCCCTCCTGCCGCGGGGCAAGGACGCCGTCGGCACCCCCTGCGCCGCGGGCTGGTACTCGCTCAACGGCAACGGCGAGATGACCGGCACCACCTGGATCGAGGAGACCGGTGCGCTGACCCTGCCGGTGTGCATCACCAACACGCACGCGGTCGGCACCGTGCACCGCGGCGTCGTGGACTGGGCGGCCGAGCGGCATCCCGCGCTCGCCCGGCAGTGGCTGCTGCCCGTGGTCGCCGAGACCTGGGACGGCTACCTCAACGACATCAACGGCCCGCACGTCCGTACCGAGCACGCCGCCACCGCCATCGAGGCGGCCACCCACGGACCGCTGGAGGAGGGTTCGGTCGGCGGCGGCACCGGCATGAACTGCTATGGCTTCAAGGGCGGTTCGGGCACCGCGTCCCGCGTCGTCGGCTACGGCCCGGACCGGTACACGGTGGGCGCGCTCGTCCAGGCGAACTTCGGCGACCGGCGCGAACTCGCCCTCGCCGGAACCCCGGTCGGCCGCCACCTGCTGGACGACAACCCCATGGAGGACACCGACTGGCTGGCGCCCGGCGGCGCGGGCTCCGTCATCGTCGCGATCGTCACCGACGCGCCCCTGCTGCCCGGCCAGTGCAAGGCGCTGGCGCGCCGCGTCCCCATCGGCCTCGGCCGCACCGGTACCACCGGAGGCCACTTCTCCGGTGACATCTTCCTGGCCATGTCCACGGCCAACGCGGGCGCGCTGGCGAGCGCCTTCCCGACGGGCGAGCCGACGGCGGACGACTACGACGTCATGCGCAGCATCCCTTGGGGCCGCATCGACCCGTTCTACGAGGCCGTGGTCCAGGCCGTCGAGGAAGCGGTCGTCAACGCCCTCGTCGCGAACACCGAGATGACCGGCCGCGACGGGCACCGCACCCCGGCGCTCCCCCACGACCGGGTCCGCGAACTCCTCAAGGACCGCATCGACGGGGCCGCGGGAGGCGGTGCGTGACCCTTCGCCTTCCGTAACGGCCGCTACCGCGCACGGAAGCGCCCCTCCGCCACTTCCTCGACCCGCCCCTGCCCCGCCAGCCGGTCCAAGTGCCGCAGTGCCGTGCGCAGTTCGACGGCGTGTATCTGGGGCCCTTCCACGTGCGGCCTGTACACGAGCCGATGGTCGGCGATCTCGTCCGGTGCGCGCGGTTCGCTCAGAAAGGCGAGCAGTGCGGTGTCCCGTTTCTCCACCACGGCGGCGTAGGCGGCAAGTCTGCGCCGGAACTCCGCCGCGCCCTCGATCACGCCCTTCTGGTGCGCGGTGCCGTACCAGCGCGCCTCGATCTCCGCGCACCGCCGCATCGACGCCTCGAAGTCGACGAGGCTGCTACCCACGTCGCCGTAGTACGGGCCGAACGACGTCAGGTCGATGTCCGCGACGAACAGGAACCCGTCCGGTTCGACGAGGAATCCGCTGTGGCCCGCGGTGTGCCCCGGCAGGTGCACGACGGTCACCGTGCAGCCACCGAGGTCGAACACGGCGCCGTCCTCGAAGCCCTGCGCGTCCGGGCGGCCTTCCACGTGGAACTCGTCGCGCATCGTCGCGTCGACGGCCTTGAGCGTGTCCTCGGGCAGACCGAGCGCCGCGACGAGACCGGCGCGCGAGCGCAGCGCGCCGAGGTCGTCGTGATGGACGTGCACCGGTACGTCGTAGCTGCCGAGGCCGGCGATGTGGTCCTCGTGGCCGTGGCTGACGAGGACGAGGTCCGCGGGTGGCGCGTCGTCGACGAGCGACAGCGAGGGGTCGACGACCAGCGCGGCGTCCGTGCCGCGTACGAGCAGCGAGTTGCCGTACGGGTAGGCGCCGCCGCGCGCGCCCACGAGGACGTCGACCGCACCGTAGGCGGCAGGGGTGTAACCGGTGGTGGTGCGGGGGTCCATGGTCACCGTTTCTGTCGAGGCTTCTGCGACACCGATACCTGTACCCGTTACCGCATCACGGATTTCCGCATCTCGGAACGGGGCGTCATCCCCGCTCCCCTGCTCTGGCGGGCCTGGCGGCGGCCCGCGCGGTCAGCCGCGCAGGAAGTACAGGACGGTCGTGGTCGCGGCGGTCGTCAGCAGGATTCCGCGCAGCAGCCGGGCGGGGAGGCGGCGGGCCAGATGGGCGGCCGCGAATCCGCCTGCCACGGCTCCGATCAGCATGGCGATGAGCAGGCGCGGGGCGCTCAGCGCGTCCGAGGCGACGAGGAACAGCACGGTCGCGCTGAGGTACATGGCCGCGAGCTGGGTCACCCGCATCGGGTTCCCGGCCGCGGCGTCGATACCGAGGCCGATGTTCCACAGGGCCAGCATCAGGATGCCTACGGCTCCGCCGAAGTATCCGCCGTACACGCCGAGGAAGAACTGGCCGACGAGGACACCGCCGGCGCTCAGGCCGATCGAGCGGCCCAGCACACGGGTCAGCGCCCGCGACAGGTGCTGGCCGAAGGCCAGAACGAGCGTGGCGAACGCGAGCAGCCACGGCACCGCGGCGTCGAACGAGGCCGCGGGCAGCACCAGCAGCAACCCGGCGCCGACCGCGCCGCCCACGACACTGACCGCCGTCAACGCCCTTGTGGACGCGGGCCCGACGGGCGCGAGATCGCGCCGGTACACCCACGCGCTGGTGACCGCGCCGGGCACGAGGGCCACCCGCGACACGGCGTTCGCGACCACCGGTGGCAGGCCTACGGCGACGAGTGCGGGCAGCGCTACGAAGGTGCCGCCACCGCCGACGGCGTTCAGGGCTCCGGCGGCGAGGCCCGCGAGCAGGACAAGAAAGGTCTCCATCACCGGCCGAGCATCACCCGTGGACGATCGACTCCACAATGCGGAATCGACGATGGCAGCCCACGGCAGAGCCGAAGGCTGAGCCCCGGGCTGCGACTCATCCGGTGGCCCGTGCGGCGGCTTATAAGGTGACCGCGTGCGCTACGACCTCGACGACCTGCGTCTCTTCCTCCACATCGTCACAGAGGGGTCGATCACGGCGGGTGCTCGGCGCATGCACCTGAGCCTTCCCTCGGCCAGCGCCAGGGTCCGCTCGCTGGAACACCACGCCGGGGTGGATCTGCTGGTGCGCGGCCGTCGGGGCGTACGACCTACTCCGGCGGGCACGACGCTGGCGCGCCACGCACGCGAGGTGCTCGACCGGACCGCGCGGCTCGACAGCGCCGTCGCGAGCTACACCCGCTCCCCGAACGCCCGACTAACCCTGCTGGGCGGCGGATCCGCGATGCACCGGCTCGTACCGCACGCCCTGGTCTCGTTCCTGCGCGCCCATCCGGACACCGACGTCACGGTCTCCGAGAGCCGCACCCCCGAGACCGTCCGCAGGCTCGCCGACGGCGATGCGGACCTCGGGATCGTCATCGACGACGAGGCCGGGGAGAGCGGTCTGCGCACGGAGCCGCTGGGCGACGACTCCCTCGTGGTGATCGGCCAGGTCGGCGGAGTCCTCGGCGGACGGACCGCGCTGACGTACAGCGAGGTCGCCGAGCATCCGCTCGTCGGCCTCGACGCCGGCTCGTCGCTGCGCCGCTGGATCGAGCGGCGCCTCGGCCCGCACGCCCCGGTGGTCCGCCACCGCACGACCGTCGCCGACTTGGGTGTCCTCGTCTCGCTCGCCGCCGCAGGCGCCGGGCTCGCCGTCGTGCCGCGCCGGGCCATCGATCCGCGTCAGCCCCTCGACGTGTGCACGTTGCAGGATCCGTGGGCCCGTCGACGCCATCTGCTGGCCCGGGGCGTGGGGGACGGCGCCGCGTCGCCCGCGGCGGAGGCGCTCGCCGAACATCTGCGCAACGCGGCCCTGGAGACGTGAGCAACCCGCGGTCGATGGGCGTTCCGGCGAAAGAGCCGGTCACTCCGGGCTAGATTCGGACACCGCAATTCAACGGACACCACATTTCAACGGACACCGCATTTCAACGGAGCAGGGCTGCCGGGGAGGCATCGCAGTGAGCAGTGAGCGGTACGTGGTGGGGCTGCAGGACGTCGACGCGTCGCAGGTCCCGGTCGTCGGGGGCAAGGGCGCGCACCTGGGCGCCCTGTCGCGGATCGAGGGCGTGCGGGTGCCGGCCGGGTTCTGCGTGACGACGGCGGCCTTCCGGCGGGGCGTGGCGGCGGCCCCCGCGCTCGGCGACCGGCTCGACCGGCTGGCGCACATCGGCCCGGACGACCGGGAGGCGGTCGGTGCGCTGAGTGCGGAGATCCGCCGGGCCATCGAGGAGATCCCCGTTCCGGACGACCTCGCGTCGGAGATCACCGGCGCGCTCACCACCGGGCTCGGTGCGCAGGCCCCCTGCGCCGTCCGCTCCAGCGCGACGGCGGAGGACCTGCCGACGGCCTCCTTCGCGGGCCAGCAGGACACGTATTTGAACGTCGTCGGGGCGGAGTCGGTCCTGCGGCACATCAGCATGTGCTGGGCCTCGCTGTTCTCCGAACGGGCCGTGGCCTATCGCCGGCACGCCGATATCGATGACCGTACGGTCGACATGGCCGTGGTCGTGCAGCGGATGGTCGACCCGGTCGCGGCGGGCGTGCTGTTCACGGCCGATCCGGTCACCGGCCATCGCGGGGTCGCGACCGTCGACGCCGGGTTCGGCCTCGGCGAGGCGCTGGTCTCCGGGCTGGTGAACCCGGACGTGTTCCGGGTGCGGGACGGCGAGGTCGTCGACCGGACCATCGCCACCAAGCGGCGTGCCCTGTACGCCGTCCCGTCCGGCGGCACGGAAGAGGTGGAGGTCGACGTGCGGCGGCAGGAGCAGCCCGCGCTGACCGACGCTCAAGTCGTGCGGCTGGTCGAGCTGGGGCGGCGGATCGAGGCGCACTTCGGGCGCCCGCAGGACATCGAGTGGTGCCTGACGGACGACGACGCCACCGGCGGCGACGGCAGCGGCGGCGATGGCAGCGGCGGCGACGGCGACGGCGAGTTCCAGATCGTGCAGAGCCGGCCGATCACGACACTGTTCCCCGTCCCCGAGCGCGACGACCGGGAGAATCACGTCTACCTCTCCGTCGGCCATCAACAGATGATGACCGACGCCATGCGACCGCTGGGCATCTCCGTGTGGCAGCTGACGGCCATGGCTCCGATGCACGTGGCCGCCGGTCGACTGTTCGTCGACGCCACCGCGCGTCTCGCCACGCCCACCGGCCGCGCCGCGCTTCTCGACCTCGTGGGCAGGGGCGACCCGCTGATCAGGGACGCCCTCGAAACCGTCCTCGACCGCGGCGACTTCGTGCCCTCGCGCCCGGACCCGGCGCCCGCCGCACGCCCTGCCGGCGGTCCGCCCGCCCCGCTGGAGACCGACCCGGCCGTCGTCGCCGGGCTGATCGAGCGCAGCCAGGAGTCCGTCGCCGCCCTGGAGCGCGCCATCGGGTCGAAGACCGGACCGGCCCTGTTCAACTTCCTGCTCGAAGCCTTCGAGGAGCACAAGCGGGCCCTCGGTGATCCGTTGAGCATGCGCGCGATCATGGCGGGGATGGAGTCGACGTGGTGGCTCAACGACAAGCTGTACGAGTGGCTGGGCGAGAAGAACGCCGCTGACACGCTCACGCTCTCCGCCCCCGGCAACGTCACGTCGGAGATGGGCCTCGCGCTGCTGGACGTCGCGGACGTGATCCGTCCGCTTCCGGAGGTGGTGGCCTTCCTCCAGGACACCGAACGGCTCTCGGACGACACCTTCCTGGACGAACTGACGAAGCACGCGGGCGGACCCGAGGCACGCGAGGCCATCGAGGGCTACCTCGACCTGTACGGCATGCGCTGCGTCGGCGAGATCGACATCACCCGGCCGCGCTGGAGCGAACGCCCCACCACGCTCGTGCCGGTGATCCTCGACAACGTACGCAACTTCGAACCGGGCGCCGCGACCCGGCGGTTCGAGGAGGGCTTGGTGAAGGCGCGCGAGAAGGAGCAGGACATCCTGACACGCCTGCGCGCCCTGCCCGAGGGGGACGACAAGGCCGACGAGACCAAGCGGATGATCGACCGGGTCCGCACCTTCATCGGGTACCGGGAGTACCCCAAGTACGCGATCATCCGGCGCTACTTCGTCTACAAGCGGGCTCTGCTGGCGGAGGCCGAGCGGCTGGTCGAGGCGGGTGTGCTCGCCGAGCGGGAGGACATCTACCACCTCACCTTCCAGGAACTCCACGACGTGGCCCGCTCCCACCGGGTCGACGGGCGACTCGTCCAGGAGCGCAAGGACGCCTTCCGCACGTACCAGTCGCTCACCCCGCCGCGCGTGCTCACCTCCGACGGCGAGGCCGTCAGCGGAACGTACCGTCGCGAGGACGTACCGTCCGGGGCCCTGGTCGGCCTGCCGGTCTCCGCCGGGACGGTGGAGGGGCGGGCCCGCGTGATCCTCGACATGGCACGGGCCGACCTGGAGGCGGGTGACATCCTCGTCACGGCCCACACGGACCCCAGCTGGTCGCCCCTGTTCGTCGGCATCGCGGGCCTGGTCACGGAGGTCGGCGGCCTGATGACGCACGGCGCGGTGATCGCCCGCGAGTACGGTCTTCCGGCCGTCGTGGGCGTCGACGGGGCCACGCGGCAGATCCGGGACGGCCAGCGGATCCGGGTGCACGGGACCGACGGCTACGTGGAGATTCTGGAGTGAGGGGCACCACCCGACGAGCAACAGAGCTTCGACGAACCATCGCGATACAAAGGCACACGTGACAGACCAGCCCGACACCACCACCCAGCGCGCGTTCATCGCCCTCGCCCCGCCCGACGAGGCGAAGGAGGAACTGGAGCGTGCGCTGCGCCCGGCCTACGACGCGCAACAGCGTCTGCGCTGGAACCGCATCGAGGACTGGCACATCACACTGGCGTTCCTCGGCGAGCAGTCGCCGGAGACCGTGCTGCGGCTCCGGTCACCGCTCGCCGACCTGGCGGCCGCCCACCCCTCCCCCGAACTGGCTTTGCACGGAGGCGGGCACTTCGACGAACGGGTGTTGTGGAGCGGCGTGGAGGGCGACCTCGCGGGGCTGCACCTGCTGGCCGAAACGGTCCGGAAGCAGGTCAGGGCCTGCGGGGTCGACTTCCCCGAACGCCCGCTGCGCCCGCACCTGACACTGGCCCGCGCCCGCCGCCACGACACCGTGTCCGTCCCGGCGGCTGCCACCGTCCTGGCCGACTTCAGCGGCCTGCGCTGGCGCTCGCTCCGTCTCCACCTGGTCGGCAGCACCCCCGGAAACACCCCACCGCCGCGCCGCTACCAGGACATCGCGGCGTGGCCGCTGGCGGGTGGGCCCGAGTAACCGTCGACCGGGCCTCGTCCGTCGAACCGGGCCTCGTCCGTCGTCCTACACCTCGTCGGCGGCGAACAGTTCGAGGTGTCCGCACTTGGGGCAGCGCAGCGCCTCTATGCGCCGCCGAGTCCGGCCGAACCGCTTGGCACCACCGAATATCCCCCGCTCCAACGCGCCTTCGATCCACCGCGCGTAGCCACGCGAGTGCTCCCCCGCGTCCTCGATGAATCCGTCTTGCAGTCCGCCGGTGCCGCAGTGCGTGCAGGTGTTGTCCATCACCGGGTCAGTTTAGGAGGCGGGGTCACGTGGTCCCGAGGGTGGTCACCGAGGGCGTCGTACTGGTCGGCGGCCACGTGACCACGGTGTCGAGGGTTGGTGGCCGGTATCCGGGGCCCTTGAGTACCTTGCCGTCGGCCCGGCGCAGGACCCTTCCGTCGGCGTCGAGCTTGCTCATGTTGGATCGGTGTACCGCGTCGAACACGGCCGGGAGGTCGATCCCGAGGGCGTCTGCGGCGCCATAAGTGACGTACAGAACGTCGGCCAACTCCTTGGCCACCGCCTGGTAAGCGGAGAGCGGGTCATCGCCGACCCGCAGGGCTGTCGCGAGTTCAGTGAGCGCTTCGGCGGCCTCCTGCGCTTCTTCGGTCAGCAACGTCGCGCGATGTTCGGCCAGTTCGGGGCACTCCGCATCGGCCGAGCCATCGAACGTCTCGCGGAACTCGGCGACGCGGCGCATCGGTTCGTGGTCCATGTGTCGACCCTAAGCGTTCCGGTTCGGAAGGCAGACACGATTCTGGTTCAGTCGGCGCAGGGCGTGCCGATCGGGTGCCCGGAGAGGGCGTTCGGGGCCGCGGGGCGTATCGCGACCATCGCTGCCGGCAGGCGCAGCGAGGACCTCGTGAACGGGTCCCACAGGGTCAGTTGGCCATTGACCGCTCCGAGTGACGCGTACCAGTGTCTCGTACGCAGCGGTTCGACGACGACCGCTATGCGGGACACCTCCACCACCGGTCGTACGCATACCGGTTGGGGCCGGAACCCGAGGTAGCCCTTCGGTATCAGCCCCGCGGACATGTCCTCGTTCGCCTGGCGGCCCGCGGCGAACGGGTCGCCAAGCACGGCCTCCGTCACGGACGGCACCCCTGTGCCTTCCCGTACCCGCTCGGTGCGTGGGCATGCCACGCACCGAGCGGGACGAGCGATCCCGCAGGGGGCAAGTCCCCTACGCGTGCGTCTTGTTGGACTCACCCGACGTCAGGTGCCGGGCGAAGAAGTCGCCGCAGTCCTCCAGTTCGAACCATGGGGTGTCGAGGTGACCGCCCGCGTTGGCGTGCAGTGTCTTCTCCCTGCTACCGAAGGCGTCGTACAGGTCAAGGGCCCGCTGCCGGGGGTTGCCCTCGTCGTCCCACTGCAACAGGAGCAGCAGCGGGATGGTGACCTGTGGGGCCTCCTCGCGTCGGGCGCGGGGCACGTAGCCTCCGGCGAAGAGGCCGGCGGCCGCGATGCGGGGTTCGACCACCGCGAGGCGGATGCCGAGGGCCGTCCACCCCGAGTAGCCGACCGGGCCGTCGATGCCGGGCAGTGCGAGGAGGGCGTCGAGCGTGGTTCGCCATTCCGGTACGGCGTTGTCGACGAGCGGGCCGACGACGGACTCCAGGAGTTCGTCGACCGGCTCGCCGTCGCGGAACGCCTGCCGGAGCGCGGCGCGGGCCTGGTCGAGGGCGGCGGACCGGGGCCGGTCGCCGCATTCGGGGGCGTCGATGGTGGCGACCGCGTAGCCGCGCGCCGCCGTGCGGCGAGCCCTGGCCACCAGGCGGGGGTCCGCCTTCGGCAGGCCGTTGTTGTGGGCCATGAGGATCAGCGGGACGTCCACCGAACCGGATTCCGGCGTCCACAGGGTGCCGGGGATGTCGCCGAGGGTGAACTCGCGCTCGAGGACGCCGTCGTCGAGACGCTCTTCAGAAGTGAAGTGGACTGACGTGAAGGGGGCTGAAGTGAATTGCACGGTCGTGCCTTTCGGGAGGGCTCATGAACGGCGCTCCCGGACGACGACCTGTCGCCCGACCGTGACCCCGGAGGAGAGCACCCATGTCGATTCGTTCACGGGTACCACCTCCTCGTTCTGTCGCACGGCCTCCGGCAGAGTAGCAGCGGTCATTGCGCTCCGCCCACCGGTTTTTGGCGACCGCGCCGCCGCCCCAGGGGCAGCACGGCGAGGATGAGGACCGCGGTGGCGGCGAGTGTTCCGCCGAGGTCCAGGACGTGCGAGACCGCGCCGACCGCCACGGATCCGATGCCGGTGCCGGCGTCGTAGGAGGTGTTCCACACCATGCTGGCCGTGCCGTGGCGGCCGGGTCCCGCGCGCTGGAACATCACGACGAGGCTGTCGTTCTGCAGGACGCCGAATCCCAGCCCGTACACGAGCGCCGCCGCGGCGGCGACCCAGGGCGCCGCCCCCGCCGGACCGGCGACCGCCAGCGCGAATCCGCCGGTGCCCAGCGCGCAGGCCAGGGTCGAGGGCCCGAGCAGTCGTCCGGCTCCGCGCCGGTCGCTGAACACGCCGGCCGCCCAGCGTCCGACGATCACCGCGGTGCTGAGCACGAAGAGTGCCGTCGGCGCGGCCGCTCCCCCGTCGAGGGCGAGCGGGAGGAAGGAGGTCACGCCGCCCAGCGCACACGCGGCGACGATCATCATCGTCCACGGTCCGGCCATCGGGCGCAGGACTTCCGCGCTCGACACCGGGGCGGCCGGAGTCACCGCCTCGGACTCGGCCCCGGCGTGGTGTGTGTCGGCCCGGCCCGAGATGAGCCAGGCCAGAGGCGCGACCGCCGCGCTCAGGATGCCGGTGGCGACGAAGACGGCCGTGAAGCCGAACCGATCGGCACACCAGATCCCCGCAGGAAGGCACACCATCTGCGGCAGCCCGACCGCCATCCCGTACCAGCCGGCCGCCCTGCCCCGCCGGTCCGCGGGCACCAGTTCGACGATCAGCGCGCTGCCCGCCACCGAGACGAGCCCGAAGCCCACCCCGCGCACGGCCGAGATGCCCAGCACCCACCCCAGCTGGGAGGAGAAGGCGTACGCGAAGGTGGGCAGTCCCAGTACGAGGGCGCCCACCCCCAGCAACATACGCAGTCCGAACCTGCGCGTCAGCGCGCCCATCGTGAGCTGGGCGCCGACCGTGGTGGCCATCGTCACGCCGGTCGCGGCCCCGACCCCGGCGCCGGACGCGCCGCCCTCCGCCGACCAGAGCGGCACGACCGAGAGGAGGGGCGCGTAGTTGGAGAACGTGCCGAGGGTGGCGGCCAGCAGGAGCAGGAAGCCGCGGCGCGCGGACATGCCGGGGCGACGCCCTCGGGCTGCCGCCACCGCGGACGACTGAGGGAGGCAGGAGGACATCGGTCCGTTGTAGGCCCCCGGGCCGCGTCCCGTCCAGCGGGGCTTTCGGGCCTTTGCCTGGTCGGGGCGCCACGGGCCGCCGTCGTCACCGAGGTGCGAGCAGTCCCTCGATCGCCTTGTCGAGCCGGGAGGGGTCCACTTCGCTGCCGAACGGCACCAGCGCGTGGCTGCGTGCCAGGTACAGCAGCAGTGCCTGGTGACCGACGCGGACACGGATCGCGCGGCGGTGTTCGTCGCAGGCCCGTATCAGCACTCCGGGCGGGCCGTCGGGCTCGACGACGGGGCGTACCGTCGCGTCACCGATGCCTGCCGGGCCGCAGAGGCCGTCCGACAGCAAGTCCCGCGAGATCTCCCGGTGTTCGGTCGGGCGGTCGGGCCGTGCCACCGTCCAGGAGACGACCAGGGGGTCGTCCGCGTCGTAGCGGAGTACGACGTCGCACGGCTCAGAGGCGTCGGTATTGGTGCCTCTGCCACTGTCACTGTCGCCGCCGGTCGCGACGGTGACGAATCCCCGTAGGATCGCCTTGAGTTGCCTTGCGCTCTCCCTGCCGGGACCCACCTGGACCATCCCCTTCCCCGTTGGCGCGCCGCGTTCAGAGGGAACGGAACGGCGCTCGAACAAACCTAGACACGAGGTCAGAAGTGCCGTTGGCATAGTCCGGAATGGACATCAATCCCACGCAATCTGTTCGACTCTTCGTACACCGGTGCCACAGCCGCCCTACGATGCCGGGGTGCCAGAGCCGACACCGATGAACCGCCGCAAGTGGATTGGCGTATGGGTGGTGCTGTGCGCGTCCGGCCTCGCCGCCACCGCCGCGCTCAACGCCTCCTCAGCCCCGGACGCGCCGCCCGAGAATCGCGTGAGCGCCGAATGTGCCGCGCAGATCGCGGACATCGAGAAGCAACTGGCCAAGGCCAGGCAGGAACAGGAACAGCAGGGCGAGGAACACCGATTGCTGGGCTTCTCCCGTGTTCACGTCGGCACCGAGAACGACTGTCGCGACGAGATGCGCGAGCACTTCGAACGCGATTGACGAAGGCCGGGGCGGATTCCGCGGAGCGTCCACAGCCCGTACAGCGCCAGCAGCGGTTTGCCGACCAGCCACTCGCCGGGACGGTAGTCGTCCGCCTGTACGAGGCGCTCGGCGAGATCCGGGCGCCGCTTGCGGAGGTACGCGCGGGCCTTGAGCGCGTGCGCGGGCTGGGAGACGATCTTGATGCGGTCGACGTCCTCGAGCATCGGGATCACGTTCGCGACGTTCTCCCAAGTCGTCGCGCTCCGGTCCTCAAGGAGCACCGCCCCCTCGAACGCGAGCACCGACCGCGCGTAGTCGGCCATCACCCGGGCCTCCGTGACGCGGCCCCCGACAGCGCCGCCACTGAAGATCACACGAGTACCGCGCCCGTCCCCGGTGGCGACGGAGCGGAGCGCGGCCCGGACGCGCCAGCGGTTGACGAGGTTCGCGCGCGGCTGCGGGTTCCGGTACCCGAGGACGACCACGGCCTCCGATGCACCCTCGGCGCTCCCCACCAGGGTTCGGGACCAGCGCCAGTTCAGCCACTCACCCCACACCAGGACACCCGCCGCCCCTGCCGCCACCAGACCTGTCCACCGTCGCATGCGGCGACTCTAGGACGCCGCGGCGATCCGGAACCTCGGGTGCGCGTATGTGTTCGGATGGGGCCGATATCCTGACGGAATGGCGGAGAGAACCGGCGGTGAGCCGCAGATTGATGGACGCTCCACCCGCTGGGACGGGCACAAGGCGCAGCGTCAGGTCGAGTTGGTGGATGCGGCGGTCGCGCTCATCGAGGAGGAGGGCGCGCATTTCCGGATGCAGCGCCTGGCGGAGCGTGTGGGGCTGCCGAGGTCCGTGCTGTATCGGCATTTCAAGGACCGCGCCTCGTTCGACGAGTTGATCCGTCGGCGGGTCGTGGAGTCGTTCGTGAAGCGGATGGAGCCCACGCTCAGCTTCGAGGGGACGGTCGAGGAGTCCGTGCACCGGGTGGTGGGCGCGCACCTGGACTGGGTGGCGCAGCATCCGCGCCTGTACGCCTACATGGGCGTCGCCGAGCATGCGATGGGAGACGGCTCGCTGGTCGCGGACACCAAGACGGCCATCGCGCTGATGCTGAGCGAGCGGTTCAAGGACGTGCTGCGGGCGCTTGGGGTGGAGGAGACGCCGATCCGCTCGGTGGCGGTCGGCATCGTGGGGTTCGTGGACACCGCGGTCAACCAGTGGATGCGTGATCCCGATCGCGAGCTGTCCGAGGAGGAGTTGCGCGCCATGCTGTGCCGCTCGGTCTGGGCGGTGCTCGACGCGGCGCTGCGGGACTTCGGCGTGGAGCTGTCGCCTGAGCAGCGCGTGTCGGATCTGGAAGGGGCCTGAGGGGACTGCTGCGGAGTACGACGTTCAGGGGCCGCACCACGTGGTGCGGCCCCTGTTCCGTCCTGTGCGGGCTCTGTTCCGGTCTTCGTCGGCTCAGGCGGTCACGGCCGGGGTGCCGCGCGCCGCGCGCTTCAGGGACTCGGTGTCCGTGAGCTTGACGCGGGGGCGGCCCTGAGCCTCGCCCTCCGTCCGTTCCGCGTGGTCGATCGCCTGCCAGGCCGCGAGGTCGAGGGCCTGCGGCGCCTTGCGGGCGCCGGGCTCCGGCTGCGTGAGGCGACCGGCGGCGAAGTCGTCGAGGAGTGACTCGACCGTCTCGTGCGCGCAGGTCTTGTTCGTACCGATGAAGCCGGTCGGACCCCGCTTGACCCAGCCGGCGACGTAGACACCGGGCTCGACGCGCCCCGCCTCGTGCGGGACGGTCGCGCTGTCCTCGTCGAAGGGCAGGCCGGCGACGGGGCGGGCGCGGTAGCCGACGGAGCGCAGGACGAGTCCGGTCTCCAGGGTCTCGGTGGCGCCGGTGGGCCGGGCCCGCACGATGCCGTCCTCGTCGGTGTGCAGGGTGGTCGGGGTGGTCTCCAGGGCGCGTACGCGGTCCTCGCCGGTGATCCGCACGGGGCTGGTCAGGAAGCGCAGCACGATGCGGCGGCGGCCCTCGACCGGTGTGCGGGCGGCGAGCTCGGCCAGCAGCCGGGTCTTCTCGTTGGTGTCGGCGGCCACGCCCTCGGGCCAGCCCTCGACGCGCACGTCGACGTCCTTGAGGGCGGCGAGCGCGAGGAGTTCGGGCACGGTGAACGCGGCCTGGGCGGGGCCGCGGCGGCCGAGGAGGACGACCTCACGGACCTTGCTGTCGCGCAGCGCGGCGAGCGCGCGGTCGGAGATGTCGGTGCGGGCCAGGGTGTCGGGGTCGGCGGTGAGGATGCGGGCGACGTCGAGGGCCACGTTGCCGTTGCCGATGACGACGGCTCGTTCGGTGTCGAGGGTGGGTGCGTCCTCGGCGCGGTCGGGGTGCCCGTTGTACCAGGCGACGAAGTCCGTCGCGGAGACGCTGCCGGGCAGATCCTCGCCCTCGACGCCGAGCCGCTTGTCGGTCGCGGCGCCGACCGCGTAGAGCACCGCGTGGTGCTCGCGCAGCAGGTCGGCGTGGGTGAGGTCGGTGCCGACCTCGACGCCGAGCCGGTAGCTGAAGCCCGGCTGCGACTCGATGGTCCGGAACAGCTCCGTGACCTGCTTGGTGTCCTGGTGGTCCGGTGCGACACCGGCCCGTGCGAGTCCGTACGGGGTGGGGAGCCGGTCGTAGACCGTGACACGGACCTCGGGGTGGCGCAGCAGCTCGTCGGCGGCGAAGAGACCGGCGGGGCCCGCGCCGACGATCGCGACGGACAACTCGCCCTCCGGGAGGGCGCGTTGCTTCGGCACGACGTACATGGGCGCACGGTCGGTGTGCGGGTTCTCCTTGTAGTAGGAGGCGTTCAGTTCGAGGAACGGCAACTCCCCCTCGCCGAGCTTGGTGTGCGGCTTCAGCGCGTCAACGGGACAGGCCGTCGTACACGCTCCGCAGTCCACGCAGGTGCGCGGATCGACGTAGAGCATCTCGGCGGTCGCGAAGCCGGGCTCGCCGGGTGCGGGGTGGATGCAGTTGACCGGGCAGGCCAGCACGCAGGAGGCGTCGGCGCAGCAGGATCGGGTGACGACGTACGGCACGGCGGGCTGGTCTCCGTTCGGGCGTTCAGGAAAGGGCGGTGCGCAGGGGGCTCAGTCGGTGAGCGGCGAGGGCTCGCCGCGGAAGCGGGCCGGGCGGCCGTCGATGCGCAGAGCCCTCCACAGCGGGCGGGACACCTTGTTCATGAGGCCGATGTCCTGGGCGAGCATCCGCACGTCGGAGAAGAGCTCGACGAGCATCTTCTGTCCGGCCTCGGACTTCCAGAAGACTTCCTTGATCACCCAGTCCGGGATGCCGACCAGCTCGGCGGACTTCTTGTCGGGGATCATGATGACGTCGCACAGGATCCGCATGATCAGCGGGAAGAGCAGGGACAGCGCGCCGCGGCGGGCCTTGCCGAAGCGCGGGACGCGCAGCCGCAGGAACTCGTGCGCGAAGGAGATGTGCCGGGCTTCCTCGGCGATGTGGATCTGCATGATCCGCTGCGGCAGCGGATGCACGGGCTCCCCGCTGCGCAGGGCACCCTTCTGGAGGTGGTCGATGGGCTCCTCGCCGGCGAGGATGCCGGTGAAGAACGCCTCGGGGTAGATCGAGCCGAACAGCGGCAGGACCCGGCTGAGCTGGCGGAACCAGCGCTTGCCACCAGGGGTGTCCACGCCGGTGCGGTTGACCAGCTCCTGGAACATCTGGGTGTGGTGGGTCTCTTCGGTGATCTCGTGGGTGAGGTACCTGAACTCCTGGTTCTGGTTCCCCAGTTGGTAGATGTAGTCGAGCGCCCCGCGCATCAGCAGGTTCTCGAACTGCATGCCCACCTTGGCGATGACCGCCCAGCGCCAGATGCCGATCCGGATCTGCGTCTCGAGCGGCTGCTTCTGGTACCAGGGGTGGGCGCCCAGGGCGTCCGCGGAGGTGAGCACCCAGCGGGTGTCGCTCGTGTCCACGGCGAACTCGGGGTCGTCCCACTTGATGTCGATGAACGCGTTGAAGTTGACGTTGACTGAGCCCTCGGACAGGGTCCGCAGGCGCTCGTCGTAGTCCTTCCGGGACAGGTTCGGGGTCATCTTCGTCCTCGATTGTCGTTGGTAGGTGCGGAGCGAGCGGTGTCAGGCGGCGCGGGTCGGTTCCTCGGCGTCGGCCGTCCGGCCCGCCTTGTCGAAGCGGAGCGGGCTGTCGTCGATGGGGGCGTTCTGGAGCAGGGCGCGGTCGCGGTAGTAGTTGTTCCACAGCCGCCACGGGTCGCGGGTGCCCTGGCGCGGCATGACCTTGTCGGCGCGCGCGATGTACCCGGAGGTCAGCGCCTCGCCCATGACGGAGAACGCGGAGCGGTCGTCGTCGGACGCCACCGGGGTGGCGATGTCGTGGCCGCCTCGCCGCATGTGCGCCAGCAGGCGGGAGGTGTAGTCGGCCGCGAGGTCCGCCTTCAGGGTCCAGGAGGCGTTGGTGTAGCCGATGACGAGGGACATGTTGGGCACGCCCTCGAGCAGGGTCGCCTTGTAGAGGACGCGGTTCGTGATGTCCACCGGGCTGCCGTCGACGGTCATGTCCATACCGCCCATGAGCTGGACGCTCAGGCCCGTCGCGGTGACGACGATGTCGGCCTTCAGCTCCTCGCCGGACTTCAGCCGGATGCCGTCGGCGGTGAACGTGTCGATGTGGTCGGTGGCGATGTGCGCCTTGCCGCTCTTGAGCACCTTGAACAGGTCGCCGCCGGGCACGACGCACAGCCGCTGGTCCCAGGGCTTGTAGTTCGGGCTGAAGTGCCGCATGTCGACGCCCTTGCCGGCCTGGGCCCGTACGAGGCCGAGGAGCACCTTGCGCGCGAGGCGCGGGTACTTGCGGCAGAAGGCGTAACTCCCGCGCTGCAGAGCGACGTTGCGGCCACGGACGACCTTGTACGTCAGCCGGGCGGGGGCACGCAGCTTCTTCATCACCGCGGTCAGCGGGTCGACCTCGGGCAGGGCGAGGACGTACGTGGGCGAGCGCTGCAGCATCGTGACGCTCGCGGCCTTGTCGGCCATCGAGGGCAGCAGGGTGATGGCGGTGGCGCCGGACCCGATGACGACCACGCGCTTGCCGGTGTGGTCGAGGTCCTCCGGCCAGTGCTGCGGGTGGACGAGCGTGCCCTGGTACTCCGACTCGCCCGGGAACTCGGGGCGGTACGGATTGTCGTAGTCGTAGTAGCCGGTCGCGCCGACGAGATAGCCCGCGCTGTACGACTCGCGCTCGCCGGTGCCCTCGTCCTCGACCTCCACGGTCCAGCGCCCGGTGTCGTGCGAGAAGTCGGCGCTGAGCGCGCGGCGGCCGAAGCGGGTGCGCTCCAGGATGCCGCCGTCGGCCGCGGCGTCCTCCACGTACTGGCGGATCTCCGCGCCGCCTGCGAGGATGCGCGCGTCGCGCCAGGGCCGGAAACCGAAGCCGAAGGTGGGCATGTCGGAATCGGACCGGATGCCGGGGTATCGGAAGAGGTCCCAGGTGCCGCCCACGCGGGCGCGACGCTCGAGTACGACGAGCGAGGCGCCGGGGTTGTCGCGCAGGACATGGCGCGCGGCGCTGATGCCGGATATTCCGGCACCGATGACCAGGACGTCGACGTGCTGCTGCTCCATCGCGGAGGGCCTCGCTCTCGCTCGTGTGCCCCTGACAGAGAAAGACAGGGACGGAGGGGCCAACGCCTCACGGGGCACTGGCGGTTACTCAGACACGTGGTTCACATCTGCGCGGTACCCGCAATTTACCTGCGACACACTGTTTCAGATACCGCCGGTAACGTGATCTGGATCACATTTGAGTGCATCGATTCCGGGTGAACATCCGCGGTACACAGCGAAGTTGAGGCCGCCCGGACAGCCGACCGACGGTCCACTCCACCCCTCACCAGCAGTCTTGGTTGAATACGGCCTTATGAACGAGAGTGGGCGTGCGGCGAGCCGTACGGCGGTGCTGGTGTGCCAGGGCCGGGCGGCCGCGGACGGCAGGATCGGCGCGGGCCGGTTCACGGATCCGGTGGCGGTCCGGCTGCTGCGCGCCGCGGAGCGTACGCCCGTGGACGAGGTCCGCGCGGACGCTCCGCCCAAGGGCTGGCAGGCTCGGACCGCATACGAAAGCGTGCGGGCGTGCGCCGAGGTGGCCGTGCCGCGAACGGTCGCCATCGACGACGCCCTGCGCGCCCACGCGACGCGTCAGCTCGTGATCCTCGGAGCCGGTCTGGACACGCGCGCGTGGCGCCTGCCGCAGCTCGCGGACACGGACGTGTGGGAGGTCGACCATCCGGCCTCACAAGAGGACAAGCGCGCCCGCCTCGCCGAGTCCGTGGAACCGCAGGCCACGGCCCGTTCCGTGCGCTTCACGCCGGCCGATCTCTCCGTCGACGACCTCGGCGCCGTGCTGGACGCCGCCGGGCACGACCCGTCCGCGCCGACGACGTGGCTGTGGGAGGGCGTCGTCCCCTATCTCACGCGCGAGGAGGTGGGCACCACTGTGGCCGCGCTCGCCGCCCGGACGGCACCCGGAAGCGCCCTGGTCCTGAACTACCAGGCGCCGTCGGCGAAGGCTTCCGCCGGACGGCTGCTGACGCGCCTGCTCGGCAGTTCCGTCACGTCGGGCGAGCCGTGGCGCTCCCTGTGGAAGCCGGAGCGGATGGCCGCGCTGCTGGCGGCACACGGCCTGCGGGTGACCTCGGACGACAGCCTCCTCGCCCTCGCGCAGGACATCGGCAGCCCGGCACAAGGCCGGGCGTCGCTGCGTTCGGGGCGCGTGGCGGTGGCGGTGACCGCCTAAATGCGGTTGCCCGCGCCGACGTCCGGGTGATCCTGTGGCGCGGTGAAGAATCACGAAGAGGGTGCGATGGTCCGACCGTCGACGCTGGCGTGGGTGGATCGGTTCCTGCGTACGGGCGAGCGGATCGTCCGGGCCGAGGCACTGCACGGTGGTGTCACCGCCGAGGTGCGAAGACTGACGGTCGCCGCGCACGACGGAGGTGTGCGGGAGCTGGTGCTGCGGAGCTTCGTCGACCCGTACTTCGTGGAGCGTGCCGAGGACGCCCTGCACAGGGAGGCCGGAGCGCTGACCCAACTGGCGGGGAACCCCGACGTACCGGCTCCGGAGCTGGTCGGGGTCGACCCGACGGCGGCGCACTGCGAGTTCCCGTCGCTGCTGATGACGCATCTGCCGGGGCGGGCCGTCCTGGACGACGCGGGGGTCGGGACGCGTGTCGGTCCGCTCGCCCGCCAACTCGTGGCGATCCACGCCGTGCGCCCCACCGAACAGCCCCCGAAGTACGAGGCGTTGACCACCGCCGACACCGTCGTGGTGCCCAAGGGAGCCGACGCGGGCGCCTGGGCGGCGGCGATCGACATGCTCCGGGAACCCGCGCCGCTCTACGAAGGGCGCTTCCTGCACCGGGACTTCCAGCCGGGCAACGTCCTGTTCGACACAGAATCCTTCGACACGGAGCCCTTTGGCACAGAGCCCGGGGTCACCGGCGTCGTCGACTGGGCCGGGGCCTCCTGGGGCCCGGCGGACCTCGATGTGGCGCACTGCTGCACCAACCTCGCGCTGCTCCACGGCCCTGAGTGGGGCGCCCGGTTCGCGGCGGCGTACGAGGCGGCCGGTGGGGTGCTCGCCGCGGACCCGGCCGAGCGGCTGTTCTGGCGGGTGCGGGACGCGCTGGCGTTCTCCGAAGAGGTGCACGTGGTGGCGCGGCCGTGGCGGGAGGCGGGGCGGGCCGAGCTGACCGGGCAGGTGGTGGAGGAGCGGCTGGACGTCTATGTCACCGGGCTGATGTCCTCGCACGCACGATGACGGTGGGCCCGGTCGACGACCGGACCCACCGTCACCTCGTTCAGCACTCAGTGAATCTCAACTCCTCCGGCGCGGGCTCGCCCGGATCGGTTTCGTAGCGGCTCAGTGCCTCCACCTTCTCCGCCGAAGAGCTCTCCGGGTCGAAGCGGTGGTCAAGCCAGTCGGTGGCGAGCTTGCGGGCCAGTTCCAGGCCCACCACGCGCTGGCCCATGCACAGCACCTGCGCGTTGTTGCTCTTCACCGAGCGTTCCACTGAGTACGCGTCGTGTGCGGTCACCGCGCGGATGCCGGGCACCTTGTTCGCGGAGATCGCCACGCCGAGGCCCGTGCCGCAGATGAGCAGGGCACGGTCGGCCCTGTTCTCCGCGACCAGGCGGGCGGCGGCGACCCCGATGTGCGGGTAGGCGGTCGTGCCGTCGGCCTCCACCCCGACATCGAGTACCTCGGCGACGCGTCCGTCGGCCTGGAAATCGGCCTTGATGCGTTCCTTGTACTCGAAGCCGGCGTCGTCGCAGCCGACGACCAGACGCAGCCGGTCCGTCATGCCGTTGTCACTCCCTGTCGGTTCTGTTCGTGCACCTGCCCCTGTGCGTGCGGCGGCTTGGCCAGCGCCGTCACGATCAGGGCCAGTGAGGTCGCGCCCGCGTCCGGGGTGCCGAGGCTGCGGTCCGCGAGGGGCCGTGCCCGTCCCACCTTGGGACGCAGGTCCTTCGTGGCCTCGGCGGCCCGGGTCGCCGCCTCGGCCGCCGAGCGCCAGGCCTCGGCGGGGTCGGCGCCGGAGTCCGTCTCCCGTTGCAGGGTGTCGGCGAACGGGAGGAGGGCGTCCAGCATCGTCTTGTCGCCCGGCGCCGCCCGGCCGAGGTCGCCGATCGCGTCGGCGAACGCCCGTACTCCGGTCGTCACGTCGGCCGCTGTGTAGGCCTCCGCCGTGTCGCTGAGCGCGCGTCCGAATGCCTCCAGCGCGGCGCCCCAGAGGACACCCGAGGTGCCACCCGCGTACTCGGCCCAGGACTGGCCCGCCTGCCGCAGCAGCCAGCCGCCGCCGGCCTCGCGGCTCGCCTGCTCGGCGCGTTCGGCGGCGAACCGGGCGCCGCGGACCATGCCGCGGCCGTGGTCCCCGTCGCCGGCGACCGCGTCGATGCGGCCCAGTTCCTCCTCGTTGTCCACCATCGTCGCGTGCACGGTCGCGAGGGCCGCGCGGACCCGGTCGGCGAACTCCTTCGCCGCCGGTGAAGCCTGAGGGATCTCGGTGACCGAGGCCGTGCCGCCGCTCCCGTTCGCAGCGTGCAGGTCGGACAGCGGTGCGCGCGCCTTGCGGTACGCCGGGGTGTAGGCGTCGGCGCGCCAGCGCGGCTCAAGATCCTCGTCGAGCCACATCAGGGTGAGCGAGCAGCCACCCATGTCGAGGCTGGTGACCAGCTCCCCGACCTCGGGATCCACGATCTCGACCCCGCGGTCCCGCAGCCGGGCGGAGACCCGGCCCCAGAGCAGGAAGAGCTCCTCGTACTTGGTGGCTCCGAGGCCGTTCAGGATCGCGCCCACCCGTCGGCCCGAGCCCACCGGGGCGTGCTGGAGGATGCGCTCCACCAGCAGAGCCGCCAGTTCGTCGGCCTTCAGGTCCGGTACGTCCTCGATGCCGGGCTCGCCGTGGATGCCGAGGCCGAGGCCCAGGTGTCCTTCCGGCACCTGGAACAGCGGCGCCCCAGCGCCCGGCAGGGTGCAGCCGGAGAACGCCACGCCCAGGCTGCGCGTCGCCGCGTTGGCGGCCCGGCCGAGGCGCTCCACCTCGTCGAGGTCGAGGCCCTCGGCCGCCGCGGCGCCCATGACCTTGAAGACCGTGAAGTCGCCGGCGATGCCGCGCCGCTTGTCCTCCTCATCGGCGGATGCCACGTCGTCGGTGACGATCACGATCCGGGTGTCGATGCCCTCGGCGCACAGCCGGTCCGCGGCGATCCGGAAGTTGAGCACGTCCCCTGCGTAGTTGCCGAAGCTGAGGACGACTCCTCTGCCCTGGTCGGCGGCCTTGGCGACCGAGTAGACCTGGGTCGCCGACGGCGAGGTGAAGATGTTGCCGACCACGGCGCCGTGGGCCATGCCCGGTCCGACCGTTCCGCAGAACGCCGGGTAGTGGCCGGAGCCGCCGCCGATGACGACCGCCACCTGCGGCTGCTCGCCGCGGTGTGCCACGACGCCGCCGGGCACACCGCGCAACCGGTCCGCGTACAGGTCGAGAAAGCCGGCCAGTTGGTCCTCGGCGAAGTTCGCCGGGTCGTCGAAGATTCTGGTCACGAGGGTGCCTCCCAAAACAACGGTGGTGCGTCCCGTCCGTACCCGGTCGGGGTCAGCGGGCCATGACGGTCCCGGCCTGCTCCTCCTGCGAACTCTCCTCGGTCTGGCGGACGTTGAGGAACGAGACCATCACGAAGGCCGCGCCGTAGAGGATGACGAACGCCCACACCACTCCGGCGTTGCCGAGGCCGACCGAGAGCACCGCGGCGACCACCGCGGAGCCGAGGAACGAAGCGCCACCGGCCGCCGTGGTGTACATGGCCATGGCCGCGCCCTTGAACTCCGCGGGCACGAGCGCCGGCATGATCGCGCCCATCGGCACGAATCCGGCGAGCAGGCAGCCGAACACACAGCCCGCGACGACGGACACCCAGAATCCCCAGGTGGAGCCGGCGGGGACCAGCTGTGGCACGTACCACCAGGCGAGCAGGCCGACGGAGGAGCCGAACACACCGAACCACTGCACGGTGCGGCGCCAGCCCCAGCGGTCGCCGATGGCGCCGAACAGGGCGTTGACGAGGATGTTCGTCGCGTAGACGAGGACGGTCATGGTGAGCCAGCGGCTCTGTCCCCAGCCCCGGTCGTCCGCGATCACACCCGGCAGGATGATGAACATGCCGTACTGGGGTGCGGTGTTGATGAGTCGCACCAGGAAGCCCATCAGGACCTTCGGCTGGCGGGCCGTCAGGCGCACTCCGGCGGAGATGACCTCGAAGGAGGACTTGTCGGCCGGGGCGACGCGCTGCGAGCCGTGCGGCTCCTTGACGGCGAACCGGGCGATCAGGAAACCGATGATCACCAGGGCGGTGGAGGCCGCCATGGCGCCGGTCTCGCCGCCGGTCGAGCCGCCGAACGCCGGGATCATGCCGAGCGCGAACAGCGAGCCCAGCGTGGGCAGTCCGCCGGTGAACATGACGTAGAACCAGCCGACCGCCGCGCCGTTGCGCTCCTTCGGCGACACGAGGTTCACCCACACCAGGAAGGCGAAGGCGAACAGCGGATAGCCGAAGCCGCGCAGGAAGTACGTCAGGAAGACCATGGGCATGCTGCCCGCGGCGAGGCCCGCCAGGAACAGCAGCTCGAACACGACCCATACGACGGTGCCGAGCAGCATGACACGGCGTGGGCCCCACAGGTCGGTGAGGGCGCCGGACAGATAGCTGCCGACCAGCACGGACACGCCGTACATGGAGATGATGGTGCTGGCGGTGGCGGTGCTGCTGCCGAGGACGTGCTCGATGTGCGGGGCGATGAAGTTGGACTCGGTGCCGTTGCCGGTCATGAAGACCAGTACGGCGACGAATCCCCAGCGCAGCGCGTGGGGTATGCCCATGCGGTCAAGACGTGTCTCGGGGGCCTTCGCGGCCCCGGCGGCGGCGGTCGTCACGCGACCACCGCGGCAGTGTCGGAGGCGGCGTCGGCCTCGGCGTTGGGCAGGATGGACACCTTCACCGAGGCGCCCGAGGTGTCGGCGACCAGGTCGAGGGCCTTCTGGAAGTCGCGCAGGCCGAACTGGTGGGTGCAGATGTCGTCGACCGGGATCTTGCCGTCCTCCAGGAGGCGGATCGCCGCGGGCCAGCAGTGCGGGCCCAGGTGGGCGCCGCGGACGTCGAGCTCCTTGTCGTCGGAGATGATCGACCAGTCCACCGTGACGTCCGAGCCGAAGACCGAGTACTCGACGTACGTGCCCAGCTTGCGCAGCAGGTTGAGACCCTGCGCGACGGCGGGCGTCGCACCGGTGCCCTCCAGGTAGACGTCGGCGCCGTAGCCGTCGGTCATCTCCTTGACGCGGGCGACGACGTCTTCCTTGGCGGGGTTGAGCACCACGTCGGCGCCGGTGCGGCGGCCCAGTTCGAGCTTGTCGTCGTCCAGGTCCAGCGCGATGATCTTGAGCGGGTTCTTCTGCCGGGCGCCCGCGATGAGGCCGAGGCCGATCGGGCCGCAGCCGGCGACCACCACGACGTCCTCGAAGTGGATGTCGGCGCGCTCCACCGCGTGCAGCGCGCAGGACAGCGGCTCGGCGTACGCGGCGTGGTGCGGCTTCAGGTCGTGCGAGACCTTGTGGGCGCGGGCCTTCGGCGGGACCACCATGTACTGCGCCATGGCGCCGTGGTGGTTGCGGAAGCCGAACATGTCGTGCGGGCCGCACATCCAGTACTGACCGCGCCGACAGTAGCGGCACTCCTCGCAGGGCACGATCTGCTCGCAGGCGATGCGGTCACCGACGCTCACCTGCTGGGCCGCGAGCGCGGCGTCGTCGCCCGCGACGACCACGCCGACGAACTCGTGGCCGGGGATGATGCCTCGCTGCGCCCAGGCCGGACGGTTCTCGTCGCCCCAGAACTTGGGCGCTCCGTGGTAGCACTTGAGGTCGCTCGCGCACACGCCGACCGCCTCGGTCCGCAGCAGCAGTTCCCCGGGGCCCGGCGTGGGGACGTCGACTTCCTCGAGGCGATAGTCC
The DNA here is from genome assembly GCF_054963755.1 of Streptomyces sp. EDA2-14. Taxonomy (NCBI): domain Bacteria; kingdom Bacillati; phylum Actinomycetota; class Actinomycetes; order Kitasatosporales; family Streptomycetaceae; genus Streptomyces; species Streptomyces sp. EDA2-14. The sequence goes on from NZ_JBUEGE010000005.1 coordinate 262,037, forward strand.
TCGGGCCCGTGGACGACAACGGCCTGCATTCGCTTCGGCACACTGATCACTACTACCTCCATTGGCAGTCGGCTCTTGCGCGGATGACATGCGGATGACATGCGGGGGGGATGGGTTCCCGGCGGTTCAGGACTCGGCGGGTCCCTGGCTCAGGGCGGCGACCTGCACGTTCACGCCGCTCTCGCGCAACGCCTCCAGCTCGGCGCGCGAGATGCGGTCGTCGACGAGCACGAGGTCGAAGTCCGACAGCGGGGCGACCCGGTGCAGGGCCCGTTTCTGGAACTTGGTGTGGTCGACCAGCAGGATCCTGCGCTGGGCGGCCTCCAGGAGGGCCCGCTTGACGAGGATCGCCTCCTGCGACTGGTGGTAGCAGTGACCGTCCGCGACCGCCGATGTCGAGATGAACACCGTGTCGGCGCGCAGCGGTTTGATGTGGTCGCAGGTCGCCATGCCCTGGAAGGCGTCGTAGTGCGGGTCGTAGCTCCCGCCCAACGAGATCAGCTCGATGCCGGGCCTGCCCGCCAGGGCGTTGATGACGGCGAGGAAGTTCGTGATGACGGTGAGCGGGCCGCCCTCCGGCAGCGCGCGGGCCAGGGCCAGGGACGTCGTGCTGTCGTCCAGCAGGATCGCCTGGCCCCGGTCGATGTGCTCCAGGGCCGCCGTGGCCAGGGCCTTCTTGGCGTCACCCTGCTGCGTCGTCCGGTAGCGGACATTGCTCTCGAACAGCACCGACTGCTGGGCCGTGGCCGCGCCGCGGGTCTTGCGGAGCCAGCCCTCGTCGGCGAGGCGGTCCAGGTCGCGGTGGATCGTCATCACACTGACGCCCAGCTCGCGCGCCAGGTCCTCGATGCGGGCCGAGCCCAGTTCGAGGACCCGGTCGCGGATGCGCTCCTGCCGCGCCTGCGGGCTCAGCAACTCGGCCGATCCCGTGGGGAGTTCGTCGGGGCTCACAGCGTTTCCTTCCTGCCACTGCCCGACAAGTTAACAGCGGACCCCTCAAACACAACACCCCTCGTGTTAGGAATGTGTTCTGGGCTGTGAAGGTTGCTGTCGCCGGCGGTGGCGGGCCACGGCGTCGTTGTTGGCGCAGCGCACCGAGCAGTAGGCGCGCCGCCCATTGCGTGAGGTGTCGACGAAGGCCAGGTCGCAGCTTCGGCGTGCGCAGCGCCCGAGCCGGTCGGCGTCGGCGGAGCAGATGACGTACGCGAGCCCGGTGGCGGTGACGGCACGGATGTGTGCGGCCGCGTCGGCGCCGACGGCGCTGTAGTGCAGGTGGGGCCGCCCGTCGTGCAGCGAGATGCGGGGGCTGCTGGAGGCGTCGGCGAGCAGTGCGTTGACCGACTCGCAGCGCTCTTCGAGGTCCTGCCGCCCGAAGCACGCGGCCAGGCGGCGGCTCCATGCCCAGATCGACTCGGCCTGCCCGGTGGTGAGTCTGCGGTTCACCACTGCGCGCGCGGCGAGCAGCTCTTCGAGGTCTTCGGGGCGTGGTGACTCTGTGAGGTTGGCCAGGTCCGCGGCCAGCCGGGCGGCCTCGCCGCCGTAATGGTTGAAGTGCATAAGGGCATTACAGCACCGTGCTTGGTGTGACGATACGAAGTGCGCGGCCACGGAGTGCACGGCCTTGGGGCGCCGCGACGGCGCCACTGCTGATGCTGGTTCAGATCGCGAGTCTCCAGCTCGGCTCCGCGGTCGCCAAGGAGGCGTACGCGTCGGTGACGCCCACCGCGCTGGCCGGGATGCGGCTGTTCTTCGCCGCCGTGATCCTGTGGCTGCTCGTCCGGCCCCGGCTGCGGGGCATCACGGCGGCGCAGTGGCGGTCGGCCCTCTGCCTCGGGCTTGTCCTGGCGGCCATGAACCTGGCGTACTTCCAGGCCATCGACCGGCTGCCGATCGGCGTGGCCGCGACCCTGGAACTGCTCGGGCCGCTGGCCCTGTCGCTCGCGCTGTCCCGCCGCCTCGAACATCTCGTGGTGGGCGTGCTGGCCCTCGCGGGCGTCCTGCTGCTGGCGGCTCCGGGTGCCTCGCTGCCCGCCGCCGGGCTGCTGTTGGGCGGTGCCGCCGCGCTGTGCCGCGCCGGGTACGTGGTGCTGAGCCGGCGAGTCGGGCGGCTCTTCCCCGACTGGACGGGTCTGACGCTGGCGCTGGCCTTCGGCGCCTGCGTGCTGACCCCGGTCACCGCGGTCACGGACGGCGGCAGGGTGGCGGACCACCCTGCCGTCCTCGGCACCGGGCTCCTGGTGGCGCTGCTGTCCTCCCTGATTCCGTACTCGCTGGACATGACGGTGCTGCGGCGCATCGACGCACGTGCCTTCGGTGTGCTGCTCGCGCTCAGCCCCGCCGTGGCGGCGGCCACCGGTTTCGTGCTGCTGCACGAGGAGTTGACGGGTCGGCAGCTCGCCGCGATCGCACTCATCGTCCTGGCGGGTGTGTGGTCGGTGCGCCGCGCCGCCACCAGGCCCGGCGCACCGACGTAACGGATGAAGCCCTCACGTCGCTTACCGCATCCTCAGGCCCCTTCGGCCGGGAGCAGCCGCACACGGCGTTCGGCGATCCGCTCCACCGCCGCGCGGGTGTACGCGAGCGGAAAGTACTCGCCGTCGCGCCAGGGCTCGGCGAGGTCGCGGTAGTGCGGGTCGTCCGGATTGCCCGACTGTCCGGGGGTGTTGACGGCCACCGAGGAGTCCCAGTCACCGACGTCCAGGACGACCCGGAACGAGGGGCCGCTGGTGTGCAGGAAGTCGCTGGCGCGGTACGTCGCCGCGTTGACGGTGTCCGGGGAGCCGCCGGTCGCCAGCGGGCCGACGTCGAAGCGCTCCCGGTCGGCCTCGCCGAGCGCCGCCGACACCGGGTGCTCGAAGTGGCTGTGGTGGAGCCTGCCCCACTGCCATGTCCGCTCGTCGGAGCCGAGCAGCTCGCGCACCTCGGCGTAGGCCGACTTCAGGGTGTCGAGGAGCAGCCGGTCGCGGGCCGCCGCGTCCTTCAGCCACCGCCCCGGCTTCTCCAGCTCGCCGAGCAGGACGAGGGTGTCGGCGTCCTCGATGATGTCGGCGGCCTTCGGCACGGCGGCGCGTACGAAGCCGGGTCCGAGGTGCTTGGAAAGCCACACCTCGAAGAGTGCGGCGGGGGCCGAGTCGGCGGATTCGACGGCGTCCCAGTCGCGCAGCAGGCGCAGTGCCCGGCGCTGGTCCTTGTCGGCTCCGTTCAGACGGGAGAGCAGGGCGGTCAACCGGCGTGCCGGGATGGACAGTTGGTCGTTCTGCAGTGTCTTCGAGTCGGCGACGGTGTGCCGCCGCTGCTTCGAGAGGACTTCCACGATCCGCTGGTGCCGGAAGGGGTTGGTCCACTCGTAGCCGAGGCCCTTGTCCTGGTGCTCCGGCGGCAGGTTGAACTGGTTGGCCGTGGCGATGAACCCGGCGGCCGGGTTGAGGCTGCGCGGCAGGTCGTCGCCCGAGTAGAAGCCGTCCCATTCGCAGCGACCGTCGCCGGGGACCGGGAGCAGTCCGTCGTAGCCGACGCGCTTGGGTGCGAGGCCGCCGGGGACCCAGCCGATGTTGCCGTCCACGTCGGCGTACACCTGGTTCTCCGTCGGCGCGCCCCAGTTGCGCATGGCTTCGGTGAACTCGCGGTAGTTGCGGGCCCGCATGTAGGCGACGCTGCCGAAGTACGGGGACGTGCCGGCCTCCAGCCATGCGGTGCGCACCGCGTAGGCGAGATGGCGCTCCTCGTCGACGTGGATGACCGGGCCGTGCCGGGTGAAGGTCAGCTCGACCTCGCGGTCCTTCTCCCCCGCGACCGGGATCCGCTCGGTCAGGACCTTCATCGGCTCCCAGCCGTCCCCGTAGCGGTAGCGGCCGTGGTCGTCCGGGTCCAACTCGTAGACGTACAGGTCCTCCTGGTCCATCGGGAAGATGGTCAGGCCGAAGGCGACGGTCCCGTTGTGGCCGATGGAGATGCCGGGCAGCGCGGGCTCCCCCGCGCCGATGACATCGAGGCCGGGCGCGCTGAGGTGGGCGAGGTAGCGCAGCGACGGCGCCGAATAGGAGCGGTGCGGGTCGTTGGCGAGGATGGGCCGTCCGGTGGCGGTGCGCTCTCCGCCGATCACCCAGTTGTTGCTGCCCTCGGTGGTCGCGTCGCGCACCACCGCCTTGCGTACGGAGTCCTTGCTGAACTCGACTTCCTGCGTGGCCAGTTCGAAGACCTTGAGTACGTCGTCGGGGAGCACGCAGGGGTCGAATCCGTCCGGGACGGTCGTCTTGTGGTCGGGTTGCAGTCCCTGGCGCACCAGGTCGGCGTCGACCCCGGCGGCGCAGGCGACCCGGGCGCGCGTGACCTCGCTGGTGAGGTTGCGGGTCAGTCCGTGGCTGCGGATGCGGACCACGTCCGCGGGGTCCCAGTGGGCGGGCCGGTAGCCGAGGACGCGGAACTCCTCCGGCAGTTGGTCGGGGTGGGCGTCGAGCCAGTCCACGTAGGCGTTGATCCCGGCGGTGAACTGTGTCGCGATGCGCTCCGCGTCCTCGGCGTAGCGGGCCCACTCCACGTCCATGTCGCCCCGGTACAGGAACAGCCGGGTGGCGCGGTCCTGGTCCACGTAGTCGGGCCCCAGCACGTCGGCGAGCCTGCCGAGGCCGCGGCGGCGCCACAGGTCGATCTGGAAGAGTCGCTCGCGGGCGGCGTTGAAGCCCTGGGCGAGGAAGACGTCGTGCTCGTTGTCGGCGTAGATGTGCGGTACGCCGTAGCGGTCCTCGATCAGTTCGACGGGCGCCCGCAGACCCCGTACCCGATAGTCGTGCGCGGCGGCCGGGGCCGCGTTCGCGGGACCCGCCAAAGCTCCGACCGCGGTCCCGACCCCGGTCATTCCCGCGGCCGTCACCGCCAGTACCTGCCGTCTGGAGAATCGCGCCTGTCGTGCGTCCACCACGTCAACCTCCTCGCGTCGGTCAGCAGAGATCGACATTAGGAGGAAGCGGAAGGCACTACGAGGGGTACGTCGTTTCGTTCATATTGGCCACACCATTCGTCGTACGGGCAGTCGCCGTACGGGCAGCGGAGCCCTCACGCCGGCACCCGTCGCCGGTCCCTGACGATCGACCGGCTCATGGCGGCCACCCCCACGACGGGGCCCACCGCGAGGACCAGCAGCGCGACCCGCCACGACGTGTGCTCGACCAGCACCGGAACACCCCACAGCGTGAGCGCGGTCGTCGAGTAGCCGAGCGCGAGCTGCAACGACAGGGCGCCGCCCACGTAGTCGGGATCCGCCCGCTCGGTGACCAGCGCCGAGAACTGCGCGGAATCGGCCACCACCCAGAACCCCCAGAACGCGCACACCGCGATGATCACCCCGGACGGCATCGCGTCGAGGCCGACGGCGAGGACCAGCGCGGCCCCGCCGGAACACACGAGGCACACCCGCGCGGCGGCGGCCCGCCCCCACCGGTCACCGAGCACCCCACCCACCAGACACCCCACGGCGCCGACGCCGATGCACACGAAGGCGATGGACGACGCCAGCACGTCCGTACGGGACGAGGCCGCGACCACCGGGACACCGGCCAGCAGCGCCGCCACCGTGCCCCACATCGCGTACAACTCCCACATGTGGCCCACGTATCCGAGGTCGGCCAGCACGACATCGCGGTTGCGCAGCGACCGCAGGGCGCCGCCGACGGTGACCTTGCGGCGTGGGAACGGGTACGGTCCGGGCGACCGCAGGGACAGGGCGAGCACGCCGCCGCACGCGCCCATCAGGGACGTCACCGCGATGACGAGATGCCAGTCCACTCCCCCGGCGGCGTTGACGGCGTGCGGGAGCGCCGAGCCGACGGTGAGCGCGCCGATCATCACGCCGAGCGCCTTGCCCCGACCGGCGCGGAACCACGTCGCCGTCTCCTTGAGCGCGGGCGGGTACACCGCGGCGAGAAAGAACCCGGTCAGCAGCCGCAGCACGACGGCCGCCCCCAGCCCGTCGGCGAGCAGCACCCCCAGATTGGCGACCGCCGCACCCAACGCACCACCGCACATGAGAAGGCGATTCGCCACCCTGTCGGCCAACCCCGACAGCGCCGACGACACGGCGCCCACGACGAACCCCAGTTGCACGGCGACGGTCAACAGCGCCCCGGAGCCGGGGCTCAGCCCCCACTCGTGCCTCAACTGCGGCAGCACGAACGACGCCGAGAACCACACGCTCATCGACAGCAACGTGCTCGCCGCGACGACGGTCAGCGCGACACCGGGCGCCATCCCGGGCGACTCCCCGCGGCGGCGTTCGGAGCGACTCACACCTTCACCTGCTCCCCTTGTCGAAAAGTGGCTGCTGCCATGGTGCTGGTGAAGGACGAAGTCCGGCAGGGCCGGGCCCGGTGGGAAGGGAATCGCGTCTGCCCGGTCACTCCACCACGGCCGCGGAGCGCTCGACGAGGAGGTGGGTGACGAGGGCGAGGGGCGACCAGTCGAGGCGGCCGTGGCGGGCGACCGCGTAGGAGCGCAGCTCGACGTCGGGGGCGCCGAGCGGGAGCAGTCGCACGGTCGGGAACGTCGCGGTGCCGATGGGGAGCAGGCCGACCCCGAGCCCTGCGGTGATCATGCCCTGCACGAGGTCGAGATTGTCGGCCTGGTGGGTGATGTGCGGGGTGAAGCCCGCCATGGACGCGAGGGTGCGGATGGCGGTCTCGTCGGCGGTGTTGCGCGAGTTGACGATCCAGTCCTGGTCGGCGAGTCGAGCGAAGATCTCCAGCGTGGTCCCGGTCCTGATGCCGGCGCTCGCGGGCACGCCCAGGCCCCAGCGTGCGGTCCACAGAGCGGTGGTGGACACCTCGGGTCCCGCTGCCGCGGGGGCCAGGTTGTAGTCGTAGGTCAGGGCCAGGTCCGTCTGGTCCTCGGCCAACAGTTGCAGCGCCTCCGCGGGCTCGTGCTCCCGGATCAGGACGCGGAGGCGGGGGTGGCTCGTGGCCAGGTCGGTGACGATGGGCAGCAGGTGGGCGCGGATGGCCGTGGCGAAGCCCGCGACGCGCAGGGTGCCGCCCGGTTCGCCCTCCGGGGCGAGGTCGTGGCGGGCCGCCTCGACGGCGGAGAGGATCGTCACCGCGTGCTCGGCGAGCCGGCGGCCGGCGGGTGTCAGCCGGACGAGGCGCCCGTGGGGTTCGGTCAGCGCGGTGCCCATGTCGTCCGCGAGGGCGGCGATCTGCTGGGAGACCGTCGAGGTGGTGGTCCCCAGGATGTCGGCGACGGCGCGCATGGACCCCAGTCGGGACAGCTCCAGCAGCATCCGTAGTCGTCGGGTCTCCATCACACCATTGTCCATGATTCACGAACGGATCGTTCAAGATCGGCACGTGGACACGAACGGTTCCGAGTCCGTCTACTGGCCCCCATGACCCCGCTCGCTCCCCGCGCACGCCTGCGCCTGCCCGCCGCCACCACCGGAACCCTGATGGCCGTGGCCTCCATGTCCACGATCCAGCTCGGCCTCGCGCTCTCCGTCCAGCTGGTCGACCAGCTCGGCGCCCTCGGCACGACCGGGCTGCGGCTGGCCTGGGCCGGTGTGCTCCTGCTGGTCCTGGTGCGGCCCCGGCTGCGCGATTTCAGCGGCCGCGACCTGCTGGCGTGCACGCTGCTGGGCGTGGTCAGCGCGGGCATGATGGTGTTCTTCATGCTCGCCGTGACCCGGCTGCCGCTCGGCACCGCCAGCGCGCTGGAGTTCCTGGGCCCGCTGGCCGTCTCCCTGTGCGGGCCGGGGCGCGGCCGCAAGCGCTGGACGGCGCTGGCCGCCGTCGGCGTCGTCGCGCTGACCGAACCGTGGCACGGCGGCATCGACGCGACCGGCGCGGGCTTCGCCCTGACCGCCGCGGCCTGCTGGGCGGCGTACATCCTGCTGACCCAGCGCGTCGGCGACTCGGTGACCGGTCTGAACGGGCTGGCCCTCTCCATGCCGGTCGCGGGCCTCATCGGCCTCCTCGTCGCGTCGCCCACCGGTGACCTGGGGCACGTCACCTGGCAGCTGCTCGCCGCCATGCTGGGGCTCGCGGCCCTGAGCGCCGGCCTCCCCTTCGTCCTCGAATTCATGGCTCTGCGCCGCCTCACGGCCTCCGCGTTCGGCACCCTGATGAGCCTGGAACCGGCCATCGCCCTCCTCGCCGGCCTCCTGATCCTCGGCCAGCTCCCCGGCCCGGCCCCCGCGGCGGGCGTCGCGTTCGTCGTCCTGGCGGGCATCGGCGCGACCCGGTCGGGCGCCCGCCCGGCTGAGGCGTCCGTCGACTCCCTGGCGGCCCGGGAGACCGCCGACTCCGGTGCGGGGGCCGGTGCCGTCCGCGCCGAGAGCACGGCGTAGGAAGATCGCACCTCGCGGGCACACCGGAATATCCACCGAGACCGGGAAAGTTGTTCCTCACATGTGGAGCAGCGAGCAACTCGATCTGGACGCCTATCTCGCCCGACTCGGTTACGAGGGCGAGCGTGGGCCCACTCTTGAGACGCTGCGGGCTCTTCAGCGCGCACATGTGCTGACCCTTCGGTGGGACACCCTCGACAGTTTTCTGTACCGCGAGGTGCGGATCGACGTGCCGTCGGTCCAGGAAAAGCTGGTGCGCGGGGGCCGGGGCGGCTACTGCTACGAGCACACCGTGCTGTTCGCCGCCGTACTGGAGCGGCTCGGGTTCCGCTTCACCGCCGTGTCCGCTCGGGTGCAGCTCGGCGCGGACTCCACCTCGCCGCGGCCCGCGACGCACGCGATGCTGATCGTGGAGCTCGACGGCACGCGGTGGCTGGTCGACATCGGCTTCGGCGCCAGTCCGTTGGAGCCCATCGAGCTGGTCGACGGCGGGCGCAGCGACGGTGGGCCGTGGCCCTACCTGTTGCGTCGGCAGACCATCACCCACGGTTCGCCGGGGTGGGCGGTGTACCAGCTCGGGGACGGTCCGGAGGGGCCGGACGGCTGGACGGTGCGGCAGGTGTTCACCGAGAACCCGCAGTACCCCGTCGACTACGCGGTGGGCAACCACTTCGTGGCCACCCACGGCCGCTCCCCGTTCGTCACCCGCCCCTACATCCAGCGGCTGCGCACGGACCGGCACGACACACTCGACGCGCTGGTGTGGACGACGGAGCGCCCCGGCCGGGACCCGGTGACGGAGACGGTCCGCCCGCACGAGGTGCCGAAGCTGCTCGACGACGTCTTCGACATCCGTGTGGAGCCCGAGCAGGCGGCTTTGATCGTGACCCGGCTGACGGAGCTGGAGTCGGCGCGGAACCAGGCGGACCAGTAGGCCCGGGAGGCCACGGGTTCGGACTTCGGGTGGCGCGTCACGCGTGGTAGACCGGAAGGCCCCTCGTCGCTACCCCGGAGAGCCCCTTGCGCCGCCTCGCCGTCTTCCTCGCCTCGTCCAGCGGACACGACCCGGCGCACGCCGAACTCGCCGCCCACGTGGGCACGGAGCTGGCCCGCAGGGGCATCGGTCTCGTCTACGGCGGTGGTCGTCGCGGCCTGATGGGGGTGGTGGCGGACAGTGCGCTGGAGGCGGGCGGCGAGGTCATCGGTGTCATGCCGCGCAGCATGATCGAGCGGGAGTGGGCGCACGAGGGTGTGACGCGGCTGTTCACGTGCGACTCGATGCACGAGCGCAAGGCCATCATGACCGAGCAGGCCGACGCGTTCGTGGCGCTGCCCGGCGGGCTCGGCACCCTGGAGGAGATCTTCGAGGTGTGGTCCTGGCGCCAACTCGGTTTCCACGCCAAGCCCGTCGGCTTCCTCGACGCCGGAGGCTTCTGGCGGCCCCTGCTCGGCGCCCTGCGCGGCATCGCCGACTCAGGACTGCTCCCCGCGTCCACCCTCGACGACCTCGCCGTCGCACCCGACCTGCCCGGACTGCTGGACGCGCTGGAGGAGCGGCTGCGCAACGGCTCGGCGCCCGCGCACGGAGAAGGCCTGCGCTGACGCCCGTCCGCTAACGTGCGACCGATGAGCACCCCAACGACGTGCGCCATCGGCCCCGACTTCAACACTCCTGTCGAAAAGCGGTACTTCGAGGACTACGTGCCCGGAGCGACGTACACCTTCGGCAGCATCACCGTCACGGAACAGGACATTCTCCGGTTCGCCGGGGAGTTCGACACCCAGTCGATCCACACCGATCCGGAGGCCGCCGCCACCGGCCCGTTCGGAGGCCTCATCGCCAGTGGCTGGCACACCGCCTCGGTGATGATGCGCCTGTACGCCGACCACTACGTCAGCAAGGTCGCGAGCCTCGCCTCCCCCGGTATCGACGAACTGCGCTGGCCACGCCCGGTACGCCCCGGCGACAGCCTCGCGATCCGCACCACGGTCCGCTCCGCCCGCCCCTCCCGCAGCAAACCCGACCGGGGCCTCGTCCACACCGACGTCGAGGTCCTCGATCAGCACGGCGAGGCGGTGCTCACCCTCACGGCGATGAATCTGCTGCTCCGTCGCGATCAGGCCTGACCGGGCGGCGGGCGCCCCACGCCCTGTGGCGATCACCGCCATTCACCTGATAAGCAAGGATTGTGACGTTACGTCAGGTGAAGAAGCGAAGGGGTGGGGCGGCGGTGGCCGTGACCACACTCGCCCTACTGGTCACGGCGTGCGGGGGCGACGGGAACAGCGGGTCCGCCGGATCCGGCGGCGGCCAGGACCGTCGCGTCACGGTCGCCGCGCTGCCCTTGACGGACTCCGCCGCCCTCTACATCGCGCGCGACCGCGGGCTGTTCAAGAAGGAAGGGCTCGATGTGCGCATCAAGCCCGTACAGCAGAGCATCCAGGCGTTGCCCGCCCTCTCCAAGGGCCAGGTCGACGTGATCGCGAGCGCCAACTACGTGACCTTCCTCCAGGCCCACGAGAAGGGCACGCTCGACGTGCGCATCCTCGCCGAGGGCGTACGCACGGCGCCGCACATGATGGATCTCCTGGTGCCGAAGGACTCCCCCATCAAGAACGCGGACGACCTCAAGGGCAGGAGGGTCGCCGTCAACATCCTCAACAACATCCAGACGCTGACGCTCAACGCGATCCTGGACAAGCGGGGCGCCGGGCGGCCCGCGTACCGGCAGATCGCGTTCCCGCAGATGGGACCCGCTCTGGAGAAGGGGCAGGTCGACGCGGTGCACGCCGTCGAGCCCTTCGACAGCGCGATCCGGGGCGGCCTGAAGGCCCGGGTCCTGATCGACGGCGGCGCGAGCCCCGTGGAGTCGCTGCCCATCAGCGGATACGTCACCACCGCCCAGTACGCGCAGCAGAATCCGGACACCGCGGCCAGGTTCCGGCGCGCGATCCAGGCGGCGTCGAAGCTCGCGGACGAGGATCCCTCGGCCGTCCGCACGGTGCTTCCGACGTACACGAAGGTCACCGCCGCGCAGGCCAAGTCGATGGGGCTGCCCGCGTATCCGCCCCGGACCGATGCGAAACAACTGCGCCGCCTCACCGAACTCATGCGGAAACAAGGGCTGTTGAAGAAGGACGTCGACCCCTCGACTCTCGTCGTCAAGTGACCGCTCGCCGCCGCGACGCCGGGCTCGGCCTCCTCGGCGTGCTGCTGGCCTTCGGTGTCTGCGAGGCGGTGTCGCGCGCGGGGATCGTGCGGCGGGAGTATCTGCCGCCCGCGTCCGATGTACTGGCCCGCGCGGTCGAGCTGGCCGGCGACTCCCTGTTCCTGGACGGGATCGGTGCCACGCTGCGCGCGTGGGCGCTCGGTCTCGCGCTGGCGTGTGCGATCGCCGTGCCGGCCGGTCTGCTGCTCGGGAGCGTGCCCGTCGTCGACGCCGCGGTGCGCGCGATCGTGGAGTTCCTGCGGCCGCTGCCGTCCGTGGCACTGATCCCGCTGGTGTCGCTGCTGCTCGGCTCCGGCACGGAGACCGAGGTCGCGCTCGTCATGTACGCCTCGGTGTGGCCGATCCTGTTCAACACCATGTACGGGCTCGGGGAGAGCGAGCCGCTGGCCAAGGACACGCTGCGCGCCTTCGGCTTCGGCCGGGGCGCGGTGCTGCTGCGCGTCGAGCTCGTCGGCGCGGCGCCGTTCATCGCCGCGGGCATCCGCATCTCGGCGGCCGTCGCGCTCGTCGTGGCCGTGGCCACGGAGCTGCTGTCCGGGTTCGGTGACGGCCTCGGCATCTTCATCGCTCAGGCGCAACTGGCCACGGACGGCACGCGGGACGTGCTCGCGGGCGTGGTGTGGGCGGGCGTACTGGGGCTGCTCGTCAACGGCGTACTGGTATGGGCGGAGCGGCGGCTGTTCCCGTGGACACCCGAGCGGCGGGCGGTGCGGACGTGACGCAAGCGGTACGAACGAGACCCGGGCCGTCCGTGGCGCGAGACCCGCGGCCCCGGCGCGCGACGCGGGCCGGGGCGCTGCTGCGCTGGCCGGTGCTCGCCGTCGCCGTCGTCCTCTGGGAGGTGGCGGCCCGCACGCACGACAGCGTCTTCTTCCCGCCCCCGTCACGCATCGCGCGGCACGCCTACGACCTGTGGTTCTCGGGGCCGGTGGGCCACATCTTCCTCACCGACGCCGCGTTCGGCACCATCGGGCCGAGTCTCGGCCGGATGGCTGCCGGTTTCGCGCTCGCGGCCTTCGCCGGGATCGTCCTCGGGGTGGCGCTCGGCCGCTCGCGGCGGGTGTACGCGCTGTGCGATCCGGTGCTGCAGTTCGCGCGGGCCGTCCCGCCGCCCGCCCTGGTCCCGGTCTTCGTCGTGGTCCTCGACTTCGGTACCCCGATGCAGATCACGTCGATCGTGTTCAGCGCGGTGTGGCCGGTGCTCGTGAACAGCGCGGAGGGCGCCCGGAACGTCGATCCGCTGCGTCTGGAGGTCTCGACGGCCCTGCGGCTCACCACGGCGGAACGGCTCGCGTACGTGATCGTGCCGTCCGCGCTGCCCCGCATCTTCGCCGGACTGCGGCTCAGCCTGTCGCTCGCCCTGATCCTCATGGTGTTCTCGGAACTGCTGCCGGGCACCGAGAACGGTATCGGCTTCATCCTCACCGACGCCCAGTCACGTTCCGACCTGCTCACCGTGTGGGCGGCGCTGGCGCTGCTCGGCGTCCTCGGCTACCTGCTCAACACCGGCCTGCTGGTTCTTGAGAGCCGACTGCTCGGCACAGGGAGGGCGCCATGACGACCACCGACGAACCGACACCGATCGGCAGGACGACCACCGTGCTGGACGCGGTCCTCGACCTGCTGCGCGCCACGGGCATGACCACGGTCTTCGGCAATCCGGGCTCCACGGAGCTGCGCATGTTCCGCGACTGGCCCGACGACTTCCGCTACGTCCTCGGGTTGCAGGAGTCCACGGCGGTGGGCATGGCGGCGGGGCACGCCCTGGGCACGGGGCGCGCGGCGTTCGTGAGCCTGCACTCGGCGGGCGGTGTCGGGCACGCGCTCGGCGCCGTCTTCAACGCGTACCGCGACCGGGTGCCTCTCGTGATCGTCGCCGGGCAGCAGGCCCGCTCCCTGATCCAGCTGCGACCGTTCCTCGGCGCCGACGAACCGGCCCAGTTCCCGCGCCCGTACGTACAGTTGTCCCGCCAGCCCGAACGGGCCGCCGACGTCCCGGCCGTGCTCGCCGAGGCGCACCGCGTCGCGATGACGCACCCGCGCGGCCCGGTCTTCGTGTCCGTACCCGAGGACGACTGGGACCGGCCTGCCGCACCGGTCACGCCCCGGTCGGTGCACGCCGACTTCACCGCCGGCCCGGAAGCGCTCGGCGCCCTCGCCGCCCGCCTCGACGCCTGCGCGCGCCCCGCCCTGGTGATCGGGCCGGGGGTGGACGACGAGGGGGCCATGCCCGAGGCGCTCGCGCTGGCCGAGCGGCTCCGCGCGGGCGTCTGGATCAGCCCGCTGTCCGGCCGCTCCGGCTTCCCCGAGTCGCACCCGCTGTTCCAGGGCTTCCTGCCGCCGGTCGCGGGCCAGTTGGCGGCGCGCCTGGAGCCGTACGACGTGGTGGTGGCGCTCGGGGCGCCGGTGTTCACGTACCACGTGGCGGACGACAGCCCGCCGCTGGCGCCGGGCACCGAACTGTTCCACCTGGACTGCGATCCGGCCCAGGCGGCGTGGCTGCCCACGGGCACGAGCCTGCTCACGACGGTGCGCCCGGCGCTCGCCCGACTCACGGCGCTGGTCGGCGCTTCGGACCGCGAGCCCCCGCCGCCGAGGGCCCACCCGAAGCCGGTGAGTGCCTCGGCCAGCGACCACCTCACGCCCGAACTGGTCTTTGACGAACTGCGTCGGCGCCTGCCCCGCGACCGCGTGCTGGTCGAGGAGGCCCCCAGCCACCGCGACGTCCTGCACGCGCGCGTGCCCGTCGATCTCTCCGGCGGCTTCCTCACCACGGGCAGCGGCGCGCTCGGCTGGGGACTGCCGCTGGCCGTCGGCCGGGCGCTCGCCGACCGGCGGCGCGTGGTGTGCGTCCTGGGCGACGGTTCGGCGATGTACTCGGTGCAGGCCGTGTGGACGGCGGCCCGGCACCGGGCGCCGGTCACATTCGTCGTGCTCGACAACGGCGGGTACGGGGCGGTGAGCGCGCTCGGCCGCCGGATCGGCATCGCGCCGGTTCCGGGGACGGACATCGGCGGCATCGAATTCGCGGGCCTCGCCGCCTCGTTCGGCTGCGCCTCCGACTCCGTGGACCGGCCGGAGGACCTGGGCAAGGCCCTCGACCGCGCGGTGTCGCGGCTCGGCGACGAGGACGGCCCGCACCTGCTGCACCTGCGGGTCGCCGGCACCGCGGGCGTGCTCTACGAACCGTGGGCGAGGTGACGGATCCGTATGCTCCGCCTCACCTCGGTCGGCCAGACCTACGGCACCCACCGCGTCCTGCACGACGTGTCCCTGACCGTGCCGGACGGCCAACTGCTGTGCGTCGTGGGTCCGTCGGGGTGCGGGAAGTCGACGCTGCTGCGCACGATCGCGGGCCTGCTCCCCGTCACCGAGGGCACCGTCGCCATCGACGGCACGCCGGTCACCGGCGTGCCCGACCGGCTCGCGATCGTCTTCCAGGACTACGGCCGCTCCCTGCTGCCCTGGCTCTCGGTCCGGGACAACGTGGCACTGCCGCTGCGCCGCCAGGGCCTGAACCGCGCGGACCGGCGGGCCGCGGCCGAGGCCATCCTGGAACGCGTGGGCCTGGAAGCCTCGGCCCGCCGCCACCCCTGGCAGCTCTCCGGCGGCATGCAGCAGCGGGTGGCCATCGCCCGCGCCCTGGTGGTCCGCCCCTCGCTGCTCCTCATGGACGAGCCCTTCGGCTCCCTCGACGCGCAGACCCGCGAGGACCTGGAGGACCTGCTGCTCGACGTCCACCGCACCGACGGCACCACGATCGTGTTCGTCACGCACGACATCGACGAGAGCGTCTACGTCGGCGACCGCGTGGTCGCTCTCTCCCCCGGCCCCGACTCGGGCATCGCCCTCGACCTGCCGGTCAACCTGCCCGCGCGCCGCGACCAGATCGCGACGCGCGGACTGCCCGAGTTCGTGAAGCTGCGGGCGGAGGTGGGGCGGACGGTGCGGACGCCCCGGAGTTGACCGCACGGCCAGTGGCGGCCCGGGGCCGCACCGCGGGTGGCGGGCCGGAGCCGCACGCGGTCCCGGCCCGCCGTCCTGGACGGTGCCGTCAGTCGTTGCCGAGCATCTTCTTCATCTGCGCGATCTCGGCGGTCTGGTCCTTCACCACGTCCTGGCCGAGGCGCACCGCGGGCGCGTAGGCGCCCTTGGTCTGCTCGGTCCTGCCCATGTCGACGGCGCCCTCGTGGTGCTCGACCATCATCTTGAGGAACATCGTGTCGAAGTCGGCGCCGGACGCCTTCTTCAGCTTCGCCATGTCGCCGCTGCTCATCATGCCGGGCATCTCGGAGGAGCCGTGGCCCATGGAACCGTGGCCCGTGTCCCCCATCCCCTTGCTGTCCTTGGGGACCTCCTCGCCCCACGAGGTGAGCCAGCCGGACATCGCCTTGATCTCCGGCGCCTGGGCACCCTCGATCTTCTTCGCGAGGTCCTTGACCTGCTGGGACGAGCCCCGCTCGGCGACGAGCCCGGACATCTCGACCGCCTGGCGGTGGTGCGGGATCATCTGCTTCGCGAAGGCGACGTCCGCGGCGTTGTGCTTCCCGGCCTTGGTCGAGCCGGAGGGCGACGCGGCGGCGGACGGGCTGTGCGACTTCATGGACCCCATGCCGTGGCCGCTGCCGCTGTCACTGTCGCCGCTGCCGCAGGCGGTGAGCACGAGAGCCGCGGCTCCCGCGGTGACGGCGAGGGCGGTGCGGCGGACGGTTCGACGGTTTTTGATCATGCTGAAACTCCTGGAATCGGTTCACTGAGGGACTCGTTGGAACGCGATGCCGGGCGCGCGGACACGCAAATGTGCGGGCATGCAGGAACGCGGGCATGCAGGCGTGCGGGGGCGCCGGATCGCGCGAGTCGCTCTATATCCGCAGGAGTTGAAGTTCGGACAGTGAGGGAGGCGCCCGACCGCCCTCGGTCCCTGTGCCGACCATGCGGGGCCGGACATCGGGGCCTTGGGCGCCGGACACGACATCGGGCAGCAGCGCGGACGTGAGCGCCGGCGCCCCGCCGACGGCGGCCGCGGCACAGGTCGCGTCCGCGTGGTCCATGTGCCCGCCGTGACCGTCGTCGTGTCCGCACGCGGTGGGCGCGGACGCCGAAGGGGTCTGGTGCGCCATGGCACTCATGGCGCCGTGGTGGGCGGAGGTGTCAAGCGCCGGAACGGGTCCGAGCCCGTGCATGCCGAGGATCCCGAACAGCACGGCGCCCACGAGCAGCCCCCAGCACCGCAAGACGCCTTGCGGTCGGGCGGACTGTCGGTACCGGGTCACGCACACATCGTAGACACAAGGCCTTCGGTCGGTACCGCCCCGCCCCCACTCGAGCGCCGCGGGTCAGCGGCTGGTGTAGCCGGCGTCGACGTGGATGACCGAACCGGTCACGTACGAGGACTGGTCGGAGGCGAGCCAGAGGCTGGCCTGGGCGACCTCGCGGGGCTGGCCGAAGCGGCCCAACAGGCTGAGCGCCGGGGCGAATTCCTCCTCGGTCTGCCCGGTCGTCTCCAGGGCGCCGCGCAGCATCGGGGTGTCGATGGCGCCGGGCGCCACGGCGTTGACGCGGATGCCGTGCTCGCCGTTCTCCAACGCGGCCGTCTTGGTCAGTCCGTTGACGCCGTGCTTGGCCGCGACGTACGCCGGGTTCTTCGGCTGCGGGCGGAAGCCGCTGACGGAGGAGATGTTCACGACCGAGCCGCCGTCGCCCTGGCCGATGAGCTGCCGCAGCTCCCACTTGAGGCAGAGGGCGGTGCCCTTGAGGTCGACCGACATGAGGCGGTCCCAGTAGTCCTCGTCGATCTCCGAGGTCAGGTTGTCGTCCGGGGTGAGCGCGGCGTTGTTCACGGCGATGTCGAGTCGGCCGAAGGCGTCGACGGCTGCCTGCACCATCGCCTTGACCTGCGCGCTGTCGGAGATGTCGACCTTGCGGAAGACAGCCGTGCCGCCGGTCGCCGTGATCTCGTCGACGACGGCCCGGCCGCGCTCCTCGTTCATGTCCGCGACGAGCACCTTGGCGCCCGCCTCCGCGAACAGCTTCGCGGTGGCCTCGCCCATGCCCATGGCCGCGCCGGTCACGATCGCGGACTTGCCGTCGAGAACGGGGAACGTCGTGGGGGATGTCATTGCTGCGCACCTTTCCTCGCACCGCGGTCCGCCGTCTGCGGGCCGGGGTGATGTATGTGGTCACCGGCCGCGGCGACCTCGCGCCCCAGCAGGTCGTAGGCCTGCGCGACGCGCGCGGCCAGCTCGGCGGGGCCACCTTCCGTCTCGCGCGCCCAGGCGTGCAGAACGGACCCGAGCACACCGGCCCCGACCTCTACGACGAGGCCGGGGCGGGGATCGAGGGACGGGTCGACGTCCATCCGCCGGGCGAGCACGCGCACCGAATCGGCCTGGGCCTCGGCGCGGATGCGGGCGTAGGCGGCCAGCAGGGCGGGCTCCCGGTCGACGAGCGCGAGCACGGCACGCTCCTTGGGGCGGCCGTGCCCGGCCGGGTGTCCCGCGTCGCCGAGCCAGTCCAGGACGGCGGCGCGGTAGGCGGCCAGCGGGGGTTCGTCGGCGGGGCGGCGGCGCAGTGCGTCGTTGATCCGGAGGCCGTCGGCGCGGGTGAAGTCGAGGGCCGCGTCCTCCTTGTCGGAGAAGTAGCGGCTGAACGTGCGCCGGGTGACATCGGCGCGCTCCACGATCGCCTCGACCCCGAAGCCGTCGAGCCCGCGCTCGAGCACCAGCTCGACGGCCGCGGCGCCGAGCGCCTCGCGCGTGCGACGGGACCTGCGCCGCCGGAGGTCTTCTTCCGGCGGCGCGGTGGCCGGCTTCGTTGCCTTCATGCGTCCAGCGTACTCCTGAATTGTCCCAACGGGACAATTGTTTCAGGCGGTCACTCCCGGCAGGCAGGGTTCAGCGGTCGAGGGGTGCGGCCGCGTGCCCCGGTCGGGCGGCCGAGGTGCGGGTCAGGGCGCCCTGGTTCCGCCGCGCCAGGGACTCGCGGGCGGCCTCGCGCGGGTGCCGGCGGCGCCAGTACGGGTTGTCGTGCGGGAGGCGGCCCGACACCCGGCCGTACATCCCGAAGGTGGCGATGAGCAGACCCATGACGAAGCTGAACATGACGTTGGTCATGCCGAAGCCCAGGAAGTTGGCGGGGCGGTCCAGCACGAAGAGGTGGTAGAAGCCGCTGAGCACGAACAGCAACCCGATGGTCATGTTGAGCGTCGAGGCGACGTTGCCGCCGATCACGGCGCCGCCGATCAGCAGCACGCCCACGACGATCGAGATCACGCTGAGTGCGCCGTTGGTGGACATCCCCGCGATCTTCGTGCCGTCCGTGTCGAACGGGCTGAGCTGGTCGGCGAAGCCGAGAATGCCGAAGACCAGCAGAATGACGCCGCACAGCCCGGCGCCGTAGCGGTACACACGTGCCAGTCGATAGTCGACCGGAAGTTCCTCACTGAGCTTCATGACGTGTCCTCTCCCTTGTCTGAAACGCCCCTCCCGCAACGAAGCAGGTACTCCGTCCGCTCGCGACACCACTTCCGCCGATATGTTCCGATCGGTTGCACCGAGGTCCGAACGGTTGCACCGACGCCCCGGGCGCATCCGGCGCGCGGCGTCGGCACGAAAAACGGGCGGCATCCCGGCAGCCGCGTCCGGGAGCGTCCGCAAGGAGGAACTGTCATGACGGCCCCCCACTGGCTCTTCGGCGACCAGCTCGGACCGCACCACCTCACCGGCCTCGGCGACGCGCCCGTGGTGATGATCGAGGCCCGGTCGGTCTTCCGGCGCCGCCGCTTCCACCGGGCCAAGGCGCACCTGGTGCTGTCCGCCATGCGGCACCGCGCCGCCGAGCTCGGTGACCGGGTCCGGTACGTGCGGGCCGACACCTACCGGGAGGGGCTGCGCGAGGCGGTACCGGGCGGCGGTCCCGTGACGGTGCACCACCCGACCTCGTACGCGGCGCTGCGCCTGGTGACGGCCATGGACGAGGTGGAGGTGCTGCCCGCGCGGGGTTTCCTCGTCCCGCAGGAGGACTTCCGCGCCTGGGCCGACGGGCACGGCGGAAAGCAACTGCGGCAAGAGGACTTCTACCGCTGGGTGCGGCGCTCGCACGAGCTCCTGATGGACGGCGATCAACCGGCCGGCGGGCGGTGGAACCACGACCACGACAACCGCGAGCCCCCGCCCAAGGGGGCCGAGACGCTGGGCGCCCCCGCGCCCTACCGGCCGCGCGAGGACGAGATCGACGAGGAGGTGCGCCGCGACCTGGACCGCTGGGAGCGCGACGGCGACGTGCGGTTCGTCGGCCGGGACGGGCCGCGCCTGTTCCCGGCCTCACGCCGGGAGGCGCTGGCCGCACTGCGCCGCTTCGTCGAGCACCGGCTCGCCGGGTTCGGTCCGCACGAGGACGCGATGCTGGCCGCCGACCCGGTGATGAGCCACAGCCTCCTGTCGTCCTCGCTCAACCTCGGCCTCCTCGACCCGGCGGAGTGCGTGGAGCGCGCCGAGGACGCCTGGCGGGCGGGGAAGGCCCCGGTCTCCAGCGTGGAGGGCTTCGTGCGCCAGGTCGCCGGCTGGCGCGAGTACGTCTGGCAGCTGTACTGGTACTTCGGCGAGAACTACCGGCACCGCAACGCGCTCCGGCACCACGAGCCGCTGCCCGAGTGGTTCCTGGAACTCGACGCCGACGCCGTCCGGGCGCGGTGTCTGGCCACGGCGCTCGCCCAGGTGCGGGACACCGGCTGGACCCACCACATCCCGCGCCTGATGCTGCTCGGCAGTCACGCCCTCCAGCGGGGCTGGGACCCGGAGGCGGTGACGGACTGGTTCCACCGCTGCTTCGTCGACGGCTACGACTGGGTGATGGTGCCCAATGTCGTCGGTATGTCGCAGTACGCGGACGGCGGCCGGATGACGACGAAGCCGTACACGTCCGGCGGCGCCTACGTGCACCGGATGAGCGATCTGTGCAAGGGGTGCGCGTACCGGCCGGGCGACCGGACCGGCGACCGGGCGTGTCCGCTCACCGCCGGGTACTGGGCCTTCCTGCACCGCCACCGGGCGCGCCTGGAGCACAACCCGCGGATGGCGCAGCCGGTGCGCGGACTGGACCGGCTCGCGGACCTCGACGAGCTGCTGCGCCAGGAACACGGGCGCGGCGACGGTGCTCCCTGAGGGTCAGCCCCGCAGGTCGTGCAGTACCTCGCGGGCCGCACGGGCTCCGGAGGCGAGCGCGCCCTGCACCGATCCTGTGGCGCGGTGGTCGCCGCACACGTAGCGGCCCGGCGACACGCGGGTGGTCCGGGTCAGCGGGAGCGGCGGCGTCATGACGGGGAGCGCCTCCTCGATGGTGCGGTGGGTCAGCAGGTCCCAGCCGTCGCTTCCGGTGCCGTAGGCCTCCCCCGCCGCCGCCCTGACCTCGCGCTCCCGGCCGGCCGTGTCCCGGCCGAGGACCGAGGTGGCGACGAGGGCGTGGCCGGGCGGGGCGTATGCGGGGACGACGTCGCTGAGGACGCAGGTGTTGAGGAAGCGGCGCCGCGTGTCCACGAGCAGGGTCGGCTCGCCGAGCGGGGACCGCGGGGCGACGTGGTAGTACGTCGTGACGACGCGACCGGCGGGCGGGGTGACGTCGGGCAGCAGGCCCGAGACGGCGCCGGGTCCGGTGGCGACGACGACGGCGCGCGCGGGGATCTCCCGGTCCCCGGCGGTGAGCACGCCGGTGTCCGTGAGCCCCGCGACGGGCGTTTCGAGGCGCACGACGTACGGGGGCAGGTCCGCCGCGAGGGCTCGCGGGAGCGCCCCGACGCCCGTGGTGGGAAGGCACTGCGTTCCACGCAGCATGCTCCGCCACACGAGGTGGAACATCCGGGCGGACGTCTCCAGCTCGTCCTCCAGGAACACGCCGGACAGGAACGGGCGGAAGAACCGCTCGACGAGTTCGTCGGAGATCCCGGCGTCGGCGAGCGCGGTGCGCGTCGTGGTGTCCGCGGACCGCTTGAGCAGGCGGGGCGGCGCCAGCATGTCGCGGGCGGACAGCACGCCGAGGGCCGCCAGGTCGCGGGGGCCTGCGAGGCGGCCCGGCAGCAGGTCGGGCAGCGTGCGGGGACGGCGGGTGGGATCGCTGAAGCGGAGCCGTCCTTCGGGGCTGTGGATGAGGACTCCGGGGGTGAAGGGCCGCAGGCCGAGGCCCCTCAGCGACACTCTGCGGCGCACCTGCGGATAGGACGTGTTGCAGACCTGGAACCCGCGGTCCACCACGAATCCGTCGACCCGGTCCGAGCGCATCCGGCCGCCCACCGCGTCGCCCGCCTCCAGGACCTGCACGTCGACACCGGCCGACAACAGGTCCCGGGCGCACGCGAGTCCGGCGACACCGGCTCCGACCACGAGCACGTCCGAGCGTCCCTCGGAGTCTCCACCCGCCGACATTCGACCACCTCTTCCGTCCGTTCAAGGTGTTCTCCGGATCGGCCGCGCATGGATGCGCCGCCATCCGTACGGGGCCGTGGACGGCGTGGGTGCGGTGTCAGCGTCCGCGCAGTGCGTTCACCGCGTCGGCGAGGGTGTGCGGATACTCGGCGCCCGCGACCGTCGCGCCCCGCCAGCCGGGTCCTGCGAGCTGGACCACCGGCTTCTGGCGCGCGCCCTTCTGTCCCCAGCTCACGCGCAGGAGGTGCTCGGCGAGCGGTGAGCCGGCCGAGGAGCGCGTCTGGGACCAGAGCATGACCGCCGCCGGGCCGGTGCGGCGCACGGCCTCCGCCAGCGCGTCTGCGGGCACGGCCGCGCCCAGCATCCGCACCGGCCGCCCTTCGAGGGCGAGCGCCGCGTGCATCGCCTCCAGCGGAAGCGTGTGCTGTTCGCCGGGGGTGCAGGCCAGGAGGACGGGTGTGCCCTGTCGGGGGACCCGGCGGTTGTCGAGGTAGGGGGCGCAGCGCAGGGCCGTGGACACGTGCCAGGACAGGAAGTGCTCGACCTCTACGAAGCGGTCGCCGGCGGCCTCCCACTTGCGGCCGACTGCGTGCAGCGTCGGCATCATGAGTTCTTCCCATGTGGCGACGACGCCGTGTTCGCGCAGGAAGCCGTGGAGGCGTTCCTCGACGGTGTCGGCGTCGAGCCGCATCGCGGCGCGGGCGAGTCCGCGGCACTCGGGCCGCACCATGCCGGAGTCGAGGCTGTCGTGCCCGGCGTCCGGAACGTTTCCGTTGCCTTCGGCGGCCGGGGCGGGCGGCGTTTCGTCGAAGAGGGACGCCGCCGCGGGGTTCGCACCGCTTTTGGCGAGGCGCGCGGCCTCGCCCGGCGGTACGCCCTGCGCGGTCAGCCGGCACATCGCCTCCAGCATGGCGACGTCGTCCGGCGACCAGCGCCGGTGGCGGCCTTCGTTCCTGCGCGCCGGGCCGAGGCCGTAGCGCCGGTCCCAGGAGCGCAGCGTGGTGGGCGACACGCCGAGCCGCCGGGCCACGGTGCCCGACGTGACTCCGGCCCCGTCCGTGGCCCCCGCCTGCTCCTCGTCCTTCTGACGCTCCATGTATCCACCATATCGATGCAGGAGCAATGCACCAGTCACGCGTACGCCGTCGCCCCTTTGTCGGCGGGGTTGCGCATCCGGTCGCCCCACCGGCGCGGAACTAAGGGGACAAGCCGCCGGACAGCACCGCACCGTCCCGGCTCCCCCGCCCGACGAAAGTGCGAGGTGTGCCATGACCACGTCACAAAGAGATCCGCACCCACCACCGGAGGACCTCGAACTCGCGGCCCTGAGCCTGGAGTCGTGGCCGCCCGAAAACACGTGGGGACACGAAGAACGGAACATCGACACGGATCACATCCTCGACTGCCCCGTCTGCCTCTCGGCCCTCTGCCGCCTGGTACGCGTGGCGCGGGCCGCGCGATCCGGTCCCGCCTCGCTCGCACGCCCGCCGGCCTCCACTTGGCGGGACATTCGACGCAGACTCTGAAGCAAATCGATGCAACTAAGTTGCAAGTCGTATCCGGCTCCTTTTGTCACGAGAGTGATGTCGCCACCCAACGGCGAAAGGACCGGGCGATGTCTGTCCTCATGATTACGAAGGAAGCCGCAGCACCGGGTACGGGGAACCGGTCGACGCGGCTCGGCCTCAAGGACGGGGTGCGCTCCGGCGAGGAGCACTCCGACACAGACCTGTCCGACCGGGAGTTCTCCCCCGTGGAGGAGTCTCCCGACGAGGAGCTTTCCGACGAGGAACTCGCAGCGGAACTGCGCCGCGGGAACGAAGCCGGACTGGAGGCCATCTACCGCCGCTGGTCGACCCTGGTGCACACCCTCGCCTACCGCTCGCTCGGCGACGCACGCGAGGCCGAGGACGTCACCCAGCAGGTCTTTCTCGCGGCGTGGCGCGGCAGCCGGAACTTCGATCCGCAGCGCGGTCGGCTCGCCGGCTGGCTCGTCGGGATCACCCGTCGCAAGGTGGCCGACACCCTTGGCGCGCGGACGCGGCGGACCGAGCTGATCGGCGCGGCGGGCGCCCAGCTCTCGGTGCGCCGTCCGACACAGGAGAGGGACGTGCAGCGCGTGCTCGACCAGGTGGTCGTCACGCACGAGTTGCAGCGACTGCCCGCGGCGCAGCGCCGCGTACTGGAGCTGACGTTCTACGACGACCTGACGCAGACGCAGATCGCCGAACTCACGGGATGGCCGCTCGGCACCGTCAAGAGCCACGCGCGCCGCGGGATGCTCCGGATGCGGGACCAGCTCCTGGGTACGGACGAGGTGTAAATCCCTTTCATTTCCGCCCGGTTCAACGGCCGCACCCGCACATAGAGTGTCGCCATGGAACCCGAGACGAGTCACGGCGCCGACCGCACACGCACCGTGGTGGCGCTCCCGGGGACGTTCTGCTCGCCGCTGATCTACGACCGGGTCCGCGGCCTGCTCGACGGCCGCTTCGACGTACGCGTGCCCTCCTGGATGACGGACGCCCCCGCCTGCACCGTCGACGACGTGGCGGCGTGGGTCGCCGACTCGCTCCCGGTCGACCGGCCGCCGCGGACTCTGCTGATCGGCCATTCCACCGGCGGCGCGATAGCGCTCCGCCTCGCGCTGACCCGCCCGGACCTCGTGGGCGGGCTCATGCTGATCAACACAGGCCCGGACATGCACGCCCACGGCGACGTCACGGCGCTCATTGAGACCATGGAGCGCGACGGGACCGCCGACGTGGTGCAGGCGGTGCTGGAGCGTTCCTTCCGCACGGCTCCGACAGCCGACGACCGCCGACGGCTGCTGGACTACGGGCGCGGGGCACCCGTCCAGGCAGCCCTGGACATGCTGCGCAGTCAGCACGCCGCCGACTTCAACGCGGAGCTGCCGTCCCTGCGGATGCCGGTCTCGATCGTGCACGGCCGGCACGACCCCGTACGGACCGTCGACGTCGCGCGGGGCATGGCCGCCGCGCTTCCCGATGCCCGCCTGCGCGTGGTCGACGCGGGGCACAGCCCTATGTACGAGACGCCCACCGCCGTGCTCGAGTCCCTTGAGGAACTCGAGCGCCGCGTGGGCGTCCGAGCCGAGACCGTGCGGGACCTCAGCTGAAGGGGACGGCCTCGGCGGCGTCAGCGTGCCAGTTCGTGGCGATGGGCTGGTCGACGACCGCGGTGTCGGGGAGCTTCAGCGAGACGGGGTCGATACCGGTGTCGCCGACAGAGACGATGATCTGCTCGAACTCCTTGCCGCCGTCGTCGTTGCCGGTCTTGGGGTTCACCCCGGCGTAGGCCTTCGTGGAACCGGAGAGCTTGATCGTGTCGCTCACCGACTGCTCGGCCGGGGACGCGTGCGTGTCGGCAGCGGAGCCGAAGGCGACGGCGGCGGTCTTGCCCTCCAGGTAGCAGGTGATGCCCGGCTTGGCCTTCGCGGTCAGCAGGTAGTAGCCGCCCGCCTGCGACTCGACGCCGACGGTGAAGTCCAGGTCATTGGTGCCGCAGGACTGACCGACCTCGCTCTTCTTCCCGGCGGTGCCGGAGGCCTTGGCGCCACTGCCGCTGTTCTTCTGCTCGGTCCCGGCGCCCGCCCCGCTGCCCGCGTCGTCCGCGCTCTGCGTGCCGGTCTTCGCGTCGGCGGCCTGCGCGTCGGACTTCGCGCCGGCCTTGGCGTCGGACGACGCGCTCCGGTCGGCGCTCGCGCTGTCCGTGCCTCCGGAGGAGCACGCGGTGGCGGCCGCGGACAAGGACAGCGCGGCCACGGCGGCGAGGACGATACGGCTGGAACGGTTCTTCAGACGTGCGGACATGGTGGGCTCCCCGTTGATGACTGGTCAGGTCGACGACTGGTCAGGTCGTTGTCCCCTGACCCTAAAGCGAGGCGCATCCTCGGCCGATCTTGACACCGTCCGGGTTCTGTAACACCGGCTTACGGAGCCAACCGCTCCCGAATGCCGTCGAAGTGGGTGCGCATCGCCGTTGCCGCCCGGGGCCCGTCGCCCGCGGCCAGGGCGTCGACGATCGCCTTGTGGTGGGCGGCGGTGATCGCGCCCACCTGATGGCTGTCGCCGATGTCGTCACGGACCTGGTCCATGGCCGCCCAGAACGCGTCGAGCACCTCGCTGAGCAGGTAGTTGTCGAGCGAGCGGTAGAGCGCCACATGGAAGGCCCGGTCCGTGGCCCGCGCGACGCGCCCCGTCTCGGCCTCCTTCTCCATGTCCGCGACGATCCCGCGCAGCGTGTCCAGGTCCTCCGCGGGCACGGACGCCGCGACGCTCTCGATCAGTCCGGCCTCCAACGCCTCGCGCACCCGCATGAGTTCGTACAGACTCGGCTCCCCGTTGCGGTGCCGCACCGCCGCACGGAACGCGAGGCCCTTGACGAACGGATCGAGGGAGAGCGAGCCGACGAAGGTGCCGGAGCCGCGCCGGATCTCGATGACGTGCAGGGCCTGCAGTGCCTTGAGCGCCTCGCGCAGCGAGACCCGGCTGACGTCGAAGAGCTCCGCCAGCTCACCCTCGGGCGGCAGCGGACTGCCCGGCGCGAGACCACGCTCCAGGATCAGCTGCTTGATGCGTTCCTGCACGTCCGCGGTCAGCGTGGAGCGGGCCACCGACGCCTCCTTCCGATCGGTCCGGGCCCGGCGGCCCGGCGGTACTTCCCGGCACTGTCTGCCGGTGCTGCTTCCCGGCGTGAATCCCGGGTGTGACTCACGACGCTCTTGACCTCCGGCGCCTCGCTGAGTCTATGGTGACGCATGACGTAAGACATCTTACGTCTTACCTCGTGGCCGTTCGCAGGCCACGCCTCCGCAGCAGCACTGGAGCAGCACCCATGCCTCTCACCAGCCCCCTCCGCGGGGTCGTCCCGCCCGTCGTTACGCCGCTCGACGCGCAGGGCGACGTCGACACCGCCTCTCTGACCCGGCTCGTCGAGCACCTTGTCGACGGGGGTGTGCACGGACTGTTCGCGCTGGGCTCGACGAGCGAGGTCGCCTACCTCACCGACGCGCAGCGCGCCACGGCCCTGGCGACGGTCGTCCGCGCCGCCGCCGGTCGCGTGCCGGTGCTCGCCGGCGTCATCGACACCACCACGCCGCGCGTCCTCGACCACGCCGCGAAGGCGGCGGAGCTGGGCGCCGACGGGCTCGTGGCCACCGCGCCGTTCTACACGCGCACCCACCCGCTGGAGATCGCCCGGCACTTCCGGCGGATCCGCGCGGGCGTCGACCTGCCGCTGTTCGCGTACGACCTGCCGGTGTCGGTGCACAGCAAGCTGTCCGCCGCGCTGCTGCTTGAGCTGGCGCAGGACGGCACGCTGGCGGGCGTCAAGGACAGCAGCGGCGACGAGGGCGGGCTGCGGCGGCTGATCGTCGAGCTGGGCGGCAAGCACGGCCGGGAGTCCGGGCCCGCACCCGACTTCAGCGTCCTCACCGGCTCCGAACTCACCGTGGACGCCGCCCTGCTGGCAGGCGTGGACGGCGTCGTACCGGGCATCGGCAACGTCGACCCCGCCGCGTACGTACGTCTCTACGAGGCCGCCCGCGCCGGTGACTGGGATCTGGCCGCCAGGGAGCAGGAGCGGCTCGTCGAGCTCTTCGGCATCGTCGATGTCGGGCCCGAGGGCGACATGGGCCGCAGCTCGTCGGCGCTCGGTTCCTTCAAGGGCGCCCTGCGGCTGCTGGGTGTCATCGACAACGGCGACACCGCGTTCCCGCAGATCCAACTGGGCGAGGCGTCCGTCGAGCGCATCACCGTGCGCCTGCGGGCCGCCGGACTCCCGCCGGTCCGATGAGCACCGCGTCCGGTCCCGTCATCGGGCTCGACCTGGGCGGCACGAAGATCGACGCCGCCCTGGTGGGCCCGGACGGGGCCGTGCTCGACCGGCACACGAGGCCGACTCCCGCCACCGAAGGGCCCGTTGCCGTGCTCGACGCCCTCGGCGAGGCCGCGCGGGCCGTCGACCACGGCGCGCGGGCCGTGGGTGTCGCGGCGGCCGGTGTCGTCGACCCGCGTACCGGCATGGTGACCGCCTCGACCGACACGATCCTCGGGTGGGCGGGCACCGCACTCGGCGCCGGCCTCGCGGAGCGCACCGGGCTCCCGGTCGCCTGCGACAACGACGTACGGGCCACGGCGGGCCCCGAGCTCGCCGCGCTCGGCGACGACGCGACGCTGCTGTTCGTCGCCGTGGGCACGGGGGTCGGGGGCGCCGTCGCCGCGAACGGGCGGATGCTGCACGGCGTGGCGGGCGTCGCCGGACACCTCGGGCATCTGCCCAGCTCCGAGGCCGCGGGGCTGCCGTGTACCTGCGGCGCGACGGGCCATCTGGAGGCCGTCGCCTCGGGGCCCGGCATCACGGCCCTGTACGAGCGGCTCTCCGGGAGCCGGGTCGACCGGCTGCAGACCGTCGCGGAACGGGCGGCCGCCGGGGACACCGACGCGATCCGCGCGATCACCATCGGGGCCACGGCGACCGGTCGCGCACTCGGCGGCCTCGCCAACGCGCTCGGCCCCGACCGCGTCGTGGTCGCGGGCGGCGTGCCCCGGATCGGCCCCCTGTACCGGGACGCACTGGACCGCGCCTTCACGGGCGAACTCCTGCCGCTGCTAGAGGACTTGAGGCCGTCGGCGCCCAGGCACGGAGCCGACGCAGCGGTGCTCGGCGCGGCGGCGCTCACCACGACCGCACCCCTCCACCACCCCCGCACACAGCAACAGAAGCGGAAGCAGAACCACTGATGACCACCCCCGACCTCCCCTCCCCCACGGCGCTCACCGCCCTCACCGAGGCCCTTGCCGGCCGGCTGATCGTGTCCTGCCAGGCCCCGCCCGGCGACCCGATGCGGGACACCGACACCCTCGTCCGTCTCGCGCGGTCCGCCGTCGCGGGCGGCGCGGCGGGCATCCGCGCCAACGAACCCGAGGTGGTGGCCGCGATCCGCGCGGCCGTCGACCTTCCCCTGGTCGGCCTGTGGAAGGACGGCGACACCGGTGTCTACATCACGCCGACCGTCCGGCACGCCGTGGCGGTCGCCGAGGCCGGCGCCGATGTCGTCGCCATCGACGCCACGGACCGTCCGCGCCCCGACGGCAGCACGTTCGCGGCGGCGGCCGAGGCCGTGCACGCGGCGGGCGCGTGGGTGATGGCCGACGTCGCCACCCTCGCCGAGGGGGTGGCCGCGGCGGCCGAGGGCGCCGACCTGGTGTCCACCACCCTGTCCGGCTACGTCCCCGGCTCCACGAAGCAGGACGGCCCCGACCTCGACCTCGTGGCCGAGCTCGCCGCCGCCCTCGACGTCCCCGTGGTCGCCGAGGGCCGCATCCGCACCCCGCGGGAGGCCGCCGGGGCGCTCGACCGCGGCGCCCACAGTGTCGTCGTCGGCACAGCCATCACCGCGCCCACCGCACTGACCGGTCAATTCGTCGCAGGACTCACCAAGCGCTGACACGCCACCGCCCGCGGCCCGTGCTCAACGCCGAGGCGGTCCGACAAACTGGAGACATCGTGCGCAACACAACCCACGACTCACGCCCTTGGTACCGCGAGGTGACCGGTACCCAGTGGAAGTCGTTCTTCGCCGCCTGGGTCGGCTATGTCCTGGACGGCTTCGACTTCGTCCTGATCACTCTCGTCCTCACGGAGATCAGTGACGACTTCGGGCTGAGCACGGTGCAGGGCGCCAGCCTGGTGTCCGCCGCGTTCATCACCCGGTGGATCGGCGGCGCCGTGCTCGGTGCCCTCGGCGACCGCTACGGGCGCAAGCTGTCGATGGTGGTCAGCATCCTGCTGTACTCGCTCGGCACCTTCGCCTGCGGTTTCGCCTGGGACTACACGAGCCTGTTCGTCGCCCGGCTCGCCATCGGCATGGGCATGGCCGGTGAGTACAGCGCGAGCGCGACGTACGCGATGGAGAGCTGGCCCGCGCGGCTGCGCAACCGGGCGAGCGGCTTCCTGATCTCCGGTTTCTCGGTCGGCTCGGTCCTGGCCGCCGAGGTGTACAAGTGGGTGGTGCCCGCGCTGGGCTGGCGGTGGATGTTCTACCTCGGGATCATCCCGATCGTCGTCGCCCTGTGGCTGCGCCGGGCGCTGCCGGAGGCGGCCGAGTGGAGCGAGACGGTCGAGCAGAAGGCGACGAAGCCCAACCCCTTCCGCCCGCTCTTCGCGACGCCGGCCCGGGCGACCACCAACCTCGTCCTCACGGTCGCCGCGACGGTCACCCTG
This sequence comes from Streptomyces sp. EDA2-14, assembly GCF_054963755.1. Lineage (NCBI taxonomy): Bacteria > Bacillati > Actinomycetota > Actinomycetes > Kitasatosporales > Streptomycetaceae > Streptomyces > Streptomyces sp. EDA2-14. The sequence goes on from NZ_JBUEGE010000005.1 coordinate 292,258, forward strand.
TTCGCGGTGTTCACCCCGGTGGGGGCGGGGTACGTGCCCGTGCTCTCGGTCGTCGCGGGTGTCAGCCTGATCGCACTGGCGGCGCAGCTCGGCGGGCGGCGCAACTGGACGCTGTACGTGGCGATGACCGTGACGGTGTTCTTCGCGTTCCTCTACACCTGGCCGATCCAGGCACTGCTGCCGACGTACCTCAAGACGGACCTCGGCTACTCCCCCGACCAGGTCAGCAACGCGATGTTCTTCGCGGGCTTCGGCACGATGGCGGGCTGCTGGCTGGCCGGCTTCGTCGGCGACTGGATCGGCACGAAGAAGGCATACGCGTTCACGTTGATCGCGTCGATGGTGTTCGTCTTCCCGGTGTTCGCGGTCAAGGACAACCTGCTCCTCCTTGGCGCCCTCCTCTTCGTCCTCCAGGGCCTCAGCTTCGGCATCTCCGGACTGCTGCCGCGCTACATCGGCGGCCACTTCCCGACGGCGAACCGCGCGGCGGCGCTCGGCTTCACGTACAACGTGGGTGCGCTGGGCGGCGCCGTGGCCCCGGTCCTGGGCGCCTCCCTGGCCGACGGAATGCCGCTGGGCCGGGCCCTCGCAGTGCTCACCTTCGCGGGCACCATCATCGTCGTCGCCCTTGTCGGCCTCGACGTCCCGGCCCGCCTCAACCGCCTGACCGACCCGGACGCGACGCACGACCACCTGGCTCCCGAACCGCCGGCCCCGGTGGCCGACACCCCGCAGCCGAACGGGGCGGGCAGGTCCTGAGGGCGAGCGCCCGCAGGGACGTGCGCCCCGGACGCCCCCGCGGGCCGGTGTCACCACACCGGGCGCAGCGGGGGAATCGCGTCGCCGGTGAACGCGCGGATGATGGCGGCCAGTTCGGCCCGCGGCACCTCGCGGCCCGCCTCGCGGAGCCGCTCGGCCAACTGCGCCTCCAGGTCGTGCAGGATCCCGCCGGCGACGGCGAGGTGTTTCGTGGCCTTGTCGGTCAGGACGACGAGCTTGCGGCGCCCGCCCGCGGGGTGCGGTTGGCGTGCCACGTACCCCCGTTTCTCCAGGTCGTCGATGATCTGGCCGGCGGCCTGTTTGGTGACCCCGAGGGTCTCGGCGAGTTCGCTGCTGGTGGCACCGGAGTTCTTGAGCGCCTGGAAGACGAGGCCGTGCACGGGGCGCAGGTCCGCGTATCCGGCGGCGTCGACGCGGCTCACGAACTCGGTGAGCACCAACTGGAAGGCCATGCCGAGCAGGAAGGTGAGTTCGGTGCGCTCGAGCGGGTCCGGGGTCTCCATGTCCTCATCTTGACACACATGAATAAAGTGGCTTTACTCACGGCGAGTAAAGTCACTTTACATGCCGGGAGCAGGAGGAATCATGAGCGTGATCAGTGGGAGCGAACAGCGGACGACCAGGACGCCCGCCGGTTCTATGGTCGGCCTCGCGGCCCCGAGTCAGGGCAGCACCGAAGTCAGCACGTGGCGGGTGGAGCTGGGCGCCGGCGCGAGTACGCCGGTGCACATCATCGACCGTGAGCAGGTATGGATGCCGCTCTCGGGCGAGTTCAGGGTCGAGATCGAGGGCAGGACCGATCGGGCGGGGGCAGGTCAGGCCGTCGTGCTGCCCGCTGGCGCGGTGCGGCAGTTGACGGCGGTGGGCGGCGCGGCGGAGGCACTGGTCGCCATGCCGGTCGGCGGCAAGGCGATGATGCCCGGCAGCGAGGACAGGATCCCGCTGCCGTGGGCCGAGTGAGAGGCGGGCCGTTCGGAGTGCCGGTCAGGCGTCGACGACCAGGTCGTCTCGCGGAGTCGAACAGCACAGCAGGATCTTGTTGTTGGCGATCTCACGGGGGCGGATACCGCCCGCGTGACGCATGTCGACCTCGCCGGACAGGAGCGTGGTCTTGCAGGTGCCGCACACGCCCCGGGCGCATGAGGCGGGGAGGGTGATGCCCTCGCGTGCGGCCGCTGCCAGGACCGGTGTCTCGGCGTCGCACTCGATGGTGCGCCCGCTGCGGGCCAGTTGGACCTTGTAGCCGGTGCCGGGTCCGGTGCCGGAATCCGGCTCGGCCGCCACCGGCGTCTCGAAGGTGAAGCTCTCCTCGTGGTGGTGGGCCAGGTCGAAGCCCTCCGAGGTGAGCATGGCGCGGACCGCCGCCATGTAGCCGGCGGGGCCGCACGTGAACACCTCCCGTTCCGTGAAGTCGGGGGCCACGGCCCGCAGCACCCGCGCGTTGAGCTGCTCGCCGTGGTCGTCGAGGACGTGTCGCACGCGGAAGTTGGGGGCGACGGCCGTGATGAAGTCGAGTTCCTGGCGGAAGATGATGTCGTCGAAGGTGCGGGCGCTGTGCACGAGGACGACGTCCACGGGGTGGGCCAGGTCGTACAGCGTGCGGGTCATCGACATCAGCGGGGTGACACCACTGCCCGCCGACAGGAACAGGTACTTGGCGGCCGGGTGCTGGTTGACCGTGAACCGCCCGAGCGGGCCGCGCGCCCACACCGTGCCGCCGGGCGCCAGGTGGTCGTGGAGCCAGTTCGACACCGTCCCGCCGGGGACGCGTTTGACCGTGATGGTGGCGAGGTCGGGGCGGGTGGGAGCCGAGGAGATGGTGTAGCAGCGCTCGACCGGCGCGCCCTCGATGTCGAGGCAGAGGGTGAGGAACTGGCCGGGGTCGTGCCGGAAGAGACGGGGTTCGGTGGGGGCGAGGACGAAGGTCTTCACGTCCGCCGTCACATCATGGACCTGCTGGCACACCAGCAGGCCGTCGGACCAGGCGGGCGGTGCTCCCGCCGCCGTCAGTGTCGCTGTCGTCACGGTCCCTCCAGGTGCGCCTTGAGCCGGGTGATGTACCAGTTCACGAAGTCCTCGACCTGGGATTCGGTCGGGCTGTAGGGACCCGGTACGTACGCGGGGCTGCCGATGCCCCGTTGGGCCCTGGCGACGAAGACCGCGTCCTGTTCGTTGGTGGCGGCCCAGACCCCGGTCAGGGTGTCGAGGTCGTAGTCGATGCCCTCCTCGGCGTCCGCGTGCACGAGCCACGTGGTGCGCACCAGGGTGCGGTCGGCCGCGAGCGGGACGACGGAGAACAGGACCGCGTGGTCGGCCGAGAAGTGGAACCAGGCGTTGGGCTGCAGGTGGAGGCCGAGGTGGCCGAGCCGGGCCGTCGGGAAGTCGGCGAGCAACCGCCGTACGGCTGCCTTGCCGTCGGGGGTGAAGGACTCCCCAGCGAGGTCGAGCGGTTCGCGCTGGATGCGGAACCCGGTGGGGCGTGTGTCGAGTTCCTCGATGGTGGCATGGGGCAGGCCCAGTGACTCGTATGTGGCCCGTGCCTCGGCGTCGGCCTTCTGGAAGCGCTCGAAGGTGGCCCGCATGCCCGGCGGCACCTCGTCCTCGGTGAAGTTGTAGAGCGGGAAGTAGCAGCGCTGGAGCTCGGGGTGGCCCGCGCAGTGGTAGCACTCCCGGTTGTTCTCCATCGTGAGCTTCCAGTTGCCGTGCTCGACGAGGTCGATCTGCCGTGCCACCTTGGCGCGGGCCAGGTTGTGCGGCGCGAGGTAGGGCTCGACACGGGAGGCGAACTCGTCGAAGTCGGCAGGGGGTTCGGCGGCGAGGGAGAGGAACACGAGCCCGGCGACCGCGCGGACGTGGACGGAGCGCAGGGCGAAGCAGGAGCGGTCGAAGTCCGGTGGCTGCGATTCGGCGTGCAGCAAGGTGCCGTCGACGCCGTACGTCCAGTGGTGGTAGCCGCAGACGATGTTGCCGACCGAGCCGCGCTCGTCGTTGAGGATGCGGGCGCCCCGGTGGCGGCACACGTTGTGGAAGGCGCGGACCTCCTCGTCGTCGTCGCGGACGACGATGACGGAGTACCGGCCGACGGTGACGGTGATGTAGTCGCCCGGTTCGGGGAGTTCCGCCTCCGCCGCCACGAAGATCCAGCTGCGGGCGAAGACGGCGTCCACATCGAGGTCGTAGAACAATTCGCTGGTGTAGAAGGGGGCTTCGAGGCTGTGGCCGAGGGAGCGGCGGGCGACGAGTTCGGCGGGGTCGGTGCCGGAGCGGGCGGTGTCGGAGGCGTGAACGGTCATGGTGTCTCTCCGAGGCTCGTCAGACGGGCAGGCACAGGCGCAGCGCGTCGTACACGGCGGCGTGAATGTTGCGGCTGGTGACCGCGTCCCCTATGCGGAACAGCTGGTAGCGGCCCGCCGCGTTGCGGACGACGGTCTGCTGCTCGCGGGCGAGGAGGGCCCGGTGGTCGACCTCGCCGAGGTTGCGCGAGTCGGGCAGCAGGTCGGTGTACAGCTCGTCGTTGGGGAGGGTGCCGTGCTCGACGACGACGTGGTCCACGACGCGTTCGGTCTCGGTGCCGGTGTACTCGCTGAACAGGGTCGCCACGAGTCGTCCGGCGCCGCTCCGGCGCGCGGAGCGCAGCCGCCGGGCGAGCGTGACGGTGACGTCGTGCTCCGTGAACGCCCGCAGGTACGCCGGTGAGTTCATGCTGCCGACGTCGGGCGCGAGGGTGCGTTCCGGTGTCACGTACTCCAGGCGGACGCCGTGTGTGGCGAGGAGTTCGGCGGCGTCCATGGCCGGGTAGCCGCCGTGGTCGTCGTAGACCAGGACCTCGCTGCCGGGGCGCGGGCGCAGGGAGCCGGACATCACGTCCCAGGTGTCCGCGACGAGCCCCTCCCCCGCGGTGAGGAAGGTGCGGTTGGGCAGTCCGCCGGTGGCGACGAGCACGAGGTCGGGGTGTTCGGCGAGCACGTCCGCCGCCTCGGCGTACGTGCCGAGGCGCAGGTCGACGCCGAGGTGCTTGCACTCGGCGATCCGCCAGTCGACGATGCCGAGCAGGTCGTGGCGGCGGGGGTTCTGCGCGGCGAGCCGGATCTGCCCGCCCGCCTGGTCACCGGCCTCGAACAGCACGACGTCGTGGCCGCGCTCGCCGAGGACGCGGGCGGCCTCGAGTCCCGCGGGCCCCGCGCCGACGACAACGGCCCTGCGGCGTGGTCCCGTTGAGGTCGGAACGGTGTGCGGGATCTGGAGTTCGCGGCCGGTGGCCGGGTTGTGGACGCACTTGGTGTCCCCGGAGTCGTAGATCGCGTCGAGGCAGTAACTCGCCCCGACGCAGGGGCGGATGCGGTCCTCGTCCCCTGCGGTGATCTTGGCGACGAGGTGCGGGTCGGCGATCTGCGCCCGGGTCATGCCGACGAGGTCGAGGAGCCCTTCGCGCAGGGCATGCCGGGCGGTGGCGGGGTCGGCGATGCGGGCGGCGTGCATGACGGGGATGTCGAGTCGGCGGCGTATCTCGCCGGTGAAGTCGAGGAACGGGCCGAGCGGGGTCCCCATGGAGGGGATGGTCCGGGAGAGCGAGGCGTCGGACTCGATGGTGCCGCGGATGGCGCTGACGAAGTCGATGCCGTCGGCGCTGAACTGCTCGGCGGCGGCGAGTCCTTCGTCGAAGGTGAGGCCGCCGGGGAGGGCCTCGTCCAGGGCCATGCGGATGCCGACGACGAACTCGGGTCCGACGGCCTCGCGCACCGCGCGGATCACCCGGCGCGGGAAGGCCGTACGGTGCTCCAGGTCGCCGCCGTACGCGTCGTCGCGATGGTTGGTCGCCGGGGAGAGGAAGCCGTCGAAGAAGTGGCCGTAGGACTGCAGCTCGATGCCGTCCAGGCCGCCCTCCTTGCAGCGCGCCGCCGCGGCCGCGTAGTCGGCGACGATGCGGTCCAGGTCCCAGTCCTCCGCGGTCTTGGGGAACGCGCGGTGGGCCGGCTCGCGCAGCGGGGAGGCGGCCACGACCGGCAGCCAGTCCCCCGTGTAGTTGCTGGTGCGGCGCCCGAGATGGGTGACCTGGCACATGACGGCCGCGCCCGCCTCGTGCACGTCGTCGGCGAGGCGGCGCAGCCACGGCACGATCTCGTCGCGGTAGAGCAGCAGATTGCCGAACGAGGGCGGGCTGTCCGGGGAGACGACCGCCGAACCGCCGATCATCGTGAGGCCGACGCCGCCGCGGGCCTTCTCCAAGTGGTAGGCGCGGTAGCGGTCCTTGGGCAGTCCGTCCTCGCCGAAGGCGGGCTCGTGGGACGTGCTGACCACTCGGTTGCGCAAGGTGAGGTGCTTCAACCGGAAGGGCTGGAGCAGGGGGTCCAGGTTCGTGTTCGGTGCGCGCACGACAGCTCCAAGGAAGGCAGGGAAGCTCTGTGGCCCGTACGTGTGAGATCCACGTGACGACGACGTCGACACGCCCTGTTTCGCGATACGAAACTCATACGCGATGCGAGACAAATGTGCGGCGCGCGTGGCTGCGGCGTCAACCCCTACCGCTGCGTAATCAGCCGCGCCGGATGTAGCCCTTGCGCCAGGAGATCTTCTCGCCCGCCGCCACCAGCTGTTCGGCCAGCCCGGAGATGGTGTGGTCGTTGATCCGGAACGTCGGACCGGACACGGTCACGGTGGCGACGACCTCGCCGTTCAGCGACCTGATGGGGGCGGACAGCGAGGCGAGCCCGATCTCCAGCTCCTCGCTGATGGCGCCGTACCCCAGCTCCCGGACGTTCTGCAGCTGCTCCTTCAGCAGCGCCGAGTCCGTGATCGTGTGCGGCGTGTACTCCTCCAGCGGCTGCTCGAGGATCTCAGCCGCCTCCGCCTGCGGCATGTGGGCGAGGAAGACCTTGCCCGCCGACGTGGCGTGCAGGGGCGTGCGCTTGCCGACCCAGTCGATGCTGGTGATCGCCGCATTGCCGAGCACCTGGTCGATGCTGATGACGGCCTCGCCGTCGTAGACCGCCACGTTCACGGTCTCGCCGACGGCCGCGGCCAGCTCCTGGCAGACCGGGCGGCTCAGCAGCGAGAGGTCGTTGCCCTTGGTCGCCCCGCCCGCCAGCTCGACCACCGTGTAGCCGATGCGGTAGCGGCCGCGCTCGCTGTCCTGCTCGACGAGGCCGCGCGACTCGAGCGTCGCCAGCAGCCGGAAGACGGTCGACTTGTGGATCCCGAGGGACTCGGCGATCTCGGTGACGCCGGACGGCCCCTGCACGGCCAGAACTTGGAGGATCGACACCGCACGGTCCACCGACTGGACCGACGTGTCCCGCGCACGACCTTTGCTGCTCATACGGGGAGCCTATCCAGGAAGTGCCTGCGCACACCGGTCGCCGTCGCGGCGGGGCGGCTCCGCGGGCTCAGCCCCGCTTGACCTGACCCCGCCGCCAGGAGATCCGCGCGGCCGCCGCCACGAGCTGCCCGGCCAGGGCGGGGGCGGTGTCCTCGCGGATCCGGAAGGCGGGCCCGGCGAGGGTCACGGCGGCGACGACCGTGTCGTCGAGGGCGCGGACGGGTGCGGCGAGGGCGACCAGACCGATCTCGTACTCCTCCGACGAGACGGCGTAGCCCCGCTCGCGCACCGTGGCGAGATCCTTCGCGAGATGCGCCCTGCGGGTGATGGTCCGGGCGGTGTACCGCTCCAGGCGTTTCCCGCGCGGCAGCTCCGCGGGCAGCCGGCCGTGCCGGTCGGGGGCCGGGTGGGCGAGGAAGATCTTGCCCGCGGCGGTGGCGTGCAGCGGGCAGCGCCTGCCGACCCAGTCGACGCTGGCGATCGACGCCTCCCCGGCGACCTGTCCGACGGTGACCACGTCGCGGCCCTCGCGGACGGAGACGCTCACGGACTCGCCGGCGGACAGCGCCAGCTCCTGACAGACGGGGCGGCCGACGAGGAACAGGTCGGTGTTCTTCGCGGCCGCCGCGGCGAGTTCGGTGAGCGGGTGGCCGATGCGGTACCGGCCCCGGCCCGCGCCCTGTTCGACCAGGCCGCGCCCCTCCAGGGTGGCGAGCAACCGGAAGACGGTCGTCTTGTGCACACCGAGCTGAGCGGCGATCTCGGTGACGCCGCACGGTCCTCGGACGGCCAGGATCTGCAGCACCGACACCGCGCGGTCGACGGACTGGACGGCACGGTCACGCTCTCGCCCCCGGCTGCCGGTCGTCACCACAGCACCCCCAGCTCTCCGCCTCGGCGGCCCAACTCGCCGACCGTAGACGTTAATTCGCGATTGCCCGGATGCAAGAGCCTTGACGTGCCGTCGCGACCAACGGCATCGTCACACCGTACTGCACATCTGTTGCGCAATGCGAAACACCAGCCCGGACTTGTTCCAACCGCCCCGCGCGGACCCCTGGAGGTGGGGCACGGTGATAGAAGCTGCACGACTCAACAAGGTCTTCGAGACCGACGACAACACGGTGCACGCGGTGCGCGACGTGTCCTTCACCGTGGAACCCGGCGAACTCTTCGTCGTCATGGGCCTGTCCGGGTCCGGGAAGTCGACCTTGCTCCGGATGCTCAACCGGCTCGTCGAGCCGACGTCGGGCGAACTGAGCGTGGACGGGCGGGACTTGCTGGCGATGGACCACGCGGAACTGCGCGAGCTGCGCAACCGCAAGGTCAACATGATCTTTCAGCACTTCGCGCTCTTCCCGCACCGTACGGTCCGCGAGAACGCCGCGTACGGCATCCGGCTGCGCGGCGGCACCGCCGCCGAGCGGCAGGAGCGGTCCGACTGGGCGCTGCGCACCGTCGGCCTCGCCGAGTGGGCCGACTCCTACCCCAGCGCGCTCTCCGGCGGCATGCGCCAGCGCGTCGGCCTGGCCCGCGCGCTCGCCACGGACGCCGAAGTCATGCTCATGGACGAGCCGTTCAGCGCGCTGGACCCGCTGATCCGTCGGGACATGCAGGACCTGCTTCTTGGCCTTCAGAGGGACCTGCGCCGCACCATCGTCTTCGTCACGCACGACCTCAACGAGGCGATGCGGCTCGGCGACCGGATCATGGTCATGCGCGACGGCGGCGTCGTCCAGCTCGGCACCGCGGGCGACATCCTCGACTCCCCCGCCGACGCCTACGTCCGCGACTTCGTCTCCGACGTCGACCGCTCCCGCGTCCTGACCGCCCGTACCGTGATGCGTCAACCGCTGACGACGGCCCGCGTCGGCGACGATCCGCGCGACGTCCTGCGCACCCTGGCGGACATCGAGGCCGGCGCCGTCTATGTCCTCGACGACGCCGGGCTCATCGTCGGCGTGGCCCACGACGACGCGATCGCACGGGCCGCCGACGCGGGGCACGCCTCCCTGGGCGACAGCCCCGAATGCCTGATGGACACGTACGGGCGGGCCGGTCCCGACACGCTGCTCGTCGACCTGTTCGCGGATGCCGGCCGGTACTCCGTGCCGCTGGCCGTGACCGACGACGACGGGCGGCTGCTCGGCGTACTCCCCCGCGCGGCCCTGCTCACCGCCCTGTCCGTCCCGAAGTCGCCCAACTCGGCTCAGGGACAGGGACGTTCTGAAGATCCAGGCAGCGCACAGGAGGAGGTGGCCGATGCTGTTCAGCGTTGACCTCGGCACCCCGGTCAGCAAGGCCGTGGACTGGCTGACCGAGAATCTCGGCGGTCTCTTCGACGCCGTCACGTCCGTGATGACGTCCCTCGTCAACGCGGTCCTGTTCGTGCTGACCGCGCCGCACATGCTCGTCATCATCGTGGTGTTCACGGTCCTCGCGTACTTCGCCCGCGGCTGGCTCTTCGCCGCGTTCACCCTGGCCTCGTTCCTGCTGATCCAGGGCATGGGGCTGTGGACCGCGGCGATGCAGACGCTCGCCGTCGTCGTGGTCGCGTCGGTCTTCGCGGTGGTCATCGGGGTGCCGATCGGCATCTGGGCGGCCCGCAGCCCGCTGACCAGCGCCCTGGTCCGGCCGGTTCTGGACTTCCTGCAGACGCTGCCGGTGTTCGTCTACCTGATCCCGGCCGTCTTCTTCTTCGGCATCGGGCTCGTCCCCGGCGTCGTCGCCACCATCGCCTTCGCCGTCGCACCCGCCGTACGCCTCACCGAACTGGGCATCCGGCAGGTCGACAAAGAAGTCGTCGAAGCCGCGCACGCCTTCGGCGCACGGCCGGGCCAGATCCTGCGCGGCGTCCAACTCCCGCTGGCCCTGCCCTCGATCATGGCCGGCATCAACCAGGTCATCATGCTCGCACTGTCCATGGTCGTCATCGCCGGCATGGTCGGCGCGGCAGGCCTGGGCACCGTCGTCGTACGCGGCATCAGCCAGCTCGACATCGGGATCGGCTTCCAGGGCGGACTCGCCGTGGTCTTCCTCGCGATCTTCCTCGACCGCGTCACGAGCGCCCTCGCGGCGCCCCGCGGCCGGCGCCGCTCGCTCCGCAGGCGTACGGGCACGCCCGCGGGCGCCGACGCGGAGAAGTCGCCCTCCCCCGCCCCCTCCACCACTCCGGTTTCCGCGTGACGACAGGAGAACCAGCCATGATCCGCAATCGACGCCGCCGTACCACCTACCTCTTCGGCAGTACCGCCGCCGCGCTCACCCTGCTCGCCACCGCCGCGTGCAGTGGAAACACCTCGTCGGTCGAGGGAGGCTCGGACGACGACAGCAGCGGCTCGAAGACGGTCAAGCTGGCCTACGTCGCCGGGTGGGACGAGGGGGTCTCGGCGACCTTCCTGTGGAAGCAGATCCTGGAGGACAAGGGGTACAAGGTCGAGACCCGCGACCTCGACGTCGCCAGCACCTACACCGGTATCGCCAACAAGCAGGTCGACGTCTATCTGGACGCCTGGCTGCCGGTCACCCACGCGAACTACTGGAAGAAGCTCGGCCCCAAGATGGAGAAGGTCGGCACCTGGTACGAGCCCGCCGACCTCAACCTGACCGTTCCCAAGTACGTCAAGGACGTCAACACCATCGAGGACCTCAAGGGGAAGTCCGGTGAGTTCGGCGGCAAGATCGTCGGCATCGAGGCGGGCTCCGGCCTGATGCGCCTGACCCGGTCCAACGTGCTCCCGGACTACGGCCTCAAGAACGAGTACGAGCTGGCCGAGTCCAGCACGTCCGCCATGCTCTCCGCGCTGCAGAAGTCGATCAACAACAAGAAGCCGGTCGTGGTCACGCTGTGGCGGCCGCACTGGGCGTACACCAAGATGCCGCTGAAGGTCCTCAAGGACACCAAGAAGGCCTACGGCAAGCCCGACCAGGTGCAGATCGTCGCCTCCAAGGGCTACTCGAAGGCGAACCCGAAGGTCGCGGGCTGGCTCAAGAACTTCCATCTGACGAGCCAGCAGCTGGGCAGCCTCGAACTCCTCCTCCAGAAGAAGGGCACAGGGAACGAGCAGGCCGCGGCGAAGGAGTGGATCGCGGGCAACAAGCAGTTGGTGGACAGCTGGCTGAAGTGACCTCGGAGTCTTTCGGGGAATCGGGTTCAGCCGGTGGCGAGTGACACCTCGGTCGCCTTGATCAGCGCGGTGACCGGGGTGCCGGCCGTCAGTCCGAGGTCGGCGACGGCCTCCTTGGTGATGGCGGCGGTCAGTTCGCCACCCTCGACCGTGACCTTCACCGAGGCCATCGCGGCGCCCTCGGCGATGTCGCGTACGGTGCCGGGCAGCCGGTTGCGGATGGAAAGACCGTCCACCGCGCCCGTCGCGAGCGACACCTCCGTGGACTTGACCAGCGCGTTCACGGCGGAGCCCTCGGCGATGCCGAGTTCCTTCACGGCGTCCACCGTGATGGCCGATGTGAGGTGCTGACCGCCGTCGAGACGGACCTTGACCGATGCCATGGCCTCGCCGGCGGTGACCGCGGTGACGGTGCCGGGGATCTGGTTGCGAATACTCAGGCTCATGGGAACGCCTCACTGGGATGGGCCGAAATGCCGGTTCTCCGGCATTCTGTACGGCTCACCGTAGTCTTGATCGGCGTTGCCGGTTCCGAGCGTGTCGCAGGTACCAGGGGTGGCGCGGCAACGGGGTGACCGTAAGCGGAACCACGCCTGCTTGATCTTTCGTCCCCCCTGGGACAGGCGATGCCCAAGGGGGCGTGCACGGCACGGCGAGGGAGACGACGGTGTGGGTGGCGATGTGTCTCGTGGCGGGTGTCGCCGTCTTCGGGTTCGGCGTCCGTGAGGCCGTGGTCCAGTACCGGATCCAGCGCGACGGGATACGTACCAAGGGCCTGGTGGTCCGTCACCACAGGAGCGACGCCGGAAGACAGGGTGGCGGGCCCGTCCACTTCGCAGTGGTCGAATTCGTCGACACGCGGGGCGGCCGGCACACGTTCCAGGCCGGTTCGTCCGGGGTCAAGGGGCTGCCCGTGGGCGGCGCGGCCCCGGTCCGCTACCTGCCCGACAGCCCCAAGGACGCACGCATCGACCTCGCCGCACGACGGGTCGCGGAGTTCACGTCGCTGCTCGTGGGCGGCGCCCTGTTCACGGGCATCGGAATCTGGCTGCTCGCCACGGGCCGTTGACCGCCCGGGTCAGCGCCCCTCGCGCAGCCGAAGCAGATACGTGGCCGTCAACGCCACCGCGCGATCCTCATCCCCCACCAACTGGACAAGCGCCCGCTCCGCCGTCACCCCCGGAATCCCCGCAAGCGCCTGAGTAAGCCGCCCACGGGCGGGGGCTTCGGTCGTGGGGCGGGCGAGCCGTTCGACGATCCCTGCGGCAATGCGCTCCGCAGCCGCGGGGCCGTCGGCGGAGGGGGAGTCGCTTGCGGGCGCGGAGTGGCCCGCCGACGGGCAGTCGGCCGCCGAAGCGGAATCACTCGCTGACACGGCTCCCCTCCCGGACGCGGATCCGCCTGTGGAGGCCGAGTCCCTCCCGGACGAGGAGCGGCTCGCGGACGCGGGGTCTCGAGCCGAACGGGGCTCACGCGCGGAAGCGGCGAGGCCCGCTGACGCGGAACCACTCGCAGACGAAGAGTCGCTGTCGGGACCGGGCTCCCCCGCAGACGCAGAGCCGCTCACGGACAGGGGCTCCCCCGCGTACACGGCATCACCCGCGGACCGGGGCCCGCCGGCGGACCGGGGCCCGCCAGCGGAGGCGGGCTCGCTCGCCGTCTCGGAGCCGCTCGCCGACATCGGGTCACTCGCGAAGGCGGACCCGTTCGCCGACATCGAAGCATTCGCGAAGGCGGACCCGTTCGCCGACATCGGATCACTCTCGGAGGCGGACCCGTTCGCCGACATCGGATCACTCTCGGAGGCGGACCCGTTCGCCAGCGCGCTCAACGCGTCCGCCGCGTCCGTGTCGTTGTGGCCGGACGCGATCATGTCGATCAACTCCGGTACCGCGTCGGGTGCTCCGCGGTTTCCGAGGGCCACGGCGGCCCTGGCACGGACCGCGGGGTCGGGGTGGTCCAGGGCGTGGCGGAGTTCTGCGGTGGCGTCGGGGCCGGGAAGTTCGGCGAGGCATTGGGCGGCGCGTTCGCGGACGGGGGCTTCCGGCGAGTCCAGCGCCCGCGTCAGCAGGGGAACGCTGTCGTCGCCCGAGCGCACCAGCGCCCAGCGGAGGGCTCCGGCCACGTTCGTGTCCGTCTCGGACAGCACCGCCTCCACCAGTGCCTCCACCGGTACCGGGCCCTGATCGGGCGGGGAGAGGGCCGCGCGTTGGCGGGCGTCCGCGCTCTTCGAGCTCAGCGCCTGCAGCAGCGCGACCACCTGGAGGACGTCCTCCCAGCCGGCGGGGTCCGCGGCGTCGATCCGGTTCAGCCGCGTCAGCAACTCGGTCTCGGCCGCGATGCGTTCGCGCGTCTGCCGGATCAGATCGCCGACGAGCGCCGCGGGCGTGAAGCCCGGTTCGTCGAGCGCCCGCCCGATCTCGCGCAGCGAGAGCCCCAGCGAACGCAGGCTCTCGATGTGGAAGATCCGCCGGATGTCGTCGCCCGAGTACTCCCGATAGCCGGAGCCCGTGCGTTCCGAAGGCCGCACCAGGCCCAGCGACTCGTAATGCCGGAGCATGCGGGCACTGACCCCGGACCTCCGCGCCACCTCACCGATCAGCACACTTCATCGTCCACCACGGGAGCACCGCCCAGCGCCACGACGCGCTTGGCCTCCTCGATCGCGAAGCCGAACCCGGTGTCCGGGTCGCGCAGCACCCGTTGCGTGGCGAGCGCGTGTGCGCGTACGTCCGGGTCTGGGGCGGTCGCCGCGGTGCGCAGCGCGGGCGTCGCGACGTCGCCGAGGTCGACCAGGGCGCGGCCCAGGCTGAGCTGTGTCTCGCGTCCGCCGCGACCGAGCTGCGTCGCGAGTACCTCGGCCAAGGTGCCCTTCCGCTCCTCGTCGGGTACGAGCACGACGGCGGCCCGCCAGGCACTGCGGGCCACCTCGTCGTCGGGGTCCGTGAGCAGCTCCCGCGTGATCACCGGCCAGGCACCGCGGTCCCCGATCTTGGAGAGCGTGTGCAGCGCCTGGCTCCGTGCCTGCGGCCGCCCCGAGCGCACCTCGCCCTGCAGTGCGGGGAGCGTCAGGGCCGCCGGGTGCCGGGTGAGCGCCCAGGTCAGCATGTCGCGCACGAAGAACTCGGGCTCGACCGCGCACCGTTCGACGAGCGTGCCGACGAACCGTGCGTCCGGCGCCGAGCCGACCTCCAACGCGGCCCGCAGCCGTACGGACGCGTTCTTGTCCGCCAGCCCCCGCAGTGCGCGCAAGGTCTCCGTGTCCTGCCCAGTGATCATGATCGGGACCACCTCCTCGGCAAGCAGTGAAGACCTTGTCACCGTGTCAAGGTCAAACGCGCAGCGGCGGAACCGCCGGAACCTCTATGGCGTTCTCGATGTCGGCCTCCGTGAGCTTGAAGGCCTCGGGGTAGGCGTCACGCCGGGTGCGGCGGTCGGGCTCGATCGTGCGCCAGGTGTAGAGGCACTCGGTGCACTGGAGGACGTCCCACACTCCGGGGACGGGGGACGTGGCGAGGTGGGTGACGGTGTCGGCGGGGCAGCGAGGGCACTCGGCGCCCTCAACCAGCTTTTCGTTCATGAGAGTTGGCCTTTCTAGGCAGGCACGTACGGGGGCAGGCACGTACGGGGGCAGGGGCGTACGGGTCAGTGGCGGGCGGCGATCAGGTCCTGGAGGCGCGTCGCCCATGCGGCCGTCTCGGGCAGGTCCTTGGCCGGCGTGGAGAAGTTGCCGCGGACGTCGGGTGCCACCGGCGTCGTCGCGTCGATGATCATCTTGCTGGTGATGCCCGCGGGCTGGGCGGCGGGCGCGAGTTCGAGGACGGACAGGTTCGGGATGACGACGACGTCGTCCTTCGGGTTGACCTTCGCCGACATCGCCCACATCACCTGCGGCAGGTTGAACGGGTCCACGTCCTCGTCGACGACGATCACCTGGGCCACGTACCCGAGTCCGTGCGGCGTCGTCATCGCGCGCATACCGACGGCCTTGGCGAAGCCTCCGTACCGCTTCTTCGTCGAGATGACCACCATCAGGCCGTGCGTGTACATGGCGTTGACGGCCTGCACCTCGGGGAACTCGGCGCGCAGCTGCTTGAGCAGCGGCACACAGGTGTTGGGGCCTACGAGATAGTCGCACTCGGTCCACGGCATGCCGAGGTAGAGGGACTCGAAGACCGGGTTCGTGCGGTACGAGACGCGGTCGACGCGGATGACGGGCATCCGGCGGCCGCCCGAGTAGTGACCGGTGAACTCACCGAAGGGGCCCTCGATCTGCCGCTTGCGCGACTCGATGACACCCTCGATGACGACCTCGCTGCCCCACGGCACGTCGAAGCCGGTGAGCGGCGCGGTGGCGATCGGGGCGGGCGCCCCGCGCAGCGCGCCCGCCATCTCGTACTCGCTCTGGTCGTACGCCATCGGCATGCCGGCGACGATCGCCATCACGGGGTCGTTGCCGAGGGTGATGGCGATGGGGAGGTCCTCGCCGACCTCCTCGGCCTTGCGCAGGTGCTGGGCGACGTCGTGCATGGGGACGGGCTGGAAGGCGAGGCGGTCGCGCCCGATGACCTCGATGCGGTACGTGCCGACGTTCTGCTTGCCGAAGTTGTCCGGGTCCTCCGGGTCGCGGGAGACGACGGCGGCCTTGTCGAGGTAGAAGCCGCCGTCGCCGTCGTTGAGGCGGAACAGCGGAAGGACGGAGAACAGGTCGACGTCACCGCCCTCCAGGGTGTTCTCGCGCCACGGCGCGTCCTCGCGGCGTTCGGGCGCGACGGGGAAGGCGTCCCAGCGCCGTGCGAATTCCTCGACCTGCTCCTTGACGGGGGTGTTCTTCGGGAGTCCGAGGGCGAGGGCGTGGTTGGCCCAGGAGCCGTGCACGTTCAGCGCGATCCGGGCGTCGGTGAAGCCCTTGACGTTGTCGAACCAGAGGGCGGGCGCGTTCTCGCCGATGCGGCCCGTCGCGTTGGCGGCGGCCGCGAGATCCGGCTCGGGCAGCACCTCGTCGGAGATGCGCAGCAGCTGGCCCTCCTTCTCCAGGGTGCCGAGGAAGCTGCGCAGGTCGTCATAGGGCATGGGTAACTCCTGAATTCTGTACGGGCGTTGCGGAGTCGACCGCCGCGCGGGCGGTGCGGGCGGCACGGGCGGCGCGCATGCCGGCCCAGCGCTCGGCGGCCGGGGCGGGCAGGTCGAACTGGTCGAGGACGCGGGCCACGATGTGGTCGACGATGTCGTCGATCGTCCGCGGGTTGTTGTAGAAGGCGGGCATGGGCGGCACCAACTGCACGCCCATGCGGGAGAGTTCGAGCATGTTCCGCAGATGGATCTCGCTCAGCGGTGTCTCGCGCGGGACGAGGACGAGCTTGCGGCGCTCCTTGAGGACGACGTCGGCGGCCCGGGCCACGAGACCGTCGGCGTACCCGGCGCTGATGCCGGCGAGGGTCTTCATCGAGCACGGCACGATGACCATGCCGTCGGTGCGGAACGAGCCGGAGGAGATGGTGGCGCCCTGGTCGTCGGGGTGATGGCTGACATCGGCGAGCGCGGACACCTCCGCGACGGAGAGTCCCGTCTCCAGCTCGATCGTGGTGCGCGCCCAGCGGGAGAGCACAAGATGTGTCTCCACGTCCGGCAGCTCGCGCAGACACTCCAGCAACCGGACACCGAACGGAGCACCCGTCGCCCCGGTCATCCCCACGACCAATCGCACAGGATCCTCCTCACACGTCGCTGACCTGTGCTTTCACGCTAGGCGGCGGGACGGGGGCGGCAGCGGTACGCTCGGGACTCACGATGGGGAAAAACAGACACATCACGAGCGCGGGCCGCGATCCGCGCCCCGACGTCCGGGATCTCGAGTACACGCCGAACGTCGGCGCGCCGACCGGTCTGGAGGTGGAGGAGCTGGCCGATCTGCACGGCCGCTCGCTGCGCCACGGCAACGATCCGTACGCGCCGCTGCGCCCCGCCTTCCACCAGTTGATCGGCGCGCGCGAGCGCCCGTTGCAGGTGGCCGTGGACTTCGTCGAGTACGAGCTGCGGCCCGGTTCGTGGCTGTGGATCCGGCCGGGGCAGGTGCAGCGCTTCGGCCCGGACCTGGTGTCGGCGGACGGTGTGGACATCGTCTTCAAGGCGGGCTTTCTGCCGCCCGCGATCGTCTCGGCCGCGCACATGGACCCGCCGTACGAGCAGCGGCCGCTGACACCGCGCGGACCGGACGTGGAGGGGGTACGGCGGGCCCTCGACCACCTCACGTACGAGTACGGGGCGATGGCCTCGCTCCCCCTCGGGTCGCACACCGAGGTGCTGCGCGCGCTGCTCTCGGTCCTGATGCTGCGCCTGGCGAAGGTGCGCGACCCGGCGCCGGGCCCCGCCGTGGCGTCCAGCACCTTCCACCGCTTCCACGCGGCCGTGGAGCGCGACCACGCGGTGACCCGCCGCGTGGAGGACTACGCGGCGGCTCTCGGCTACAGCCCCCGCACCCTGACCCGCGCCGCCCACGCCGCGACGGGCCGCACCGCGAAGCAGTACATCGACGACCGGGTCCTCCTGGAGGCCAAACGCCTCCTGTGGCACAGCGGCCTGCCGTCGAAGGAGGTGGCGGACCACCTCGGCTTCGACGACCCCAGCGACTTCACGAAGTTCTTCCGGCTGCGGACGGGGGTGACACCGGGGATGTTCCGGACGGGTACGTGAGGGGTGACGGCACGCTGGGTGACAGTTGAAGTGGCGGCCGACGGCTGTTCGGGTGATGCTCCGGGGTGGGGGTCATGTACGCCGCACCGAGAGGACACGCCATGCCCATCTGCACGACGCGAGACGGTGTCGACATCTTCTACAAGGACTGGGGGCGCGGCCGTCCCGTGGTCTTCATCCACGGCTGGCCGCTCAACGGTGACGCGTGGCAGGACCAGCTGAAGGCGGTCGCCGACGCCGGATACCGGGGCATCGCGCACGACCGGCGCGGTCACGGCCGCTCGACGCCGGTGTACGACGGATACGACTTCGACACCTTCGCCGACGACCTGAACGACCTGATCACGCACCTGGATCTGCGGGACGTGACGCTCGTGGCGCACTCGATGGGCGGCGGCGAACTCGCCCGGTACATCGGCCGCCACGGCACCGAGCGGATCCAGTCCGCCGTGCTGCTGTCCGCGATCCCTCCGCTGATGCTGCAGGGCCCGGACAACCCGGAGGGTGTCCCGCAGTCCGTCTTCGACGACATCAAGGCGGGCATCCTGAAGGAGCGCTCGCAGTTCTGGAAGGACACCGCGGTCGGCTTCCACTCGGCCAACCGCGAGGGCACCAAGGTCACCCAGGGCAACAAGGACGCCTTCTGGTACATGGCCATGGCGCAGACCATCAAGGGCGGTGTCGACTGCGTCGACGCGTTCGGCACGACGGACTTCCACGACGACCTCAAGAAGTTCGACGTCCCGACGCTCGTCGTGCACGGCGACGACGACCAGGTGGTACCGATCGACGCCACCGGCCGCAAGTCCGCCGAGCTGATCGCGGACGCGGAGCTGAAGGTTTACGAGGGCGGCTCGCACGGCATCGCCCTGGTGCCGGGCGACAAGGAACGCTTCAACCAGGACCTGCTGGACTTCCTCAAGAAGTGAAGCGGCTCGCCGCCCGGCGCGCTCGGGCACGGCCTGTCAGCGCCGGGCGGCGGCCAGGGACTCGCGGGCCGTGGCGGCGACGTTCTCGGCGGTGAAGCCGTACTCCTGGAAGAGGGCATGGCCGTCGGCCGAGGCGCCGAAGTGCTCCAGGGACACGGTGCGGCCGGTGTCGCCGACGTAACGGTGCCAGGTCAGGCCGATTCCGGCCTCGACCGCGACGCGCGCCTTGATGGAAGGCGGCAGGACCGCGTCCTTGTACGCCTTGTCCTGCTCCTCGAACCATTCGACGCACGGCATCGAGACGACGCGGGTGGCGATGCCCTCCGCCTCCAGCCGGGTACGGGCCTCGACGGCGACGTGCACCTCGGAGCCGGTGGCGATCAGGACGACGTCCGGGGTTCCCGACGACGCCTCGGCCAGGACGTAACCACCCTTGGCCGCATCGGAGTGGGCCTCGTACGTCGGCAGGCCCTGGCGGCTCAGCGCCAGTCCGTGCGGCGCGGGCCGCTCGGTACCGCGCTTGAGGATCTCGCGCCAGGCGATCGCCGTCTCGTTGGCGTCGGCCGGGCGGACCACGTTCAGGCCGGGGATGGCACGCAGCGAGGCGAGATGCTCGACCGGCTGGTGGGTCGGGCCGTCCTCGCCGAGGCCGACGGAGTCGTGCGTCCACACGTAGGTGACGGGCAGCGACATCAGCGCGGACATGCGGACCGCGTTGCGCATGTAGTCCGAGAAGACGAGGAACGTGCCGCCGTAGATGCGGGTGTGGCCGTGCAGGGCGATCCCGTTCATCTCCGCGGCCATCGCGTGCTCGCGGATGCCGAAGTGGATCGTGCGGCCGTACGGGTCGGCCTCGGGCAGCGGGTTCCCGGCCGGGAGGAACGACGACGTCTTGTCGATCGTCGTGTTGTTCGAGCCCGCCAAGTCCGCCGACCCGCCCCACAGTTCGGGGATCACCGGGCCGAGCGCCTGGAGGACCTTGCCGGACGCGGCGCGCGTGGCGACCTTCGTCCCCGTCTCGAAGACCGGGAGCTCGGCCTCCCAGCCACCGGGCAGCTCGCCCTCCCGGATGCGGTCGAACACGGCGGCCCGCTCCGGGTTGGCACCCCGCCACTCCGCGAGCTGCTTCTCCCAGGCCGCGTGCGCCTCGGCGCCGCGGTCGAGCGCCTTGCGGGTGTGGCCGATGACCTCGTCGGAGACCTCGAAGGACTGCTCCGGGTAGAAGCCGAGGACGCGCTTGGTGGCGGCCACCTCGTCGTCGCCGAGCGCCGAGCCGTGTGCGGCCTCGGTGTTCCGCGCGTTCGGGGCCGGCCAGGCGATGATCGAGCGCAGCGCGATGAACGACGGCTTGTCGGTGACGGCCTTGGCCACCTGGATCGCCGCAAAGATCGCCTCGGGGTCCAGGTCTCCGTCGGCCCTCGGCTCGACCCGCTGCACGTGCCAGCCGTACGCCTCGTAGCGCTTGCAGGTGTCCTCGGATACCGCGGTCTCGGTGTCGCCCTCAATCGAGATGTGGTTGTCGTCCCACAGCAGGACCAGATTGCCGAGCCGCTGATGGCCGGCCGTCGACGACGCCTCGGCCGCGATGCCCTCCTGGAGGCAGCCGTCGCCCGCGATCACGTACACGTGGTGGTCGAAGGGCGACTCCCCCTCCGGGGCCTCCGGGTCGAACAGACCGCGCTCGTAGCGGGCGGCCATCGCCATGCCCACCGCGTTCGCGACTCCCTGCCCCAGCGGCCCCGTTGTCGTCTCGACGCCCACCGTGTGCCCGTACTCGGGATGCCCCGGCGTCCTGGAACCCTGTGTGCGGAACGCCTTCAGGTCGTCCAGCTCCAGGCCGAAACCGGCCAGGTACAGCTGGATGTAGAGCGTGAGGGACGAGTGACCGGCGGACAGCACGAAGCGGTCGCGGCCGACCCAGCCGGCGTCCGCCGGATCGTGCCGCATCACCTTCTGGAACAGGGTGTACGCGGCCGGGGCCAGGCTCATGGCCGTCCCCGGATGGCCGTTGCCGACCTTCTGCACGGCGTCCGCCGCCAGGATGCGCGCGGTGTCGACGGCACGCTGGTCGCGTGCGGTCCACTCGAAGTCTGTGGTGGTCGGCTGGGTGCTCACCCTGGCTCAGGGCTCCTTGTCAGGGGTTGGTCAGGACGTGTCTACGGTGTGCGGCGCCGGGTGGCCCGTCCCCCGTGGGCGGGCCACCCGGCGCTGGTGGAGGACCGCCTCAGCGGCGGATCTCCTTGATCTTCAGCATCTTCGTGATGACCTTGTCGAGCTCGCCGTCGTCGAAGACCTTCTTCCAGTCGTCCTTGACGATGGAGTCACGGCCGTAGTCCATGGCGATCAGGCAGGCGTCGGAGAACGGGTTGTCGCCCTTGAGGGTGTTGGCGAGGGCGACCTGGGTGTGGCCGAGGAGCATGGCGCGGGCGGCCTTCTCCGGGACGCCGACGGTGTGCACGGTCTCGTGCAGCGCCTCGTTGAGCAGGGCGCCGACCATGCAGGCGATGGTCTCGACGAGGGTCGGCTCCAGGACGGCGAGCTGCTTGACGGTGACCCAGTGGACGTCGACGACCGGCGCATACATGACGCGGATGACGGACCCGGCGAGCTCCTGCTTGGCCTCGTCGCCGCCCTCGTACGCGGCGACGACCTCCTGCGGGGCCGCGATGCCACCGAAGGTGTCGTCCAGCTCGGCCTGCGTCTTGCGCTGCAGGAAGACGGACGGGTGGCAGGGGTGGGCGCAGACGTAATGCACGTCGGCGCGGGGGTGCAGCAGGCCCGCGTAGGCGGCCGCCGGGTCGAGGGTGAGGACGACGGCGCCCGGCTTCAGGAGCGGGACGAGCTGCTCGGAGACCTTGCCGAGGACGATGTCCGGCACGGCCAGGATCAGGACGTCGGCCTGCTGGGCCGCGGCCTCGGAGTCGGTCAGCTCACGGCCGAGCGAGCGGATCAGCTCCTGGCCCTTGGGGGAATTCTCGGAGAAGAGGACGGTGAAGTCGCTCTCGACCAGGTTGTTGGAGACACGCTGGCCCATCTTGCCGGCGGCCCCGATGACGGCAACGGTCTTGTTGTTCTCGGCGGCCATGTTCATTCGCCCTTCAGGAGTGTGCTGATGCTGTGCTTGGTCCACTGGTGTTCGAGCTCGGCGGTGACGTCGAAGCCACCGTCCTGCCACGGGAGCCAGTGCTCCACGATCTGGTTGACCGACGCGGGGTCCGGGGCGTGGTCCCGGACGGCGGCGATCATCGACTGGTAGTCGAGGAGGCCGGTGCCGAGCGGGGCACCGGCGTAGGTGAAGCCCACCCAGCCGTCCCTGCGACTGAACGCGAAGTCCTTGACGTGCACGTTCACCACGTAGGGGGCGGTGAGCTCGACGACCCGGAACGGGTGTTCCAGGCGGGCCACGCAGTTGCCCGGGTCGACGACGATGCCGAGGCGGGGGCTGTCGACGGTGCGGACCACGTCGACGAGGTCGGCGGTGGCGACCTGCTCGTAGGTCTCCAGGCCGAGCGTGACGCCCTGCTCCTCGTACCGGCCGATGGCCTGCTTGAGGAGGGTGACGGCCTCGGCCGTGCCGGGCTTGTGGTCGGCGGTGTGCAGCATGGAGCGTACGAAGGTCACGCCGAGCCGCTCCGCGATGCGGAGGTAGCGCTCCAGGTGGTCCGGGGCGATGCCGCGGGTGCCGAGTTCGAGGGCGACGCCGAGTTCGGCGGCTGCCGCCCTGAGTTCGGCGAGCTGCGTGTCGTCGTAGGACTCGATCGGGGCGTAGTCGCAGATCTGGAAGACCTGGCCGCCGAGCCGGTGGATGTCCTGGAGCATGTCCAGGGCCGTCATCGGCTCGGGCGCCCGCGACGAGATGCGCCAGAAGTACGCGTAGGTGCTGATGCCGTACGCCATGTCAGGCCACCTCCGTACGGGAGTCGGTGGGGGTGATCTCGTCGAGGATGCGGCCGACGGCGGCCGGGTCGTGTGCGAAGCGGCCCAGGAAGAGGCCGCCGACGGAGCCGCCGAGGCGGGTGAGCAGGCCGGGGCCCGCGCTGCCGCCGTAGATCACGGTGGATCCGGCGTGCTGCGGGCGGGCGTCCAGCCACTCCCCCAGCGCCGCGCACACCGTGGTGATGTGCTCGGGCGAGGCCGGCTCGGGTGCGCCGATGGCCCACTGGGGCTCGTAGGCGAGGACGACGGTGCCGCGCATGCCGTACAGCAGGCGGGCGGCCTCGGCGACGGTGCGGCGCGCGGCCTCCTCGGGGTCCACCCGGTCGAGTTCGCCGACGCACAGGACCGGGGTGAGTCCGCTGCGCAGGGCGGCCGCGGTCTTCGCCGCGACGACCGTGTCGCCCTCCCCGTACAGGCGGCGGCGCTCGGCGTGGCCGACCTCGGCGTAGCGGCAGCCGATCTCCTTGAGGAACGGCCCCGACACCTCGCCCGTGTAGGCGCCCACGTCCTCCGTGGCGAGGTCCTGCGCGCCGACGTCGACGCCGCTGCGCGCGAGGATCCCGGCCACCGGCACGATCGCCGGGAAGGCGGGCAGCACGAACAGGCGCGCCTTGCCGCTGGTGACGGCCGGGTGCTGGTCGGCAAGCCGCACGATGCGGCGGGACCAGTTGAGGGTCTCGTGGTGGCCGAAGTACATCTTCAGGCTCACCCCGAGCAGGACGGGGGCGTTCATCAGGCGGCCTCGGCCCCGGCCTCGGTGGACACGGCCTGAGTGGACACAGCCTCGTAGTCGCTCATCAGCTGGACCTTGGCGGCGGAGCCGGACTGCTCGTCGAAGCGGTAGGTGAGCCACTCGGCGGCGAGCCGGCGGGCCAGTTCGAGGCCGACGACGCGCTGGCCGAAGGTCAGCACCTGCGCGTTGTTGGAGAGGATCGCGCGCTCGACGGAGAAGGAGTCGTGGGCGGTGACGGCCCGGATGCCCTTGACCTTGTTGGCGGCGATGGCGACGCCGAGGCCGGTGCCGCAGATCAGCAGCGCCCGGTCGGCCTCGCCGCGGGCGACGCGCTCGGCGGCCTCGATGGCGATGGTCGGGTAGGCGGTGTGGCCTTCGGCGTCCACGCCCACGTCGGTGACGCTGTCGACCAGCTCGCTGTCCTGGAGGTCCTTCTTGAGGGCCTCCTTGTACTGGTAACCGGCGTCGTCGCAGCCGATGACGATGCGGAGCTTGTCGGTCATGACCAACTTCCTTGACGGTGAGGGGTGTTCGGGTTCGTGCGGTGGTTCAGGCGGTCGCGAGGACGCCCGCCACGGCCCTGGTGATCAGGGCGAAGGAGTGGGCGCCCGCGTCGGGGGTGCCGAGCGCCTTCTCCGCGTGCGGGCGGGCGCGGCCCATGCGGGGCAGCAGGTCGGCGGTGGCCCGGGCGGCGTCCTCCGCGGCGGAGGCGGCGGTGGCCCAGGCGGCGGCGAGCCGGTCGTCGGACGCGGCCTCGGTGAGAGCGGCGGCGAACGGGACGAGCGCGTCGACCATCGTCTTGTCGCCGACCTGCGCGCCACCGAGGTCGCGTACGGCCCGGTCGGCGGCGGCGACGCCCTCGGCGACCCGCGCCGGGGTGGGGCGCCCGGTGTCGCCGATGGCGTCGCCGAGCGCGCGGAGCATCGCGCCCCACAGCGCGCCCGAGGTGCCGCCGGCCTCGTCGGCCCAGGCGTCGCCTGCGAGGCGCAGCGTGGTTCCGGCGCCGGCGCCCGCGGCGACCGCGCGCCCGGCCTCGGTGTGCGCGGCGCGGGAGCCGCGCCGCATGCCGATGCCGTGGTCGCCGTCCCCGGCGACGGCGTCGATGCGGCCCAGCTCGTCCGCGTGGGTGTCGACGGTGGACCGCGTGGCGGCGAGGGCCGCGAGCACGCGGGTGGCGGTGGCTCGGGAGTCCGCGTCGGCGGGCGGCGGGGTGTCGGCGGTGACGGCCTGCCGGGCGGTGGTCTTCTCGTACACGGGGGTGGCGGCGACGGCGCCCTTGCGGAAGGCGGGGGCGTCGGCGGGTGCCTGCCACAGTGCGGCGAGTTCGTCGTCGAGCCAGGTCAGGGTGAGGGAGACACCGGCCATGTCGAAGCTGGTGCACAGCTCGCCGACCTCGGGGTCGACGGCCTCGACACCGGCCGCTTCGAGGAGCCGGTTCACCTCCCCGTACAGCACGAACAGTTCCTCGTACTTGACGGAGCCGAGGCCGTTGAGGATCACTGCGGCCCGGTCGCCGCGCACCTGCGGGAGTTCGTCCAGGAGCTTGTCGACGAGGAGGGCGGCGAGGGTCTTGGCGTCGGGGATGTCCTGCTCGCCGATGCCGGGCTCGCCGTGGATGCCGAGGCCGACGGCCATGCGGCCCTCTGGGACGGTGAACAGCGGCTGTTCGGCGCCGGGCAGGGTGCAGCCGGTGAACGCGACGCCGAAGGAGCGGGTGCGCCCGTTGGCGCGGGTGGCCGTGGCGTGCACCTCGTCGAGGGTGGCACCGCGCTCGGCGGCAGCGGCGGCGATCTTGAAGACGGGGAGGTCGCCCGCGATGCCGCGGCGCTTGTGGGCCTCGTCCGTCGCCGCCGAGGAGATGTCGTCGGTGACGGGGAGGGTGCGGGCGGGGATGCCGCCCGCTTCGAGGCGCTGGGCGGCCTGCCCGAAGTGGAGGACGTCGCCCGCGTAGTTGCCGAAGGCGAGGAGGACCCCGGCGCCGTTGTCGGCCTCGGCGGCCACGTCGTGGATCTGGCGGGCGGAGGGCGAGGCGAAGACGTTGCCGACGGCGGCGCCGTGCGCGAGGCCCTGTCCGACGAGGCCGGAGAAGGCCGGGTAGTGGCCGGAGCCGCCTCCGATGACGACGGCGACCTGGCCGGGGGCGGTGCCGCCCGCCCTGACGACTCCGCCGGGGGCCGAGCGGACCCAGCGGCGGTGGGCGGCGACGAAACCGTCGAGCGCCTCGTGGGCGAAGTCGGCCGGGTCGTTGGCTATGCGGGTCACTTCGAGACCTCCGCGAGCTCGGGGTCCGTGCCGGTGCGGCGGCCACGGGAGGCGAGCGCGATCATCAGGGCGGCCGAGACCAGCATCAGGGCGCCGACGAGGAACAGGGGGACGTAGTAGGCGCCGGTCCAGTCGTGCAGCCAGCCGGTGACGTAACTGGCGGCGAATCCGGCGACGTTGCCCATCGTGTTGATGAGGGCGATACCGGCCGCGGCGGCGGCGCCGGTCAGGAACCGGGAGGGCACGGCCCAGAACACCGGCAGGGCCGCGAAGATCGCGCAGGCGGTCACGGTGATCACGGCGACGGTGGCGGTCGGCGAGTTCATGTACAGCGCGACGGGGATGGAGACACCGCCGACGACGGCCGGGACGGCGACATGCCAGGTCTTCGTGCCGCGCCGGGTGGCGTCGCGGGACCAGAAATAGAGGACTATCGCGGCCGGCAGGTATGGGATCGCGGTGATCCACGCCTTGTCCATCACCGAGAACGAGGTGCCGAACTGCTCCTCGAAGCCGCTGATGATGGTGGGCAGGAAGAACGCGAGGGCGTACAGGCCGTAGACGAAGCCGAAGTAGACGACGGACAGGATCCAGACGCGGCCGTTGGTGAACGCGGCGATGAGATCGGCCTTGCCGTGCCCGCTCTTCTTGCTCTCGGCGGCGCCGTCGTGGCCGGTCTTCTCGGCGTTCTCGGCCTCCAGTTCACGGGTCAGCCAGTCGGCCTCCTCGCGGGTGAGCCAGCCGGCGTCGGCGGGCTTGTCCTTGAGGTAGAACCAGCCGACCAGGCCGAGGACGATCGCGGGCAGCGAGACGAAGAGGAACATCACGCGCCAGCCCTCGAGGCCGAACAGGCCGTGGTGGCTGATCAGCCAGCCGGCGAGCGGGGCGCCGAAGACGGTGGTGAGCGGCTGGGCCAGGTAGAAGAGTCCGAGCACCTTGGTGCGGTGCCGCTGGGGCACCCACTGGGAGAGGAAGAGGATCGCGCCGGGGAAGAATCCGGCCTCCGCCACACCCAGGACGAAGCGCAGCCAGTACAGCTGCTCCGTGGACTGCACCCAGGTGAACAGCAGGGAGACGATGCCCCAGGTCACCATGATCCGGGCGAGCCAGCGGCGCGCGCCGAAGCGGTGCAGCGCCATGTTGCTGGGGACTTCAAGGATGATGTAGCCGATGAAGAAGACGCCCGAGGCGAATCCGTACTGCGCGGCGGTGAGCCCGAGGTCCTGACTCATGCCGTTCGACTCGGCGAACGAGACCGCGGTGCGGTCGAGATAGTTCACGAAGAACATCAGCGCCACGAAGGGCACGATCCGGACGGTGAATTTCCTGATCGCGGACTTCTCGACGGCTGACTGGCCGGCCTCCAGGGAAGGCAGGGCACCCATGGCGACTCCTCACTCGTGCCGGACTGCTCTGTCCGGCCGGGTCAGCGGCCCTGCTCGTCCCCGCGGCGATGCGCACGCAGGAGACGGGTGTCCCGAGGGCCTCATGACCTTTCGTGCGACTCACGTTAGCCCTGACTGGTTAATTGGTAACCAATTTACCGCCGTGTCGAGCCTCACAGTTTTCACCCCTCGGCAACCTCTTGACCTGCACTTTCGCAACTGATCTCATACGCGCCCGCGCCTGCGCGCCTTCCAAGGAGACCCACAGGTGCTTGCGTAGGTCGCCGCTGTGTTTGATGTACTTACGCGGTGACCAGTACGCCCGAGCCCCGCTCCGTCGCCCCGCAGTCCCCCGGACCCCGGTCCGCCGACTCCGGGGGCGACCCCGCCGACCTGTCCCGGCTCCTGCGCCCCGTGGTGCGCGAGTCGACCGTGACCGAGGTCGCCAAGCGGCTGCTCGACCACCTCTCCGCGGGCAACATCAAGCCCGGCACCCGGCTGCCCGCCGAGCGCAATCTCGCCGAGGCGCTGAACGTGGCCCGCTCCAGCGTGCGCGGCGCCCTCTCGGCACTGGATGTGCTCGGCATCATCGAGATCCGCCCCGGCTCCGGCTCCTACGTCCGCGAGGGCACGTCGGACTTCCTCCCGCAGGCGATCAACTGGGGGCTCATGCTGGGGCAGCGGCGCACCAGGGACCTGGTCGAGGTGCGGCGCTACATGGAGGGTGTCTCGGCCCGGCTCGCCGCCGAGCGCGCGCGACCCGAGGACGTCGAGCGCCTGGCCGAGCTGCACGCGGCGCTGCGCCGGGCGGGCGAGGACGGCGGCAGGGAGGCGTTCGTCGAGGCGGACATCGCCTTCCACCTGGAGATCGCCCACATCGCGGGCAACACCGTGCTGAGCGACATACTCCACTCCATCCGCGCCCTGCTGCAGGTCTGGATGGAGCGCGTCAACGACCTCGAGGGCACCGTCAGCGGGACCCTGTGCGAGCACGAGGCGGTCGTCGAGGCGATCCGCTCGCACGACCCCGACGGCGCGGACCGCGCGATGGCGGACCACATGCGCAAGGCGAACGAACGACTGGAGCGCACGGTGTAGTTGACGCCCGGTAAGGCGCCGACCACCCCGGCCCCGGCACAGGCGTCCGACACTCGACTGGTGCCTCGGTCCGGTGCGGTGCGGGCGGCCGTCGAAGGGTCACCGGGCCGACGGGCGTCCGCAGGCCCTGCGTCTGCGCCCTAGCGCTCGTCGCCAGGGAGTGCCTCGCGCCACCGCTCGGGGTCGATCCGGCCCCCGTACAGGGGCAGTTCGAGGGGCTCCTGGC
The DNA here is from genome assembly GCF_054963755.1 of Streptomyces sp. EDA2-14. Classification (NCBI taxonomy): domain Bacteria; kingdom Bacillati; phylum Actinomycetota; class Actinomycetes; order Kitasatosporales; family Streptomycetaceae; genus Streptomyces; species Streptomyces sp. EDA2-14. The sequence goes on from NZ_JBUEGE010000005.1 coordinate 320,743, forward strand.
CGGCGGTGAACGGATCCCAGACACATGTGAGACCCGCCGTGCCGTGCGTGCGTACCCGGCGGGCCCCGCCGAGGTCGAGGACGTCCGTGACGAGCTGGTCCGTGGCGGACTCGGCCTCCGCCCGCACCCGGCCCTCGGGGTCGACGACGAGACTGCGGCCGATCCCGTCCGGCTGTGCGGCGTTGACGCTGGCCATGGCGACCTGGTTCACGATCGCGTTGGCCCGCGCGAGGACGAGTTCCTGGGCGCGGTCGACGGTCGGGGTGCGCACCAGATTGAGGACCAGGTCGGCGCCCTGCCACGCCAGGTGGCGGGTGACCTCGGGGAACCACGCGTCGTAGCAGATGGACAGGCCCACGCGACCGTGGCCGTCCATGTCGAAGACCACGAACTCCGTGCCGGAGGCGGTGGTTTCGTAGGGCCGCCAGGGAAAGACCTTCCGGTACGCGGCGACGCGTTCACCCTTGGGCGAGTACACGGGGGCCGTGTTGTAGATGCGGCCGTCGTCACCGCGCTCGTAGACGCTGCCGGGCACCAGCCAGACACCGGTCTCGCGGGCGAGGGCGGCGAGCCGGGTGCCCCGGGGGCCGTCGAGCGGCTGGGCCGCCGCCGTCATCACCGCTTCCGGGTCCTCGTCGGGCCGGTGGCCGCACAGGTGCAGCTCGGGGTGGACCAGCAGCCGGGCGCCGGGGTGCGCGCGGGTGACGCGGCGGACGTCCGCCGCGAAGCCGTCCAGGGCGTCGTCGTCCGCGTGGTGGTACGCGGACGTCTGGACGAGGCAGAGCGGCAGGGGGCTGGTCATCGGCGGGAGGAACCTTCCGAACAGGGGCGTTAGGCGATGTGCGGGGCCCGCACGAGCCAATCAGCCCGCCACGCACGGGACAACCCCCTTGTTCCCTGCGGGAAGCACAGGGCTACCCTGTGGCCGCATGACGCTCACCCAACTGAGAGCCTTCGTCGAGGCGGAGCGGCTCGGGTCGTTCACCGCCGCCGCGCAGGCCCTGGACATGGCGCAGGCCTCCGCCTCCGAACTCGTGCGCCGGCTGGAGGCGGAGCTGGACGCCGAGCTGTTCGTCCGCGGCAGCCGCACCCTGACGCTGACCTCCGCGGGACAGGAGCTGCTGCCCTACGCCCAGCAGTCCGTGGAAGCCGCCGACAGCGGTACCCGGGCCGTGCACTCCCTCGGTTCGCTCGGCGGCGGCACCGCCACCTTCGGGGTGCTGCGCAACGCCGACTACTACCTGCTGTCGAACCTGGTGCAGCTGTTCCACGCCCGCTATCCGTCGGTGCGGGTACGGCTCGTTGGGCAGAACTCGGCGGAGACCGCGGCCGCCGTCGCGGCCGGGCGCATAGAGGCGGGCCTGGTCGTACTCCCCATCGACGACGAGGGGCTGCAGGTCACACCGCTCCTGCGGGACGAGGTGCACTACGTCAGCGCGAGCGAGGAGCGCACCCGTACGCCCGTGACCATCGAGGACTTCGCGCGGGCGCCCCTGGTGCTGTACGACGCCCACTACGGCTGGCAGGACCCGACGCGCCGTCAGCTCGCCGAGCGTGCCCAGTACGCCGGGGTGCGCGTCGACCCGCTGATCGAGCTCGAACACGTCGAAGCCGCCCTGAAGTTGGTGACGACCGGGGTCGGCGACACCATCGCCAGCCGCGCGGTCGTCGACAGCCCGGCCTTCCCCGCGGGCCTGCACACCGCCTCCTTCGCCGATCCCCTCTACGACACCATCGCGCTGGTGCGGCGCCGGGGACATCCGCTGTCCCGTGCCACCCGCGAGCTGGTCCGCATCGCCGAGGACACCCTGCGCGAGATCCGCACCGAGCGCAGCCTCTGAGGGCCCGCCTTCATGTGCAGGAAAACACGCGCTGGCCAGCATGTGCAGGAAAACCCTGTGGATACGACAGGACTCGCCCCTCTGGTCCTGTGGCACGACCCCGTCTAGCGTCCTCGCCATGCAGATCACGCACGACGAAGCCCAGGCACTCCCTCCCCTCCAGTGGCTCAAGAAGCCGTCCGTCGACGGACCGCCCGCCCAGCGCGACCCGAAGGTGGTCGAGCGCGTCTCCGAGATGCTCAAGGAGATCGAGCACAAGGGCATGGACGCGGTCCGCGCCTACGCCCAGGAGCTGGACGGCTGGTCCGGCGATCTGGAGATCTCGGCGAACGAGCTGAAGAAGTCCGGGGACGCCCTGCCCGCCGATGTCCGCACCGCCCTGGAGATGGGCTACGAGCGCACCCACCGGTTCGCCGCCGCCCAGCGCGAGCACCTGACCGACTTCGAGGTCGAGCTCGCCCCCGGCGTGAAGGGCGGCCAGCGGTACGTGCCGGTCTCCCGCGTCGGCGCCTACCTCCCGGCCGGCCGGTTCCCGCTGCTCGCCAGCGCGTTCATGACCGTCAACGTCGCCAAGACGGCGGGCGTGCCCACCGTGGTGGCGTGCACGCCGCCGTCCGGTGAGCACGGCGCCCACCCCGCGGTGCTCTACGGCGCCCACCTCTCCCGCGCCGACCGGGTGTTCGCCCTCGGCGGCGTCCAGGCGCTCGGCGCGATGGCCTTCGGTCTGCTCGGCGAGGCGCCGGTGGACATGCTGGTCGGCGCGGGCAACGCGTTCGTCACCGAGGCCAAGCGGCAGCTGTTCGGACAGGTCGGCATCGACCTGCTCGCCGGTCCCTCCGAGGTGGCGGTCATCGCGGACGACAGCGCCGACCCGGTGTGGGTCGCGGCGGACCTGCTGGGGCAGGCCGAGCACGGGCCCAACTCCCCCGCCGCGCTGGTCACCACGTCCGAGCGGATGGGCCGGGCGGTCGTCGCGGAGATGGAGCGCCAACTCGCCACCCTCGCGACCCGGGACATCGCCGGTCCGGCGTGGCGGGACTTCGGCTCCGTCATCGTCGTGGCGGACCGGGACGCGGCCGTCGCCGTGGCGGACGTCATCGCCCCCGAGCACCTGGAGATCCACACCGAGGACGACGACTTCTACCTGGAGAACCTCTCCAACTACGGCTCGCTCTTCATCGGACCGTGGTCCACCGTCGCCTACTCCGACAAGGGCATCGCCGGCACCAACCACGTGCTGCCGACGGGCAAGACCGCGCGCTACAACGCCGGCCTGTCGGTCTCCCGGTTCCTCAAGCCGCTGACGTACCAGCGGGCCGCGAAGGAGGGCACGGCGGCGCTCGCCCCCGCCGTCGAGCGGATCTCCGCCTTCGAGGGGCTCGCCGCCCACGGCGCCACGGCGACCGTGCGCATCGACCGGATCGGCCGCACCTCCGGCGCGTTCGACTCCGTCCCCGCCGCGCTGCGCGAGCAGCTCTGACCGTCACCGTCGGCGCCGGGCCGGGGGCGTCCCCGCCCCCGGCCCGTCCATCGTCCGGGACGCCGCGCACACCTCGGGCGCGGCGCGGCTCCCCTCTCGTACGCGAGCCAAGGATCCTCATATGGAACACCCCTCCTCAGAGCCGTCGGCCGCCACGGGCGCGACGCTCACCCAGGGCCTCAAGGGCCGCCAGATCACGATGATCTCGATCGGCGGTGTGATCGGCGCCGGGCTCTTCGTCGGCTCGTCGGCCGCCGTGGCCACCGCGGGTCCGGCCGTGATCGTCTCGTTCCTGCTGGCCGCCGCGCTGGTGGTGCTGGTCATGCAGATGCTGGGCGAGATGGCCGTGGCCAACCCGGACACCGGATCCTTCTCCACGTACGCGGACCGGGCGCTCGGCCGCTGGGCCGGGTTCTCGATCGGCTACTTGTACTGGTGGTTCTACATCCTCGTCATCCCCATCGAGGCCATCGCCGCCGGGGAGGTCGTCTCGGGGCTCACCTCGATCCCCAGCTGGATACCGGCGCTCGCCGTGATCCTCGTGCTGACCGGGAGCAATCTGCTCGCGGTGCGCAACTACGGGGAGTTCGAGTACTGGTTCTCGCTGATCAAGGTCGTCGCGATCGTGGCGTTCCTGGTGCTCGGGGCGCTCGCCGTGTTCGGGGTGCTGCCCGGTTCCGACACCCATGGTGTCTCCAACCTGTGGAGCCACGGCGGCTTCGCCCCGCAAGGTGTCACGGCGATCCTGGCCGGGCTGCTCACGGCGATGTTCAGCTTCCAGGGCAGCGAGATCGTCACCATCGCGGCCGCCGAGTCCGAGGAACCGCGCAAGAACATCAAGAAGGCGATCCGCGCGGTGGTCTGGCGCCTGGGGCTCTTCTACCTCGGCTCGATCCTCGTCGTGGTCTGCCTCGTGCCCTGGAACGCCGACGACCTGGCGGCCGGTTCGTACCAGGCCGTCCTGGACCGGATGAACATCCCGGGCGCCTCGCGGATCATGGACGTGGTGCTGGTCGTCGCCGTGTGCAGCTGCCTCAACTCGGCCGTCTACACGGCCTCGCGCATGCTGTTCTCGCTGGCCGGGCGGGGTGACGCCCCGGCGGCCTTCGCCCGTACCTCGTCACAGGGCGTGCCGCGCAACGCGGTCCTCGCCTCGACGGTCGTCGGTATCGCCGCGGTGATCGCCAACTATCTGCTGCCGGACGTCTTCTCGTACCTCATCGCCTCCAGCGGGGCGATCGCGCTCATGATGTACATGGTCATCGCGCTGACCCAGTACGCCGTGCGCCGCAAGGGCGGGACGCCGACCGACGTGCGCATGTGGGGCTTTCCCTGGCTGACGCTCGCCACCATCGCGTTCATCGCCGGGGTGCTGGTGCTGATGGCCGTCCTGCCGGGACACCGGCTCGAACTGTGGCTCTCCCTCGGGCTCGCCGCGATCCTGGCCGCGGTGGGAGTGGTGCGCCAGCGGCGCCGATCCGAACCCGTCACGGCCACCGCCGAGCCCGTACGCGCCGCCTCGGGATCCTGACGGGTCAGCGGGCCTCGGCGTGGGTCGCGCGCGGGACGAACTCGGTCGGCAGGACGAGGCGCTCGCCCGCCGCGTCGACCTCGCCCGCGATGCGCCGGGAGAGCAACCGGGCGGCCTGGCAGGCGAGTTCGCCCAGATCGTGCCGCACCGTGGTGAGCCGGAAGACCTCCCAGGCCGCCATGGGCAGGTCGTCGAAGCCGATGACGGTGAGGTCGTCGGGGACCTTGACACCCGCAGCGAGCGCGGCGTTGAGCACACCGATGGCCACCACGTCGTTGCCGCAGAACACGGCGGTGGGCGGCTCGGCCGCCGCGAGGAGCGAGGGCAGCGCCGCGTACCCGGTGTCGAACTCGAAGGCGCCGCGCACCACGCGGTCCTCCGGCAGCCCGATACCGGCGTCGGCGAGGGCCAGCCGGAAGCCCAGTTCGCGCTCGCGGCCGGTCGTGGTGTTGGCCGCGCCGAAGATGCCCGCGATGCGGCGGTGGCCGAGCCCGACCAGCTCCTGCGCGACGAGGCGGCCACCGCCCTCGTTGTCGACGACGGAGGCGAAGTCGCCGGGCCGGCCGGTGTCGCGGTTGAGGAAGACGTAGGGCATCCCGCGCCGCTCGAGCAGCCCGGGCAGGCGCGAGTCGGTGGTGGCGGTCGCGAGGACGACACCGTCGAGGGACTGGTCCAGGAGCTTCTCTTCGGCGACTTCCTCGTCGGAGTGCTCGGTGATGAGCATCATCCGGTAGCCCAGCTGCCGCAGCTCGTCGTGGAGCGGGGCCACGACGTGCGGGTAGAACGGGTTGGTCATGTCGGTCACGATGACGCCGACGCGCCGGGTGGCGCGGGTCGACAGAGTACGACCCGCCTCACTGGGTACGTAGTTCAGCGCACGGGCGGCCTGCTTGACCTTCTCGCGCGTGGCCACGGACACCCGGGGGTCGTCACGCAGGGCGCGGGACACCGTGGGCTGCGAGACACCCGCGAGCCTCGCCACGTCGTGACTCGTGATCGCCATGACTCTCCCCTCGTCGACTCCGGCCACCAGTATACGTATGCCTACCTGCCGTTCTGCGGGAGCCGTGGACTCCCTCCGCAAGTCGGCTGCAAACAAACCCTTGACAGACACCCCTCCCGGAGCCTGTCATGGCAATGCATACGTATTCCACGTTGCTTGACCGTACTGCCCCGTCCCGACCAGGGAGCCCCCATGCCCGATGTCACCGTGACCACCCCCGAGCTGGAGCACCGCACGGTTCGCCGCAGTGACTTCGTCTCCTGCAACCAGGCCTTCATCGACTGCCGTACGCCCGGCTCGGACCGGAAGGAGAACTACGCCATGATCGGGCCGGGCGTCTCGCAGGCCGCCGGTCAGCACGTCAATCTGCGTCTGCCGCACGGCTACAACATCGGCGCCGCCGCCATGCCCCACGGCATCACCAACAACCTGCATCTGCACTACACCGCCGAGGTGTTCATCTGCACGGCGGGCGAGTACCTGCTGCGCTGGGGTGTCGACGGCACCGAGGGCGAGCTGCTGCTGAAGGCCGGGGACATCGCGTCCGTGCCCACCTGGATCTTCCGCGGCTTCACAAACACGGGCCCGGACGACGGCTGGCTGTTCACCGTCCTCGGCATGGACCACACCGGCGGCATCATCTGGGGCCCCACGGTCCTGCGCGAGGCCGAGCAGCACGGCCTGTACCTCAGCTCCGACAACCAGCTGATCGACACGGTCGCCGGGGACACCCTCCCGCCAGAGTCCGAGCGGGTCACGCCCATGGCCCGGGAGCACATCGACCGACTGCGCCACTACACGCCCGAGGAGATGCGGCGCCGGATCGCCGCCACCGACGACCTCCTGTGGTCCGAGCACCCCTTCATCGACAGCACGCTGCCCGGCGGCGGCGCGCGCCTGAGCTGCGTCATCGGGTACGGCATGACCGAGGACCCGCACCAGGATCCGCGCATCTTCAACCCGCACGGCCACAACCTCGCCTGGCTGCGCGCCGAGCCCGGCCAGGGTGTCTCGCAGCACCGTCAGCAGGAGACCCAGACGCTGATCGTCAAGGACGGCCTCTGGGAGGTCACCCTCAACCGCACCGACCCGGTCTCCGTGCGCCTCGGCCCGCGCGACATGCTCTCGGTGCCGCAGGACGCCTGGCGCACCCTGCGCAACGTGGGTGAAGAGGAGGGCGACCTCCTGGTGGTCAACTCCGGCGACGGACGGGTCCGGCTGGAGTGGGACGAGGAGGTCCTCAAGGCCGCCGCCGACGCGGGCCTCGGCCTCGACCACAACGGGTACGTCGCCCCGTACGCGCTGCTCCCCCGCTCCGCGCGGCGCTGGTGACCGGCGTGCCGCTCCCCCTGGTCGTCGTCCCCGGCATGCTCTGCGACGCGAGCCTGTGGTCGGACGTGGCCTTCCCCGAGGGCCACGCCGTGCACCACGTCGCGCTGCAACGCCCGGACATCGGCGCGCTCGCCGAGGACGTGCTCGACGCGGTGCACGGACCGTTCGTGCTCGTCGGACTCAGCCTCGGCGCCATCGTCGGGTTCGAGGCGCTGCGCCGGGCGCCGGAGCGAGTGGCCGGGCTGTGCTTGATGGCGACGAACGCCGGCGGGCCGCGACCCGAACAGCACGCGGCGTGGCAGGAGTTGGACGACCTGGTCATGGCCGGCCGGTTCGCGGACGTCGTCGAGCGGACGCTGCCGGACATGTTCCCCGACCGACGGCCCTCCGCGGCGGGCGCCGAGCGCTACCGCCGCATGGCCGAGGCCGTCGGCCCCGACGCCGCGCGCAGCCAGCTCGCCGCCCAGGCCACCCGCCAGGACGCGTTCGAGGCACTGCGCTCGGCACGCTGCCCCTCTGTGGTACTCAGCGGCGGCCGGGACACGCTCTGCCCACCCGCCTTCCACCACGCCATTTCCGAGGCCTTGCCGCAGTCGCGTCTGCACGAGCTGCCCGACGCGGGACACCTGGTGCCGTGGCAGCGACCGGACGCCGTGAGTGCGGCGCTGCGGGACGTCGCCACAGCCGTCACCGCCGCCCAGCCCCCTTGCCTGCCCCCTGATCGAAGCGAGACGAAAAGAGCCGCCATGCCTGGATTCCCCCAACCCCCCGATCCGACCGCACGGGTGACCGTCGCCGGTACGGATCCGGCCGACCGAGTACGAGATGCGGAGGCGGGCGCATGACGGGCCGCACCGAAGCACCTCTCGCCGGAAGGACCGCGCTCGTCACCGGGGGCGGCAGCGGCCTCGGCCGGGCCATCACCCGGTCCCTGCTGGCGGACGGCGCCCGTGTGGTGATCACGGGGCGTGACCTGGACACCCTGAAGCGCACGGCCGACGAGCTCGGGCCCGGGGTCGCCCCCCGGGTCTGCGACGTGTCCCGCCCGGAGGACGTCGACACGCTCGCCGACACACTCGCCGACGAAGAGATCTCGATCCTGGTCAACAACGCGGGCATCGCCGGTCCCGTGGCACCGCTGACCGAGATCTCGGCCGCGGAGTGGGACGAGGTGTTCGACATCAACGTGCGTGGTGTGTTCCTGATGTGCCGGGCGTTCCTGCCCGCCATGACACGGCGTGGCTCCGGCGATGTCATCAACGTCGCCTCGGTGTCGGGCAAGCGGCCGCTGCTGCGGCGCACCCCGTACTGCGCGTCGAAGATGGCGGTCATCGGTCTGACGACGACGCTTGCGGGCGAGGTCGGCCCCCGGGGCGTCACGGTCAACTCCCTGTCCCCCGGCCCGGTTTCGGGGCCGCGCATGGAGCGCAACTTCCGCCTTGAGGCCGAGCGCACGGGCGGCAGCTACAGCGAGGCCGAGGAGGCGTTCGTGTCCCGTGCCGCGCTCGGGCGGATGGTGACCGAAGAAGAGGTCGGCGAGGCGGTGAGCGCGATGCTGCGGATGCGCGGCATGTGCGGCGCCGACATCGACCTGTCGGCGGGGATGGTGGCGCGATGACGGCTCCACGCACCCCGCGCCGCAGCCTCAAACAGCGCCTGGCGGACGGCGGACCGCCGCTGCGTGGAGCGTTGCTGCGGCTGCCGTCGGAGACGCTGGTGGAGATGGCCGGCGTCGCGGGCCTCGACTACGTGGTGATCGACTGCGAGCACGGCCCCGCGGACATGGCGCTGCTCCAGCAGCACATCACGGCGGCGCAGGCCCACGACCTCGACGTCCTGGTCCGCGTGGGCACCCATGAACCCGCGCTGGCGCTGCGCGCCCTCGACCTGGGCGCGGCCGGTCTCGTCCACCCGCACGTGGACGGCGCCGAGGACGCCCGGCGGGCCGTGGCCGCGAGCCACTACCCGCCCCTGGGCGAGCGGGGCTTCGCCACGTACAGCAGGTCGGGAAGGTTCGGCACGGTCTCCGCGGCCGAGCATGTGGCCGCGTCCCGCGAGACGCTGGTCGTGGCGATGATCGAGACGGAGCGCGCCTGCGCGGCCGCCGAGGCGATCGCCGGTACGGAGGGCGTGGACGCCGTCCTGGTGGGCCCCGCCGATCTGGCGGCGGACTGCGGCTTCCCCGCCCGGGCCGTCGTCGACGCTCTGATGGAGCAGGCGCACCGGGCGACCGCCAAGCACGGGCGGGCGGTGATGTCGATCGTGCCGGGTCTGGAGGCGGCCCGGTCCGCCGAGGCGGCCGGAGCGCGACTGACGGTCTTCAACATGGCACATGTCCTGATGGACACCATGTCCGCACTCGCGACACCCACCGAGTCCGCGCAGGCCGACTAAACGGCTTTGCGGGGCCGTCAGCGGGGTGGTTTCCGGGAGGCGTTCCCGCCGTGGTTCGCCCTGCTCACGCGCGCTTTCGGAGCGCCTCCACCCACCCCGCCACACCTCTTGACGCCCCTCCCACCGATCTCTAGTGTTCACGTCTAGTTCATACGTATGCATCCCCTCATCCGCCGCGCGATCGGAGCAGCCATGTCCTCTGCAGCGCCACCCCGTTCAGCCCCCGCAGCCGCCCCCGACGCGGCGGAGAAGCGGAGCGCGATCCGCCGAGCCATCGGCGCGGGCAGCATCGGCAATTTCGTCGAACAGTTCGACTACGGCCTGTACGGCTACATGGCGCCGATCATGGCCCCTGCGTTCTTCCCCGAGAGCGACAAGACCGTTGCGGTGCTGGGCACTTACGCGATCATCGCGATCGCCTGTCTGGTCCGTCCGCTCGGCGGCACTCTCCTGGGCCGCTGGGGCGACCGCGTGGGCCGAAGGAAGACGCTGCTGTGGACCCTGGTGGCCATGGGCGCCGCCACCGCCCTCGTCGCCGTCCTCCCCACGTACCACCAGGTCGGCATTATGGCGCCGATCCTGCTCCTGATGCTGCGCGTGGTGCAGGGAGTGGTGTCCGGCGGCGAGTACGTCGGCGCGGTGGCCTTCGTCGTCGAGTGGGCCGAGCCCAACCGGCGCGCCTACTACACCTCGTACGCCTCCAACAGCTGCTTCGTCGGCACGCTCGCGGGAGCCGGCGTCGCCGCGCTGACCAGCTGGTTGATCGAGGGGCCGGCGCTCGACTCGTGGGGCTGGCGCATGCCGTTCCTGCTGGCGATCCCGCTGAGCCTGGTCGGCCTGTGGATGCGCAGCCGCATCTCGGAGAGCCCGGAGTTCGTGCGGGCCACCGAGGACGGCACCAATGTCGTCAAGTCGCCGACGCGCGAGGCCCTTCGCTCGCAGTGGCGGCCCATCCTGGTCTACTGCGGCATCTCCATCATGTGCGCGATCCTGTCCTACACCTGGGTCACGTTCTATCCGCAGTACCTGACGAACACGCTCGGCCTGCCCCGCTGGATGGGCCTGGCCTCCAACGCCATCTCGATCGCGGTCCTCATTCCGCTCCTGCCACTGGCCGGCAAGATCTCGGACCGCATCGGGCGCAAGCCGATGCTCATCACCGGCGCCCTGGCCTGCATCGTCCTGGTGCCGCTGGCCTTCCGGGTCGGCGAAACGGCCACCTTCGAGGCCGCGATCGTCAGCCAACTCATCTATCTCGTACCGGAGTTCTTCCTCACCGGCATCGTCACGGTGTGCGCGGCCGAACTCTTCTCCACGCGCACCCGGTTCAGCGCGAGCGCCATCGCCTACAACAGCTCGTTCTCCATCTTCATGGGGATCACGCCGTTCGTCGCGACGCTGCTGGTCGACACCTTCGACAGCATCTACGCGGTGTGGGCCTACCTGGCCGCCGGCGCCGTCCTCGCCCTCGTGGTCGTCACCACCTTCATGACGGAGACGTACCGGAGCGAGCTGGGCGCCGACAAGTTCCCCCGCCGGGAGAAGACACCGCAACCCTCCTGATTCCGAGGGCCGGCGCCCCTTGCCGGCCCTCCCCATTAGCCACCCTGCATACGCATTCACATCGCATTGGAACGGAAGATCCACCATGGCCCTTGACCCTGTCGCGTACCAGCCGTACAACGACCCGGACGAGTTCATCCGCGAGGTCACCGACCGCATCTGGGTCGAGCGCGACATCGCCCACATCGTCGACAACTACGAGCCCGACTCCATCGTCCACGCCAGCCTCGGCACGGTCGTCGGCCGGGAGGGTGTCATCGAGGGCAGCACGATGCGGATGGCCGCCGTGCCGGGCCACGTCGGGCAGGCCGAGGACGTGGTGTGGGAGGCCCGTGGGGACGACGCCTTCCTCAGCTCGCACCTCGTCTTCTCCGCGGACCAGCACCTCGTGGACGGCCGCAACGTCCGTGTCCGCAAGCGCACCGTGGCCAACTGCCTCTACCGGCGGGGCCGCATGGTCGAGGAGTGGGTGGTGCGCGACGACCTCGCGGACTGCCTGCAGCTCGGCATCGACCCCGACGAGGCGGCGCGCGACCGCCAGTTCCAGGGGTACACCGGGTCGATGACCGAGGAGCCGCCCAAGGACGTGCTCCTCGAGGGCGTCAGCGGTCCGCGGCCCGACGACCACCGCGCCGAGTGCGAGATGGTCCTCGAGTTCATCGACCGGGTCTGGTCGCAGCGCGAGCTCAACAAGGTCAACGACTTCATGGCGCGCGACCTCTTCCTGCACACCATCGGCGACCGCACCGTCATCCGCCCGGATCGCTACCAGGCGGACCTGCTCGAGATGGTCGGACCCTTCCCCGACGCCCGGTTCTCCGTACTGGACGTCCAGACCCACTACGCCGAGCGGTACGCGGGACTGCGCGTGGCCGTGACGTGGACGATGAACGGCACGTACCGGGGCACCCCCACCTTCGGCCCGCTCACCGGCAAGCCCGTCACGGTCCTCGGTGTCTCGCAGTTCCTGATCCAGGACGGCCGCATCGTGAAGGAGGTGCGCGTGTACGACGAGATCGCGCTGCGCGCCCAGATCAACGCGGGGCGGGAGGACGGCTCGGACGTGGCGGCCAACATCTACTAGGCCGCACGGTCCACCTCGGCCAGGAGACGAACGGGTCCGGCACACCACGGTGCCGGACCCGTTCGCGTCCCTCCCCCTTCGCCTCAGACGAGGCGGCGCATCCAGCCGTGGGGGTCTTCGGTACGGCCGAACTGGATGTCCACGAGGCGCCGGCGCAGTCGCATCGTCACCGATGTCCCGCTGCCGGTGTCCGGGGCGACGGCCTCGCCGTCGTGCCAGACCAGCCGTCCCACGGGGGTCACCACGGCGCCGGTGCCGCAGGCGAACACCTCGCGGATCTCGCCCGAGCGCACACCCTCCTGCCACTCGGTGATCGCGACGGGGCGCTCCTCCACGTCGAGGCCCAGCTCCTTGGCGAGGGTGAGGACCGAGGCGCGGGTCACGCCTGCCAGGATCGTGCCGAGTTCCGGTGTGACCAGGCGGCCGTCGCGGGTCACGAAGTAGAGGTTCATGCCGCCGAGTTCCTCGACGTAGCGGCCCTCGGTGGCGTCCAGGAAGCACACCTGGTCGCAGCCGTGCTCGGACGCCTCGATCATCGGCGCGAGGCTCGCCGCGTAGTTGCCGCCGCACTTGGCCGCGCCGGTGCCGCCGCGCCCCGCGCGCGTGTACTGCGTCGACAGCCAGATCGACACGGGCTTGATCCCGCCGGAGAAGTACGGGCCGACCGGGCAGGCGATGGCCAGGTACGTGACCTCGGCGGCCGGACGCACGCCGAGGAAGGCTTCGGAGGCGAACATGAACGGCCGCACGTACAGGCTCCGTTCGCCCTCTCCCGACACCCAGGCCTGGTCGGCCCGGACCAGCTCGGTCACCGAGTCGAGGAACGCGGGCAGCGGGAACTCGGGAAGGGCGAGGCGCTGCGCTGAGCGGACGAACCGCTCGGCGTTGGCCTCCGGCCGGAACGTCCACACGGATCCGTCCGGGTGCCGGTAGGCCTTCAGCCCCTCGAAGATCTCCTGCGCGTAGTGCAGGACGGCCGCGGCCGGGTGCATCGGGATCGGGGCGAACGGCACCACGGCGGCCTCGCCCCAGCCGCCGTCCTGCGTCCACACCGCGCGGGCCATGTGGTCCGTGAAGTACCGGCCGAATCCGGGATCCGCGAGGATCTCGGCACGCCGCTCGGGGCTCGTGGGGGTCCGATTGGGCTGGAGCGTGAACCGCAGACTCATCGAGGACACCTCTCGATCAGGATCCGGGGGCGGCTTGCACGATATGCCGTGAAGTGACGGTTCGTGACCCTATCGCCCCATCACGCACCGGAGCAAGGGAGTTGGATCTTTGCTGTCGACAACGGCAGGACCGGCCGACGGGGCAGTCGTCGCCGATCCGTCTGGCTCATAAGCGACCGTCCGCGCGTCACGCCAACACCCCTTGGGCACAGAGGAGTCGAGGACCCACAGACGTCACGTCAACCGCCGCCGAGCGTTCACCCGCACCTCACCCGAGCCCGCCACCGTGGGTCCCTCGTCCACCGCCCAACGCACCGGGAGGACCCATGACCGAGCACCCCCGCCTCACCCGCCGCCACGGACTGCGTGCCGCACTCGCCGTGGCCGCCGCGCTCCCCGTCGCGACGGCGACGACCGCCGCGACCGTCACGCCCGCCGGCGCCGCGCCGGACGACCGCGGAGGGCGTCTGCACGTCATGACGTTCAACCTCCGCTACGCCGCCGACACCTCGCCCAACTCCTGGGCCGACCGCCGCCCCGCGATGCGCACGCTGCTCCGCGCGGAGCGCCCGCACGTCATCGGCACCCAGGAGGGGCTGTACCACCAGCTCCAGGACATCCACGCCGACCTGGGCGAGCACTACGCCTGGATCGGTACGGGCAGAGCGGGCGGGAGCCGGGACGAGTTCGCCACCGTCTTCTACGACACGCGGCGGCTGCGCCCTGTCGAGTACGACCACTTCTGGCTCTCCGACACCCCTGAGCTGATCGGCTCGAAGAGCTGGGGCAACTCGGTGATCCGGATGGCCACGTGGGTGCGCTTCGCCGATCTCGCCGACGGCGGCCGGGAGTTCTACGTCCTCAACACCCACTTCGACCACCAGGTCCAGGTGTCGCGCGTGAAGTCGGCGGAGCTGATCGCCTCGCGGATCGCGCCCCTCGACGCGTCCCTGCCGCTGCTGATGACCGGCGACTTCAACGTGGCGGCGCACGGCAATCCGGTCTACGACCAGTTGCTCGCCACGGGCCTCAAGGACACCTGGGACGCGGCCGCGAAGCGCAGCAAGCTCTACGCCACGTTCCATGGGTACAAGCCGCTCGTCCCGGACGGCCACCGCATCGACTGGATCCTGGCCACACCGGGCGTGACCGTGCACTCCGCGGCCATCAACACGTACGAGCGCGACGGCCAGTTCCCCAGCGACCACCTGCCGGTCCAGGTGAGGCTGACGCTGGGCTGAGCGGCGCCTCGTCCGCCGGTCGGTTCAGTCGGCCGTTCGGTAGAAGCTGCGGGACACGTAGCTGGTGGCCTCCTTCGCCCGCAGGGCGCACAGCCGGCTCTTGAGCTCGCGGGCTTCCGCGAGCTCGGGGGCGTCGCCGGGGGCCAGGGCCAGGAGGTCGACGACGTGCAGGGCCTCCTGCACCCGGCCCGCGTCCCGCAGCCGGGCCGCGTGGTCGAGCACCGCCCGCTTGTCCGTGATCGCCTCCGCGCGGGCCGCCTCGGCGACGGCGGGCCGCGCCGGGTGCAGGCTCGTCGGGTTCCCGTCCCACCATCCGGTCTCGGAGCGCACGATGTCCCGGACGATGTACTCGCGGTGGCCGTAGGTCTCCCGCATCCACGGGACGTCGAACAGCTCGGCCGGGTAGTCGAGTTCGTGCACGATGTCGTCCGCGCGCCTTCCCTCGTTGAGGCGTTCGACGACCGCGCCGCGCAGCCAGCGCAGTGCGGCCGCGGTCGCGGTGAGCTGTTCGGCGCCGCCCTCGCGGATGACCGGGCCGAACTCGGGGACGATGGCGGCGGGTTCGAGCGCGGCGAGGCGGTCGAGGGTGTCGGCCCAACGGACGGTGTCCCGCATGGTGCGCATCGGTGTGCCGATGTTCGGGATGCCGTTGATGACGGCGGCGCTGCCGTACAGGATCCGGTCCTCCGGCAGCCACACGGCCGTCACGTCGTCGGTCTCCGACGGCGCCCACAGCAGCCGGACGGTGCGGCCGGTGCTGCCCAGCGTGAGGGACTCGCTGTACGTCGCGTCGGGGAAGGTCAGCGGCGGCACCGTGGGAAAGGCCTCGGCCCTGCGGCGGAACTGGCGGGTGTTGATGTGGTTCTGCAGGCCGGCCGTCTCCAGGTAGCGTCGGTAGCGGCGGACAACGTTCTCGTGGGCGATGACGGTCGGGCGCGGCTCTCCGCGCTCGGCGGCGACGTCGAGGAAGCCCGGCACTCCGTAGTTGTAGCCGAGGTGTCCGTGGCTGTAGACGATCCAGCGCACCGGTTTGTCCGTGTGCTCGCGCAGCCGGTCCAGGGCCTCGGGGACGACGGCCGGGGCGGGTCCCGAGTCGATGATCAGCAGCCCCTGGTCGGTCTCCACGGCGAGGCTGTTGCCCTGGAGGCCGATGGTGTAGACGCCGGGTGCGACGACGTGGACCTCGCGGGAGCCGAGCAGGGGATTGTCGTCGGGCTTCGTGGTGAGCACGGGCAACGCTCCTTCGTAGCGGACCGGACAGGTCTTCAAGGGCGGGCGAGGCCGAGGCGGCGGGCGTCGCGCTCGGGACGTACGAAGATCACGGCGAGTACCCCGCCGACCAGCATGAGCACCCCGGCCGTCGCGAACGCCAGGCCGTATCCGGCGGCCGGGTCCGGTGCGGCCTCGATGACGAGGCCGGTCACGTACGGGGCGAGCAGTCCGGCCGTGGTGACGATGCCGACCGTGATCGACAGGACCGAGCCGCGCTGACGGGCGGGAGTGATCTCGCTGGTGACGGTGACACCGATGGCGAAGAGGATCCCGCCGAGGCTGAACGCGACGGTGAGCAGCGCGAGTTGCAGCCCTCCGCCGGGGGCGACCGGGAACAGCAGCATCGCGATTCCGGCCACGAGGATGCCGACCCCGCCGAGTACCCCGCGGGCCGTCCGGCTGGAGACGCCGCGTCGCATCAGCCACTGCGTGAGCACGCCCTGCCCGAGGTTGAAGACGGCGGTGGCGATCCACGGCAGCACCACCAGGGTGCCGGTGGTGGCCGCGCTGTAGCCGAGGACGGTCTCCAGGTAGGGCGGCACCCAGGCGATCAGCAGGGCCAGCGCCCAGTAGGCGGCGAAGGCCCCCACGAAGCCGCCCAACCAGGTGCCGCTGAGCAGGATGCGCCGGTACGGGACCCGGGGCTCGTCGGCCACGGCAGCCGGTGCCCCGCTCCTGGGCCGGGACTCGGCGCCGGAGACGTTTCCCTCCTTGCCGAGGACGGCCCACGCCAGCGCCCACACCACAACGACCGCGAACAGCGACACGAAAGCCCACCGCCAGCCGAACGCCGCGATCACCGCGACGAGCAGCGGGGACGCCAGCGCCACCCCGATGCCGGGGCCGACGTTGAGCAGCGCGGTGGGCAGGCTCCGCTTCTCGTTGGGGAACCACTTGTGCACGGCGTGCATGGCGACCGGGTTGGCGGGCCCCTCGGCCGCGCCCAGGACGACGCGGCTGGCGAGCAGCACGCCGAACCCCACGGGCGCGAGGACCGGCAGCATGGTCAGCGCCCACACCACGGCCATCGCCATCAGCAGCCACTTCGTGGGAACGCGGTCGGAGGCGAAGCCGACGAGGATCGCCGAGAGGCTGAACAGGAAGTAGAAGCCGCTGGAGAGCAGCCCGTACTCGCTGGGGCTGAGCCCCAGATCATGCATGATCGGCTTCGCGGCCAGGCCGAGGACGGCCTTGTCCAGGAAGTTGATCAGCATGAAGACCAGCAGCAGGAAGGTCACCAGCCAGGCGCGCCGGGTGCTGCGGGGCGCCGCGTCCTTCTGCTGCGGAGGCCCTGCGGGTGGCAGGTCGGGGCGTTCGGAAGCGGGTCGTACCGAGGGGACGTCCACGTCAGCTCTCCTTCGTCAAATGGCCCACCGGGTACGGCCCGCGGTCTGCGCGCGCAGCTGGCTTTCGAGGTCGTCGCCCGCGAGGACGGCGCGGGACTCGGCGGCTGCCCAGGCGTAGACGCCCTTGGCCATCGTCGAGGTGGCCGCCTTCTCCAGGGCGGTGAAGACCTCCGCGCGGGCGGCGTGCGCTTCCTTGTCGTCCGGGGCGGCGTCGGCGGCGAGCTGGGCGAAGTGTCCTGCCAGCCGGTGTTCGCCGCGCGCGAGGAGTTCGCGGGCCCGTTCGGCGAGCCGGTCCGCCCCGCCGGACAACTGCGCCAGCTCACGGGAGAGTTCGCCGCGGCGGGCGGGCTTGAGGTGGGAGGGGTCGCCGTCGTACCAGCCCCCGTACAGCCGCCACAGGTTGCGGACGACGAACTCCGGCTCGTCGTAGGACGGCTTGAGGTACGGCTTGCGCAGCAGTTCGGCGGGGGCGGTGACCTCGTGGACGACCTCGTCCAGGGTCGCCCCGGCGTTCATGGCCGCCAGCGTCTGGTCGTGCAGGGTCTGCAGGAACTCGGCGGTGTCCGTCAGCGCGGTGCGGATGCGCTCGGCTCCGACGATCGGCACGCCGTGGCCCGGCAGCAGGATCTCGGCGCCCAGTCCGGCCATCCAGCGCAGGGCCTGCGCCCATTCCAGGGCGTAGCGCTGGACCTTCTGCGGGTTGCCGGGGTTCGGCGAGGACCAGATGAAGAAGTCGCCGCAGCACAGGATGGCGCGCTCGGGCAGCCACGCGATGGTGGCGTCGTCGGTCTCGCCGCGCGCGTGCCGCAGCCGTACGTCGAGGTCTCCCACGCGCAGGTCGGTGCGGTCGGAGTAGGTGAGGTCGGGGTGGCGGTAGTCGGTCGGCCACCGGAAGTCGGGCCGCTGGAACTGGCGTTGGTTGATCACGCCGTTGTAGCCGGCGGTCGCGGCGTAGCGGCGGAAGCGCGGCGGGGTGTTCTCGTGGGCGAGGACCAGCGGGCGGGGTGCGCCGCGCCCGGCGGCCTCGGCGTCGAAGGGGGCCACGCCGAAGACGTGGTCGATGTGTCCGTGGGAGTACACCGCGGTGTGCAGCGGCGCGTCGGTGCGGGCCCGCACGGCGGCGTGCAGATCGGCGGCCGTGCGCTTCTCACCGGTGTCGTAGCAGAACAGGCCGTCGGAGGTGGGGAACAGGTAGACGTTGCCGAAGGCGGGCCACATCCATACCCCGTCGGTGATCTCGCGCAGGCCGTCGCGGCGCAGTTCGCCGGAGTGGTAGACCTTCGTGCTGGCCTCGCCGCGCCACACGCGGTCGGCGTATTCGAGCAGGTCATCGGTCATGGTGCGGTCCCTCTTCCTCGTGGTGGGTGATCAGTGCGTCGACGGCGATCAGCCGGTCGCCGACGACGCACAGCGGGTTGATGTCGACCTCGCGGATGCCGGGGTGGTCGCCCAGCAGCCGGGACAGCGAGGTGACGGCCGCGGCCGTCGCCTCCGGTGGTGCGTCGAGTACGAAGGCGGCCCAGTCCGCGAGTTCGCGGATCTGGTCCTCGGTGGCCGGCAGCAGCAGGCCCCGGCGGGGTGCGGTGGGGTCCTCGGCCCGGTCGCCGCCGGCGCCGAGCAGCAGGGCGGTGCCGTAGACCGGGTCGTGGGTCGCACCGAGTGCCAGCTCGGTGGTGTGTTCCAGGAGGGGCTGCACGGCGAGGCGGCGGTCGGGGTCGGTGGACACCGCGTCGAGCAGCCGGACCATTTCGGCGGCCCGCTCCCCCAGCTCCTCCTTCGCCACTCCGACGCGTACGAGCCCGTGGCGGGCCCGGTGCGGGACATCGGCGGCGTCTGCCTTGAGGACGTACGGCCCGCGCCAACCGGCGTGCCGCACCTCGGCGAGGAGCTGGTCCGCGCTGTCGGCGGACACGGTCGGGACGTGGGCGATGCCCGCCGCCTCGATCAGCGGCGCGGACCGCAACTCGGACCAGGCCCACTGCGCCGCGGCGGGCCGCTCGTCCGGCAACGCCCTGACCGGCGCGGCGTCCGGGACCAGCACGCGCAGCCGCCGCAGGAACGAGCCGATGCTGCCGAGGACGGTCTCCGGCATCCCCAGGCGTTCGAGTTCGCCGGACGGCGCGCACGCCCACACGAACCAGGCCGGTGTGCGCATCGCCTTCGCCGCCCGCGCGAGGCGGTGGTAGGCGTCGGGGAACAGGTCGCCGAACGTCAGGTACAGGACGACGCCGTCGAGCTCCGGGTCCTCGTCGAGCACGCCCAGGAGGTCCTCGACGCGGTCCATCCAGCGGAAGAGGTTCCCGCCGAGGTCGACGGGGTTGGCGTCGGTCGCCTCCACACCGCCGATCGCGGCGAGGCGGCGCCGGGTCTCCGCCGACAGCGGGGGAATGCGGACGCCCATCGCCGTCAGGTTGTCGGCGAGCACGCCGCCCGCGCCGCCGGACATGGTGAGGACCGCGAGCCGTGGCGCGGGCGGGAGCCGGATGCCCCGGCGGGCGCAGAGCACGGCGTCCACGAGCTGGTCGTCGTCGGTCACCAGCCGGATACCCTCCTGTCGGCACAGCGAGGCGAGCAGCAGGTGGTCGCCGGCGACGGCGGCGGTGTGCGAGAGGGCGGCTCGGCGTCCGGCGGCGCTGCGGCCCACGGTCAGCGCGACGACGGTCTTTCCGGACTGCCGCGCCAGGCGGCCGAGTTCGCGCAGCCCCGCCGCGTCGCGGACCCCTTCCAAGTACAGGACGAGCACCTCGACGTCCGGTTGTGCGAGCAGGTGGCCGCCGAGCTCGCCGACGGAGAGGCAGGCTTCGTTGCCGACGCTGGCGTAGTAGGAGTAGCCGAGTCCTGCCCGCTCCAGGAGGTCGGCGAGGACGAATCCGACCGCGCCGCTCTGTGTGACGATGGCGACCGGGCCCGGCTCGCCGCGTTCGCGGTCGAGGAACACCGTGGTCGACACCTGGACCCCGGCGGGGCGGCTCACCAGGCCGAGGCAGTTGGGGCCGAGCACCGGCATGTCGCCGGCCGCGACGCGCAGTTCGTCCTGGAGCGCGTCGTCGCCCTCCTCGGCGAATCCGGATGCGTAGACGACGGCGGCGCCCGCCCCGGCCTCGCGGGCTTCGCGCAGCAGTCCGGGCACGGTCGCCGCAGGCGTGGCCAGGACGACCAGGTCAGGGCCGTGCCCGATCTCCCCGAGCGAGCCGACGGTGCGTACGCCGGGCAGCGTCAGCTCGCCCCGGGTGACGGCGAAGACGTCTCCCTCGTACCCACCGGACAGCAGCCGCTGGACGGTGATGCGCCCCCAGGACAGCTCCTGGGTCGCCGACACCCCCACCACGGCGATGGACTTCGGCCGGAACAGCGGCTCGCAACGCATGACTTCGGGCACCAACGGACAACTCCCTGCGGCTCGGACCACCGTGGACGGCTCCCACTGTGCCGAGACGAACCACCGGGAGTAAGCGCTTGGTCACCAGGATTTCGGCTAGCGTGCTGTGACATGTCACAAGGGCTGTGGGACAGGCTGGAGCGGCGCATACCGATGGTGGCCGACCGCACCATGCGCAGGTACGTGGACGGTTCTCCGCACTATCAGGGTGTCGTGACGGAGCATTTGCACCGTCACATGGCGCACACCTGCCGCGAGGGGGCCCGCCTCTACGTGCGCATGGCACGGGAGCTGCGCGAGCCCCGCGACGACGAACTGCGGCTGTTCCGCGAGCGCGCCCACGCGCGGGGCGCGGAGGGGCTTCCGGCCGCGCACTTCATGGAGGCCTACCACCTGAACGCCGAGGAGCTGTGGCACGAGGTGACCCGGGTCGCCGAGGGTGAAGTGCCGCCCGAGGCGGGTGCGGTGCTGCTGCGCTGGCTGCGCCACGTGACGGGTGCGGCCCTTGACGCGCACCAGCAGGAGTTCCAGGCCGCCCGCGGCGAGGAGCGCGAGGCGAGGCGGGCGACGGTGCGGGCGCTGGTGGCGGGCGAGCGGGCCACCGAGTCGGCCACGCGGTTCGGCATCCGGCTCGCCGACTCCTACGCGGTGCTGGCGCTCCATTTCGACGCGGAGGCCTCGGAGTCCATCGGGGACGCCCTCGGGCGCCGCCTCGCGGGCCGCCGCAAGGTGCACCGGATCACCGAGGAACTGCTCCGCGCCTTCAGCGAGGACGCCATCGGCGCGGAGCTCCTCAGCGCCCTCGACCCGGACGGCGGACTCGTCCTGGTCCCTTCGCATCCGGACCGCCCGGACCACGGCCTGGAGTCCGCGCGCGCCGCGCTGCCCAGGGTCCGGCAGGCCACGGGCGTCGACGTGACCGCGGGGTTCGCCCACGCCGGCGACCACACCCGGATCCCGTCCGCCGCCGCGCAGGCCCGCCGGCTGCTGCCGCTCGTCGCGGCCCCCGGCGAGGTGGCCGTGCTCGGCGACCATCTGTTCGCCTACCACCTCCGCCACGAGAGCGAGGCGGCCCCGTACCTGCGCTCCCTCGTGGAGCAGTTGCGCACCGAACCGGATCTGCTGACCACGGTCGACGCCTACTTCGCCAACGACTTCAACCGGCGGCAGACCGCGCAGCAGCTCCACGTCCACCCGAACACGATCGACAACCGCCTGTCCCGCGTCGACGCGCTGACCGGGGTCAACCCCCGTACGGCACAGGGCTTGCTGGTGCTCGGTGCCGCGATGGGCATCGGCGACCAAGAGCGCCGAGATGCTTGAAAATGCTCGAACTCCCGCCCCTTCACGCAACATTGACAGTCCACCAGTGAAGTGGTCTAGTCCGCTAGAGCATGTGCCTACCGTGGAGGTTCACCTATGTTCCGCCCGAAGCACAGATCGCGCAGGACGTCGCTCACAGCCCTGCTCACGGTGGCCGCGCTGGCCGCCGCTCCCCTCGCCCTCGGTCCCGGCCCGGCCGCCGCCGGATCCGGGTCGGCTCCCGACGCGGATCCGCCCGCCATCACCCCGGCCCCGCACAGCGAGAAGCAACGCACCGACCGGATCGTCGTCACACCCGCCGTCACCCTCGTCACCGGCACGAAGTCCGACCCGGCCGCCGTCGAGCTCACCACCGCCGCGCTGAAGGCGGCCGGCGCGCGTGATGTCACCACCGCGCAGAAGGCGCCCGCGGGCTCCGGTTCGCTGGCGGTCTACGTCGGCGGGCCGGCCGAGAACCCGGCGTCGGCGGGCGCGCTCGACGCCCTGCATGTCGAAGGACCCGCCGGGCTCGCCGCCGAGGGATACGTCCTCGCCATGGGCGGCAAGGGCGCGGGCCGCATCGTGCTCTCCGGCGCCGACCCGACCGGCACGTACTACGCGGCGCAGTCGCTGCGCCAGGTGCTGCCGCACCGCAAGGCACCGGGCGCCACGGTGCGCGGCCTGGCCGTGCGCGACTGGCCCGCGACCCCCGTGCGCGGTGTCATCGAGGGCTTCTACGGCACTCCGTGGTCGCACGAGGCACGCCTGGACCAGCTCGACTACTACGGCGAGCGCAAGATGAACATCTACGTGTACTCGCCGAAGGACGACCCGTATCTGCGCGCCAAGTGGCGCGACCCGTACCCGGCCGAACAGCTCGACCAGATCGAGGAGTTGGTGGACCGGTCGCGGGCGAACCACGTCGAGTTCACCTACGCCCTCTCTCCCGGCCTGAGCGTCTGCTACAGCTCCGACGACGACCTGAAGGCCCTCACCGACAAGTTCCAGACGCTGTGGGACATCGGGGTGCGGCAGTTCGCGGTACCGCTCGACGACATCAGCTACACCGACTGGAACTGCGAAGCGGACAAGGCGAAGTGGGGCACCGGTGGCGGCGCCGCAGGGCAGGCGCAGGCGTATCTGCTCAACCGGGTCAACCAGCGGTTCATCAAGACCCATGACGGCGCCCTGCCGTTGCAGATGGTGCCGACGGAGTACTACAACACCACCTCCACACCGTACAAGACCGCGATCGCCGGGCAGCTCGACAAGGACGTGCTCGTCGAGTGGACGGGCGAGGGTGTCGTGGCGCCGACGATGACGGTGGCGCAGGCGAAGCGGGCCAAGGAGGTCTTCGGGCACGCGATCCTGACCTGGGACAACTATCCCGTCAACGACTTCGCGACCGGGCGCCTGTTCCTCGGCCCGTTCACCGGCCGCGAGAAGGGGCTCGCCGAGCAGCTGGCCGGGATCACGGCCAATCCGATGATCCAGCCGTACGCGTCGAAGCTCGCCCTGCACACCGTCGCCGACTACACGTGGAACGACTCGGCGTACGACCCCGACGCGTCCTACCGGGGCGCCGTCGCGGAGGCGGCAGGTGGGAACGCGAAGGTGGCGCGGGCTCTGCTGGCGTTCACCGACGTCAACCACAGCTCGCGGATGGACTCCGTGGAGGCGCCGGAGCTGTCGAAGCTGATCAAGGGGTACTGGGACGGGTCGGTCCCGGCGGCCGGGCTGACGGCGGCGTTCGCGGCACTGCGGGACGCGCCGGCGACGGTCCGCGGCGGCACCGAGCAGGGCTTCGTCGAGGACTCCGGGCCGTGGCTCGACTCGGCCGGGGCCTGGGGCAGGGCCGGGATCGCGGCGGTGCGGATGCTGGAGGAGCAGCGCGCCGGACACAC
Organism: Streptomyces sp. EDA2-14; assembly: GCF_054963755.1. Taxonomy (NCBI): domain Bacteria; kingdom Bacillati; phylum Actinomycetota; class Actinomycetes; order Kitasatosporales; family Streptomycetaceae; genus Streptomyces; species Streptomyces sp. EDA2-14. Next base: position 344,584 of record NZ_JBUEGE010000005.1, read on the forward strand.
CGAGGCCGCCTGGACACTCCGTCAGCAGCTGCCCGAACTGGTCGGCAAGGCGAAGTCGTACCGGTACACCGATCTGAACGGCACCAAGGTGCCGGTGGTCGTCGGCGAGGGGGTGCTCGAACCGTTCGTCGCGAAGGCGCGGGACGCGTCCAACAAGGACCTCGGGTTGCCGCCGCAGCCGACCGGCACGACGAGCCTGCCCGTCTACAGCGGGAACACGGCCGACCGGATGACCGACGGCGACGACTCCACGTACTTCTGGAGCAGCCGGTCGCCGAAGTCGGGCGAGAGCGTGGGCGTCGACCTCGGCGGAGAGCAGCCGCTCGGCTCGGTGACGGTGGCCATGGGCAAGTCCGGCAGCACCGAGGACTACCTGCACAAGGGTGTCCTGGAGTACTCGTCGGACGGCAAGGCGTGGCATGCGCTGGGCGCCGAATTCAGCGGGAAGGCGACGTGGACGGCGGACGCGCAGAGCGGGACCACCGCCCGGTACGTGCGCGCCCGCGCGACGGCGGACCAGTCGAACTGGCTGGTCGTCCGGGAGTTCACCGTGGCGCGCACGGACCGGCCGACGGTGAGCGGCGGCCCGGTCGCGGCGGACGGCAGCAGCCTGTCGGCGGCGGCGGACGGTGTCCCCGAGAACCCCTACCGTGCCGCCTCCGCCCCGGCCGCGGGCGACGCGCTCACGGTGACGTACCCGGCGCCGCGAGCCGTGTCCTCGGTGACGGTGCTGCGCCCGGACGGAGCGGCCACCTCGAAGGCACGGGTGCAGCTCCGCGTCGACGGCGCGTGGCAGTCACTGGGCGCGCTGGACGGCCCGGTGACGACACGGTCCGCGCCCGCGGGGGCGAGCGCGGACGCGGTGCGGCTCGTGTGGGACGACGGTTCGGCCGCGCCCGTGGTGAGCGAGGTGATCGTCAAGTAGCCGGGGTGTCGTGAACGGCGTGGGTGCGGGAACCCTCGGCGGATTCCCGCACCCGATCGCCGGTTGCCCGCCTCAGGTGTGCTCGGGCGGGTTGATGCGCGACGTCCCGATCGCGGAGGCGGTGGTGCCCCACTTCTTGAGGATCCGCTCGTACGTCCCGTCCTTGATGAGCTCGTTGACGGCGGCCTGGAAGGCCTTGGTGAGCGGGGAGCCCTTCTTGAAGGCGAAGCCGACGTCGAGGCGGTGGAACTCGCCGAGGAACGTGGTCCGGGACGCCGGCTTGCTCGCCTGGTGGCGCAGCCCGTTGATGGTCGACATGATGACGTCGATGCGGCCCTGCTGGAGCGCGGTGAGGGTGGCGCCGTTGTCGGAGAAGACCTGCACGTCGTACGGCTTCTTGCCCGCCTTGGTGCAGCGTGCCTTCTCCGCGTCGAGGGTCGCCTCGAACGTGGTGCCCGCGCCGACACCGATGTTCCGGCCGCACAGCTGCGTGAGGTCGGTGATCTTCTTGCCGAACGAGGTGTCACCCGTCTTGACCGCGAAGCCCTGGCCGTCGTTGATGTAGGTGACGAAGTCGATGGTCTTCAGGCGTTCGCCGGTGACACCGAAGTTGCCCGTGCCGAGGTCGTACTTGCCGCTCTCCAGGGCCGGCAGGATCGTCTCGAAGGAGGCGTCCTGGCGGCGCAGCTTGATGCCGAGCACCTTGGCCGCCGCGTCGGCGAGTTCGATGTCCTGCCCTTGGGGCGCCTTGCCGGTGCCGTTCGGGTAGTACGCGGCGGGCGGGCCGCCGGTCGAACTGCCGATGCGCAGCGAGCCCTTCTTGCGGACGTCGGCGGGCAGCAGCGCCGCGGCGGAGTCCACCGTGCGGACCTTGGCGACCGGGTCGCCGGTGGGCGCGGCGGCGGCCTGCGCGCCCGTGCCCGCCGCACCGTCGGTGTCACCCGAGCCACAGGCGGTCAGCGCGAGCAGCGGCAGCAGGACGAGCGCGGCGATGCGCGGTCGGGTTCTGGTCCCGGAGAGGTTCACGGGTCGGGGCCTTTCAGGAGTGCGGCCGGTGCGCGGGGCACCGGTCCGCAGGTCGAGTGACGGCTCGTCAGCGAGACGCCGAGGCAGGGGATGTGACGACACCGGGCGCCAGGAGAAGGCGCGGCAGGTCGGGAAAGAAGGAGAGGCGCGCGCGGCAGCGCACAGCAAAGAGAGCTCGGCCCGCGACGGGGTCACCGAGGGAGGGAAGGGCCGGTCAGCTGGCCCGCTGCCGCGTCAGGCGCAACACGCCGCGGACCACACCCGACCGAAGTCGATGTGGTCACGCGAGACCAGGCGCTGGGCAGTCATGCGGACAATTGAGCAGTACATCGAGCTGTTCGTCAAGCGGCGCCCGCAGGACGCCATGGTGTCTCGCCGCCCCGAATCGGCCGCGCCCGGGCCTTGTTGACACATCGGTGCCGCGGGCGCATACGATCGTCGGCGGACCGGTCCCGCCGTGCGCGCGGCCGCTCCGGCCGCGTTGAGGGACGCGGCGCATGTGACGACGCCGAAGCCCGGCAGCACCCCGTGTCCGCGCAGCGCCTGTGTGCCGCGCCCACTGTCGAGCGCCGCCGGGCGATCTCACCCACGCCCGCGATTCCCTCCCCCGGAGAGCCTCCCCATGACCACGTCGTCCTACGTCGAACCCTCCTCCCCCGCCGCACCGCCCGACGAGCCGCAGAACATCCCCGCGCACGCGCGGATCGTGCCGCGCCGGCACCCCGGCCGCTGGGTGTCCGCCGCCGTCGCGCTGCTGGTCTTCGCGATGGTGCTGAACTCGGTCGTCCGCAACGACGCCTTCCAGTGGGAGGTGGTGGGCCACTACTTCACCACCTCCGCCGTGCTGGACGGGCTGCTGCTCACGGTGTGGCTGACCGCCGCGGTGATGGCGCTCGGATTCCTGCTCGGCACCGTCCTCGCGACGATGCGGCTGTCCGCCAACCCGATTCTGCGCACGCTCAGTTGGGGCTACGTGTGGATCTTCCGGTCGACGCCGCTCCTGGTGCAGCTGCTGTTCTGGTTCAACATCGGCGCCCTGTACCCCACGCTCGGCCTCGGCATCCCGTTCGGCCCGGAGTTCCTCACGGTCAAGACGGTGAACCTGCTCGGCCCGACCCTCACCGCCCTCATCGGCCTGACCCTGCACGAGACCGCGTACGCCGCCGAGGTCGTGCGCGGCGGCATCCTCTCGGTCGACCGGGGGCAGACCCTGGCCGCCCAGGCACTCGGACTGAGCCGCCGCCGCACGCTGCACCGGATCGTCGTCCCGCAGGCGATGCGCTCGATCGTGCCGACCGCGGGGAACATGTTGATCGGCACCCTGAAGGGCACGAGCATCGTCAGCGTGCTCGCCGTGCACGACCTGCTGTACTCGGCGCAGCTGATCTACAACCAGACGTACCAGGTCATCCCGCTGCTCATGGTCGCCACGCTCTGGTACATCGCGGTGACGAGCCTGCTCAGCGTCGGGCAGTACTACGTGGAGCGGCATTACGCGCGGGGCGACTCACGTACGTTGCCGCCTTCGCCGGTGCAGCGACTGCGCCACCGATCCACCGTCGTACGGGCGTGGTTGAGCAGGGTGACGGCCGCCGACGCGCGGCCTGCGGTGGACGGCCGGAAGTGAGCCACGACCTGGCCACCACCGCCCCGCGCGAGACCGTCGCCTCTCACTATGCGAGACTTTCCCGAGTTTCCCTATCGAATTACTAGGAAATGCTTGACCGCCCCGTCGCGGACCCACAGGATGAGGCACATGTCCCGTAAGCAGCAACGACTCGTTCGTCGTCGGCATGTCGACTTTGGTCGCGTCGTCAGCGCCGCGTGCTGTCGCGCGTAAGGCACACCGTCCACATCCCGGACCGTGCCACTCCGCGCCCACCCGCCGGACGCAACAGGTGACGTGATCCACCGCTCGCCCGGCGCACCGACACACCACCGAGGGACGAACCGCCATGACCACGGCACCGCAGACCCGGGCCCCGCACGCCACCGCGCCGCTCGCCGACTCCCGCCACCTCAGCCTCGTACGCAACGCCCCACAGGGCGGCGGTGCCGGGCAGCACGGCTCCGTACCGATGGTCGGATACCTCCTGCTCGTACCGGAGGGCACCGACCCCGCCGAACTGTTCGCCGAGGGCAGGCCACGGCCCGAGCTCCGGCCGGTCACGGCCGCGGACCCGATCCCGCTCCAGCGGGCGGCCGCCCAGCCGGGCCCTGCCCCGCGCACCCCGGCCGCACCGGTGACGGACGGCTCCCTCCGCATCGACTCCACGCGCCACGTCGCCGAGCTGGAGGGGCGCGAACTCGACCTCACCTACCTGGAGTTCGAGCTCCTGAGGCATCTCGTCCAGCGCCCCCACCACGTGCTGACGCGCGAGCTGCTGGTGACGTCGGTCTGGGGCTACGACCACGTCGGCGACGGCCGCACCGTCGATGTCCACATCGCCCGACTGCGGCGCAAGCTGGGCAGGGCCCACCGCCACCAGATCGTCACCGTGCGGCGCGTGGGCTACAAGTACGTACCCGACCGGCAGCCCGACCTGCGGGAGAGCCCCGACTCCGCGCCGCGCCACCGACCCTGAGGAGATCACCGTGATGGGCCCTGCCACCGCGTCGCCCCGCCCCGCCTCCCCGCACGACCGGACCACCGGGCCCGACGCCCCCTACTGGCTGCGCGTGGCCCGCGAGGTGGCGGACGACCTCGCCACGGACGCGGTCGCCAGGGAGCAGGCGGGCAAGGCCCCGGTCGACGAGGTGTCCCGGCTGCGCGAGGCGGGCCTGCTGACACCGCCCGCGGCGGCCGGGGCCGAGGGGGACGGCGGGGAGTGGGCGGCCGTCTGCGCGGTGGTCCGCCAGATCGCCGCCGCCGACGGCGCGATCGGCCAACTGCTGGGCTGTCACTACTTCCTGGCGGGCAGCGCCCAGTTCTTCGCCGGGCCCGCCCCCGTCGCACAGGTCGAGGAGCGCTCCGCGGCCGAACAGAGCTGCTGGGGCGGCGGTTTCGCCCGGCAGGAGCCCGTGCTGACGCTGACCAGGACCGCCGACGGCCTCGTGCTCAACGGCCGGCAGGACTACACCACCGGGGTCCTGGTCGCGGACCGGATCGCCGTCCGGGCCGTCCTCGCGGACACGGGCGCGCCGCTCGCGGTCGTGGTGGACGCCGACCGGCGCGGCGTCGTGATCGACGGGGACGCCGACACCTTCGGGCGGCGGCTCGCCGGCGGGGGCAGCGTGGAGTTCGACGACGTGCCGGTCGCCGCGGAGGAGGTGCTCGGCCCGCTGCCCGCGGACGAGGACTTCCTGCCGCCGCGGACGGCCCTGGCGTCGCCCGTCTCCCACCTGATCTCCGTCCAGGTCCTGCTCGGCACGGCCGAGGGGACGCTCGCCGAGGCCCGCGAGTACAGCAGGACGGGACAGACGCCGCTCCACCCGGCGTGGCCGGTCGGGAGCCCGCACGATCCGCAGGTCCTGACGGCCTACGGGGAGCTCACCGTCCTCATCCGCTCCGCTTCCGCCCTCGCCGACCAGGCGCTGGGCGCCGTACAGGACGCGCTGGCCCTCGGCGACGACCTCTCGTACGACGAGTGCGCGGAGGTCTCCACCCTCGTGACCATGGCGGAGGCCGCCGCCGCCCGGGCCGCACAGGAGTCCACCACCCGGGCCCTCGACATCGTCGGCCCGCGCGCCGCCTCCGCACGCCTCGGCTTCGACCGCTTCTGGCGCAACGCCCGCACCCACACCCTGTACGAGCCGATCGGCCACCAACTCCGCGACATCGGGGACTACTTCCTCAACGGAGCGCAGCCTCCGTTCCCTCTCCCGGCCTGAGCGTTCTTAAAATACGAGACACACTCGTCCATATTGTGAACACCCTCTTGGGGTGAGGGCCACCTTCTGCCACGATCCCTATCAGTCAGGTAGGAAAACTGGGGAAGCCAGGGGGTGGCCATGAGCACGTTCAGCCGTCGCGCCGTCCTGTCGCGCCCGCCGCTGACCTCGCGCCGCCACATCGACCTCGGCCGCACCTGCACCGCCATCTGTCGGGCCGCCTGAGTCCGTCCACGCCGGCGAGCCCCGCGGTCCCCGCGGCCCCGGTCCCACGGCGCCCCGAGCGTCTCCCCCGAACCATCCATTCCCCGAGAGGACACCTCCGTGTCTGCCGCACGCCCGCGCACCATCCTGCGCACCTTCGCCGCGATATCCGTGCTCCCGCTCGCCCTGAGCGCCTGCGGCTACGGTTCCGAGTCCGCCGACGACGGCGGCCAGGCCAAGGCCGTCAAGAACGCCAAGAAGCTCTCCGCCGACTCGGTGAAGATCGGCTACTTCCCCAACCTGACGCACGCCACCGCCCTGGTGGGTGTCCAGGAAGGGCTGCTGCAGAAGGAGCTCGGCGGCACCCAGATCAAGCCGTCGACCTTCAACGCGGGACCGTCCGAGATCGAGGCGCTCAATGCCGGATCGATCGACATCGGCTGGATCGGCCCCTCCCCCGCCATCAACGGCTACACCAAGTCGAAGGGCAAGTCCCTGCGCATCATCGGGGGCTCGGCCTCGGGCGGCGTCAAGCTGGTCGTGAACCCGAAGAAGATCAAGTCCCAGAACGACCTCAAGGGCAAGAAGATCGCCACGCCCCAGTTCGGCAACACGCAGGACGTCGCCTTCCTCAACTGGATCGCGGAGAAGGGCTGGAAGGTCGACGCGCAGAGCGGCAAGGGCGACGTCTCCGTCGTCCGCACGGACAACAAGATCACACCGGACGCCTACAAGTCCGGCTCCATCGACGGCGCCTGGGTGCCCGAGCCGACCGCGTCCAAGCTGGTCGCCGAGGGCGCCAAGGAGCTGCTCGACGAGTCCGACCTGTGGCCGGACAAGAAGTTCGTGATCACGAACATGATCGTGTCGCAGAAGTTCCTCAAGGAACACCCGGACGTCGTCGAGGCCGTGCTGCGTGGCTCGGTGAAGACCAACAAGTGGATCAACGCCAACCCGGAGAAGGCCAAGGCCTCCGCCAACGACGCGCTGCAGAAGCTGTCGGGCAAGGCGCTGCCGGACAACGTCATCGACCCGGCCTGGAAGTCCATCGCGTTCCTCGACGACCCGCTGGCCGCCACCCTCGACACCGAGGCGAAGCACGCGGTGAAGTCCGGACTCCTGGAGCGACCCGACCTGAAGGGCATCTACGACCTGCGGCCGCTCAACAAGGTCCTCAAGGCCGAGGGCCAGGACGAGGTCGACGACGCCGGTCTCGGCGCCAAGTAACCCATTCAGCAGCCACGTTGACGAGTCCCCAGGAGGTGACGCCCATGGCCACCACGATCACCCAGCCGGCCCGGGCCGCCGAGGCGGTGCCGTACGCCGCCCGTATCGAGCACGTATCGAAAGCCTTCCCCGCACCGGGTGCGCCCGGTGGCCGGCAGCCCGTCCTCGACGACATCACGCTCGATGTCGCGCCGGGCGAGTTCGTCACCCTCCTGGGGGCCTCGGGCTGCGGCAAGTCCACCCTGCTCAATCTGGTCGCGGGCCTCGACCTGCCGTCCGCGGGCACCATCGCCACGGACGGCAGGCCCGCCCTGATGTTCCAGGAACACGCACTGTTCCCGTGGCTGACCGCGGGCAAGAACATCGAGCTCGCGCTGAAGCTGCGCGGGGTCGCGGCGAAGGAGCGGCGCGCGGAGGCGCGGCGCCTGCTCGACCTCGTACGGCTCTCGGACGCGCACGGCAAGCGGGTGCACGAGCTGTCCGGTGGCATGCGCCAGCGCGTGGCGCTCGCCCGCGCGCTCGCTCAGGACAGCCGGCTGCTGCTGATGGACGAGCCGTTCGCCGCGCTCGACGCGATCACCCGCGATGTGCTGCACGACGAACTGACCCGCATCTGGCGGGAGACGGGCGTGTCGGTGCTGTTCGTGACGCACAACGTCCGCGAGGCGGTGCGCCTGGCGCAGCGTGTCGTGCTGCTGTCGTCCCGCCCCGGCCGCGTCGCCCGCGAGTGGACGGTCGACGTGCCGCAGCCGCGGCGCCTCGAGGACACCGCGGTCGCCGAACTGTCCGCCGAGATCACCGAAGAACTGCGTGAGGAGATCCGCCGCCATGGCCGCAACTGACAACGCCGTCGCCTCCGCCGACGTGGACGGCAAGAAGGGCGTCGCCGCCGGGCCCGACCTCACGACGGACGACGCCACCGCGCCCGGCGCGACGCGCCATTCCAGCGATCTGGCGGGTCTGGAGGCCGGGCTCGACGCGCTCGACACCGTGCGGTCCGTCCGTACGCCGCTGCGCCAGACACTGCGCCGCAAGGTGCTGCCGCCCGTCACCGCGATCGCCGTGGTGCTGGTGGTCTGGCAGCTGCTGGTGTGGGCGGAGGTCGTGCCCGACTACAAGCTGGCCTCGCCCGCCGATGTGTGGGGCGAGGTGCGCACGGCCTGGCTGCAGGGCACGCTCCTCGACACCATCTGGGTGTCCGTCTCCCGCGGACTGTTCGGCTTCCTCCTCGCCCTTGCCATCGGCACACCGCTCGGCCTGCTGGTGGCCCGGGTGCGCTTCGTCCGGGCCGCGATCGGCCCCATCCTGTCGGGGCTCCAGGCACTGCCGTCGGTGGCGTGGGTGCCGCCCGCCGTGATCTGGCTGGGCCTGAACGACTCGATGATGTATGCCGTGATCCTGCTCGGCGCGGTCCCGTCCATCGCCAACGGCCTCGTCGCCGGCATCGACCAGATCCCGCCGCTGTTCCTGCGCGCCGGGCGGACCCTGGGCGCGACCGGGCTGCGCGGGGCCTGGCACATCGTGATGCCGGGGGCGCTGCCGGGCTATCTGGCGGGCCTCAAGCAGGGCTGGGCGTTCTCGTGGCGCTCGCTGATGGCCGCCGAGATCATCGCCTCGTCTCCCGACCTCGGCGTGGGGCTCGGCCAGTTGCTGGAGAACGGCCGCAACAACAGCAGCATGTCGCAGGTGTTCCTGGCGATCCTGCTGATCCTCCTCGTCGGGATCGCGATCGATCTGCTGATCTTCAGCCCGCTGGAGCGGCGGGTGCTGCGGAGCCGGGGGCTGCTGGTCACCCGCTGACCGGGTGCACGGCCACGGGGGACGGCACTCGAAGGAACCTCATAACGAAGGTGCCGTCCCCCGGCGTGTCGGGCTGACACGGGAGCGCCGCTCGGGACCACTGCTCATATGAGTGAACTCAGCGATCTGATTCCCGTCGAGGCCATCCGCCTCGACGTGGCCGCCCCCGACTGGCAGGCCGCCGTGCGCACCGCCGGCGGCCTGCTCGTGTCCACGGACGTCAGCACGGACACGTACACCGAGGAGATGCTCCGCAACGTCGAGGAGAACGGGCCCTACATCGTCATCGCGCCCGGTTTCGCCTTCGCGCACGCCCGGCCCTCACCGGCCGTGCTGCGTACGGGCATGTCATGGGTCCGGCTCTCGACGCCGGTGAACTTCGGGCACGAGACGAACGACCCGGTCCACCTCGTCGTCGCGCTCGCCGCCCAGGACGCCGGGGCGCACACGCAGGCGATGGGCGCCCTCGCGCGGCTGCTCGCCGACCCGGACACCTCGGCCGCCCTCGACCGCGCGCCGACCCCGGAGGCGCTGCGGCAGATCCTCACGGGCGAAGAAGTGCAGGACGCGGCGCCGTCCGACAGCACGCCTCCGGCGGCCGCGTCCAAGGGCTCAGGACACGGCATGCACAAGATTCTGACGGTGTGCGGCAACGGCGTGGGCACGAGCCTGTTCCTCAAGTCGACGCTGGACAAGGTGCTCGACCGCTGGAAGTGGGGCCGGTACATCACCACCGAGGCGACCGACACCATCTCCGCGAAGGGCAAGGCGTCGGAGGCCGTGGCCATCATGACGTCGCGGGAGATCGCGCGGACGCTCGGCGACGTGGGGGTGCCGGTGCGGGTGATCGAGGACTTCACCAGCACCAAGGAGGTCGACGCGGCCATGCGCGACCTCTACGACGTGTGATCCCCACCGCTCCCGCTTCCGCTCCCCCTCCCCAGGAGTCCGCATGAACACCCTCGTGGACATCGCGAAATTCATCGTCAACGAGATTCTCAGCGTCCCCGCCTATCTCATCGGCATCATCACGGCCGTCGGTCTCATCGCGCTGAAGAAGACCACCGGCCAGGTCATCGGCGGCGCCATCAAGGCGACCCTCGGCTTCCTGCTGATCGGCGCGGGCGCGACGCTGGTCACCAACTCGCTCGCCCCGCTCGGCACGATGATCACGGGCGCCACCGGTTCGCACGGTGTGATCCCCACCAACGAGGCGATCGTCGGCATCGCGCAGGCCGAGTACGGCTCACGCGTGGCATGGCTGATGATCCTCGGCTTCCTCGTCAGCCTGCTGCTTGCCCGCTTCACCCCGCTCTCCTACGTCTTCCTGACCGGCCATCACATGCTGTTCATGGCCACGCTGCTGACCATGGTGATGGCCACCGCGGGCGTCACCTCGTGGGTCGTGGTCGTCGCCGGTGCGGTGCTGCTCGGCATCATGCTCGTCGCGATGCCGGCCTTCGCCCATCCATGGACCAAGCGCGTCACCGGCAACAACACGGTCGCCGTCGGGCACTTCGGGACCGCCGGGTACATCGTCTCCGGTGCCACCGGTCAGGCCGTCGGCAAGAAGAGCCGCTCGACGGAGGAGATGAACCTGCCCGAGGGGCTGCGCTTCCTGCGTGACTCGATGGTGGCCACGGCCCTGTCGATGCTGCTCATCTACATGATCATGGCGATCGTCTTCCTCGCGAAGGTCGGGAAGACGGAGGCGTTCAAGGCGTTCGCGACGGACGGCGGCGCGGCCTCCACGGGCGTCGGCAACTACCTGATGTCGTCGGTCAACCAGGGCCTCCAGTTCGGCATCGCCGTCGCCGTCATCCTGTTCGGTGTCCGTACGATCCTCGGCGAGCTGGTCCCCGCCTTCCAGGGCATCGCGCAGAAGGTGGTGCCGGGCGCGATCCCCGCGCTGGACGCGCCGATCGTCTTCCCGTACGCGCAGAACGCCGTGCTCGTCGGCTTCATCTGCTCGTTCGTCGGCGGTCTGGTCAGCCTCGGTCTGCTCGTCGGTGTCTTCAAGCCCGCCTTCGGCACGGCCCTCGTCCTTCCGGGGCTCGTCCCGCACTTCTTCACCGGTGGTGCGGCGGGCGTCTTCGGCAACGCGACGGGCGGGCGCCGCGGGGCGGCCCTCGGCTCGTTCCTCAACGGCGTACTGATCACGTTCCTGCCCGCGTTCCTGCTCGGCGTGCTCGGCTCGTTCGGCTCGGCCAACACCACGTTCGGCGACGCCGACTTCGGCTGGCTCGGCCTGATCCTCGGCAACGTCGCCAAGGCGGGTGACGTCGCGGGCGTGATCCTCATGCTCGTGGTCGGCCTGCTGATCCTCGCCGCGGCCATCACCTGGCAGAAGCGGGTCGTGGACACCGGCTGGGACCCGGGCGCGAAGCGCGCCGCGCTGCTGCCGCCGGAGGACCGCCCGGAGCAGCACGACGAGGCCGCGGGCGGCGAGACCCCCGTCTCCCGTACGTACGCGAAGATCACGCCTCCGGACGGCGCCCCGGTGCCGCCGCCTCCGCCGGAGGACTGAGTCGCGTCCTCGGCATCCGTCGAGGGCCCGCATCGTCGCGGGCCCTCGACGGATCCGCGCCCGAGCGCGAGCGTCTTCTACGTCGCCCGGTTGAGCACGGTGATGTGGTCGCCGTAGCAGCAGACCAGATGCCCCTCAGGGCTGAACGCCACCGCGTGGCACGGGTCGGGGAGGTCGACGGCTCCCAGGGCCCGGTGTGTGTCCAGGTCCCACAGACGCACCGTCCGGTCGTCGGAACACGTGGCCGCGACGCGCCGCCCGTCCAGTTCGGTCGTCGTCACCGCCGTCACCGCGGCGCCACGGTCCCGCAGGCCGTTCCAGGTCGCCTGGTACCCCGTCAAGGGAGTGCCGACCCGCAGGGAGGTCAGGTCCCACACACGGATCCGGCCGCTGCGCCCCGCCGTGACGACGACCGGTGAGGCGCCCTCGGGTGCGGGGCCCCGCGCGGCGAAGGCCAGCGCGCTGACGTCACGGCTCATGCTCATCGAGGCGTACGGGCGGCTCGGCAGCTGTTCCCCGGAGGGGAACACCGGTGGCCGGCCCGTGACCAGGTCCCACACCCGGAGCTCGGCGCGCGGCGATCCGACGACTCCGACGGGGCGCCCGTGCAGTTCGCCGCACGCCACCGTGGAGAGCGGGGCGCGGACGCCCAGTTCGCTGGGGCCCACATGGACGGTCAGGGGCCGGCCGAACGGTTCGCCGGTCTCCACGTCCCAGGCGCGTGCCGTGCCGTCCTCCGCCGCGCCGACGGCGATGCACCGGCCGTTCAGGGTCATGCTCGTCACGTCGTTGACCCGGCCGTCGTGGACGAAGCCGGGGCCGGGGAGCTCCCGCCCTGTGGCCACGTCCCAGACGCGTACCGTCGCGTCCTCGGAGGCCGTGACGGCGACCGGTTGTCCCCGGATCAGGCCGCAGGTCAGTGCGGTGACGGCGCCTGTGTGGCCGAGCCGGTGCGAGTCGAGGAGTTCGCCGGTGGCGGTGTCCCAGAGCCGCATCGACAGGTCGCCGTGGGTGGTGACGACCACGGGGCGGTCGTTCAGGCTGGTGCATGCCACGGCGGTCGCCGCGTTGACCCGGCCGCCGATCAGCTTTCCCGCAGTGGTCAGATCCCATGCGTGGACGGACCGGTCCTCGGAGCCGGTGACGGCGACCAGTGTTCCGCCCAGCTCCGTGCAGGCGGCGGCCGTCACCTCGGCGGAGTGCCCGATCGGCTGTCGGCCCAGGTGCTCCCCCGTGTTCATGTCCCACACCTTGACGGCGCCGTCGTCCGAGCCGGTGACCGTCACGAGGCGGCCGTCCTGAACCGCGCACGCGACCGCGCCGATCGCCCGGTCGTGGTCGGTCCTGATCTCCTTGCGCAGCGTGCGGTCGATCAGGTCCCAGGCCTGCACCCGCCGGTCGGTGCAGCACGTGACGACGACCGGCCGCCCGTCCAGTTCGACACACGCCATGCAGCTGATCCGGGAGGAGTGGCGCCACTCGTACGCGGGGGTGGGTCCGTCGCCGCCGAGGTTCCACACCTTCACCCTGCGGTCCCTGGAACTGGTCACCGCCACCGTGTCCCCGTCCACCTCGGCGAACGCGACCGCGGACACCGGGGCGGTGTGGCCCCGCATCGGCTCGCCCACCAGCCGGCCGGTGGCCAGGTCCCACATGCGGGCGGTGCTGTCCTCGGAGCCGCTCACGACCACGGTCCGCCCGTCGAGGACCGTGCACGCCAGCGCGGTCACGGGGGCCTCATGACCGGCGATCGGCTCGCCCAAGCGCTGCCCGGTCGCCGGGTCCCACACCCGCAGCGTCCGGTCGCCGGAGCCGGTGACGACGAGCGGCCGGCCGTCCAGAACGGTCCACGCCAGTGCGGTCACGGCGCCGGCGTGCCCCGTCTCCCACTCGCCGATCCGCCGCTCCCCGGCCAGGTCCCACAGCCGTACGGTCGTGTCGCCGTAACCGGCGACGACGGTGCGCCGTCCGTTCCACTCCGCACACGCCACCGCGCGCACCTTACCCGACTCGTGGGTGACCGTGGCATGCAGGCCGGCGGACAGCGTGCCACCGGAACTCCACAAGGGGTTCCAAGCGCCCTGGCCGCTGCCCCGGTTGAGCGCCGCCAGCAGGGCCGACGCGCCGCAGCGTGCGGCGTCGAGGGCGAGGACCCGGCGGCGTTTGCCCGCGTCCATGCCACGGTGTCTGGCGAAGGAGGTGCGGTACACCTCCGCCGCCTGCCGGGCGGCCGTGGACCGCACCGAGTCCAGATGCGGCATCAGCTCGTTGGGGTCGGCGTTCACCAGATACTCGGCGTCGACGACCAGAGCGTCGAGCTCTTGGGCGCGCGCCGCGTGGGATGCCAGGTGTCGCCGGGCGTACGGGTGGGCGCGCGCCCAGTCGTGCGTGCCGTCGGCCCGGCGGGGAACGCGCGCGACGAGGGTACGTGTCACGGCGGCATGGACCCCGGCCCGGCCCCTGTCCTCCCTGAGGTACTCGGCCATGGCCGCGTGGTGCAGCCGGTACGTGGACCGCCCGTCCTCCGCGGCCTCGACGACGTACGCCCCTGCTGCGCGCCGCAGCCACATCAGGTCGTCGTCGGTGTACGGCCTCCCCGCCAACGCACCGGCCAGTGGCGCCCACACATCCTCCCGGGGCAGGCCCTGCCCCTCCGCGAAGGCCAGCGGTCGCAGCAGGTCGGCGGCGCGGTCGGCGTCGGCGCCGAGGCGTCGGCTCATGTCCTGTCGCAGCGCGTCGCTGGGGACGCGCGGCAGGGCGGCCGGCCAGTCCGGGTCGTCGGGGTCGGGGACATCGGGGCGGGCCGCCAAGGTGCCTGCCGAGATCCGCGCCACGAGGAACGAGTCCCCTGCGGCCTCGGCCACCTTCTTGGCGACGGCCGTCCGCAGGGCCTCCGGACACTCCGGGTACGGCGAGTCGGGGTGCCCTTCGAGCAGCTTGCGGACCGTGCACCTCAGCAGGGCGTCGGGATCCGCGTACGGGTCGGCGTCGAGGTCGATCTGGAGTGCGCGGCGCAGGCCGAGTTCGCCCAGAAGGTGCGGTCGGGTGCCGAGCAGGAACCGGACCGCTCCGCCGCTGTGCCGGATCAGCGGCAGCAGGACACGGCCGCACAGGCTGTACGGGGTCGACGCCTCGTCCAGGGCGTCGATCAGAGCGGTGAACGGTCGGCCGGCGGACGCCCTGTGCTTCAGCGCTTCGGCCAGCTCGCCGACCGTGGCGGCCTCGACGCGGGCCGCGGCGGCCAGGTCCTGAAGGACCTGGTCGTCCGTCAGGCTCCGTGCGTAGACGCTGACGTCGATGTCGCCGGGGGCCGGCAGTTCGGCAGCGGTGAGGCCGAGGGTGTCCAGCGGGACGGTGCGGCGCCGTTCCTCGTGCGTCAGCGCGGCGACGAGCCCGAGGGTGGCCGTCTTGCCGGACCCGGGTCCTGCGGTCACGGCGAGGAGACGCGGCGTGTCCTCGTCGCGGGCCCGCAGCCAGGCGGTGATCCCGGCCAGCGCCGTCCGCCTGCCGCAGAACCACCAGCCCCGCCGCTCGGCGGGTTCCTTCCACTGGACCGCCCGCTGAAGCGCGAGGTCGGTCTCCGGGATGCGTGACTCGTGGCGCGGGTTCGGCAGGAAGGGGGGCATCGCACCGGTCGGACCGATCCGCGCGAGGCCGATGCGCTGATCGCGGGGGCGGTCGGCGTGATCGTTCATCTGTTGCACCACCGCGTCGAGCGCCAGGGTCGGCGGGACGCGGCCCGCCACCGCCGGGCTGTCCACCGCACGGGCGAGCAGTTCGGAGAACGAACCGCTCACGGCCCGCTCGCACGGCTGGTCCGAGGAGACGACGACAAGATCCGTCCGGGGCCTCCCTGATTCCTGGTCCCGGTCGCCGCTCGTCCTGACCAGTGCGGACGCGAGCGGTTCAGCGCCGCCCTGCCCCGAATGACTCGTGTCGAGCAGCAGCAGGATCCGCCGGACGGCGGTTCCACGCAGCAGCGTGCGGACCAGTGTCGGCGTGGGCAGGGCGTCCTGGACGCCCTCGGGGTCCGTGCCGGACGTCAGCAGTACGTGCTCGCCGCCGTCGCGGATCTCCCCGTGCCCGGCGACGTAGACCACGACGAGGTCGTCCGGTCGCCGGTCGGGCGACGTGCAGAACGCCCGCAGCTTCCGCATCAGTTGATCGCTCGTCGGATCGAGGCCGAGATCGGTGACGTGCTGATACCCCAGAGGCCCGGTGAACAGCTCCACGACGCGCTCGCGCGCCGCGGCCGCTCCGGCCCCGTCTCGGCCGGGGTCCGCCGCCTCGGGGTCCCGGGTCACCGCCGTCGCGAGAAGGAATCGGCGCGGCTCCGTCCGGTCCTCGCGGTCACGCGACACGAAGCACGCCGGCGATTGCCGCTCCGGTCCGGGCGACGACGATCCTGCGCGCTCCCGGTGCGGGCGCCGGTGACACCGGGACCACGGTCAAGCCCTGCTCGCCCATCAACTGCTGTCCCACTCCGTGCACGCCGGCCACACGCGCCATGACGCCCCCGCTCATGGTGCTTGAACACAAGCAACCTTAGAGGGCGTCGGCACATCCCGTCCCGTCAGTGCGCGAAGCCCCAGTCGAGCATCTTCGCCGCGTCGCCGAAGACCTCCTTGTCGGCGCCGACGATCGCACCGACCAGCGTGCGGTTGTCCCGCTTCGCGGCGAAGACCAGGGAGTAGCCGGCCTCTGCGCCGCTGCCGGTCTTGACGCCCAGGGCGCCGTCGTAGTTGCTGAGCAGGTCGTTCGTGGTCTCCCAGGTGTAGTACCGGGTGCGACCGTTGGCGGCCGGGGCCTCAGCCTCGTACTTCTTCTGCTTGACCACGTCGGCGAAGACCGGCTGGAGCATGGCGCGCTGGCCGAGCTTGGCCAGGTCGCGGGCGGTGCTGCGGTTGTCGCCGTGCGAGATTCCGTCGAACGAGTCGAAGTGGGTGCCGGTCATGCCCAGCTGCGCCGCCTCGACGTTCATCTGGCCCACGAAGTTGGCGATGCGCGCCTCCGTGGTGTCCCCGATGCCGTAGTTGTCGGCGAGGGCCATGGCGGCGTCCCCGCCGGAGGGGATCAGCATGGCGTGCAGCAGTTGCCGGGCCGTCAGCTTGTCGCCGGTCTGGAGGTCGGCGGTGCTGGCGCCGTTCTCCTGGACGTAGTCCCGGTACTCCTGCTTCACGGTGATCTGCCGGTCGAGCCACTCCGGGTGCTTGAGCACGACGACCGCGGTCATGATCTTGGTCGTGCTGGCCATCGACACACTGTCGTCGGCCTTGGGCCCGGCCCACATCTCGCGCTCCTGGCTGCCGTCACGGGCATCCAGGAGGTAGGCGTGGTCGGCGGTGATGTCCGGGACGTCCTGGTCCTTCGCGGCCGACGCGCCCTGGTCCTGGTCGGCGGCCTGTGTGGCGGCGGGGGTGGCGGCCTGCGCGAGCCCTCCGGCGGTGATCGGCAGAACTGCTCCGAACAGCGCGACCGTCGCCACCCGGGCTCCGGTCCTGTGCAGCCGGTTGGGTCGGGCATGGGACCCCATGAGACGTCCCCCTCCTGCCGACGTGTGGGCCGCCGGCTCGTCACGGTAAGTAAGTGCACACCGAACCTACTTGTTGACCGGCCCTTTAAGTCAAGATCGCCATGTCATAACCGGGTAACAGGCCCACCTGCGTGAAGACGGCGTGCAGACAAGCGGTTGATCCCGTGACGTGACTGAGGCCGGGGAGTCGAATTCGGACGCCCCCCGGCCTCACTGATCGGAGTCAGTCCACGGACGGCAGGTCGTGGAGGGCCTCGACCTTCTTGGCGTTGTCGGCAGCAAGCCGCACCACGTCCTCGTACTCGGCCTTGGTGAGCGCGAAGTCGGAGGTGTGGATGGCCCCGTTGTACTGGCCGCTGGTCTGGCCGGCGGGCACCGAGGAACCGGTGGCGGTGCAGGACAGGTCCTTCGACCGGCCGGGCTTGATCAGCAGCGTGCCGGAGCAGCCCGGTCCGGCCTTCACCCGCTTCCCGTCCCGTTCCATGACCCACGTGTACTGCACCCGCACGTCCTTGGACGCCTCGGGAGCCGTGGAGGACCCGAGGTACGTGACGGTCGTCCGGGACCGGAAGGTGCAGGCCGTCGGGGCGCACTTGCCCTTGTAGTCGTGGAGGATCTGGTTGGTCACGTCGATCTGGTCGTTGACCGCCTCGTACGTCATGGGCAGCTCCGAGCGGAAGTCGCTGGAGAACTGCCGGACGGCCTTCCGCGACACCGGTTCGATGTCGAGCACGAGCGACTTCCCGGGAAAGCTGATGCGGTCGACGAACCGGGCGTCGCCCTTCACCTTCTCGCCCAGACAGACGGTCATGCCGTCGGCGTGGACGGGCTTGCAGGTGTGATCGCCCACCTTGACGGGGTCGCCCGCGGTGATCTTCTTGTCCGGAACACCCTTGAACAGCAGGGTCTTCGCCAGCGCCGGGGGCGCCAGGACCGAGGCGAGGTCCTTGCGGAAGAACACACCCGGTGCCAGCAGGCGCGGATCCTGCGCGAGCACCTTGGACGCGCTGTCCATGCCGAGTCCCCGCCACGCCTCCGTGTTTCCGCGGACGAACGACTTGCCGTCGACGCCCACGTAGTCGAGTGGCGCGTCCGGCTTGCCCAAGGTGCCCAGTCCGTCGCCGGGGTTGTCCACGATCAGGTCGACGCGGGAGTCCTCCTGGCCCTTGACCTTGATGGTGCCCGTGTAATGGAGCGCCGGCGCGCCGCGGAGCAGGTCCGCGGAGCGGTTGAGTTCGTCGCGCAGGGGCGAGTCCGAGTCGTCGGAGCCGCCGCTGCCGGGCGCGAGGATCCACACGAGCACGCCGGCGACGAGCAGGAGGAGGACGAGCAGCGCGATGAGCAGGGTGCGCCGCCGTGAGTCCTTCGGCGGGACGGATCCCGCGGTGTCATCGGTCACGGCCCCTCACTTCTTCTTGCCGCTGAGCGGCGTGAGGCAGGTGACGGGGATGATCGTGGGATACGTGTACGACTTCTTCGCCACGACCTTGCCGTCGATGGTGATCCGGCACGTGTGGGTGCCCTTGCCCTCGATGTTGGCCTCGTCGGGGATGGCTCCTGTCTCGCAGGAGGCTCCCCCGGTCGCCCGTCCGAGGCAGCCGGTCCCGTTGGCCGACAGGTGAACCCACGGGTTCTTGCCCTTCACGGTGAGCGTGACCTTCCACGGCGACGCCGCCGACAGGTCTCCCTTGCCCTTCTCGCCGAAGGTGGTCATGCCCTTCGGCCCGGTCGCCGTGCCGAAGTAGTTGATGGCGATCGGCCTGCCGTAGTCGGAGGTGGCCTCCAGGACGACGGTGTGGCTTTCGCTCGGCTTCTTGGCCTTGTCCTCGGTCTTCTGGTCACCGCCGCACGAGGTCAGTGCGAGCGTTGCGGTCAGTACGGCGAGTGTGACGGGTAGGGCGGTCTTGCCCGACGTACGCCAACTCCCCCGAGTGGTATGCACTTTGACGTTCCCCATGAACCGACCGTAGTGGCGTGCTCACAGGCTTGCCATGAACCTGTCGTATCGCTGCCCGGTTGAGCGCAGGATGTTCACGCCGCCTTCACGAGGGTTTCTGCCGGATCGCGCCCGTCTCGGCGAGCCAGTAGATCATCGCGTCGGTCGAGTCGACGGCTGACTGCCGGGCGGCCGTGGCGGCTTCGGCGGTCCCGACCCCGGGCCGCGCCGTGAGCGCCCGGCAGGCGGTGGCCAACTGCCGGTGACGGGTGAGGACGGACGACCACATCTGCTGACCCGTCGGCTCGGGCACACGGAAGTACGCGCCGGCCCGCCGCGCCGACCGGGCCAGCGTGGCGCAGCGCGGCTTCAACTTGGCGATGGCCGCCTCGAATTCGGTGTCCGAGGCGGAGTTTCCGGCCACCTTCACCGCGGCGGTGTAGTCACGCTCCGCCGCCATGAACGCGTTGAGGTGGTCCAGCCCTCCGACCGCCGCCCACGCCTTGCCCTCCAGCCGGGTCAGCTCCGCCGAGGGGGTCGGCGTCGACTGGTCCAGCATCGCCTCCGGCGGCCGGGAGGAGCGGGCGGCCGGGGCAGGCGACTGGGCGGCGAAGAGTGTCGTACCGACTCCGGCGACCACGACCGCGACGGCCGCCACGCGGGCAACTCTCCCCCATCCTCGCGGAGTTCGGCGTTCCGAAGCGGTGCGCACCGTCGGCCGGCGCACAGCTCGGCCGAGCCGTCGCCCGATGACCCCGGCGCCGCGCCCCACGAAGGCGGCCAGACCGGCCAGCAGCGTCCCGAGGCACAGCACGTAGGCCAGCTCCGTCCGCACCAGCGGACCCGCCGCGTTCGGCAGCCAACCGCACGTGCTGGTCATGGTGTTGAGCGGGCCGAGGCAGCCGTCCGTCGCCATCAGGAGGAAGGTGGCCCCGGCGCCCAGCAGCCCGGTGACACCCGCCGCGACGAGCCCGGCGGGCAGCCACGCCGACTCCGTCAGCGCGGCGACGACGGCGGCCGTCAGGGCCATCGCACCGCAGATCACCAGGACCGGCCACATCAGGTGCGCGAGCTGGAACGGGCCCGTCGTGCGCACGGCCGCCGGGTCCGGTGTGTGCTGGTGGGCCAGGGCAAGCGCGAGACCCGCCCAGCAGACGGCGGCCCCGGCGAGACCCGCGGCAAGGAGCCGGCCCGGCCCCCATCGGTTCGGGGCGAGCGGGTCGGCCATCCCCGGCAACGCACCGGCAAGCCACTTCGGGGCGCGCGAGGACGGGCGTACGACGGCAGCCAGCAGCGGAAGCGTCCACAGCAGCACCCCGGCCCACCAGAAGGTGTCCACGGAGGCGTCGGTGCCGGGCAGCACACCCACCACCGCAACGACCTCCAGCAGCGGGCCGATGTCCGGGGGCGGCAGGCCCGGCAGACCGTACGAGCCCAGCAGCCCGGCCGTCGTGTACGGCCAGCCGTCGGTGAGGGCGCGGCCCTCGGCGTACCACCAGTACAGGACGGAGGCGAGGACGAGGGCGGGCGCCGCGAGACCCGCCGGCACGGCCGGTGCCAGGGAGCGCCCGCGCCAGGTCCGCAGCCACCACTCGGCGTTGTGCGCGGTCCACGTCATCACCAGGACCAGCGCCGCTACGAGGATCAGCAGCGCCTCGGGATGAGGTGGCAGCCAGTGGTTGTACGCCGCTCCCGGACCGACCAGTTCACCCACGACGATGCCCGGGCCCAGCCACAGGCCGACGAGCGCTCCGGACGGGGCCCGCTGCCCGGTGACGAGCGCGTACAGCACCGCCCGCCACAGGGCGACGCCCGCGACGCCCACGGCCAGTGCGGCGATGAGCGCCGACTTCGCGGGGAGCGCGGCGCCCGGCAGGCTCCCGAGGTGCCAGACGAGGACGTCGGCGGCGAGCCCGGTGAGGAACAGGGGCAGGCGCTCCAGAGCGAACAGCGCCTTCGGGTCGGTCAGCGACGTCCGGCGCACTTCCCACGACGGGTGGGTGCGCCACAGTTCGAGGAATCCGCGGACCAGCCGTGGCCACCTCCCGGCGGGCTGCCGGTCGGGCTCCTCCCACGGCTCCGCGCCCGCGCCCCAGCGCGCCGCCATGAGGTCGGCGTAGATCTCGCGGTTGCGCAGGATTCCGGCGCGGGTGAGGTAGACAGCGAGCACGATCAGGCCTGCGAGGGCCAGGTCGTGCGCGTTGAACGGGGCGAACTGCCCGCGGGCGTCGGGCGTCCCGGCGATGAAGAGGATGTCGACGCTCACCGCCGCCCACGGGAGCAGGACGAGCACGAGGAACACCCGCCACAGGGCCACGGTCGCGTACGTGACGACGGTGTCCCCACCGCGCAGGTGCGCGAGTTCGTGGAGCACCACGGCCCGGAACCGCTCGCGCTGCGCGTCGCACATCGCGACGAGGCCGCCGTCGAGCCGGATCACGGGAGCGCGCCGACGGCCGAACGCGACGGCGCCGGCCGTCGACACCGCCGCCGGGTCGACGACGAACCGGGGCGGGTGGGTGAGTCCCGCGACGGCCACCAGTTCGTCGAGCAGGGGCCGCAGCCCGCCGTGCACGTCCATCGTGTCCATGGAGGCGACCTTGGAGCGCCGCGTCCGCCAGACCGGCAGCAGCCAGTACACCGCCACGGCCACGGCGACGGCCGCCGCCCCCACCGCGAGCGACACCCCGTCGAAGTCCTGCTGGTACCGGGCCGTGCACGCCTTCAACGGCGCGACGTTGTGGGCGTATGCGACGTAGCCCGCGTTCAGGGGGCCCGAGGCGTCGATGCCCGCCGCCATCCAGCACGCCCATGCCTTGTCGGCCAGCTCCGACGACGCGAGCAGGTGCCAGACGACCCTGGGGACCATGTTGGCGCCGGCCGCGGCCACCAGCAGCAGAAGCAGGACGAACCGCAGGGTGGTCCCGGCCGCCAGGACCCGCTCGTCGAGCCGGGCCGTGCCAGGGCGCTCCTCCGCGCCGGGCACGGCGTCGGCGGACGCGGCGTCGGCGGACGCGGCGTCGGCGGATACGGAACCGCTGGACGCCGAACCGGTGGACGCCGAACCGCTGGACGGGCGGAGCGTCACGCCGCACCGTCGGGCGGCGTGGTGGGCCCGGCAGGCCCCGCGGGACCGGCCGGACCAGCAGTATCACCAGGACCGGCCGGATCGGGCGGACCACCTGGACCAGCGGGACCGGCGGCATTGGGCGGGCTGTCCGGGTCGTCGGGATCGGCGGCCCCCGGCTCGGACAGCACCAGCCTGGCCACCACCGCGTCGGCGACGCCCTCCGCCCGCTCCGCTTCCAGACCGCGCTCCGCGGCGACCTCCAACACCAACGTCCTCACCATGAGCAGCTGTTCACGGCTGAGCGGCGGCACCGTGACGACCTCGGGCGGCCTGCGCGACAGCCTGCGGAACACCGCACGCGCCCGGACGGCGGCGCCGTCCAGCGCGGCACCCACGACCCGCTGCGCCGTCTGATTCACCGCGAGCCACACCACGGGCGTCACCAGCGCGACGGCCTCACCGAAGCCGAAACCCAGCGGTTCACGCCGTCGGCGACGGTTGCCGAGGCGCCGCACCACGGTGGCGTCGTCGAACCGGGAGAGCCCCGCCACCAGCGGCTGCTCCTCCGGGGCCACTTCGGCGACGACATCACGCACCACGTCTCGTACGCGCGTGCCTTCCGCTCCCGCACCCGATGCCGAACCGTCCGGCCAAGCCGTTCCGGAACCCATGTCACCCCCGTGATCAGGTTCGGTGCGCGAAGGTCTGCCACCCGCACCACCTCTCACCCTGGCCGAACGCGCCCCACGGGGCAAGACCGCCCGTACAGCGGGCCGTTGACGCAAAAGTGTGTGCGCATCCCATGGACAACGGTCCGCCCACTGGTTACGTTCACCGACGGTTCGACAACGATGTCAGCGGTGCCCATTCGAGAGGCAGTGAACGTCGATGGTGACACGAAGAACCCTCCTGCAGACCGGCGGTGCGGCCCTGGCGGCCGGGACCTTCGGGATCTCCCTGTCCGGCCCGGCGGCAGCGTCGACGCGCGCCGGACGCGGTTCGACAGCCCGCCTGCTGCCGTCCTTCGGACGGCCGACCCGGCTCGACGTCGCCCACGTCGGCGACCTGAACGGCTACGACCAGCTGCTGTTGACGACCCTTCAAGGGACGGTGAACCGCGGTGGCCCACGCCTCTACCTCACCTTCGACGACGGCGCGGCCGACCGGCGGTGGCTGTCGAGCACCGGCGCGTCCCTCACCCGGCACGACAACGCCCTGGACCTGGTGGGCCGGTACCGCGACCGGGTGCGCGGCGCGGTCCTGGTCGACCCCGACGTGCCGGACTCCGTGAACGTCGCCACCACGCTCGCCGGGCTCAAGAACGGGGTGGCCGCCACCGCCGACCAGGCACGCGACCACGGCCTGAAGACCCTGGTCGACCTGCGCGGCCGCTTCGACGCGGACGACGTCCTGGCCACCTACCGCTGGCAGCTCGACACGCTCTTCCCGCACTGCGACCACGCCCTGCTGTCCGGTCTGCCGCCGACGCGGACGGTCAACGTCAGCGGAGTGAAGTGGCGTGAGGTGGCACGGGAGAGCGAGCGGATCAGGGACACCTCCAACCGGAAGGTGCGCACGCTCGACCTCAGCCCCGAACTGGGCGGCGACAACGATGTCTACCTCCGCTTCCAGGACTCCTTCGGCGACGACGGCTGGGGCGCCTCGGTCGGCTCGGTGAAGGTCACGGCGGACGGCAAGGAGCTCGCGTCGTTCACGCCCGGCACGGAGGCCGAGAAGCCGTATCTGTTCGACGGACTGAACTCCTCGCTCGGCGACAAGCAGAACCGCTTCGCCGACGGTGGCGGCTACTTCGTCTATCACTTCAAGGCACCGGCCGGTACCGGCAGGCTGACCGTCGACGTCGACCTGTGGAACCAGTACCTGGTGACCGCGACCGCCACCGCGCCCACCCGCGTCGAGCCCTTCCCATACTTCCGGGACTACGTGGTGGCGAGCCGGGCCATGGTGCTGTGGCTGCCGCCGTCCGGAGACACCGGCAAGCTGCTCGACGAGGTGCTCACCAAGGTCGAGCCCACCACCCCGTACGCCGGATGGTTCCCCAACGACGTGGCCGGTGAGTGGGGCGGCGTCGACCGCGCCTCGCAGCACGGTGTGCCGGTGGTCGCCGCCGACTTCTACATGAACGGCACCGTGCACGCCGGTGTCCCGGCGAAGGTCTCCGGCCGGGTGCCCGCACGCCCCAAGGCCGAGCTGCGCAACCGCGTGTACGTCACGTTCACCGTCGGCGAGGGCGACAACATCCAGTACTGCCAGCGCCGCATGCGCGACATCTGGGACGACCCCAAGCGTGGCGACGTCCCGGTCAACTGGACGGTGAGCCCGCTGCTCGCCGACATCGGGCCCGCCCAGCTCGCGTACTACCAGAAGACGGCCACCGACAACGACCTGCTCATCTGCGGTCCCTCCGGCGCCGGTTACACCTATCCGGGCTCGTGGCCCGAGGCGGCGCTCGACGCGTACACCGAGCTGACCGGGCGCTACCTGCGGCGCACCGGCATGGATCTCGTCTACGCCTACAACCCGCGCAACGCGGACAACGACGGCTGGGTGCCGTTCGACGAGAAGGTCATGGCGTCCTTCCGGAAGAACACGCCGCTGCGGGGTGTCATCCAGTCCTGGGAGACCGGCGATCTGCAGGCCCGCACGGCCGGGATCCCGGTGATCGGCAACTTCTACCCGCAGGGCAAGGGCGCCGACTTCCGGGACGCGCTGGTGCACCACATCGAGGGCCGCGACCCGGACGAGCCGATGTTCGTCGCCGCGGCCATCAACGCGTGGAGCTGGACGCCGAGCGACATCGCGGAGCTGGCGAAGCTGCTGGACGACCCGTTCGAGATCGTGCGCGGCGACGTGTTCTTCGAACTGCTCAACCGCACCTACGAGTAGACGGACACATCCTCGGTCTCTCCGTCGACGGCAAGGCGGCAGGCAAGGAGGTCGGCGAGGTGTCCGGAACGTCAGTCGGGCAGGGTCCGGTCCTCCCGGTGTGCGCCGTAGAAGTCGACCTGGCGCTCCATGACCGTACGCATCGGCGTGCCGCGCGGCACGCCGTACACGGTGCCGGGGAAGTCCAGGCCCTCCTGTTCCTCCCACAACGCGTCGTGCTGGTCCGGCGAGAAGAGCCGGGCCGGATCCCCGGCCGCGATCCATCCGATGGGCACCACGCTCTCCGGACTCAGCCGGGAGTTGGCGTGGAGCACACTGTTGATCCGCAGCTCCGAGCGGGCTCCGGCCACCGCGCCGGGGAACATCGACACACCGGTCGCCACGAAGACCTCGTCCTCGACGTGTGCCCCGTTGACGTGGGCGTGCGGGCCGACCAGAACGGAGTCGCCCAGCACTGCGGGATGCTCGGCCCTGCCGCGGACCAGGGCGTTCTCCATCACCACGACGTCCCGGCCGGTGCGCACCTCGCCGTCCTCCGCGGTGAGGACGGCTCCGTGCAGGACGCGGGCGCGCTCGCCCAGGACGACCGCGCCGCACAGCACGGCCGACGGCGCGACATAGGCGGAGTCGGGGACCACGGGCCGCTTTCCACGGTGCTCGATCAGCATGCTCATGGAGCGTAGGGCAGCGGGCACGCGGCGGCCTACCTGCGCGCGGCGCCGCGTCAGGTGTCGGCGCGGTGGACGCTGACGGCGTAGCCGCCGCCGTCGTAGGGCGCGGCGTCCCAGGTGGAGAAGCGGTCGACGGGGCTGAGGCCGGCCGCCTCGCAGCAGGCGTCGTACTCGGCCAGCGTGATGGTGGGCGGCACGGGGAGGTGGGCGGCGTCCAGGCCGAAGCCCGCGACCAGCAGGCCGCCCGGCCGGAGGGCCGCGGCGAGGCGTTCGACCACGGCGGCCTCGGTTCCGGGGGTGAGCAGCGGCAGGACGTTCCCGGCGGCGACCACGAGGTCGAAGTCCGCGGCAACGCCGAGCGCCGCCGGGTCGAACTCGGCGAGGTCGACCTGGAACCACGGCAGCCCGGGCGCCCGCTCCCGCGCCACGTCCAGCATGGAGGCGTCCAGGTCGATCCCCACGCAGTCGTACCCGAGCTCCGCGAGCCGGATCATGACCCGCCCGGTGCCGCACCCGGCGTCGAGCACGCGGGCCCCGGCGGGCACGAGGGCGGCGCAGAACGCCGCTTCTCCGTGCATGTCCTTCCCACTGCGGGCCAGCGCCTCGAACCGGGCGGCGTACTCGCCACCGGACGTCCCACCGGTCAGTTCCTGCCAACGACTCATGAGATCGACTATAGGTCGCCGTGACCACGATGCGGCGGCCGCCCGGTCAGGCGGGACCGGCCCCGCAGTCACCGGCGATCTCGTCCAGCAGGTCGATCAGGGCGTGCAGGGCCGGGTTCGGGTCGCCCGCGCGCCAGGCCAGGGCCAGGGGCAGGGGCGGGATGTCGCGGGCCGGGATGAGGACGACGCCCGGCACCTTCAGGTGGCCGGCGGAGGAGGGCACGAAGCCGATGCCCACACCGGCTCCGACCAGCGTCAGGATCGTGTGGGTGTCGGGCGCCTCCTGGACGATGCGCGGACTGGACCCGTGCGCCAGATAGGCGGTGTGGATCAGCGCCACGATGCCCGCGCCCCGGTTGGTGGGGTGACTGACGACGGGCTCGTCCTGGATGTCGGCCATGCCGATCTCCGCGCGTGACGCGAGCCGGTGGCCCGCGGGGAGCGCCACCACGATGCGGTGCCGGGTCAGTTCGCGGGCCTGGATGCCGGTGCCCGCGACCGGCAGCCGCAT
The DNA here is from genome assembly GCF_054963755.1 of Streptomyces sp. EDA2-14. Classification (NCBI taxonomy): domain Bacteria; kingdom Bacillati; phylum Actinomycetota; class Actinomycetes; order Kitasatosporales; family Streptomycetaceae; genus Streptomyces; species Streptomyces sp. EDA2-14. The sequence continues at coordinate 371,417 of NZ_JBUEGE010000005.1, forward strand.
CAGACCCGCGTCGATCTCGTCGTCGGTGAGCCGGGTGACCAACTCGCCGCCGTACACCGGTCCGTGGATCTCCAGGCGTACGCGCGGACGGTGTTCGCGGAACTTCCTGGTCAGCAGGATCAGTACCTCGTGCGACGTGGGTCCGCTGAATCCGAGCCGCACCACACCGGTCTGTCCGCTCGCCGCGCGCCGGGCCGCGAGCGGCGCCTCCTGCGCGGCCCGCAGCGCCCGCCGGGCCTCGATCAGGAACGCCTCGCCCGCCGCCGTGAGCGCCACCTGCCGCGTCGTGCGGCGCAGCAGCGCCACACCGACCTCGTGTTCGAGCCGCTTGATCTGCTGCGACAGCGGTGGCTGCGACATGCGCAGCCGCTCGGCCGCCCGCCGGAAGTTGAGCTCCTCCGCGACCGTCACGAACGACTGCAGATGCCGAAGCTCCATGAACTCCCTTTCCGATACGGCCCCTTGGCGGCCCGCCGGGTCCGGGTTCGTCCGTGCAGGTCAGCGGCGATTGTGTCGCGCTGCCGTATCAACGCTACGGATGTTTGGTGTTAGACGAAACCAGTCGGTCGGCATAGCTTCCCTGTGAGCGCGATCACGCTGTTTCTCAACGGAGTTCCCCTGCCCACGCCCGGACGACGACGTCCGTGGCCGACCGGAAGGACGGGACGAGATGCCGAGCAGACGGCTTCCCGCAGAGGAGAGGATGGCCCGCAAGGCGGGCTGGGCCTCCTACCTTGGCTCGACGATCGAGTGGTACGACTTCTACGTCTACGGCACCGCTTCAGCCCTGGTGTTCGCCCCGCTGTTCTTCGCCGACGTACCCAAGTCGATCGGCGTACTGCTCTCCTTCGTCACCTTCTGGGTCGGCTTCCTGGCCCGCCCGCTCGGCGCGATCCTCTTCGGCCACCTCGGCGACCGCCTGGGCCGCAAGAAGGCGCTCGTCGCCACGCTGTTGCTGATGGGTGTCAGCACCGTCGGCATCGGCTGTCTGCCGACGTACGGGCAGATCGGGGTGGCCGCGCCGATCCTGCTCACCCTGTTCCGTACAGTGCAGGGCGTCGCGCTCGGCGGCGAGTGGGGTGGCTCCGTCCTGATCACCACCGAACACGCCAAGAAGGAACGCGGTTTCCTCTTTGCCGCGTTCGCCCAGCAGGGCTCGCCCACCGGCCGCATCCTGGCCACCCTCTCCTTCCTCGCCGTCGGCCGGCTCTCCGACGAGGCCCTGCTCGCCTGGGCCTGGCGCATCCCGTTCCTGGCCTCCGCACTGCTGGTGATCATCGGTCTGGTGATCCGGCTGAGCCTGGAGGAGTCGCCGGCGATGGTGTCCCTGCGGGCCGCCGACCAGACGGCGAAGGTGCCGGTCGTCACCCTGCTGCGGGAGCACTCCAAGCTGCTGCTGCTCGGTGTCGGCGCCGCGTTCACCGTCTTCGCCATCGTCTACGCCCGTGACACCTTCGCCCTGTCCTGGGCGACCGGCGAGGTCGGCATGGGGCGGCAGGACTTCCTGACCGTCATCCTCGTCGCCAGCGTCGTGCAGTTCTTCGTGCAGCCCCTCGGCGCGGTGCTCGCCACCCGCTGGGGCGTCCGCAGGGCCGTCACCGTCATCCTGGCCTGCCAGATCCCCACGATCCCCGTCATGTTCGCACTGATCGGCACCGGCAGCTTCCCGCTCGCCGTGACCGGTGCGGTCCTCGCGACCATCCCGGACGTCATGTACTACGCGATCGTCGCCGGCATGTTCGCCCAGGCCTTCCCCGCCAAGGTCCGCTACACCGGCATCTCCACGGCGTACGGCCTCGCGGGCGTGCTCGGCGGCCTGGCGCCGGTCATCCTCCAGTCGCTGCTCTCCGCCTCCGGGACGATCGTGCTTCCGGTCCTCTTCGTGGTCGTCCTCGGCGCCGTCTCGCTCGTCGCGGCCCGCGCGTTCCTCACGCTGTCGGCGAGGACGACCGAGAGGGAACAGCCGGCCGAGGCGCCGTCCGCCGTCGTGAACTGATCCTCCCCCACCCGTACTTCGTGTCGCGCAGTCCCGAGGAGTCACCGTGCAGCAGCACGCGCAACAGCCCCGTACCGACAACGCACCGAACCCACTGAACGCCCTCCTGCACCCCCGCTCCATCGCGATACTCGGCGCCTCCGACACCCCGACGAAACTGTCGGGACGGCCCGTCGACTACCTCAAGCGGTTCGGGTTCACGGGCCGGATCCTGCCCGTGAACGCCAAGCGCGAGCAGGTGCAGGGCCTCACCGCCTACCGCGGCCTCGACGACATCGACGGCGACATCGACCTCGCCATGATCATGCTCTCGGCCGAGCAGTGCGCCGACGCCGTCCGCGCCTGCGGACGGCGTGGCATCCCCGCCGCCATCCTGGGCGCCTCCGGCTTCGCCGAGGTCGGCGGCCGGGGCGTGCGGCTCCAGGAGGACCTGAAGGCCGCGATCGCCGAGAGCGGGGTGCGCGTGCTCGGCCCCAACTGCCTCGGCATGATCGCCTCCCGCGAGCGGGCGCTGCCCACCTTCACGTCCGCGCTCGACGAGGACGCCGAGCTGGTCGAGGGCCCGATCGCCTTCCTCAGCCAGAGCGGCGCCTTCGGCGGCTTCGTGTTCAACGCCGCCCAGAACCTCGGCATCGGGATCTCCCACTACCTGAACACCGGCAACGAGGTGGACCTCTCGGTCGCCGAGCTGGTCGACGGCCTGGTGCGCAGCGACGACACGGAGGTGATCCTCGCCTACCTCGAAGGCGTCACCGGGGGCCGCCGTCTCCTGGACGCCGCCCGTGAGGCGCACGAGCGGGACAAGCCGATCATCGCCGTCAAGGTCGGCCGCTCCGCTGCGGGCGCCCGCGCCGCCCAGTCCCACACGGCCTCGCTCGCCGGCGAGGACGCCGTCTTCGACGGGGCGATCGACCAGTACGGCATCCTGCGCGTCGACGGACCCGAGTCCATGCTGGAGGCAGCCCAGATCTTCGCCACCGGCCGCCGCGCGGCCGGGCGTCGGCTCACCTCGCTCTCCGTGTCCGGCGGCGCGGGTGCCCTGATGGCCGACGCGGCGGCCGCCCACGGCATCGAGGTCCGTGCCTGGGACGAGGAGTGGCAGCGCACGATGGCCGCCGCGATCCCCGTCTACGGGTCCCCGCGCAACCCCGTCGACCTCACCGGCACCCTCGTCGCCGAACCCGACATCCTGCGACGCTCGTTGAAGGTCGCCGTCGAGCACCCCGGCACCGATCTGATCGCCGTACTCCTCGGCTGCGCCGACAACTGCTCCGACACTCTCATCGCGGCGCTCGACGAGGCGTACCGCTCCACCGACCGGCCCTTCGTCGTCGTGTGGACCGGCGGCAGCGGCCGCCCCCGGGCCCGCCTGCGCGAACTGGGCATCCCCTGCTACACCGACCCCGCCCAGGCCGCCCGCGCCCTCGGCCTGCTCGCCGACTTCAGCCTGCGCCCGGCGCCGCCCGCCCCCGAGCGGCCCGCCGACGTCGACACCGACGCGGCCCGCGCCGTCCTCGCCCACGCGCGCGCCGAGGGCCGCATGCAGCTCGACGAGCACGAGTCGACGCGGCTGATCGCCGCCTACGGGGTACGGGCCGCCGCCTCCCGTTCGGCCGCGGACGCGGACGAAGCGGTCGCCGCGGCCGAGGAGTTGGGCGGGCCCGTCGCCGTAAAGCTGCTCTCCGGGCGGATCGGGCACAAGAGCGACATCGGCGGGGTCCGGCTCGGCCTCGACGGCGCGGACGCGGTCCGCGAGGCGGCGACCGACGTCCTGCGGATCGCGCGCGAGGCGGGCGCGGACGACGCCCGCGTGCTCGTCCAGCGGATGGCCGAGGGCGGCGGCACGGAGCTGATCGTCGGCGTCAAGAACGACCCGGTGTTCGGTCCCGTCGTGGTCGCCGGGCTCGGCGGCATCCTCGTCGAGGCGCTCGCCGACAGCCGGGTCGCCGTCGCGCCCGTGGACACGGCAGGGGCACGGCGCATGCTGCTCTCGCTGCGCGGGGCCCGCCTGTTCGGCGCGGTGCGCGGCAAGCCCGCCCGCGACGTGGACGCCGCGGCGGACACCGTCGCGCGCCTGTCCTGGCTGGCCGCCGACCTCGCCGACGAACTCGCCGAGCTGGACGTCAACCCGCTGCTGCTCGGCGCGGCGGGCGAAGGCGCCCTGGCCGTGGACGCGCTGGCGCACCTCGCCCCCGCCAACTGACCCGACCGGAACGGAGATTCACGATGGAAGCCGACGAGTTCGAGGCGGTCGTCGCCGCCGTCCACACCCTCGTACGGGAGGACGTGGTGCCGCGCGAGGACGAGATCGAGGAGACGGACGCCATCCCGGAGGACGTCCGCCGCAAGGCCGTCGAGATGGGCCTGTTCGGGTACACGCTGCCGCAGGCGTACGGCGGGCTGGGGGCGAGCCTGTCCGAGGACGTGCGGCTCGCCTTCGAGTTCGGGTACACCACGCCCGCGTTCCGCTCGATGTTCGGCACCAACAACGGCATCGCGGGCAAGGTCCTCGACAACGCGGGCACCGAGGAGCAGAAGAAGCACTGGCTGCCCCGGCTCGCCGAGGGCGCCGTCGCGTCGTTCGCGCTGACCGAGGCGGAGGCGGGCTCCGACCCGTCGGGCCTGACCACGCGGGCCGTCCGGTCGGGCGAGGGCTATGTCATCAACGGCGCCAAGCGATTCATCACCAACGCCCCGCTCGCCGACCTGTTCGTGGTCTTCGCGCGCACCGGCGAGGAGACGTACGGCACGAAGGGCATCTCCGTCTTCCTCGTCGAGTCGGGGCTTCCGGGCGTCACGGTCGGCCCGAAGGACGCGAAGACCGGGCAGGCGGGCGCCTGGACCGCCGAGGTGTTCTTCGACGACGTACGGGTCGACAGGACCGCGCTGATCGGCGGCGAGGAGGGCGCCGGATTCGGCACCGCCATGCAGTCCCTCGTACGCGGCAGGGTGCACATCGCGGCGCTGTGCGTCGGGATGGCCGAGCGGATCCTGGAGGAGTCCGTCGCGCACGCGGCGACGAGCAAGCAGGGCGGGCGCCCCATCGGCGAGTTCCAGCTCGTGCAGGGCATGCTCGCCGAGATCCAGACGGGTGTGCTCGCGGGCCGCGCGATGGTGCTGGACGCCGCCGAGAAGTACGACTCGGGCGAGGACCGCAGGATCCGCCCGTCGTCCGCCAAGCTGTTCTGCTCGGAAATGGTCTCCAAGGCCGCCGACCTGGCCGTGCAGATCCACGGCGGCATGGGCTACATGCGCGGCACCGTCGTGGAGCGCTGCTTCCGCGACGCCCGCCTGTTCCGCATCTACGAGGGCACCAGCGAGATCCAGAAGGTCATCATCGCCAAGCAGCTGCTGCGGCAGGCCCGGTCATGAGCGAGCCCGCCGTACTGACCGCACGCCACGGCCGCGTCCGCATCCTCACCCTGAACCGGCCGGCCCGCCGCAATGCCCTCGACCTCGCCGACCGGCGCGAGCTCCTCGCCGCACTGCGGGAGGCCGAGCGGGATCCGCAGTGCCGGGCGGTCGTGCTGACCGGCGCGGGCGAGGTGTTCTGCGCGGGCGGTGACATCCGCTCCATGTCGCAGGACCCGGACACCGCACGACAGCGCCTCGACGTCGTGGGCGACGTGGCCCGCGCCTTGGTGTGCTCCGCGAAACCGGTGGTCGCCGCCGTGCGCGGCGGCGCCTACGGTCTGGGCCTCGGGCTCGCCGCCGCCTGCGACTACGTCGTGGCCGCCGACGACGCCCGGCTCGCGGCCTCCTTCGCCAGGATCGGGCTCACCGCCGACTCCGGCCTCAGCTGGAGTCTCGCCCAGCGCGTCGGACCGGCCCGCGCCAAGGAACTCATCCTCTTCGCCGAGGAACTGGACGCGGCCGAAGCCACGCGGATCGGCCTGGTCGGCGAGGCCGTCGCGAGCGAGAAGGTGGCCGCGCGGGCGCTGGAGCGGGCCGAGCGGCTCGCCGCCGCCTCCCCCGCGATGGTCGCCGCCACCAAGCGGATCTTCGCCATGGAGGCGCAGCACCTGGACGCGGTCCTCGACGCGGAGGCCGAGGCCCAGGTCGAACTGCTCGGGGGCGCGGGCTTCGCGGAGGGCCGGGCGGCGTTCCTTGAACGCCGCAGACCCGACTTCCCCGCCTGAGCCATCCCCCCGTGTCCGTAGAGGAGTCGACCGCATGCCGGATCCTGAACCCGCCGCCCCCGCCACTCCGTACGCCCGGCCCCTCGAAGGCATGCGGATCGTCGAGCTCTCCAGCTACGTGGCCAGCCCGCTCGGCGGGATGACGCTGGCGCAGCTGGGCGCCGACGTGATCCGCGTCGAACCGCTGGGCGGGGCCCCGGACCGTACCCGGCACCCGCTGGCGGAGAGCGGGACGAGCCTGTACTGGTCGGGCCTGAACAAGGGCAAGCGGGCCGTCGAGGTCGACCTGCGCGCGCAGGAGGGGCGCGAGCTCGTCGCCGGTCTGATCACCGGAGGCGGGCCGGGCGGCGGCATCGTGCTCGCCAACTCCGAGCGCTACAGCGAGCTCGGTTACGAGGCGCTGGCCGCCCGCCGTCCCGACCTGATCCATGTGACGCTCACCGGTCGCCGCGACGGTTCCGCCGCCGTCGACTACACCGTGCAGGCCGCCACCGGATTCCCGCAGCTCACCGGGCCGGAGGGCACGCCCGATCCGGTCAACCACCTGATGCCCGCCTGGGACGTGGCGGCCGGGCTCTACCTCGCCGTCGGTCTGCTGGCCGCCGAGCGGCACCGGCTGCGCACCGGCAGGGGGCAGCGGGTTCGCGTCGCCCTGGAGGACGTGGCCCTGGCGACCGCGGGCAATCTCGGCTATCTCGCCGAGGCCCAGCTCGACCGCACCCCGCGCGCCCGCTCGGGCAACTATGTGTACGGCACGTTCGGCCGCGACTTCGGCACCGCCGACGGCGGCCGTCTGATGGTGGTGGCCCTCACCGGCCGGCACTGGCAGGGTTTGCTGGCGGTCACGGGGCTCACCGACGCGGTGGACGCCCTCGCCCGCGCGCTGGGCGCCGACTTCACCGACGAGGCGGAGCGCTACGCGCACCGCAAGGTTCTCGGTGAACTGCTCGCCGGCTGGTTCGCCGCGCACACCCTCGCCGAGGCGCAGGAGACACTCGGCCGCACCCGCGTCCTGTGGTCCACGTACCGCAGCTTCGCGGACCTGGCCGCCGACGACGCCCGGCTGCTGCGCGAGAACCCGCTGATGGCACGGGTGAGCCAGGACGGCATCGCGCCGCACTGGGCACCCGGCTCCCCCGTCGTCATGGACGCGGCCCAGTCCCCGCCCCAGCCCTCGCCGAGGGTCGGCCAGCACACGCACGACGTACTCCGCACCGAACTCGGCCTCGGCGAGGTCGAGTTGGAGAAGCTGGGCGCGGCAGGCGTCATCAGCCCCCACGTGCCCGCGCACCCGTTCACCCCGACCACAGGAAGCTGAGGAGACTCATGGCACTACTGGCCGACAAGACCGCGGTCATCACCGGCGGCGCCCGGGGCATCGGCCTCGCCATCGCCGGGGCCTACGTCCGTGAGGGCGCGAAGGTCGTCCTCGGCGATCTCGACCCGGAGGCCGCGGAGGCCGCCGCCAAGGAGCTGGGCGGGCCCTCCGTCGCCCACGCCGTGCGCTGTGACATCACCTGGGCCGACCAGGTGGACGCCCTGCTGCGGGCCGCGATCGACACCTTCGGCTCCCTCGACGTGATGGTGAACAACGCCGGAATCACCCGCGACGCCACCATGCGCACCATGACGGAGGACCAGTTCGACCAGGTCATCGACGTGCACCTGAAGGGCACGTGGAACGGCACCCGCAAGGCCGCCGCCATCATGCGCGAACAGAAGCGCGGCGCCATCGTCAACATCTCCTCGCTCTCCGGCAAGGTCGGCATGGTCGGGCAGACCAACTACTCCGCCGCCAAGGCCGGAATCGTCGGCCTGTCGAAGGCCGCGGCCAAGGAGATGGCCCACCACGGCGTGCGCGTCAACGCGATCCAGCCGGGGCTGATCCGCAGCGCCATGACCGAGGCCATGCCGCAGAAGGCGTGGGCCCAGAAGATGGCCGAGATCCCGATGGGCCGCGCGGGCGAGGTCGAGGAGGTCGCCTCCGTCGCCCTCTTCCTCGCGTCGGACCTGTCCTCGTACATGACCGGGACGGTCCTGGAGGTGACGGGCGGCAGGTTCATGTGAGTCGCACCCCCGCAGCCCTGTCGCCCGCACCCGCACCCGCCTGCACCCGCACCCGCACCCGCACCCGCCCTCACACGCCCGCGAGGAGCACCCCATGCGTGAAGCCGTCGTCTGCGAACCCGTCCGGACCCCCATCGGCCGCTACGGCGGCATGTTCAAGGCGCTGACCGCCGTGGACCTGGGCGTCGCCGCCCTCAAGGGCCTCCTCGACCGCACCGGCATCTCCCCCGACCTGATCGAGGACGTCGTCCTCGGCCACTGCAACGGCAACAGCGAGGCCCCCGCCATCGGCCGCGTCGTCGCCCTGGACGCGGGCCTGCCCGTCACCGTCCCCGGGCTCCACCTGGACCGCCGCTGCGGCTCGGGCCTCCAGGCCGTGCTGTACGCCGCCCAGCAGGTGCAGACCGGCGCACACGACGTGGTCGTCGCGGGCGGCACGGAGTCCATGAGCAACACGGCGTTCTACTCGACCGACATCCGCTGGGGCGCCAAGGGCGCCGCCGTCCAGCTGCACGACGGCCTCGCGCGCGCCCGCTCCACCGCCGGTGGCCGCAACCACCCGGTACCCGGTGGCATGTTGGAGACCGCCGAGAACCTGCGCCGCGCGTACGCCATCGGTCGCGAGGAACAGGACCGCCTCGCCCTCGCCTCCCACCAGCGCGCCGTACGGGCACAGGCGGACGGCGTCCTCGCCGAGGAGATCGTGCCGGTGACGGTCCCCGGCCGCCGCCGCGGCGACGAGGGCACGGTCGTCGACACCGACGAACACCCGCGCGCCGACACCTCGATGGAGTCCCTCGGCCTCCTCAAGCCGATCCTGCGCCACTCCGACCCGGAGGCCACCGTCACGGCGGGCAACGCGAGCGGGCAGAACGACGCGGCGGCGATGTGCGTCGTCACCACGCCCGAGCGCGCCGAACAGCTGGGTCTGCGCCCCCTGGTGCGCCTCGTGTCGTGGGCTGTGGCCGGGGTGCCGCCGAAGACGATGGGCATCGGCCCGGTCCCGGCGAGCGCGGTCGCCCTCGACCGGGCCGGACTCACCCTGTCCGACATGGACCTGATCGAGCTGAACGAGGCCTTCGCCGCGCAGGCGCTCGCCGTGCTGCGCGAGTGGGAGTTCGGCGAGAAGGACCTGGAGCGCACGAACGTGCACGGCTCCGGCATCTCCCTCGGCCACCCCGTCGGCGCCACGGGTGTCCGCATGCTCGCCACCCTCTCCCGCGAACTCCACCGCAGGGAGGCCCGGTTCGGCCTGGAGACCATGTGCATCGGCGGCGGCCAAGGCCTGGCGGCCGTCTTCGAGCGGGTGACGCCGTAACGGATCACCGTAGCTCCGCGGTCGACTCCCGTACGACCAGCTGAGTGGCCAACTCGACCCGGTGCGTGTCGGGTTGTTCGCCGCGGGCCTGGCGCAGCACGGCGCGCAGGGCCGCTCGGCCCATTTCCTGGAGGGGTTGGGCGACGGAGGTGAGGGCCGGGACGGAGTCGCGGGCGAGGGCGGTTCCGTCGAAGCCGACCAGGCTGAGCTGCTGCGGTACCTGGATGCCGCGGCGGCGGGCCTCGCGCAGCACGCCGACGGCGATGGCGTCGTTGCCCGCGAAGATCGCGGTGGGTGGCTGGGGGCGGGAGAGCAGCGCAGTGAGCCCTTCGATGCCGTACTCGGTGCGGAAGCGGCCGTGCCGGACGAGGCCGGGGTCGGCCTCGATGCCGCGGGAGGTGAGCGCGGACAGATAGCCGTGCAGCCGTGCCTGGTTGCATTCGATGGTCTCGGGGCCGCCGAGGTAGGCGATGCGGCGGTGGCCGAGGTCCAGGAGGTGTTCGGTGGCGGCCCTGCCGCCCGCCCAATTGGCGGCGCCGACGCTGACGACGTCGGCGGGCGGCGGGTTGTAGGAGTCGATGACGACGACGGGTATGTGGCGGCGCCGGAAGGCGGCGATCCCGGATTCGTCGTAGGCGGAGGTCACGACGATCACTCCGGCGCGGCCCTCGTTGATGAGGCGCTGCGCCTTGCGGCCGAGGGACTGCTCGCTGGCGCGCTGTCTGCCGGTGGTGCTGACGACGACCTCGACGCCGGTGCTCGCGGCGTGGTCCAGGATGCCGCCCAGGAGCGCCGAGGGGTACGCGGAGTCGATCGCGTCGAAGACGACCTCGACGACGGCGGGACCGGAGGGCGCCCTGCGCTGCGACGGCGAGCGGTAGCCGGCTTCCTCCAGCGCGGCCAGCACCTTCGCGCGGGTCTCGTCGGCCACGTCCGCACGGCCGTTGACGACCTTGGAGACCGTGGCCGTGGAGACTCCGGTGCGGTGTGCGATGGCGGACAGGGTCGGCTTGGCCGCGGAGCTGGCCGAGGTGGACGGGATCGGCATACGGCTTCCTGTTACCGGAGGGGACAAGGTCCCGAAACTTTTTCGATGACGGCAGCTTGGGACCCGGTACGACCGACGTCAACCCACTGCGTCACATCTTTCCCGTGCGCGGCCTCTTGACCACCTGCGGCCCCACTTTTACGGTTCCGGGGTCTCGAACAATCTTCGAAATATTTCGGTCCCCGTCTCTCAACGTCGAGGAACGGAACACCATGGAATCTCGCAGACTTCGCACGACCCGCACGGGCGCGGCATGCTGCGCCACCGCTCTCGCCCTGGCCCTCTCCCTGACCGCCTGCGGCTCCGCGGGACCCGGCGCGGACACCGGATCGGCCACCATGTGGGGGCTCAACGGCGGTGACCAGGACGTGCTCCAGCGCTCCGTCGACAGCTGGAACAAGACCCATCCCCGCGAGGACATCAGCCTCGACTTCTTCGCGAACGACGCCTACAAGACCAAGGTCCGCACCGCCGTCGGCGCCGGGAAGGGCCCGACGTTCATCTACGGCTGGGGCGGCGGCGTGCTCAAGTCCTACGCGGACGCCGGCCAGGTCGCCGACCTCTCCTCGTACCTCGCACGCAACCCGGAGGTCCGCGAGCGCTATCTGCCCTCGACCCTGGACAACGGCGTCGTCGACGGGAAGACCTACGCGATCCCGAACGGCCGCGCCCAGCCCGTCCTGCTCTACTTCAACCGGGACGTGTTCGCCGACGTCGGGGTGAAGCCGCCGCGGACGTGGTCCCAACTCATGGCGCTGGTGCCCACGTTCAAGAAGGCGGGGATCGCCCCGTTCGCCCTCGGCGGCCAGTCGAAGTGGCCCGACCTGATGTGGCTGGAGTACCTCGTCGACCGGATCGGCGGCCCGCAGGTCTTCGCGGACATCGCGGCGAACAAGCCCGGCGCCTGGTCCCACCCCGCCGTCACCGAGGCCCTCACCAAGATCCAGCAGCTGGTCGCCGCGGGCGGCTTCGCCGACAGCTTCACGTCGAGCGCGGCGGACAACGGCGCGGACCTGGCGCTCGTACAGACCGGCAAGGCCGCCATGGTCGTGCAGGGCGGCTGGCTGTACCAGAACATGAAGGCGAGTCTCCCGGAGGCGATCGAGGACCGCACCATCGGCTGGACCACCTTCCCCACGGTCGCGGGCGGCGAGGGCAGCCCGGCGAACCTCGTCGGCAACCCGTCCAACTACTGGTCGATCTCTTCGAAGGCCACCGCGCCCCAGCGCAAGGCAGCGCTCGACTACCTGAAGAAGGGCATGTTCTCCGAGCGGCACACGCAGGAGCTCATCGACTCCGGTGCGGTGCCCGTCGTCAAGGGCATCAAGAAGCAGCTGGAGCGGTCCGACGACAAGGACTTCCTGACCTTCGTCTACGAACTGACGCAGCGGACACGGCACTTCACGCTCTCCTGGGACCAGGCCCTCAGCCCGGCCCAGGCGGACGCGCTCCTGGTCAACATCGACCAGATCTTCCTCCGCAGGATCAGCCCCCAGCAGTTCGTCACCAAGATGAACGCGACGGTCGAGGAGTAGCCATGGCCGACACCGGCACCGCCCCGCGGCGCACGCACGAGCCCGGCCCCTCGGGGTGGCTCGCGGCACCGGCCCTCGTGATGTTCCTGGCCTTCGCCCTCGTCCCGCTCGGCATCGTCGTCGTCCTCAGCTTCACCCGCTGGGACGGCATCGGCGCCATCACCTTCGACGGCCCGGGCAGTTGGCGGCGGGTCGTCACCGATCCGGCCACCGTCAACGCGCTGTGGGTGACGGCCAAGGTGATGGTGTTCTCGTACCTCGTGCAGACACCCGTCAGTCTGCTGCTCGGTGTGTTCACGGCGGGACGTCAGCGGTACCGGGCGCTGCTCGGCGTGCTGTACTTCCTGCCGCTGCTGCTCTCCTCGGCCGCCATCGCCATCGCGTTCAAGGCGCTCCTCGACCCGACGTTCGGGTTCGGCGCGGGCGTCGGCGTCGACGCGCTGGCCCGGAACTGGCTGGGCGATCCCGACCTCGCCCTGTTCGTGGTCGTCGCCGTCGTCGCCTGGCAGTTCGTGCCCTTCCACACCCTCATCTACCAGGGCGGGGTGCGCCAGATCCCCGCCTCCCTGTACGAGGCGGCGCAGATCGACGGCGCCGGGCGCGTACGGCAGTTCCTCAGCATCACGCTGCCGCAGCTCAAGTACACGATCATCACGTCCTCGACGCTCATGGCCGTGGGGTCCCTCGCCTACTTCGACCTCGTCTTCGTGCTGACCGGCGGCGGCCCCGGCGAGGCCACCCGTCTCCTGCCCCTGCACATGTACCTCACCGGTTTCCAGGCCAGTGACATGGGCGCGGCCAGCGCCCTCGGCGTCGTCCTCGTCGCTGTCGGCCTCGCCGTGGCGCTGCTGCTGCAACGCCTGGGCGGCAAGGACCGTTCGGCGAGCCAACTGGAGGGAGTCTGATGGCCACCACGACCCGGTCCCCGGCGCCGACGGCGCCCGCACGACAGTCCGCCCCGGCCACCCAGCGGCGAGGACGCAAGCGGCCGAACTTCCTTGGCGGTCTCGCTGGTTGGCTCTGGCTGGCCGTGACCATCGTGCCCGTCTACTACGTTGTGATCACCAGCCTCAAGGACCAGGGCACCTACTTCGCCTCGAACCCGCTGCTGCCACCCGGCTCCCCCACCCTCTCCAACTATGGCCTCGTCCTGGAGAACGACTTCGTCCGCTACTTCGCCAACAGCCTGATCGTCACGGCGGGCAGCGTCCTGACGACCCTGCTCTTCGCCTTCATGGCGGCCTACGCGATCGTCCGCGGCCGCACGCGGTTCCTCAGCCTGACCCACCGGCTGTTCCTGCTCGGACTCGCGATCCCGCTGCACGCGACGATCATCCCGATCTACTGGATGATCACCAAGGCCCATCTGTACGACACCCTCGCCGCGCTGATCCTGCCGTCGATCGCCTTCGCGATCCCCATCTCCGTACTCATCCTCTCCACGTTCCTGCGCGACGTCCCCGGTGAACTCTTCGAGTCGATGCGCCTGGACGGCTGCGGCGAATGGGCCATGATGTGGCGCCTCGCCCTCCCGCTCGTCCGCCCGGCCGTCGTCACCGTCGGCATCTACGACGCGCTCACCGTCTGGAACGGCTTCCTGTTCCCGCTGATCCTCACCCAGAGCCCGGAGATCCGGGTGCTCCCGCTCTCCCTGTGGACCTTCCAGGGCGAGTTCACCATCAACGTCCCCGCCGTGCTCGCCTCCGTCGTCCTCGCGACGCTGCCGCTCCTCGTCGTCTACGTCGTCGCGCGACGGCAGTTGGTGAGCGGCCTCACCGCGGGCTTCGGCAAGTGACCCGCACCCCCGAGAACCCCATCACGCAGCAGAGGAGATCCGTGACCACCGCCAAAAAGGCACTCGTCGTACGCGGCGGCTGGGACGGGCACCAGCCCGTCCAGGCCACCGACCTGTTCATCCCGCACCTGAAGGCGAACGGCTACGAGATACGCGTCGAGGACTCGCCCAAGATCTACGCCGACGCCGCGTACATGGTGGGCGTGGACCTGGTGATGCAGTGCATGACGATGTCCACGATCGAGCGGGAGGAGTTCGCGGGCCTGCGCGCGGCCGTCGAGAACGGCACCGGGCTCGCCGGCTGGCACGGCGGCATCGCCGACTCCTACCGCAACACCGCCGACTATCTCCACCTCATCGGCGGCCAGTTCGCCTGTCACCCGGGCAAGCACCCCGACGAGCGCGTCGGCGAGCAGTCCGACAACTACGTCCCGTACACCGTGAACATGCTCCCGGCCGCCGCCGAACACCCCATCACCGAGGGCATCGAGGACTTCGACCTCGTCACCGAGCAGTACTGGGTGCTCGCCGACGACTACATCGACGTCCTCGCCACCACCACCCAGAAGATCCGCGCGTGGGACCCGTGGCACCGGGAGGTCACCTCACCGGCCATCTGGACCCGCAGGTGGGGCAAGGGCCGCATCTTCGTGTGCACACCGGGCCACCATGTCGAGGACCTCGAACACCCCAGCGTCCGCACCGTCGTCGAAAGGGGCCTGCTGTGGGCCAGCCGCTGAACACGGGCAAGCCGCCGGCCATCGGCATCGTCGGGTGCGGCACGATCGTCGGCCAGTACCTCGCCAGTCTGCGCAGGCTGACGGGCGTCAGGCTCGTCGCCGTCGCCGACCTGGACGCGCGGCGGGCGCACGCCGTCGCCGAGGAGTGGGGCGGGGACGTACGCGCGGTGGGTGTCGACGAGTTGATCGCCGCCGACGACATCGACCTCGTCCTGAACCTCACGGTGCCCGCCGCGCACGGCGAGATCGCCCTCAAGGCGATCGCGGCGGGCAAGCACGTCTACGGCGAGAAACCCCTCGCGGCCACCACCGACGAGGCCCGCACGGTGCTCGACGCGGCACGGCAGGCGGGGGTCGTCGTCGGCTGCGCGCCGGACACCGTCCTCGGCACCGGCATCCAGACCGCGCGCAGGGCCATCGACGACGGGCTCATCGGCACACCGGTCGCGGCGACGGCGACGATGGTGACACCCGGCCACGAACGCTGGCACCCCGACCCGGACTTCTACTACGCGCCGGGCGGCGGCCCGCTCCTCGACATGGGCCCGTACTACATCACGGCCCTCGTCACCCTCCTCGGACCTGTCACCTCCGTGATCGGGGCCGCGAGCAGGCCACGGTCCGAGCGGGAGATCGGCAGCGGACCGCGGGCGGGCGAGCGGGTCCCCGTCGGGATCGACACCCATGTGACGGGGGTGCTGGTGCACGAGTCCGGCGCGCTGTCGACGCTCGTCGTGACCTTCGACGCGGTCGCGACACACTCCGCGAACATCGAGGTGCACGGACCGCGCGGCACCCTCGCGGTGCCCGACCCGAACCACTTCGACGGCGACACGCGTCTGTTCCGCCTCGGCGCCGACACGTGGGAGCCCCTTCCGGTCTCGGCCGGCTACGTCGGCTCGGGCCGCGGCTACGGCCTGGCCGACCTGGCCACCACGCCCGTCCCCGAAGAGCCACGCGCCTCGGGCACGCTCGCGTACCACGTCCTGGACGTCATGGAGTCCCTGCTCAGCTCGGCGGCGACCGGCACCGCGACCACGGTCACCAGCCGTGCCCCGCGCCCGACGGCGGTGCCGCTGATCGATCTGGAGAAGGACGGGTAGGCGCACACCGCGGGCACCGGGCCGGGGTGCAGGCGGCTGTTAGCCTGCGCGCATGGTCACCACCCCGCCGCTTCTGGACCATCTCGTCTACGCCACGCCGGACTTGGCGGCGACCGTCGCCGAGTTCACCCGGCGTACCGGCGTCGCGCCCGCGCCCGGTGGCGCGCACGTCGGACTCGGGACCCGCAACTACCTTGTGGGGTTCGGTGGTTCGGCCTACCTGGAGATCGTCGGTCCGGACCCGGAGCAACCGGAGCCGGACCGCCCCCGCCCGTTCGCCATCGACCGGCTGGCCGCGCCGACGGTGGTGACCTGGGCGATCCGCCCGTACGACCTGGACGCCACGGTGGCGGCGGCCCGCGCGGCGGGGCGCCCGGTCGGCCCGGTCCGCGCCATGAGCCGGCGCCGCCCGGACGGCACCCTGCTGGAGTGGCGCCTGACGCTGGACGACACGGCGGGGGTGGTCCCGTTCCTCATCGACTGGGGCGCCACGGCACACCCTGCGACCGGTCTGCCCGCGGTCACCCTCCTGACCGTATCGGCCCGCACCCCCGACCCGGCCGGGACCCACCATCACCTGACCGCGCTCGGCACCGGCCTGGACCTCACCGAGGGCCCCGAAGGCCTCACGTTCCGCGTCGAGACACCTCTCGGCGTGCTGGACCTGCCGCACGGCCAGCCCTGACCTTTTGACGCCTTTATGACCCATTTGTGACATTCATTCTGTTCGGTCAAGGGGAGGGATCCAAGCAGGGCCGCCGTTCCGCAGTCACCACGCGGCCCGTCTGACCGACCGAAACGGAGTGCATTCGCGTGCGTACGACCACTGGGAAGATCGCCGTCACCGCCACCGCCACCGTCCTGGCCGCCGCGCTCGGCGGCGGGCTCGCGCAGGCCTCGGCGCCCGCCGCCGGGGCATCGGAAGGTTCGGCGCCCTCGTCGTGCCGGCCGGCGAACCACACCGCCACCATCACCCCGGACGCCTCGTCCTCCGGACACAGCCACTACCGGGTCACCCTGACCGCGGCGCCCGGCTACGCGCCGTGCACCTTGGCCGGATCCCCCGTCGACGTGCGGTTCTACGAGAACGGCACGCCGAGCGACCTCTCCGCCGCCGGGTACGGGCCGCAGCACACGCCGGTGACGTTCGGCCCCGGCAACCCGGTCCACTTCGACATCCAGGTGCCGAACCACCTGCCCAGCGTCCCGGCCGACGAGGCCTCCTTCACGCTGAGCGCACCGGGCGGCGAGATCCCCGGCCAGTCCTCCGCCTCCGGTCCGCTGCGGGTGACCGAGGGCACCGTCGTCGGCCCGGTCATGCCCGGCGACTGAGGCAACCCTGGCCTGCCCTCTCCCGCTCACGCCCTCTAGCATCGTGTGGCGTTTCGCCGTCGAACGCCGGGCCCGTCCGGCCGTGTTCGGCTGCGGGCGTCCACGGTGTCGCCGCGCTGCGGTGGCGCCGGGTATCGAGCAGTCGAGGAGAGGAACGTACATGCGCGCCCGGAACATCGGCGTGGTCGCCGCTACGGCTTTGGCGGCGGTGGCCGCCCGCGACCTCGTACAGAAGAAGCACGCGCTGCTGCGGAACTTCCCCGTGGTCGGGCACGCCCGGTACCTGCTGGAGACCATCGGTCCCGAGCTGCGGCAGTACGTCGTGACCTCCAACGACGAGGAGCGTCCTTTCAGCCGCGACCAGCGCAGCTGGATCTACGCGTCGGCGAAGGAGGAGAACAACTACTTCGGGTTCGGCACCGACAACGACGTGGAGCACGTGCAGGGCCACGCGTACGTCAAGCAGCGCACGTTCGCGGGCGCGCTGCCCGATCTGCACGACCCGCAGGCCCCGCTGCCCTCCGCCAAGGTGCTCGGCGGTCCGCGCGGGCGGGCCAAGGCGTTCCGGCCCGCGAGCGTCGTGAACATCTCCGCGATGAGCTTCGGCTCGCTGTCCGGCGCGGCCGTCACGGCGCTCAACAAGGGCGCGGCGCTGGCCGGCACGATGCACAACACGGGTGAGGGCGGCCTCTCCCCGTACCACCGCAACGGCGGCGATCTCGTCCTCCAGATCGGCACCGCGTACTTCGGCTGCCGCAACGACGACGGCACGTTCAACCTCGACAAGCTCAAGGCCGTCGTCGCCGGCGCCCCGGTCAAGGCGATAGAGATCAAGCTCTCGCAGGGCGCCAAGCCGGGGCTGGGCGGGATGCTGCCGGGCGCGAAGGTGACCTCGGAGATCGCCGAGATCCGTGACATCCCGGCCGGCAAGGACTGCGCGTCGCCTTCGCGGCACACCGCGTTCCACGACGTCGACTCGATGCTCGACTTCGTGGAGCTGCTGGCCACCGAGACGGGGCTGCCGGTGGGCATCAAGAGCGCCGTCGGCGAGATGAGCTTCTGGGAGGAGCTGGCCACGCTGATGGCGCGCGGTGACCGCGGCGTCGACTTCGTGACCATCGACGGCGGCGAGGGAGGCACCGGCGCCGCTCCCCTGATCTTCAGCGACTCGGTGTCGCTGCCGTTCCGGATGGGCTTCTCGCGCGTCTACAGCACGTTCGCGGAGCGGGGTCTGACCGACGACATCACGTTCATCGGCTCCGGCAAGCTCGGTCTGCCCGAGAACGCCGCCGTCGCCTTCGCCCTCGGCGTCGACATGATCAACGTGGCGCGCGAGGCGATGCTGTCCATCGGCTGCATCCAGGCGCAGAAGTGCCACACCGACAAGTGCCCGACCGGTATCGCCACCCAGGACCCGTGGCTGGTGCGCGGCGTGGACGCGCCGTCGAAGGCCAACCGCGCCGCCATGTATCTGCGCACCCTCCGCAAGGAGTTGCTGAAGGTGTCGGGGGCGGTCGGCGTCGCCCACCCCTCGCTCATCACGCCCGAGGACATCGACATCATGAACGGCGACTACGAGGCCCGCACGCTGGCGAACGTCTACGGCTACAAGGACGGCTGGGGCACACTCGGCAAGGGCCTGGCGCAGGAGATCACCGAACTCCTCACCGCGCGGCCGGAGCCGGAGACCAAGCCGGCCGTCTGAGGCCGTCCCGGCCGGTGGTGGCACCTCGCGCGGGTGTCACCACCGGCCGTCGCGCATCAGCCGGTGTGCCGCGTGCGCAGCAGATGCGGGCCGAGGTCGTCGATGGTCGCGGCGCCGAGGAGCTGCATCGTCACCTCGACCTCCTTCGCGAGCAGTTCGACGGCGCGCGTGACGCCCTCGCGGCCGCCTGCCATCAGCCCGTACAGGTAGGCGCGGCCGATGAGGGTGAAGTCGGCCCCGGCGCAGAGCGCGGCGACGATATCGGCGCCGGACATGATGCCGGAGTCGAGGATGATCTCCACGTCGTCCCCTGCCTCGGCCCGTACCTCGGGCAGGGCGTGGAACGAGACGGGCGCGCGGTCGAGTTGGCGTCCGCCGTGGTTGGACACGACGAGACCGTCGGCCCCGGCATCGAGCGAGCGGCGCGTGTCCTCGGCCGTGAGGACACCCTTCACGAACAGCTTCCCCGGCCACTGGGACCGGATCCACTCCAGGTCCTCGATCGACAGGGTGGGGTCGAACATCGAGTTGATGAGGCTCGGCAGGTCCTGGCTCGTACCGGACAGCGAGGCGAAGCTCAGCGGGTCGGTGGTGAGGAAGTTGAACCACCACTCGGGCCGGTACGAGGCGTCGAGCACCGTCTTGAGCGTGATCCGCGGCGGGATCACCATGCCGTTGCGGTTGTCGCGCAGCCGCTGTCCCGCGACCGGGGTGTCCACGGTGACCAGCAGCGTGTCGAAGCCGCTCGCCGTGGCGCGCTCGAGGAGTTCGAGAGAGCGCTGCCGGTCCTTCCAGAGGTACAGCTGGAACCAGCGCCGCGCGTCGGGCGCGGTGGCGGCGACGTGTTCGAGCGAGCGGGTGCCCATGGTGGACAGGGAGAACGGGATGCCCGCGGCGGCCGCGGCCTTCGCTCCGCCGTCCTCGCCCTCGGCGTGCATGAACCGCGTGAAGCCGGTGGGCGCGATCCCGAACGGCAGCTCGGACCGCGCGCCCGCGATCTCGGTGCTCAGGTCCGCCTGCGCGGTGCCGTGCAGGATGCGCGGCAGGAGCACGACGTCGTCGAACGCCCTGCGCGCCCTGCGCACCGTCAACTCGCGCTGCGCCGCGCCGTCCACGTAGTCGAACGCGGGGCGCGGTGTGCGGCGCCTGGCCATGGCGCGCAGGTCCCACACGTCGGCTGCCTTGGCGAGCCGCGCGGCGCGCCGGTCGGGGTTGAAGCCGTCGAACTTCAACAGGGGGCGCAGCTCGGAGATCTGCGGAAGTCGGTGTTTCATCGGGCCTCTTGCGTTTCGTGGCGGAGGAGAAGCGGACACCGGGTGCGATGTCAGTGGCCCATGGCACTGTGGCGTCCATGAAAACGACCGTACGTGACGCAGTCCTCGACGCCGGGCGGGCCCTCGACGTGCCGGAGCGGGTGACCGAGGCGTTTCTCCGGCTCCTGCGCCCCTGCGTGTATCTGTGCCCCTACGACGTGCTGCCCGAGGAGCTGAAGGAGGGCGCGCGCCCGGTCGGGCGGGCCTCCGGTGCCGCCCAGCTGCCCTCTGACATCAAAGGTCCCGAGGACCTGCCGCACATCGTGACCGTCGACTGTGCGGAGATACCCACCGGCGTCCTCGACATCGGGTTTCCCGCGGACGGGCAGTTGGTGGTCTTCGCCGAGATCAGCGACTACCCGGGCGAGGGCATCGTCCTCCATGTCCCGGCAGGCGCGGAGACCGCCGAGCACATCCCGCAGGACGTCGACGCCTCGGACCGTCCGGAGTTCTACGAGCCGTTCTCCCTCTACGCGGTGCCGGGCACGACCGGGCCGTCCTTCCTCCGCTGGCAAGACGTCACCGAGGCGGTGGAGTTCGCCGGGGAGGACGCCGGGCGGGCGCGGCTCATGGAGCGGCTCGTAGGGGACATCGAAGGGGTCCTCTACGGCCGGTGGGCCATGGAGTTCCAGCTCGGCGGCCACTCCCGCGCCTGGCAGAACCCGGTCGAGGACCGGGGCGACGTCCTGCTCCTGCGCATCCCGGAGAGCGCGGTCTCCCACGGGGACTCCTACCTCACGCTCGTCGCGGGGTCCCCGGAGCAGCTGGCGGAGGGCCGCTTCGAGGAGCTCGAATTCGAGGTCGAGTTGTGACAGCGCCGTCCGGCGCCGGTGTGTCGTTCCAGCGTGGGCTGCGGGTGCTCATCAGTGTCGCCGAGTCCGGTGAGACCCGCGTCGAGCAGATCGCGGCCGACGCGGGGATACCGGTGAGCACGGTGTACCGATACCTGCGCACGCTGCGGGAGTTGGACCTGGTGGAGGAGCGTGCGGGCACCTACGTGCCCGGCTGGCGGCTCCTGGAGCTGTCGGGCCAGCATCTGACGCACACCCGCCTCGTGGAGCTGGGACACCCGCTGCTCCAGGAGCTGACGGACACGACCGGTGAGACGGCCGTGCTGACCGTGCGGGTCGGCTCGCAGGCGATGTGTCTGCGTCAGACCCAGTCACCGCACGCGATACGCATGGCGTTCCGGATCAACCAGTTGCTGCCGCTGTACGCGGGCGCCGGTCAGCGCATCCTGCTCGCGCACGCGCCGCGACCGGTGATCGAGCGGGTCCTCGACCAGCCGATGCGCACCATCACCGCGCACACCCCCGACCGCGCCCGTCTGGCACGGGAGATGGAGCGCATCCGTGCCAGCGGCTTCCTGATCTCGCACGGCGAGCTGAACGAGGGCGCGGTCGCCGTCGCGGTGCCGGTGACTGCGACGGGCGAGGTGGTGTGCGCGCTGACCGTGGCCGGGCCCGAGCAGCGCTGCGGTCCCGCCTGGCGGCGGCAGGCCCGAGACCGGCTCCAGGCGGCGAGCGCCCGCCTCGCGGAGATCCTGGAGTACGGGGCCGATCCCCGGGCCGGGTGACCTCCTGACGGCGAGGCCGCCAGGTGGCCCGTCACGCCGGGGTGATCCGCACCGGCAGGTGCTTCCAGCCGCGCAGCGTGTTGTGCAGGAACGGCACGGGCGCACCGGCCGGTTCCACCGCCCGGACGCGGCGGGCGAGTTCACCGATCAGGACCTCCGCCTCCAGGCGCGAGATGGGCTGGCCCACGCACTGGTGGATGCCGAAGCCGAACGCCAGATGTCCGGAGGCGTCCCGCTCGATCCGGTAGGTGTCGGCGTCATCGCCGAAGCGGCGCGGGTCCCGGTTGGCGGCCCCCGTGAACAGGGCGAGCTTGGTGTCCTCGGGGATGCGGACACCGTGGAAGTCGACCTCGCGCGCCGTGGTGCGGAAGAAGGACTGGAACGGGGACTCGTGGCGCAGCGCCTCGTCCACGGCGAACCGGGTCAGCTTCGGGTCGGCGTGCAGCAGCGCCCACTGCGACGGGTCGGCCGACAGGCACTTCATGGTGTTGCCGAGGGCCAGCACCGTGGTGTCGAGCCCCGCCGACAGCAGGGCGCGCACGAGCCTGGTCGCCTCGTCGCCGGTGATCACGCCCTGGTCGGCGTACGCCCAGATCTGTGCGCCGAGCCTGTCGGAGGAAAGGTTCTCGCGGGCGCAGTTGTCCATGACCCAGTCGACGGTGTGCTCGCCTGCCGCGAAGTACTCGGCGTAGCGGGCGTCTTCGGGGCCGAAGGCGGAGAAGTTCATGGCTCCGTGCGGGAGCAGGTTCTCGGCGCGGCCCTCGCGGGGGATGCCGACGGCGTTGCCGAAGACCTCGATGGGGAACAGCTCCGCCATCTCGGTCACCGCGTCGAACTCCCGCTTGTCGAGGAGTTCGTCGACGAGCCGCTCGGCGTACGCACGGAACGCGGTGCGCAGCGCGCGGACGCCCCTCGGTGAGATGACACCGGACATGACGGTCCGCAGCGGGGTGTGCGTCGGCGGGTCGGAGTCCAGGATGCCGGCCGGCTTCCACGGCAGTTCCTGGTGGTAGTTGCGGGGCCCGACCCCGGCGCCCGAGAGGAACGTCCCGTGGTCGGTGAGGATCTCCCGGCACTGCTCGTACCGGGTGAACGCGTGCACCCCGTAGCGCTCCAGCCACACCGCGGGCCCCGCGTCCCGCATCCGGGTGAAGAGGGGGTACGGGTCGGTGAGGTGGGCGTCGTCGTAGGGGTCGTCGGGGAGGGACGCGACGGGCGTGTCGGCCGGGGCGGGCATCTGGCCTCCTTGGGTACGGCGGGGCGGTCCGGGCGGGACCGGCACGGGCAACGTAGACCGGCGGGCGGCGGGCCGGACACGGGCGTTATCACCTGCTGAGAACAGCTGTTGCCGCCTTGCGGCCGGGTTTCTGACGATGCGGCGGAGCACCGGACGAGACGGAAGAAGACGAGACGGAGGAGGCGGCATGCCCACGCAGGACCACCTGACCGTGACCGTGAAGGAGACACGCGCCGAGGCCTCGGGGGTGCGCTCCCTGGTCCTGGCCGCGCGTGAGGGCGGGACGCTGCCGACGTGGACACCCGGCGCGCACATCGATGTCGTCCTCTCCCGCGACCTGATCCGGCAGTACTCGCTGTCCGCGGACCCCGAAGAGGCCGGCTGGCGGATCGCCGTGCTGCGCGAGGTCGACGGCCGGGGCGGTTCGGCGTATCTGCACGACCGGGTGCGGGAGGGCGACACCCTGCTGGTGAGCGCACCCCGCAACAACTTCGCGCTGGACCTGGACGCGCCGCGGCTGGTGTTCGTGGCCGGTGGCATCGGCATCACACCGATCCTTCCGATGCTCGCCGCCGCCGAACAGAAGGGTGTCGACTGGCAGTTGCTGTATCTGGGGCGCGGTGCGGACAGCATGGCATTCACCGGGGAACTCGCCCGCTACGGCGACCGGGTGCGCCTGCACCGCGACGACGAGTCGGGCGTCGCGGACCTCGCGGCGGAACTGGACGGCATGGGCGCGGCGCGGGCGCATGTGTACGCGTGCGGCCCGGCCGGACTGCTGGCGGCGGTTCAGGAGTACGCCGCCGCGCACCCGTCCTCCCGCCTGACACTCGAACGCTTCGCCGCCGCGCCGGACGGCCAAGTACGCGGCGAGGAGCAGCCGTTCACGGTGGAGACCGCCGACGGGCAGGAGATCGGGGTGGGTGCGGGGCAGTCCATCGTCGACGCTCTGGCGGACGCCGGGGTGCGCACGCTCACCTCGTGCCGGGAGGGTGTGTGCGGGACGTGCGAGACGGTGGTGCTCGACGGCACTCCGGACCACCGCGACCAGCTCCTGAGCGAGGAGGAGCGGGCCGCGGGCGACGTCATGATGATCTGCGTGTCGCGCTGCCAGGGGGAACGTCTGGTGCTCGACGTGTGAAGCCGGGGGCCGCCCGGGCGGTCCCCGCCGAGGTCACCTCACCGCGTCCACGACCGCGCCCGAACGGACGAGTTCGATCGCCGCGTGCACCCTCGGGTACAGCACGACGTCCCGGGTCAGGTGGTCGATCGGCCGCCCGTCGGTGGCCGGTGCGGCGCGCAGCCGGTCGAGAGCGGCGCGGGTCGCCGGGGCGAGGGCGTCCGCGTCCCGCCCCTGTTCGGCGAGGCGCAGCTCCAGGGCCTGGGCCGCCATCAGCAGCTCGGTGGCGACGACCACCTCGATGTTCGCGACGACCTGGCGGGCGTGCCGCCCCGCGTTGGACGCCATCGAGACGTGGTCCTCCTGGTTGGAGCAGGTGGGGATGGAGTCGACGCTGTCCGGGTGGGCGAGTGTCTTGCAGTCCGACACCAGGGCGGCGGCGAGGTACTGCGGCAGCATGTAGCCGCAGTCCATGCCGACCTTCTCGCCGTCGACGAGCATGTCGGGCAGCCCGCGGTTGAGTGTGCCGTCGTTGAGCCGGAACAGTCGGCGCTCGGCGATGGAACCGATCTCGGTGACCGCGATGGACAGGAAGTCCGAGGCGAACGCCAGGTACTGGGCGTGGAAGTTGCCGCCCGAGACGGCCTTGAGGTCGCGCGGCAGTCCGGGCACGACGAGCGGGTTGTCGGTGGCGGCGTTGAGTTCGGTCTCGACGATGCCGTGCACGAAGCCCAAGGTGTCCCGCACGGGCCCGAGGACCTGCGGCACGCACCGCAGCGAGTACGCGTCCTGGGGCGGCTGACGTACGGGATCGGTGTCGGCGGCGCCGTCGACGAAGGCGCTGCCGGCGAGTAGTTCACGCAGTCGGGCCGCCGTGGCGATCTGTCCGGGGTGGCCGCGCGCCTCGTGCAGCTGCGGCAGGAACGCGTCGCCGAATCCGAGCAGCGCCTCGATGCTCATCGCGGCGGTCACCTCTGCGGTGGCGAGGAGGTTCTCGGCGTCGGCGAGGGCGAGGGCGCACAGGGCGGTGGAGTACGAGGTGCCGTTGGTCAGGGCCAGACCCTCCTTGGCGCCGAGGGCGAGCCGGTCGAGCCCCGCGGCGGCCATCGCGGCGCGCCCGCTCAGCAGATTCCCCTCGTGGCGGGCGAGCCCGCTGTCCTCCTCAGGGTCGGTGTCGGCGGCGGGGCGGCTGAGGACGAGGGCGAGGTGGGCGAGCGGGATGAGGTCGCCGCTGGCGCCGAGGGATCCGTACTCGGGGATCGCCGGGTGGACACCGGAGTTGAGCATGGCCAGCAGGGTGTGCACGACGTCGGGGCGGACGCCGGAGTAGCCGCGCGCCAGGCTGGAGGCGCGGATCAGCATGGTGGCTCGTACGACGTCTTCCGTGCAGTGGCGGCCGACGCCGCAGGCGTTGGAGACGATGAGCCTGCGGGAGAGTTCGACGGCGTCCTCGGCGGTCTCGAAGGCCTGCCGTCCGGCGAGCGAGCCGAAGCCGGTGTTGACGCTGTAAACGGGCCGGGCCGCCTCGCCCTCCGCCATGTCGTCGGTGAGCCGGGCGATCCAGGCGGCGCTCGGCGCCATGGCCTTCTCGGCCGCCTCGCCGAGTACGACGGGCCGGTGGTGGCGGGCGACGGCGACGAGGTCGTCGAGGGTGAGCGGCCGGTCGCCGATGACGAGCGGTTCGGTGGTGGTCGCAAAGGCTGCTGTGGTGGTCACAGGGCGGCTCCTTCAGGGACGGTGGCGGTGGCGGCGGGGCTCGTGTCGTCGCGGTGTCCGGCGCGCTGCCGGGTGGCCGCGCTGACGACGGCGAGTACGAGGACGTTGGCGACCATGGCGACGACTCCCACGTCGAGGTCGCGCACCGCTTGCGGCGCCCACGGCAGCAGGCTCGCGGTGGTGGCGTCCGTGAGCGTCGTCCAGCTGACGATGGCGACGCCGGTGCACACCCCGGCCCAGGCGCCCGCGGTGGTGACGGGGTTGCGCCGCCACATCGACGCGACGAGCACCGGGAAGAGCTGCACCACGAACCCGTACGCCATGATCAGGAGCATGGCGATGGCCTCGCCGCCGCGGAAGGTGAGCACGGCGGCGACGAGCGCGAGGACGGGCACGAGGATCCGGCTGAGGCGTCCGACGGTGCGCTCGCTCGTGGCGGGGCGGGCCGCCTGGTAGACGTTCTTGGCGAGCAACATCGCGGCGGACTGGAGCAGCATCGCGCCGGGGACGAGCGCCGCGAGCATCCCTGCGACGCCGACGAGCCCGACGAGCCACGGCGGCAGCGCGTCCTTCGCGAGCGACAGCAACGCGAGGTCCCCGTCCTTCAGGCCCGGCACCTTGAGCACCGCGGTGAACCCGATGACGAGGACCATGACCAGGACGATCTGGTACGCGGGGGTGATCACGGCGTTGCGGCGCAGGGCCTTGGCGCTGCGGGCGGCGAGGATGCCGGGCATCATGTGCGGCCAGGTGCAGATGCCGAGGGCGAACAGCAGGCTGGTGGAGATGTACCACCAGACGCTGTAGCCGTGGTCGGGCAGTGTCAAAAAGTGCGGGTGTGCGGCGGACAGCGCCTGGAACATGTCGCCGAGCCCGCCGTAGTAGTGGATCGGCAGGTACAGGCCGAGCCCCACCACGAGGACCAGCATCAGCAGGTCCTTGATGATCGCGTTCCAGGCGGTGCCGCGCAGCCCGGACACGGTGACGTACACGGCGACGACGGCGACCCCGATCCACACGGCGGCGCCCTGCGAGATCCGTCCGTACGAGCACTCGTGGACGATGATGCCGAGCCCCTTGAGCTGCAGCACCAGGTACGGCACGAGGGACACCACACCGACGACCGCGGTGAGCACGCCGAACCCCTTGGAGCGGTACTTGTGGGCGTACAGATCGGGCGCGGTGAGCAGTTTGTGGCGGCGGGCGTAGGACCAGATCGGCGGTGCGAGCCAGTAGAAGACGACGTAGCAGATCGACGAGAACATGTAGATCATCGGCCCGCCCATGGAGTAGGCGCCTCCACTGCCACCGAGGAAGGTGTACGTGGTGAAGTTCTCGCCCGCGGCGAGGAGGAAGACGAGCAGGCTGCCGAGTCCGCGACCGCCGACGGACCACTGTTCGAGGTCCATGGTGCGCCCACGCCGGGCGAGCAGCCCGAGCACGAGGACGAGGACGAAGGCGCTGCCGAGGATGGCGAGGGCGGTGTTCACCGGGCGGCTCCTTCGGTGGCGGTGTCGCCCGTGAACTCAGTTGGTGTGTCGGCTTGTTCAGGGTCGTCGGGTGCGCGGTTGGCGGGGTCGAGGCAGTAGACGACCGCCATGACGACGGTGGTCAGCACCACCCACAGGGCGGCCCAGAACACCACCATCGGCAGGCCCAGGACATAGGGCCGCTCGGTATTGACGACGATCAACGACCCGGCGACCGGGACGGCGCTGAGCAGAAAGAGGATCCAGCGGCGTGACACGGGACGTGCTCCCCTTCCGGACGGACGGGACATGGGCGGGACGCCCGTCCGGAAAGAAGAGCCCTGAGGTCACCGGGCAGGCGCGCGGGGAATGCTTGCCCGGTGAACCGATCTTGGCAATGCCGGATTCTCACTGCACAGGAACCGCCGTCCTCACAGGTGGCGTTCGGGTGCTCGGCCGCCTACTGCACGGCCACCGCCCGCACGATCTCCTGGGACACCGAGCCGCCCTTGTCGTCCGTCGCGCCCGCCCGCAGCGAGAGCGACGTGGCGTCCTTCGGCACGTTCAGCGTGGCCTTCCAGGAGGCGCCCTTGCCGGTGAGCGGCACGGACTTCCAGGTCTTGCCGGCGTCGTAGGACACCTTCAGGGTGCCGCCGCCGATGGTGCCGGTGCCGGCCGCGCCCTTGACGTACTCGGCGGACAGGCCGACGGGCAGGCGCGCGCCCGCGCGGATCTTCCCGGCGAGGTCCGTGTCGAGGTCGTAGGAGAGGTTGATGAGCGGCAGGAAGGTGTATCTGTCGTCCGGTGTGGTGGCGGAGCGGAACGTCCACTCACTGTGCGAGGTAGTGGCGATGCCCCAAACGTCCGCGTCGAGCGCCGTATCGGTGACGACCTTGAACGGCTGCTCGGAGCCGTCGGTGACGGAGAACTGGGCGGTGCTGCCCAGCTGTCGGCCCGCGCTCTCGCCGTTCACGAAGGCCTCCGTGTACTGCGTCATGCCGGACTCCTCGCTGTACGGGTCGCCGAAGCCCGTGTGGTCGGGGCCCGAGTCGCCCCAGCCGGGGATGTTGAACCGCAGCAGATCGCCGCTGCGCTCCTGGCCCCAGCCGAGACCGCTGCCTCCATACGGGTGCCAGACCGGCTTGAACCAGTTCAGCTCCGTGCGCTTGCCGGGCCGGTAGGCGACCAGGCCGCTGCGCTCCTCCAGCGGCCCGAGGTTGACGGACTCGTGCCACTTCTGGTCCGGCTCGACGGAGACATGGTCGGTGCGGTGCGCGGGGAACTCGTACCGCTCCTGGAAGCCGCCCGCGACCGGGAAGGACGGGTCGACCGAGTAACGGAACTCGCTGCCCACGGCCTTCTTCGCGCCGTGGAAGGCGGTGTCGACGGTGGCGAGGTCGTCCGGGTCCGGCGCGAAGAGCAGGCTCCGGTCGGGGATCGCGCCCTTGTACCCCTTCGACAGGTCGTAGGAGTACGTGGCGTTGTCGACGCCCTTCATTTTGATGCGCTCGCCGCGCTTCTGGCGGGCGAGCAACCGCGAGAAGTCGGCGTTGGTGACGCTCGCGATCTGCAGCGGCCGGTTGGTGTTGTCGTCGTTGTAGAAGAGGGTGTTCAGGCGGCCGGGGCTGTCGTCGGTGAGGAACAGCGCCTTCGCGCCCGCGTCCTGGGCGGCCCGGGCGAGCTGCGCCGGGGTGCGGCCGCCGTCGGCGTGCACGAGGACACCCTTGCCGTTCGCGTTCTTGCCCGCGTAGTCGTCGGGGGCACCGGCTCCGGCGTTCACCAGGGCGAGCCTGCTGTCGCCTTCGACGAGCGTGGAGCCGGGCTGCTCCCACACCTCGTCGACGCCGTCGACGGTGATGCGCGGCTGGGCCTGGCGCCAGGTGGTGCGGTACGCGTAACTGCCGTCGCTCACCCGGCGGGTGGGCAGGGCGTACAGCGTGTCGTACTTGATGGGCAGCAGCGCCATGCCGAACACGTCGGTGCCGCCTGCCTTGCGGTCGTACTGCACGAGCGTCTGGTGTGGGTCGGTGTCCTTCGCGACCCGGGTGGCGACCTCGCGCAGCCGGCTGCCGTCGAGGGTGATCTCGCGGTCCCTGTCGACCTTCACCTCGGGGTCGGCGAGATACGCGGTGCCGAGGGAGTCCTTGCCGTGGGCGCCGCGCACGTCGAGGAACGAGTCCACGTAGTACGTGCCCGGCTTCAGGCGCAGCTCGACCGTGCCGGACGCGTCGGCGGTCGCCGACTCCGGCAGGGAGTCCTTGGTGAGCTGCTGGTACATGAGGTTGGCGGCGGCCGGTTCGCCGTCGCGGTCCTTCACGTGGACGGTGAGCGTGTACCGCTCGTCCTCCTTGACCAGGCCGAAGGCGGTGTGCGCGACGGGCGTTCCGGCCGAACTGGCCACGATCTGGCCGCTGTTGGTGCCGACGGCGGCCTTGGATCCGTCGCCGGTGACGGTGGTGGAGACGGTGCCGTGCGCGGGGACGGTCACCTTGGAGTCGGCGAGCTTCGCGACCCCCTCGGCCGCCCCGGACACCGCGAGGTCCAACTCCACGGTTTCGTCGGAGGAGTTGGCGTACGTGACGGTCCTGGTGACCGGCTTGTTGCTGTCGTAGGGCCAGCGGTACGCGCCGAGGTCGGCGCTGCCCGTCGCGGTGACCTGCGTGGCGATCGCGTCGGGGACCGAGACGCGGCCGGAGCCGATGGCGTACGCCGAGTCGTCGAGCCGCTCGGACGTCGACATCAGCGCGTTCTTGAGCCGGTCCCCCGGCCAGTCGGGGTGGGCCTGCGCGAGGAGGGCGGCGACACCGGCGACGTGCGGTGTCGCCATCGACGTACCGCTCATGGTGGTGTAGCTCCCGGAGCCGTCCACGAGCGAGGAGCGGGCGGCGAGGATGTCCACGCCGGGGGCGGAGACGTCGGGCTTGAGGCCGTCGTCGCCGAGGCGCGGGCCCTGGCTGGAGAAGTCGGCCCGCCGGTCGTCGGCGTCGACCGCGCCGACGGTGAGCGCGGAGTCGGCGGCGCCGGGCGAGCCGATGGTGCCGGGGCCGTAGGAGTTGCCCGCGGCGACGACGAAGAGCGCGCCGGTGTCGGCGGAGAGGGAGTCGACGGCCTGCGCCATGGGGTCGGTGCCGTCGCTGCCGGTGTCGGAGCCGAGGCTCATGGAGACGACCTTGGCGTCGATGTCCTTGGCCGCCCACTCCATACCGGCGATGATCTGGGACTCGGTTCCGTAGCCCTCGTCGGAGAGCACCTTGCCGACGGCGAGCGTGGCGTCGGGTGCGACGCCCTGCTCCTTGCCGTCGGAGGCGGCGCCGGATCCGCCGACCGTCGATGCGACGTGGGTGCCGTGTCCTGCCCGGTCGGCGACCTCCTGGCCGTCGATGAAGGACTTCGACTCGGTGACGCGGGAGGCGAGGTCGGGGTGTGCGGTGTCGTAGCCGGTGTCGAGGACGGCGACCTTGACGCCCTTGCCGGTGAGCCCGGCCTCCCACGCCTTCGGGGTGCCGATCTGGGCGTTCGACTGCGCCATGTCGCCCTCGACGCGGCCGTCGAGCCACACCTTGCCGATGCCGTCGCTGTAGCCGCTCTTGGTGGTCAGGTCGTTCCAGAAGGCGCGCCCCTTGTCGGCGTCGAGCGCGGCGCCGCGGATGCTGCCCAGGGTGCGGGACCGCTGAGCGCCCTTGGGTGTGGCGGCGGTTCGCGCGCTCCTGCCCGCGTAGGTGACGATCAGCGGGGTCGCTTCGGCCTTGCTGTCGGCGAGGCCCTGCCGGATCAGTCCGCTCACGTCGAACAGCCGGGCGTCCAGCTTCCCCGAGGCGAGGTAGGGGGCCGCCTCGTCCGGGACGACGCGGATCCGACCGTCGGTGACCTGGGTGCGGACCAGGCCTTCGGCGCCCGCGGGCCGCTTGACGTCGACGGTCCGCTTGCCGCCGCCGATGTCCGTCACGGTCACCTTGTCCCCGGTCACCAGCGTCACCGTGTGTGCGGCGCGGGCGGCCTTCGCGGCCCCGGGTCTCACGTCGTCCGGCGCGGCGTGCGCCCCGCCGGCGGGCAGCAGCGCGAACGCCAGCCCGGCCGACAGCAGGGCCGCGCCGCGTCGCGCGGTACCTCGTGTCATCGTTGCCTCTTCTCCTGGAACCATCGGGTGCAGGGGTGTGCTCCGAGAGCTGAGAAGAGTGTCAACTACCTTTCCTGGCACAGAACTTGTCGTGCCGTGGCGGATTGGCGCCACGGCACCTATCCGCCACTCCGCTCACCGTGGCGACTTCGCGGCCACGGCGTCAGTGGTGCGTGCTACTTCTTGACCGGCGGGCAGTAACCCGTGTCCTCGCCGATCGAGTTGATCTCGGCGTTGGGGCGGGAGTCCCCCGCGTAGTTGATCTGGTCGGTGCACTTGGTGCCCGGGTCCTTCGGGGTGCCCTTCGAGCCGCCGGACTTCTGCGGCTCGGGGCAGCTGCCCGTGCTCGCGCCGATCGAGTTGATCTCCGCGTTGGAGCGCGGGTCACCCGCGTAGTCGAGCTGGTCGGTGCACTTCGTGTCGGACTCCTGCTTCTGCACCGGCGGGCAGGTGCCGGTGTCCGCGCCGATGGAGTTGATCTCGGCGTTGGAGCGCGGGTCGCCCGCGTAGTCGCGCTGATCGGTGCACTTCGCGTCCGAGGTGGTGGTCGTGGCGGAGGTCTTGCCGTCCGCCGCGTCGGATTTCGGCGTGCCGGTGTCCGAGGCGGAACCGCTCGCGGAGGAGGTCGCGCTGGAGGACGTGGCACCGGCACCGTCGTTGCCGCTGCCGTTGCAGGCCGTCAGCGAAAGGCCGAGGGCCACTGCGGTCAGGGTCAGGGCCGAGATCTTCCGGGTGCGCATACTGCTGTCCTCCGCGTGGGTCTGCCGCTCCCTGGGGAGCGGCGGGCGAGTGAACGGGGCGGGTGTTCGCCCGTGTTGCTTTCCGCCCCCTCAGACTGCGGTCGCGGTTGCTCCAGTTGCTTCATGATCGTGTTCAAGACACGTTCGTGACATGACAGTCGTCACCTCGTGAACTCCGGCCTCGGCCCCCCACACGTTCGGGGGGCCGTGCGCGTGGCGCGGAGCCGTACGAGCGGCGGGCAGGCGCCGTGCACCAGCAGACAGCAGAGGCGCTCGGCGTCCCGAGGACACCCGGTACGGCAAACGGGGCACGCTCAGGTCCAGCACGGCGACTCTGGCCGTCGGATTCGTCGACAAGCCTGGTCAGAAGCCTGCAACGGCGCGCGAAAGCCGATCGGACGAGGCTCACGGACC
Source organism: Streptomyces sp. EDA2-14 (assembly GCF_054963755.1). Taxonomy (NCBI): domain Bacteria; kingdom Bacillati; phylum Actinomycetota; class Actinomycetes; order Kitasatosporales; family Streptomycetaceae; genus Streptomyces; species Streptomyces sp. EDA2-14. The sequence continues at coordinate 403,897 of NZ_JBUEGE010000005.1, forward strand.
GGCGTCCGTGCCGGATTCCACAGGGCTGGCGGTGTGAACCCGTTGGTGCATCGGAGTGCCGCGCCCCCTGCCCGACGAGCGGGATCTCCGAGGCCGGGCGAGGATCAAAATGATCATCCGATCACAACGAAGGAGAACTACATGATGCGTCGTATCGCATCCGCTCTCGCGGTGGCCACGGTCGCCGGATTCGTGGCGGCCGGTCCCGCTGTCGCTGACGCCGATGGCGCCAGCCACACGCACGCCCACTACTACAACGACGGGCGCCACTCGGCCCAGGAGTCGTACAACATCGGTGGGCCGAACGGGATCACCTACAGCGGTGCCACTGACAGCGGCTACAAGATCGGCGCCACGTACCACCACTACGGGTGGGTCGACCTCGACAACTGAGGTCCTTCAGGGGCCGACGCCCCGACGGATGAACGCAGGCGGTCCCGCTCCGGCGGGGCCGCCTGCGGCCGTTCCCGCCCCCTCACCCCCTGAGTACCTCCCGCAGCCGCTCGGCGAACTCCTTGGGCTGCTCGATGAAGCCGACGTGCTCACCGGGGAACTCGACCGGCGGGGTGCCGAGAAGTCCGGCCAGTGCCCTGGAGGTCGAGTCCGTGAGCAGGGCCCCCGATGCGGCGCCGATACCGACGACGATGCGCGCAGGGGCGCCCTTCAGCGCGGAGATGTCGGGCACGTGGCGGGTGGTGCCCCGCAGATCGTGGGCGAAGAAGCGGGCACTGTTGGCGAGGTCCTGTTCCGAGGGCTCGGCACCGGGCGGCGGGCCGGAGTCCTCGCCGTCGCCGGCATCAAGTCCGGCGTTGGCCATGAACTTCCCCCATGCCGCACCCAGCCCCTCCCGGTGGTAGGTCTCGACGATGTCGTCGGTCGCGGCGCGCTGCTCCGCGGCGTCGGGGAGCAGTTCCAGCAGCGGGGGCTCGTGCGCGACGAGCGTGCGCACCCGCGCGGGGTGCCGCTCGACCAGTGCGAGCCCCGTGACGGCGCCGCCGCTGCTGCCGAACACGTCGGCGGTCTCCGCCCCGAGCGCGTCGAGCAGGGCGGCCACGTCGTCCGCCCGCAGCGCGGGGGTGGAGTCCTGCTCGGGGTCGTCGAGGCGGCTGCCCGAGATGCCCCGCGGGTCATGGGTGACGACCGTGTGGTCGCTCGCGAGCGCGTCGGCCAGCGTTCCGAAGGCCTCCGCGTCCATCGGCGACCCCACGAGGAGGAGCAGCGGTCCGGAGCCACGTACTTCGTAGTGCAGGCGCGCACCGGGCACGGCGAGGGTGTGGATGGTGGTCACGGGTCGTCCTTCCCCTGGGCGGTCGTCCGCGGTCGCGGTGACACAGGTGGAGACTCCGCCCGGGGAAGGAACTCATCGCGCGCCCGCCCGGCGCCCTGATCGCGGTCCGGTCAGTAGAGGGCGGCCGTCAGTGCGTCGAGCGCGCTGTGCTGGCGCGCCGCGTCGGCCTTGTCGAAGGGGCCGTTCCAGTGGAAGCCGTAGAAGTTGCCACTGCGGTCGAGGGTGTTGAGGGCGTCGGCCTGCCGGTCGATGAAGGCGGAGTAGGGGTGGTCGGGCAGGGTGCGGTTCAGGGCGCCGAGGCCGCGCATGAAGGCGCCCTTGAAGGACGGGCCGTCGGCGCCTCCGTCGGAGTTGTCGTCGTTGGGCTCGGAGAGGATCCCGTCGGGCGCGAGCAGCGGCGAGGCGGCGACCGCGTCCGCGATCTTGCGGCCCTTGGTGAGGACGGCCTTGGAGCCAGTGGCCTTGTGGAGTTCGACGAGGCCACCGAGGATGACGCCCTGGTTGTACGTCCACGTGGTCGACTCGCCCGTGTTGACGCACGCGTCGTTGAGGCCGTCGTTGACGAGGTTGTCCTTGTTGATGAGCTTCTTCGCCTGGAACCAGTCCCAGACGTCCCGGGCCCGCCCCAGGTACGTCGCGTCGCGGTCGAGGCGGTTGTGGATGCCCGCGGAGAGGGTGATGAAGAGTTCGTTGGTGATGCTGTTCTTGTACTTGTGCTCGTAGTTCCACCACACCCCGCCGCCGCAGGTGTCGTCGTGGTGCTTCCACATGTGGTCGGCGTCGGCGATGGCGGTGTCCAGGTACCGCTTCTCGCCGGTGAGGTCGTAGGCCCTCAGCCAGGCCAGGCCCCACCAGCCGGTGTCGTCGAGGTACTCGTTGCGGAACCGGCCGTCCTTGGCGTCGACGTTCTTGTCGTAGATCTTGTCGGCGATCTTCTTGATGTCGTGGCCGCCCGTGTCGCCGGGGGCCTGCCAGAAGTCGAGGAGCGCCTGGAGGTCGTTGGCGTTGTTCCACCAGCCGGTGCTCTCGAAGGCGCCGGTGTCCTCGTTCCACCAGGTCATCAGGCCGTCCACGGCATCCACGGCGTCCTGGTGCCGGTCGGCCCGCGGGGCGGCGGTGGCGGGTCCCGCGGCCAGCAGGCTCAGGCCGAGGGTGGCGGTGGTGAGGAGCAGAGAGAGCCTTCTTGTGCGGGTGCTCATCGAGCGGTCCCTTCGCAGAGGCGGAACGGTGGCCGGTGCCGCGGCAGGTGCCCCTCGCGGCTCTGACATCGTTGTCAACAAGCCTCCTGGCGACACTCCCCGAGAACGTAACCGGGCACCATTTTCACCGTCAACCCTGCTGCACCACACGGAACTTGACCCGCACACCGCATGCGCCGACAGGAAGGCCGGGCGGTGTCACGGTCCGAGCGCCCGGTACCGTCCCCCTGTGACCTCACTCGACTCCGCCACCCTCGCCGCGCTCGAGCGCGCCCGCTATGTCAGCCTCACCACCTACCGCAAGGACGGCACACCGCGCGCCACCCCGGTCTGGCATGCCGTGGACGGGGACCGGCTCTACGTGCGCAGCGCCGCGGCGGCCTGGAAGGTGAAGCGGCTGCGCCGCGACTCCCGCGCCGAGGTCGCCGTCTGCGACGTGCGCGGCCGCGTCGCCCCGGACGCCGTACGGGCCTCGGGAACCGGCCGGGTGCTGGACGAGGCGGGGACGAAGAAGGCGGGTGCGCTGCTGCGCCGGAAGTACGTGTTCGCCCGGATCGGCGACTGGTACTCCGCCCTCTCCGGACGCCACCGCAGGCACCCGGTCGTCGGCCTGGAGATCTCCTTCTGAGACAGCCGGGGTACGCTGGCCTTCCATGGCAATGAGTTCCGCCCTCTGGTCCTTCGCCCTCGTCGTAGGGCTCCTCACTCTCACTCCCGGTCTCGACACCGCGCTGATCCTGCGCACCTCGGCCCTCGGCCGGCGCAGGAGAGCCTGGGGCGTCGTCCTCGGAATCCAGACCGGCACGCTGGTGTGGGGCGCGTTCACCTCTCTCGGAGTGACCGCGCTCCTCACGGCCTCCCACCTCGCGTACACGGCGTTGCGCTGGGTCGGCGCCGCCTACCTGATCTGGATGGCGGCCCGCATGCTCCGGGACACCTTCCGCGGACGGTCCGCACCGGACACCGACGACTCCCTCCTCACGGCCGGCACCGACTCGTTCGGCGGCGGCTGGCGGCAGGGGACGCTCACCAACCTCCTCAACCCGAAGATGGGCGCCTTCTACGTCGCCGTCCTGCCCCAGTTCATGCCGGCAGGCACCGGCCACTTCACCATGGGTCTCCTGCTCACGGCGGTGCACATCCTCATCGGCCTGCTCTGGTCCGCGCTCCTCATCGGCTTCGCCCGCGTCCTGCACACCTGGCTCCGCAGGCCCCGCGCCCGCCGTGTCCTGGACCGGATCACCGGCACCGTCATCGGCGTCTTCGGTGTGCGCCTCGCACTCGGGGACTGACCGCGCTTCGCGGATCCGCCATCTCTTACGGTTTCCGCCAAGATCACGGGCTGCCGTCGCCTCCGGTGCTCGGCGGCCGCATAGTGGCGGCTGCGGCGACAAGGCCGGTTGGACGAAAGGTGCCCGGGGATGGCGGAGTTGAACGGCGGGAACGGCGAGGGCGGGGCGGCTCCCGGTCCCGTCATGGTCACGGATGTCGTCGTCGTGGGGTCGGGTCCTGCCGGGGCCACCGCCGCCCTGCTGCTGGCCACGCTCGGCATCGACCACGTAATGATCACCAAGTACCGCTGGACGGCGAACACTCCGCGCGCCCACATCACCAACCAGCGGGCCATGGAGGTCTTCCGGGACCTGGGCATCGAGGACCAGGTGCTCGCCGACGCCACCGAGCACGCGCTCGTCGGTGACACCGTGTTCTGCACGAGCATCGCAGGCGAGGAGATAGGCCGGATCCACACCTGGGGCACCCGTCCGGACCGTGAGGCGGACTACCGGCTGGCCTCGCCGTGTCTCACCGTCGACATCCCGCAGACGTACCTGGAACCGATCCTCGTCAAGAACGCCGCGCAGCGCGGCACGCAGACCCGGTTCTCCACCGAGTACCTCTCGCACACGCAGGACGCCGACGGTGTCACCGTCACCGTCCTCGACCGGCTGACCGGCGCCACCTCCACGATCCGCGCCAAGTACCTGATCGGTGCGGACGGAGCCCGCTCCAAGGTGGCCGAGGACATCGGCCTGCCCTTCGAGGGCGCGATGGACATCGCCGGCTCGATGAACATCACGTTCAAGGCGGACATCGGCCGGTACGTCGCCCACCGTCCCTCGGTCCTGTACTGGGTCGTGCAGCCGGGCTCGAACGTCGGCGGGATCGGCGCGGGCCTCGTCCGGATGGTGCGGCCCTGGAACGAGTGGCTGATCGTGTGGGGCTACGACATCAACGAGGAGCCGCCGCAGGTCGACGAGGCGGCGGCGGTCCAGATCGTCCGCAACCTCCTCGGCATGCCGGACCTCGACGTCGAGATCACCGGCACGAGCCTGTGGGGCAACAACGAGATGTACGCGACCCGTCTGCACAGCGGCCGGGTGTTCTGCGCGGGCGACGCCGTGCACCGGCACCCGCCGAGCAACGGACTCGGCTCCAACACCTCGGTGCAGGACGCCTACAACCTCGTATGGAAGCTGGCCGCCGTCCTCAAGGGGCAGGCGGGGCCCGATCTCCTCGACACGTACTCGGCGGAGCGGGCTCCGGTGGCCGAGCGGATCGTCAAGCGGGCGAACCAGTCGGGCCGGGAGTTCGTCGAGATCTTTAAGGCCCTCGGGCTTCTTGAGGAGACGACGGAGGCCGGGATGACGGCGGCGATCGAGGAGCGCAAGGCCAACACCCCGCAGGGCGCCGCCAAGCGGGCCGCGCTGATGAAGGCGATGGACCTCAAGAACTACGAGTTCAACGCGCACGGTGTCGAGCTCGGGCAGTTCTACGACTCGTCGGCCGTCCTGTCCGACGGAAGCGCGCTGCCCGCCCCCGCGCGCGACCCCGAGCTCTACTACGAGATGTCCACCGTGCCGGGTTCGCATCTGCCGCACGCCTGGGTCGGCGACAGCCGGGAGAAGAAGGCGCTGATGGACCTGGCGCCGTACGACCGCTGGACGCTGCTCACCGGGATCGCGGGTGAGGTGTGGGAACGTGTCGCCGAGAAGGTCGGGCAGGAGCTCGGCGTGCCGCTGGCCACCGTCGTCATCGGGCCCGGCCGTGAGGTGAACGACCTGTACTACGACTGGGCGAAGCTGCGCGAGGTCGAGGAGAGTGGGGTACTGCTGGTCCGCCCGGACAAGCACATCGCCTGGCGCTCGACGAGCCTGCCCGACGACCCCGAGGGCCGGCTGCGCGAGGCACTGACCGCCGTACTGGGAAGGGGCTGAGGAGCAGGTGCGCTTCGACCACGAGACGCTGCCGCAGCGGGTGCGCTTCGCGTCCGGGGCGGCGGCCGACCATCTGGCCGCCGAGGTGGCGGCCCTCGACGGCCGCCGGGTGATGGTGATCGCCGGGCGCGCGTCGCGGGGTGTCGCCCGGGAGATCGCGGACAGGCTGCCCGTCGTGCACTGGCACGACCGGGACGGCGACGTCGTGATGCATGTGCCGGTCGCGGTGGCCGAGCGGGCCCGCGCCGCGGCGGCCGAGCACGCCGTCGACGTCGTGGTCGCCGTCGGCGGCAGCTCGACGACCGGGCTCGCCAAGGCGGTCGCCCTGACCTCGGGGATCCCGGTCGTCGCGGTGCCGACCACGTACGCGGGCTCCGAGGCCACCGCGGTGTGGGGCCTCACCGAGGACGGCCGCAAGACCACCGGCAACGACCCGCGGGTGCTGCCTCGTGCCGTCGTCTACGACGCCGCGCTCACGCTGTCCCTCCCGGTCGCCCTGAGCGTCGCCTCGGGGCTCAACGCGCTCGCGCACTGCGTCGACGCCCTGTGGGCTCCCCGCGCCGACCCGGTCAACCAGGCCCTCGCCACCGAGGGCGTACGTGCCCTGCGCGCCGGGCTGCCGTCGGTCGCCGCGGAGCCGGAAGGTCTTGAGGGCCGGGAGCGGGCACTGTTCGGCGCGTACCTGTCGGCGGTCGCCTTCGCCTCCGCCGGTTCGGGGCTGCACCACAAGATCTGCCATGTCCTCGGCGGCACCTTCGACCTGCCGCACGCCCAGACCCATGCCGTCGTCCTCCCCCACGTCCTCGCGTTCAACGCCCCGTACGCGCCCGAGGCGGAGCAGCGGCTCGCGGCGGCCCTCGGCGCCCCGACCGCGACCGCCGGACTCGGCCTGCTGTACGACGAGTTGGACGCGCCGCGCAGCCTGCGCGAGCTCGGCATGCCCGAGGACGGCATCGACGCGGCGGCGGACGCGGTCGTCTCCGCCGCACCACCCGGCAACCCACGGGCCGTCACCCGCCCGGCGATCCAGGGGCTCCTGCGCGCAGCCCTGGAGGGAGCAAGGCCATGAGCGACGAGCAGGATCCCGGTACAGTCCCCGCCGAACAGCGGGCGCGGGAGGCCGACATCACCCGGCAGGTCCTCGAATCGCTGCGCGACTGCGCCGATCCACGGCTCCAGCAGGTCATGCGGTCGCTGGTGAGCCACCTGCACGCGTTCGTCCGGGACGTGCGGCTCACGGAGGACGAGTGGAGCCGAGGCATCGAGTTCCTCACCCGGACCGGACACATCACCGACGACCGGCGCCAGGAGTTCATCCTCCTGTCGGACGTGCTCGGCGCCTCCATGCAGACCGTCGCCGTCAACAACGAGGCGTACGCGGACGCCACCGAGGCCACCGTCTTCGGGCCGTTCTTCGTCGAGAACAGTCCGCGGATCGAGCACGGCGAGGACATCGCGTTCGGCGCGGCCGGTGAGCCCTGCTGGGTGGAGGGCACCGTCACCGACACCTCGGGGCGGCCGGTCCCCGGCGCCCGTATCGAGGTGTGGGAGGCGGACGAGGACGGCTACTACGACACGCAGTACGGCGACGACCGGGTCGCGGCCCGCGCGCACCTGTTCAGCGGTGCCGACGGCTCGTACAGCTTCTGGGGGCTGACCCCGACCCCGTACCCGATTCCGCACGACGGTCCGGTGGGGCGGCTCCTTGAGGCGACCGGGCGGTCGCCGATGCGGGCCTCGCATCTGCACTTCATGGTGGGAGCGAGCGGGCTGCGCACCCTGGTCACGCACATCTTCGTGGCGGGCGACGAACTCCTGGGCCGGGACGCGGTGTTCGGCGTGAAGGAGTCACTGGTCAAGGACTTCCACCGGCAGTCGGCGGACACAGTGCCGCCCGACGGTCGGGACCTCGGCGGGCGGGCCTGGTCGCGGGTCCGGTTCGACATCGTGCTCGCGCCGGAGGACACCTGAACTCCCCGCCGCAGCACACCTGAACTCCTCTGCGCGGGGGCCGCTTCGGTCACCCGCCCGCGGCGGCCGACCTGCGGGCCTCGCGCAGGACGTCGGTGGCCCGCAGGCCGTAGCGCTCCTTGAAGCGGTGCGAGAAGTACGCGGCCGAACCGAAGCCGCAGCGCGCGGCCACCGCGGCGACGGTCGTGTCGCCGCCACGGGACAGCAGGGCCTTGGCGTGTTCGAGGCGGCGTCCCAGCAGATAGCGGGGCACGCTCGTGCCGCCCGCCGAGAACACCCGCGACAGATGGCGTTCGCTGATGCCGATGCCCTTGGCAAGGCGGGCGGCGGTCAGCCCGCTGTCGGCGAGGTGCTCCTCGATGTGCGCCTTGGCCATCGCGAGGTGGACGGCGGCCAGTTCGGCGGGGCGGCCGGTCACGACGCTGCCGAGCAGGTCGAGCAGGGTGCTCTCCTCCACGGGCCGGGACGCCTCGGGGTGCACCGCGCGACCGGTCAGCCGGGCGAGTGTCCTCGCGGGCAGGTTGCCGCCTGCGAAGTCGAACACCCGGGGGCGGGCGAGCGGTTCGGGTCCGACCGTCTCCCGCCACACCTCGCGCGGCACCTTGACGGCGAGTTCCTCAAGGCCCCTGGAGAAGCCGCGCATGAACGGCCGGTCCGCGTCGCACACGATCAACTGGCCCGGCCGGACCGTCTGCACGCCGTGGTCGTGGTAGAAGAACGCGTCGCCCTCCAGCGTCAGATAGCAGGCGACGGCATCCGACGGGGTGCGCCGGACCACGGCCCGGCTGCGCTCGACGACATGCGGGCTCCCGGTCACGCGCGCCACGTGCAGCCTCGGCAGCTGCAGGTTGATCTCCGTCGCCTCAAGGACGGCCTCGTCGTCGAGCGACCGGCACAGCAGCCCGATCAGAGCCGTGGCGTTGTGGTCCTCCCACAGGGCGACCCGCTGGGCCTCGGGCAGACCGATCGTGCTGAAGCGCAGGGGTTCTGACGGCGCGCCGGACCTCATTACTCAAGGGTAAACCGTTGAGTGCGGGTGTCACCACGGTGGCGGGTCTCGTCGGTGGCGTCGTCCTTCGGCGTGGTGGTCGAGTTCGGCAGGAGCAGGCGGAAGGTGCAGCCCAGGCCGGGGCGGTTGTCCAGTTCGAGGCGTCCGCCGTGCGCGGCCGCGATGGCGGAGGCGATGGCGAGGCCGAGGCCCGAACCGGGTTCGGGCACGGGCTGCGGGGTGGTGTCCTCGGTCCCCGGTTCGGCGAGTTCCTCGCACGCGTGGGGCGGAGTGGCCCGGTAGAAGCGGTCGAAGACGTGGGGCGCCTCGTCGGGCTCGATGCCGGGGCCGCTGTCCGCGACCTCGACGGCGCACACCGCGGTGCCCGGCGCGAGGACCGCTCCGCTGCCCGGGCTCTGCTCGGCGGATGTGCGGGTGGCGCCGACACGGACGCGGACCCTGGCCTCGTCGGGGGTGTGCGCGCAGGCGTTGGAGAGGAGGTTGCCCAGGACCTGCGCGAGTTGGTGGGGGTCACCGGGTGCCTCGACGATGTCGAGGTCGTGTTCCGGGCCGGATGCGGGGCCGTGCTCGGCGCCGGTGTCCATGGTGCGCCCGCCGAGCGGTTCCAGGGTGATGGCGCGGCGGGGGTGACGTATCGCGGTGGTGGCGATGGCATCGGCGGCCAGGGAGAGGAGGTCGACCGGTTCGCGGTGTGCGGCGGGCGCGTGCGGGGCGCTGCCGCCCTCACCGAGCTTGGCGAGGAGGAACAGGTCGTCGACGAGTCGGCTCATCCGGTCAGCATTGTGGGCGATCAGGGTGTGTGCCTCGTGGCGCCGTCGGTCCGCCATGCCGGGTTCGTCGAGGAGGAGTTCGGCGAAGCCCTGGACCGCGGTGAGCGGGGTGCGCAGCTCGTGTCCCGCGTCCGCGAGGAAGCGGCGCAGCTGCTGTTCCGAGGCCTCCGTGCGGTGCAGGGCTGTGCGCAGCCGGTCGAGCATGGTGTTGAGGGCCAGGCCGAGCCGGCCGACCTCGGTGTCGGGCGACGCTCCGGGGACGTTGAGTTCGATGGCACCTTCGGTGATGTGCTGGGCGGTGCGCTCGACGCGGGTGAGCGGACGAAGGCCGAGGCGGACGGCGCCGTTGCCGAGGACGACCACCCCGACGGCCACGGCGGCACCGAGGCCGAGGCTGACCCACAGGAGTTTGGTGGTGGCGCCGTCCACGGTGTTCAGGGGCAGAGTGACGACGGCGCGCATCCCGTCGGGCCCGGAGTAGGAGATCGCCCGCCAGCCGGATCCCGCACCGTCCTCGGCGGGCACCGTACCGGGGCGTCCGGCGGACAGGCTCAAGTCCGCGACACGGTAAGGGAGATCGGGGCCCGGATGCTCGCTGCTGCCGAGGGAGTCGCTCAGCAGTCGGCCCTTGTCGTCGTAGAAGTAGACGCGGTAGGCGGAGGGCAGTGTGTTGTCGGTGTGCGGCGGTCGGATGGCACCGTCCGCCCTGATGTCCTCGTAGACGCGGCCCGGCGGCCGGAAGTGGAAGAGCTGGTTGTCCACCTGGTCGGTGAGCCAGCTTCGCAGCACGGTCAGGGCGGCCAGCTGGCACAGCAGGACGGCGGCGGTGGCCAGCAGCCCCGCGATCAGGACGAGGCGGCTGCGCAGCGAACGCGGCAGCCGGAGCCACCTGCGCAGTCGTCGCGGGAACAGACGGCGCAGGCGCGGGCGCGTCACCGTGTCACCGCGTCGGCCTCGTCGCGCGGCAGCCGCAGACAGTAGCCGACCCCGCGCACCGTGTGGATCAGCGCGGGGCCGTCCCGGTCGATCTTGCGGCGCAGGTTCTTGACGTAGGTGTCGACGATCCGGGTGTCACCGGAGAAGTCGTACTTCCAGACCTGTTGAAGGATCTCGGCCTTCTCCACCACGCGTTCGGGTTGCGACAACAAACAGGCGAGGAGCCGGAACTCGGTGGGTGACAGTTTCAGAGGGCGGTCCCCGCGCCGTACCTCGTGGGTTCCCTCGTCCAGGGAGAGGTCGGCGTACCGCAGCGGCAGCCGGCCGCCGCCCGCGGCGGAGGCCCCGGTGCGGCGCAGGATGGCGCGAATGCGCAGCAGTACCTCCTGGACGTGGAAGGGCTTGGTGACGTAGTCGTCGCCGCCCGAGCTGAGGCCGATGATGCGGTCCTCGACGTTGTTGCGAGCGGTGAGGAACAGCACAGGGGTGTAGACACCGTGGGCGCGCAGGTCGCGGGTGACCTGGAAGCCGTCGGTGTCGGGCAGCATCACGTCGAGGACGATCAGGTCGGGGCGGCGGCTCCCGGCCTCGAACATGGCCTCCTGCCCGCTGGCCGCGCTCGCCACGGCGTAGCCTGCGGCGCTGAGGGCGGAGGTGAGCAGGGTGCGGATGCTGGCGTCGTCCTCCACGACCAGGACGGTGTGCCCGGCCACGGGCGTACGCGTGGGGGTGTGCTGGTCGATCACGTTCTGACACCTCGGGGTACGGACAGGTCGGGCGATCGTAGGTGCGAATCCTGTACACGAAAGCCGTGAACCGTTGACAAACGTAAGGAGTCCGGCATCCCGGACCACCGTCGGGGGCGGTGGAGGTGGCCCGGGACGCCGGAGCTGTCAGCCGGTCACCTTCTTGTCCTTGGCCAGGGCCGCGGACCGCTGAGCGACGGTCTTCTGGAGCTTGGTCACGGCGGTGGTCAGCTCCTTGGAGTCGGCACCGGCCTTGCGGGCCTGCGCCGCGATCTCCTTGAGGTTCTTCGCCGCGGTGCCCGAGCCGTAGAACTTCTGGTAGAGCTCGCGGTACGCCTTCTTGTAGACGCCGTCGAGCGCGTCGGAGGCGAGGAACTTCTCCTTCAGGACATGTCCCCCCATGCGTCCGCCCATGCCGCCCTTGGCGTCGCCGCCGCCCTTCTGACCGCCTTCCTGGCCCCCGGCAGCTCCGCCGGGCACACCTTCCGGCATCCCCTCGGGCACACCTTCCGGCACACCTTCCGGCATGCCCTCCGGCATGCCCTCGGGCGCCGTGCCCGCCTGTCCCTTCTGCGCTCCCTTGCCGGCGTTGCCGCCGGGCGCGCCTCCGCCGCCCATGCTGATCGAGTCCTCGGGGCCCGTGGTGGCATCACCGCTGAAGGTCAGGTTGTAGTCCCAGCCCAGGACGGAGAACTTCTTGGTGTCGAGGTCGTACGACAGCACGTAGTTCTTGCCGGGGCCCGCCATGTCGTCGAAGTTCAGCAGCAGGTTCTGCGAAGCGACGTACTTGGCGAACGAGTCGACGTCGACGTACTTGTGGAGGTCGCGCGCGAATTCGTGGTCCGAGGCGCTGTTGGCCCACTTGATGAGTTTCATCACGGGTTCGAGGTCCTGGCTGCCCTTTTTGTTGAGCTGCTTGAAGGACGTCTCGTAGTCGCTGGGGTCGTCGCCCTTGTAGTCGAAGCTGCTGCTCGCACGCGCCTTGTAGAGCACGCTGTTGCCGTCGCCCACGTCTTCGGCGTAGTCGGTGTCCGGGTTCTCGACCATCAGGCGGGTCGCCGTCGGCCGGTTGTTCACCTTCAGCTCGGTGAAGGCATACCGCTCGGCCTTCTCCCCACTGGCATCGGTCAGGGACAGCGACAGTGCCTCGTTCGCAGGGACCTGGCCGTTGCTGCCGGGCCGCAGCGAGATCTCCCGCTCGCCCTGGTAGGCGCGGCCCTCGACGTACTCGTCGACCTTGACGAGCCAGGGCAGTTCCTCGGGCTTCTTGTCGGACAGGTTGAACTGCATCATCCCGCCCATGCCACCCGCACCGCCCTTGCCGGCCCCGGCCGCCCCCTTGCCGGCGGCGCCGCCCGGGGCGCCGCCGGCCCGAGCTCCCTGCTTGCCGGCGCCCGGCATGTCCCGGCCGCCACCGGGCATGCCCTTGGAGCCGCGCAGGGACGACAGGGTGGAGTTCCCCTTCAGACGGATCCCGACGTCATTGAGGTAGACCCCGTCGATCGTGAGGTCGGCCTCGATGTAGTCCTTGGTGCCGTCGTCCTTGAACTCCTTCATCATCTTGTTGAAGTCGGTCTGCTGGTAGGAGAGTTGGATCGAGTGCGGCACCGAGGCGTCGTACAGGTCCACCGTCCCCCGGACGTCGTCGGTGATGGCGTCCGCCTCGACGCGCGAGGACGACGTGACGTACGGGGAGATCCGCACATCCCCGAGGAAACAGACCATCGCGGCGAGCCCGACACCCAGCGCCGCGGCCGGCTTCCAGTGGTGGCGCAGGCGCACGGGCAGCCGGTCCCGCAGCCGCCGCCTGCGCTGCACAGGGGTCTCGCCGCTCATCACAGGTCCGTCGTGTCGTAACCGGTCAGCACGGTGACCCGCTGCCCGGAGGTGCGTTCCTGCAGGGCGCTGACCAGGTCGCTGGGCTCGGCGCCCTTCTTCAGGCGCACGGTGTAGAAGATCTCGTTGAGCGCGCCGCCGCGGATGGTCTCGGTGCTGACCAGCTCGAACTCGGTGGTGTACTTGATGAGGACGTCACGCAGCTGCGGCGTGTAGTCCTCACCGGCCGGGACCTGGACCTTGACGACCTGACGCTGGACGTTCAGGGCGAACCAGTTGAACTTGTGCATCACGAGGATGACGACGCAGATGACGACGGCGCCGACCGCGGCCAGCGTGTAGAAGCGGGCACCGCAGGCCATGCCTATGGCCATCGCCAGGAAGATGAAGCCGACGTCCCTGGTCTCCTTGACCGCGTTGCGGAAGCGGACCACGGACAGGGCGCCGACCAGTGAGAAGGCCCGCGCCAGGTTCGAGCCGACGACCAGCATGATGAGGGCGACGATCATGCCGACGATGACCAGCGTCTGCACGTACGACTGGCTGTACGACACGTTCCGGTGCGTGTACCGGTACGTGTAGCCGATCACCGTGGACAGGATGAACGACAGCGCCATCGCCGCCACGACATCGGCCACGCTGAACGTGCCGCTGAGTTCCTGCAGATCGAAATTCACTGTGCTCCTACCTTCAACGACGCGTCGTGCCGCGCCGTCCGCTGCTCCAGCAGCGCTTCTTCAGTGGGGGTGGGCGGCGGACAGTCCGCCTCGTTGACGTGGAAAACGGAACGCGGGGCGAGCCCGAACGCCTCGATGGACTGCACGTACTTGGAGATCCGTACGAGGTTGAGGTTGCGCCGCGCGGCCAGGTCGGTGATCCAGGTCGGCGTGCGCTCGTTCACCTTGATCTCCATGACCGAGAGGTGCGGCGGGATCGTGAACCGGTTCTCGGGCGTGGGGGTGCCGAAGTGGAAGTCCCGGTCCCGGCCGCGGATGCGCCGGTCGAAGGTGACACGGAGACCGGTGTCCGCCTCCCGTCCGACCAGCGCCTCGCGCTGGTAGCCGGTGATGGCGGTGGGCTGCAGGTTCGCCTCGACGACGAGGGCGAGGACCTCCTGAATGAAGGCGCTCTCCTTCGCCGAGTGCTCCGGCATCTCCCGGTCGTCGCACAGCTGCCGTGCCACGCCGTAGGGGAGCATGATGCGGCGCTTCTGCGTGACCCGGTTGACGCGCTGCTTGATCTCGACGCAGACCGACGAGTCGTCGGTGACGCCGTCGAGGTTGCCGTAGTGCCGGATGCGCAGCTTGCGCCGGAACTTCAGGCCCTCGATCTTCTCCCAGTAGAAACGGAGTTGAGGGCTGTCGTAGTACAGGCTCCACACCCCGTATCCGCCGACCGGGCTGTGCGGATCGGTATCCATCCGCTGTGCCAGCTCGTCACGGATCTCGGCCGCCTGATCGACCGGGACCAGGTACTTCAGCTCGAACCGGTTGAACGCGTGCAGCCGGCTGGCCACATGCACCGGTTCCTCGCTCCCCTCGCGCGCCTCGGCTGCCTTGGACAGGAACACCATGCGCCTCCTTCGCTCTTCGTTGCGGACCGACCGGCGAGGCACACGCAACCAACGGCACATGAGGACCGCATGAGAATCATGGGTGTATTCCAGGAGTCTTCACGGCAACGAGAAAATGAACGACGGGCCCCCTGGTTCATTCCAGGGGGCCCGTGCAGATGGGGTCACCGCGCGTTCACGCGCTCTCGTTCACCTCGATCGCGGCGGCCGGGCAGACGCTCGCGGCCTCGTCTGCCAACGTGTGTCGGCGCGATGAGTACGCACTGTCCTGCGCCGCAGCACTTGCCCTCGTCGAGAGTGATCTTCATGCGGGTCGCTCCTTCGGTGTGGGGGTGGACGGTGCGGCGAACATGCCGCTGACGGCGCCGGTGAGGAGTGTGGCCGTCTCGCGCCAGGAGGGACGGGAGCTGGGGCGAGAACCGGGCGTACCAGGTCGGGGAGTCGAGTCCGGCCAGGTACTCCGGCACGGGCCGCACCAGGCACTCGACCCACGCGCGGACGTCCCCGGGATCGTCGATGCGGTCGAGCATGTCCTGGCGGATGCGTTCGGCGGCGACGGAGTGGTGGGCCATGATGGCGCGTACGAGGTCGTTCTTCGAGCCGAAGTGGTAGCCGACGGCCGCCACGTTGCCCTGGCCCGCCGCCTCGCTGATCTGCCGGTTGGAGACACCCGCGATGCCCTGCTCCGCGTAGAGGCGCTCGGCCGCGGCCATGATGGCGTGTCGCGTCTCCAGCGGACGGGCTGCGGGCCGGGCCGTCCGTTCGGGAGGCATGCTCACCACCGCACGGGCAGCTCGCGCAGCGGACCGGCCAGGAGCCCCTCGACCTGACGCAACTCGCCCTTGTCCAACGCGAGTTCCAGGTCCGGAAGGCGGCGCAGCAGCACCTCGAGGACGGTCCGCATCAAGCGGATGGCTCGATTCCGGCGGGATGAGGCCGGAATGAAGTGGTGGCCGGAGGAATGACACGACAGGCGGGGGTAACGTCCTTCCTTGGCTCACCCACCACTCGGGTCGTACGAGGGAGACGGAATTGCTGATCACTGTCGCGGACGTCGAAGCCGAGGCCGAGCGGATCGCGGGACATGTCGTCCGGACGCCGACGGTGCCGAGCCCGGGCCTCTCCGCGCTACTGGGTGTGCCGACCACCACGAAGCTCGAACTGCTCCAGCGCACCGGCTCGTTCAAGGCCCGCGGCGCGACCGCGAGGCTGCTCGCGCTCAGCGAGGCCGAGCGCGCCGCCGGGGTCGTCACGGTCAGCGGGGGCAACCACGGCGTCGCCCTGGCGGTCATGGCCGAGGCGCTGCACATCAAGGCGACCGTCGTGATGCCGCGGTCCGCCCCGCTCGGCGCCAGGAGGACCGCGGAGACCGCCGGGGCGCAGGTCCACATCGCCGACACGATGGACGGCGCGTTCGCCCTCGTCGACGAGTTGAGGGACGCGGGCCTCACGCTGGTCCACCCCTTCGACGACCCCGTCGTCGTCGCCGCCCAGGGCACGGTCGGCCTGGAGTTCGCCGAGGACGCGGGTGAACTCACCGACGTACTCGTCAGCATCGGTGGCGGCGGGCTGATCTCCGGTGTCGCCACCGCACTTCGCGCGCGGCGGCCGGGAATCCGCGTCTGGGGCGTGGAGACCGTGGGCGCCCGAGCCATGTCGGCGGCCCTGGACGCCGGGCGGCCCGTCCCGGTCGAACTGTCCTCCATCGTCTCGACGCTCAGCGCCCCCAGCGCGTCCCAACTCACCTACGAGCACGTCTCGTCGCTGGTCACCGAGGTACTCACGGTGACCGACTCCGAGGCCGTCCAGGGCACCCTCGACCTGGCCGACCACGCCAAGGTCTGGACCGAGCCCGCCGCCGGATGCCTGCTGCCCGCGGCGCGCCAGGTGGTGGAGCGCGTCGGTGAGGGCGTCCAGCTCGGCCTGGTGGTCTGCGGAGGCAACACGTCCACAGCCGAGGTGGGCGCCTGGGCCGAGCGACTCGGCCTTCGTTGAGTCCCTCCGGGATCGAGGACGGCGAGGCAGGCGAGGAGGGCAAGGAGGGCGAGGGATTCTGGGGAGTCTCGGCGGGTTTCCCGACAATTCTCCCCACACCGCCACGTGCCGCATGCGACGATCGCGGGGACCTTCGTGCCCAATGACGAACCGGGCCCGCGCCGAAGGGTGTTCGGGCCACCCCGTCCCCTGGAGCGTGCATGTCCGCGATACCGGTCAGCGATGTCGATCTCTACACGCCCGGCGCGCGGGCCGACCCGTACGGGATCTACCAGGAGTTACGGGACCTCGGTCCGGTGGTCCACCTGTCCCGCTACGACCTCTACGCTCTCCCCCGCTACCAGGAAGTGCGCGCGGCGCTCATGGACTGGCGGACGTTCTCCTCGGCCCGCGGAGTGTTCGTCGACCCGGATATGAACGCCCAGCTCGAAGGCATCACCTTGTGCAGCGACCCGCCCGAGCACACCGAGATGCGCTCCGTACTGGGCCGCCCGCTGCGCCAGGACCGGATGCGCGACGTCACCCCCACCATCGAGGCGGAGGCCGGACGGATCGTCGCGGAGCTGGTCGAGCGGGGCCGGTTCGACGCGGCGACGGAGCTGGCCGAGCAGCTGCCCATGGCCGTCGTCTCCGACCTCGTTGGCCTGCCCGACCGGGGCCGCGACAAGATGCTGGAGTGGGCCGCCGCCATGTGGGACATGCAGGGGCCCGCCAACGAGCGCTTCACGGAGGCGGCGCCCGTGGTCGGCGAGTTCATGGACTACGTCGCCCACGAGGCGGTGCCGGGGAACATCCGCCCCGACGGCTGGGCCGCCCACCTCCATCAGGCCGCCGACCGCGGGGAGTTGCCGCGCGACAAGTGCCCGGCGCTGATGCTCGACTACGTCACCCCGAGCCTCGACACGACGATCCTCGCGATCACGAACACGGTCGCGCTCTTCGCCGAACACCCGGACCAGTGGGAGATGTTGCGTGCCGACCGGTCCCTGATCCCCCACGCCATCAACGAGTCGCTGCGTCTGGAGACCCCGGTCCCCCAGTTCAGCCGGGTCCTCACCGAGGACCACGTGATCGACGGCGTCCCCCTGCCCGCGGGCAGCCGCGTGGCCCTGCTCTACGGCTCCGCCAACCGCGACGACCGCCACTATCCGGACCCGGAGCGCTTCGACATCACCCGCCGCCCCTCCGACCACCTGGCCTTCGGCCGCGGCGAACACGTCTGCGTCGGCATGCACCTGGCCCGCCTCGAAATGACTGCGCTGCTCGACCGCCTCGCCGACCGGGTGAGCCGGTTCGAGACCGTGTCCGCGACCCCGATGCTCAACAATGGCCTGCGCGGCCTTGAACACTTGGAAGTCACCGTCCGCACCTGAGGCTCAGGGTTCGATCAGGCCCACGCGGATCGCGTAGCGGGTGAGCTCCAGGCGGTCCTTCAGGCCCAACTTCTGCAGCAGGTTGGCCCGGTGGCGTTCCACGGTCTTGACGCTGATCACGAGGAGGTCGGCGATGTCCTGGGAGGTGTGTCCCTCGGCGACGAGCTTGAGGATCTCCTCCTCGCGGTCCGTGATGGTGCGGGCGGGCGGGAACTGGCCTTCCCGGATGCAGTCGAGATAGGTGCGGATGAGCGCGCCCACGGCCCCTGGATAGAGGAAGGGCTCGCCGCGCATGGTGGACCTGCACGCCTCCACGAGGTCCCGGTCGGCGACCGACTTGAGGACGTAGCCGGAGGCGCCGGCCGCCAGCGCCTCGAAGAGGAACTGCTCGTTGTCGTACATGGTCAGCATGAGGATGCGCAGGTCCGGTTGGGTGCGGGAGAGTTCGCGGGCGGCCTGCAGTCCGGTCATCCGGGGCATGGCGATGTCCAGGATCGCCAGGTCGGGGCGGTGGGTGCGGGCGGCTTCGAGGGCTTCCGCGCCGTCGCCCGCCTCGGCCACCACGCTGAGGTCCGCTTCGCCGTCGAGGATCAGGCGGACGCCGCGGCGGATCAGGTGGTGGTCGTCGGCCAACAGAATGCGGGTGGGCTGCGCCTCGGGCATGTCACTGACTCCGGTCGGGGGTGGGGACGGTCAGGCGGACGCGGGTGCCGCCTTCGGGCGTGGCGTCCAGGGCGAGTTCGGCGCCGATGAGGAGGGCCCGTTCCCGCATGCCGCTGATGCCGGCTCCTTCGTGGGTGCCGTCGATGCCCCGGCCGTTGTCCCGCACGCGCAGTTCCACGGCGCCCGGCGCACGCCCCGGTGACTCCACGGATTCCAGTGTGAGGTCGACGCGGGTGGCCTCCGCATGGCGGGCGGCGTTGGTCAGGCCCTCCTGCGCGACACGGTAGATGACGAGTTCGGTGTTCTCGCCCAGCGTCGGCAGGTCCCCCGCGATGCGGTGGCGCACCGAAAGGGCGGGGCCGGAGAACTCGGTGGCGAGGGATTTCAGGGCTCTGGTCAGGCCGAGCTCCTCCAGCACGCCCGGCCGCAGGCGGCGGGCGATGCGGCGGAGCTCGTCGAGGCTGGCGCGGGTGGTCTCCTGGACCTGTTGCAGTTCCTCGCGCACGGGGTCGGGGGCCTTCCCGCCGACGCGTTTGAGGTCGAGCAGCACGGCGGTGAGGGTCTGGCCGATCTCGTCGTGGAGCTCGCGGGCGATGCGGTGGCGTTCGGCCTCCTGCGCGTTCAGGGCGCGGGCGGCACTGCTCGCACGTTCGGCCTCCAGGCGGTCGAGCATCGTGTTGAAGGTCGTGATGAGTTCGGCGACCTCGCCGTGGCCGCCGACGGGTACGGGTGTACGGGCGCCGGGGCGCAGGAGATCGGTGGTCTTCATGGCTCGGGCGAGTCGTTGCAGCGGGGTGAGGCCGACGTTCAGGAGGAGCGCGTTGGCGATCAGCATCGCGGCCAGACCCGCCGTGAGGATCCCCGCCTCGGTGAGCAGCACAGGCGTCGACACGGTGACCGGGCCCAGCAGCAGCGCCGTCGCGGTGACGAGCACCACCGCGTTGAGCAGGAAGATCCTCCAGAACAAGGGCACCGCGTCCCGCCTCCTTCGTCCGTACTGCGCGTCGAGTGGGTCCTCACCTCCACTATCGCCGCCGTGCCCCTTCGACGGCGCGCGATTCCGTGATCATGGCGTGCTCCACCGCCCGCCCCGTGACAGATACAGGTCTGACCCCGCCCCGAATGGGTGTCGGTACCGATGGTGCGCGGCCCCCGGGGCGGGCGAGGGTGAGGGGACAGGGAGGGCGAGAGGACCCGTCGTGGGTGCGGCGCAGTGGCGGCTCGCAGTGGTGTGATCGCGATGCCCGACTCTGCGAGGAGGGACTCATGACCTGTTCCGACGACCACCGGCTCGACGAGATCGCGGACTGCCTGCGCCGCGAGGATCCCCGGTTCGCGCACGCGCTCGGGTCCGGCCGCCCGTGCAGACCGCGCGAGTACCGGAACGCGCGGGCCTGGACGCTGCTCACCGTCGCCCTGGTCATGCTGGGTTCCGGGATCGCGGCCGCGCACGGGCTGCTCATCGCGGCTGGGCTGGTGCTGTCGGGCATCGCGGGAGAGATGCTCTCCCGCGGGCCTCGGGTGCAGGGCGGGTCTCGCGGGCAGGGCGGCCACGGCGGCGCGCGGAGCAGCCCCCTGCCTCCGGCCTGACCCCGGCCCCGGCGGCGTCGGGGTCAGGTGCCGCCCGCCGGAACCTGGAGCCGTACCGCGGTGGCACGGTGACCGACCGGGGTGTCAGGCGGCTACGGCCAGGTGGCGTGCGCCTTCCTCGGTCCTGCGCCGCGAGCGCGGCAGGCCGTCCACGAATTCGCTGCGGGTGAGCACGGCGAGCGCGACGGCGGGCCGGTCGGTGTGGTTGGTCATGGACACGCGCTCGCCGCGCGGCACCATGACGCAGCCACCGGGTGTCAGGCGGACGGGGGCCGCACCGTCCGCGCCGACCCAGATCTCGCCTTCGACGCCCGTGAGCAGCAGCTCCGACTCGGCGTAGGTGTGCGGTTCCAGGCGGGTGCGGGCGAGCAGTTGGACGCGGGCGGCGGCGAGGTCCTTGCAGGGGCCGCTCTGCGGGTCGATACGGACGACCGGCATGTCACCGCGTACGTACTGGGTGTGGATCGGGACGGAAACCATGGGGTGGCACTCCTGGGGCTCGCGAGTGGACAGACGTCAGGCCCGTGCCGGGTCCGGGTAGGGGCAGACAGTCCCGCGACCTCGGCATCGGCCTTTTCGGTCATGACGGAATTGAATCGATTTCCGTCACCCACGAACAGGGACGAAGGTCCTCAGACCAGGAGAACGAGCTTTCCGCGCACGCTGCCGGACTCCCCGACCCGGTGCGCCTCGGCGATGTCGGCCAGCGGGAAGGTCCGGCCGACGGGGAGCGTGAACCGGCCGGCCTCGATCAGGTCGGCCACCTCACCGAGCGCGTAGAGGGCGCGGCCGGCGTCGCCGCGGCTGAAGCGCACGCCGTACTTCTGCGCACCGGCGAAGTCGGCGACGGTGACGACCGTTTCCGCGCCGCCGGCGAGGTCGATCAGCTCGGGCAGGACGCCGCTGCCGGCGACGTCCAGGGCCAGGTCGACGCCGTTCGGGGCAATGGCTCGCACCCGGTCGGGCATGCCGTCCCCGTAGGCCACGGGTTCCGCGCCGAGTGCGCGGAGCCGGTCGTGGGTGGCCGGGCTGCCGGTCCCGATCACCTGCGCGCCGCGCGCGACGGCGAGTTGGACGGCGGCGGCGCCGACGCTGCCGGACGCGCCGTTGACGAGCAGCGTGTCGCCGTCGCGGACGCCCAGTTGGTCGAGGGCCCGCGCGGCCGTCTCGACCGAGGAGGGCAGGGCGGCGGCGCCGGCGAAGTCGAGCGACGGAGGGATCGGCGCCCACGCGGACAGCACCACGTACTCCGCCTGGGCGGCGCCGTCACCGCCGAATCCGAACACCCGTTCCCCGAGGGCGACTCCCCCGACCCCGGCACCGATCTCGTCGACGACTCCAGCGGCCTCGTACCCCATCGTCTGGGGCAGTTCCTGGTCCATCAGCCCTTGCCGCTTCTTCCAGTCGCTGGCGTTCACCCCGGCGGCGCGCACCGCGATCCGGATCTCCCCCGCCCCGGCGTGCGGATCGGGGAGGTCGACGATTTCGAGGACCTCGGGACCGCCGAATCGACTGAATCGTGCCGCCTTCATGGGTGGTGCTCCGTTCCTGGGTGGGCTGGTCCTTCTCCATCATCGACGTCCACTGGCATCCATCGGCCCCATCACCGGTCAGCCTGTGACCATGCCCGCGACCAGATTGATGGCGGTGGCCAGGAGGCTGGTGCCGAAGAGGTAGGACAGCAGCGTGTGCCGGAGCACGACCGCCCGGATCACCGAGTTGGTGACGTTGGTGTCGGAGACCTGGTACGTCATGCCGAGGTTGTAGCTGAAGTAGAAGAAGTCCCGGTACGACGGAGGGTCGTCGCAGTTGAAGTCGATGCCGCCCGGCGGGCCCTGGTAGTAGAGGTAGGCGTACCGCGCGGCGTACATCAGATGCAGGGCCGCCCACGCCATGAACACACCGCCCAGGGCGATCGCCGCCGCGACGTTCCGGGCGTCGGAGCCGTGGAGGAGCAGGAGCACCACGATGGCCGCCAGTCCGCAGAGCGCGGTGCCGACCACCGCGAACTCCTCGGTGACCGGGGCGAAGTCCTCGCGCCGGGCCTCGCGGCAGGTGGCGGTGGCGTCCATCGGCCACAGCACCGACCAGCCGACCACGACGAAGACGAGTTCCGCGGCGGCGATGCCCGTCAGGATCCCCAGAGGGAAGCCGGCCGAGAGGCCGACGGCCACCGCGGCCACCAGCCCGACGCCCACGGAGGCGAGGAGGCGGGGAACCGCGGACGACGGCAGCCAGGCGCTCATGGCTCGTCAGACTAGACGGCCCGGCGCCGCTCGGCCCGGCGGAACCGGTTCGCGGGCGAGGCGCCCGCACGGTCGCCCGCACTGTCCGGTTGCACACCTCCCCGACGCTCCACCCCGTGGTAACTTCCGTATACAAGTTGTATGCGATCCAGTTCCACGGGAGCTCACATGGGGACGTCCGGCAGGGAGAAGGCGTACGCCTACCTCAAGGGGACGGTGCTCACCGACCCGGAGATGCAGGGCGAGTTCCTCTCCGAGCAGGAGATCGCCGACCGCATCGGGGTCTCCCGCACCCCCATCCGCGAGGCCCTGCTGCTGCTCGCCGCCGAGGACCTCGTCGAGATGGTGCCACGGCGCGGCGCACGTGTCTCCCGGCTGACCGGGCGCCAGATCACCGAGCTGATGGAACTGCGCGGCATGGTGGAGCGGTACGCGGCGGAGCAGGTCATCAAGTCGGACCGGGTGCCGCTCGACGAGCTGCGCGAACTGCTCGAGCGGCAGCGCGGGCTGAGCGGGCCCGACGACGCCAAGGAGTTCATCGCCATCGACCACCGCTTCCACGCGACGATCGTCTCGGCCGTCGGCAACAGCCTCCTCGACCGTCATTACGACGGGCTGCGCAGCCGCCAAGTACGGGCGGGCGTGGTGGCGTTGTACAACCAGAGCGGTCGGCAGAAGTCGGTCATCGACGAGCACCGGCTGATCCTGGACGCGCTCGCCGCGGGGGACGCGGAAGCGGTCGACGCCGCGATCGACAGCCACTTGGAGTCGACGCTGAAGGTACTGCTGGCAGGCTGAACCGGGCCGGTTCCGACGCCCCCTGAAGGCCCTGGGGCGCCGGAACCGATCCGGTCGCATCACTTCGGGTAAGTGATCTGCGTGTCGTCGCGCCCGAGCCTGCGATTCGCCAGCACCGAGGTCTTCTCGCGCACCCGACCGACCTCCGCGACGTCCAACTCCGCGACGATCAGACCCGGTTCGGCGCCCAGGGACTCGCGCACCGTGCCGTCCGGACCGACCAGCATGCTGTGGCCGATGCCCGTCGGGGCCGTACCCGCCACGTCGATGCCGCTCGCCGCCGGGTCGGCCTGGTCGACCGCGGCGACCCAGACCGTGGCGTCCAGGGCCCGCGCCCGTACGAGGAGTTCCCACTGCTCGAGCTTGCCGGGACCCGCGCCCCAGGAGGCGGGGAGCAGCGTGGCGACGGCGCCCGCGTCGGCGTGGGCCCGGAAGAGCTCGGGGAAACGGACGTCGTAGCAGGTGGCCAGGCCGAGGCGGACGCCGTCGACGTCGAGGGTGACCACCGTGGAGCCGGGGGCGACGTTGTCGGACTCCGCGAAGCCGAAGGCGTCGTAGAGATGGATCTTGTCGTACGTCGCCTCGACGCCGGGACCGGTCGCGAGCAGGGTGTTGGTCACCCGTCCGTCGTCGGCCGGGGTGAACATCCCGGCGACGACGACGATGCCGGCCGCCTCGGCGATGGCCCGCAGCCGGTTCGCCCACGGTCCGTCGAGGGGCTCGGCGAGCGGGGCGAGCGGCGTGCCGAAGCAGGCCATCGCCGCCTCGGGCAGGACGACGACGCGGGCGCTTTCGTCGGCCGCGCGCCGCGCCTGCTCCTCGATGAGGTCGAGGTTCTTGGCGGGGTCGGGCCCGGTGGTGAGCTGGCTCAGGGCGATGCGCATGAGGAGTCCCTCCTTGTGAGGCGGTGGAGCCGTGAAGCTGTGGAGCTGTGGAGCTGTAAGGCCTTGGAGCAGTAAAGCCGTGGTGTCGTTGGGCAGTGGGGCTTGGGGCGCCTGATGGGTCAGGCGGTAGCCTGCGCGACCAGTTCGGCGTCCTCTTCCGTGGCCGCCTTCGGGTCCCGGCCGAGCAGCAGTCCCGTGACGGTGACCGCCGCGGTGACGGCGACGTACACGGCGAGCGGCACCCAGCTGTCGAACGCGCCGAGCAGCGCCGTGAACAGCAGCGGGGCGATCGCCCCACCGATCAGACCGGCCAGCGTATAGGCCAGCGAAGAACCCGTGGAGCGCAGCCGCGGGGAGAACTGCTCGGCGACGAACGCGGCCTGCGGGCCGTACATCAGGGAGTGCAGGACCAGCGCGACGATCACGCCGAGGACCAGCAGGCCCCACGAGCCGCCGCCGACCATGCCGAAGAAGATGAAGGGCCACACACCGGCGCCGACGGCGGAACAGCCGTACAGAAGGCGTCGGTTGATGCGGTCGGACAGGGCGCCCGCCAGCGGGATGAGGAAGATCTGCAGCGAGGAGCCGATCAGTACGGCGGTCAGCGCGGACCCCCGCGACATGTCCAGCTCGTCCGTCGCGTAGGTCAGCACGAACACGGTGAACAGGGCGTACAGCACGTCCGGGGCGACGCGGGAGAGGATCGCCGCGACGAGGGCGCGGGGCTGGCGGGTGAGCACCTCGCGCACCGGCGCCTCGGGGCGGGCCTGCTCGGCCTCCATGGCCTGGAAGACCGGGGTCTCCTCCAGCTTCGCGCGGATCCACAGGCCGAATCCGACCAGGACGCCGGAGATGAGGAAGGCGACGCGCCAGCCCCAGGAGAGGAACTGGTCCTCGGTGAGCAGGGCGCCGAGCGCGGCCAGGACGCCGTTGGCGAGGAGGTTGCCCGCGGGCGGTCCGACCTGTGCGGCCGAGGCGAAGAAGCCGCGTTTCTTCGGGTCGCCGAACTCGCTGGAGAGCAGCACGGCGCCGCCCCATTCGCCGCCGACGCCCACGCCCTGCGCGAACCGGAGCACGACCAGCGCGATGGGCGCGGCGGCGCCGATGCTGCCGTGGGTGGGCAGCAGGCCGATCAGGAAGGTGGCCGCGCCGATCAGGACGAGCGTCGCGATCAGCACCTTCTTGCGGCCGATCACGTCGCCGAGGCGTCCGAAGACGATGCCGCCGAGCGGGCGCGAGACGTAGCCGACGGCGTACGTGGAGAAGGCCAGCAGGGTGCCGGTGAGCGGGTCCTCGGAGGGGAAGAACAGGTCACCGAAGACCAGCGCCGACGCGGCGGAGTAGACGGCGAAGTCGTACCACTCCAGGGCGGTGCCGGTGAGGCTGGCGAAGAAGGCGCGGACGAGGCCGGAGCGGTTCGGCGGTACGGCCGGTGGGGCGGCCTGGCCGCTCGGGGTGTCTTGGAGCATTTCGGACCTCGGTTCGGGGGACTTCGACGGTCGGGGAGGGACGTCGACGTTCGGGGGGACATCGACCTTCCGGCATACTTCTTGTATACAGGTCGTATGCGCAAGCCCTGAACGGGAAGTTAACCGCTTCGCAACCCCACCCCTGCCCTCCCACGCTCACCCCTGGAGATTTCCATGGCTCTGCTCACCTTCGAACTGCCCGACGGCTCCACCCGCGACGTGGACGTCGTCCAGGTCCTCAACGCCGGATACGCGGGCCGCAGCCAGGACGATGTCGCCGCGCACGTCGCCGAGCTCGCCGAACTCGGGGTGCCCGCGCCGACCACGACCCCGGCGCTGTACCCGATCTCGCCCTACCTCGCGCAGCAGACCGAGCGGGTCGCGGTGCAGCACGGGCGGACCTCCGGCGAGGCGGAGTGGGCGCTCGTCGTGGCCGGGGACGGCGAGCTGCTGCTCACGGCGGCCTGCGACCACACCGACCGCGAGCTCGAGGTGCACGGCGTGGCCTGGAGCAAGAACGCGAGCCCCGACGTCCTGGCCCGCCGCGCCTGGCGGCTCTCGGACGTGGAGGGGCGCCTGGACGGACTCACGCTGCGCGCCTGGGTCACCGTGAAGGGCGAGGAACTCCTGATCCAGGACGGCACCCTCGCGGAACTCCTCACGCCCGGCTACTGGGCCGACGTGCTGCGCGAGCGCGGCGAACTGCTCCCCGGCACGGTTCTGATCTCCGGCACCATCCCGATGGCGGAGGGCGTCGACCAGTTCGGCGAGGCCTGGCGCGTGGAACTGTCCGACCCGGAAACCGGCCACACCATCCCGCTCTCCTACACGGTGACGCCCCTACCCGAGCCGATCGGCTGACGAAACGCCCCACTCGCCCTTCGTCCCCGCCGCTCGCCCTCCTACGGGGCGGGGGCCGGGGAATCGGGGAGTACGGGCCGCATGAAGCTGCGTTCGTAGCGGAGCACGCAGCCGCTCTCGTCCCTGATGCGGTCCGCCTCGACGAACTCGGGGTCCTGGCCGAACAGCGCGCGGTACTCCTCGTACACGGCGAGACTGGGGAAGCTGAACAGGGCGAGCGCCTTGTCGCTGGCGCCCTCCGCCGGCAGGAAGTAGCCGTGATGTGTGCCGCCGTGTCGGTCGACCAGTTCCATCCAGCGTCGGCCGAACCGCTCGAACGCTTCGATCTCCGCCGGGTCGATCACGTACTCCACCACACAGGTAATCATCGCGACAGGCTAGGTGACGGGCGGGCGCCGGGCCCGGCACGACAGGCCCGGCGCGGCAGGCCCGGACTCGGCCAAGTACCACCGGTCGAGAGCGACTTCGGACCGGCCGGTGACGGCCACGGATCGCTACAGTGGCAATATGTTCAAATCTCGCAAAGTGCGGAAAGAGGACGCCTGGGACGGCGTCGTCGTCGACAAGAGCCGCGGGGCCACCGACGGGTCGAACCTGTACCACTACGTCGAGATCCGCCTCCAGGACGGCACGACCAAGAAGGTCCGGGTCGACAAGGCGCTCTGGGAGTCACTGGGCTCGGGCGACCGCGTGGTCAAGGAGGCGGGGGTCACGGATCCCACCAAGGCTCCGTAAGCAGCTTCCCTCACGCACGCCGGAGAACGGCTCAGGGCCCCGCTTCACCCTGGGCCACCTCGATGTCCTGGTGCGTACTGACCGCGCCGTCGGCCGCCGCACCGAAGGACAGCAGCGCGCAGACCGCCAGCAGGGCGGCGATCCAGGGCGCGGCCCTGCGGGGCGCGGGGGCGGGACCGAGGAGTGCGGTCACCCGCTGCGGTACCGGGCCGGTCGCGGCCGCGGGTGTCAGTACGGGGCGCGGGGAGTCGGCCTCGCGCGTCGCAAGGGCGGCGCGGGCGATGGCGCGCGCGGTCAGGCGGCGGTCCCCTACGACGATGGCGGCGACCTCGTCGGCCGCGCGTTCGACTGCGAGGCGGATGGCCTCGCGGACCGGGCGCAGGGCGGGGTGGCAGTGGGCGGCGACCTCGGCCGCGGCGAGGAAGTAGTGGTGCCCCCCGGCGTTGTGGGCGCGCTCGTGCGCGAACAGCGCCTCGCGCTCGCGGGCTCCGAGGCTGCGCAGCATGGCGCTGGTGACGACGATGCGGTGCGGGCGGCCGGGCAGCGCGTACGCGTCCGGATACGGGGACTCGACGACACACAGGTCGCCCGCGGTGGGCCGGCCGGCGGCTCGGGAGCGCGCGGTGCGCAGCGCCGTGGTCTGCCGCACCACCGCGCGCCCCAGGGCGAGCGCGGCGAGCACCAGTAGACCGGTGGCGAGCGCGGCGAGCGGGAGCACCAGGTGCCCGGAGGGCGTCCGCAGCGGGTGCACCAGTTCACCGAGAGCCGCGAAGGCCGGGATCTTCAGCAGTCCGGTCAACGCCAGCGTCCCGAGCGCCCCGACGGTCCCCGCCGCAAGGAGCAGCGCCGAGAGGGCCAGCGTCCACAGCGCGAATCCGGGCGAGCAGCGGCCCGTGACCCGACGGGCCAGGAGCGGTGCCGCGCAGGGCAGGAGCAGCGGGATCAGCAGGATCGCGATCGTCATGGGACCCCTTTACGGACTCTCTTCCAGGAGCCGGCGCAGGACCTGCTCGTCGTCCGGGTCGAGCTGGGCGACGAAGCGGGCCAGCACCGTCTCCCGGTCGTCGTCCCTGTCGAGCTCGCCGTGCATGCGCAGGGCGGTCAGACCGTGCGGGTCCTGCACGGGGCGGTAGGCGAAGCCGCGGCCCTGCCGCTCCCGCTCCAGCGTCCCCTTCTCGTACAGCCGGGACAGGATCGTGGTCACCGTGGTCCGGGCGAGCCCGGAGTCGAGCTCGGCCTGGACCTGCGACGGGGTGAGCGCGGTGCCGCCCGCCCACAACGCGGCCAGCACCGCGGCCTCCAGTTCACCCGCGGGCCTACGGTCGTCCTTCTCGGTAGCCATGGGAACGATCCTCCCCTCCGCATCGTCTACAGTAACGTAGACCGTCTACAGCTTTGTAGTCGATCGTGTGCTGTGCAAGCCGGGTGCCGTACCGCCGGTCGCCCACAGGAGAGGAACGCATGCCGATGACCACACCCGTGGTTCTATCGTCGCAGCTCGCCGTGAACCCACTCGACGCGCAGTCGCTGCTGGCCGCCTTCGGCGTGCTGGGGGTCGGCGCGGTGATGTTCGCCGAGACGGGGCTGCTGATCGGTTTCTTCCTGCCGGGCGACTCCCTGCTGTTCACCGCGGGGCTGCTGTGCACGGGCGGCGGGCAGCACGGCGTGCGGCTCTCGCTCGGACCGCTGCTTGCCACTGCGGTGCTCGGGGCGCTGCTCGGCGCGCAGTGCGGGTATCTGATCGGGCGTCGCGCGGGCGGTGCCCTGCTCGCGAGGCGCCGGTCGCGGCGGCTGCACGAGGGGGCCGCCAGAGCCGAGGAGCTGCTGGCGCGGTACGGGCACGCGAAGGCGATCGTGCTCGCGCGATTCGTTCCCGTGGTGCGGACCGTACTCAATCCGCTCGCGGGCGCCCTCGGGGTGCCGGTCAAGGTCTTCACGGTGTGGCAGGTCGCCGGTGGCCTGGTGTGGAGCGTCGGCCTGACCCTCGCGGGATACGCGCTGGGCTCCTCGATCCCGAACGTGGACCGCTACTTGTTGCCGCTGGTCGCGCTGATCGTGGCGCTCTCCCTGCTCCCGCTCGCCGCCGAGCTCTACCGCGGCCGCAGGCGGGGCTCCACGAAGGAGGTCCGCGGATGATCCTCGCGTTCGACGGGTCGTCGGTCGACGGCTCCGTGTACCTGGACGTGACCGGGCTGGCCAAGCGCTCCCCCGGCTGGCTGGACGGTGCGGTGACGGCTTGGTCGGCGTACGGGCTCGCGCTGTTCGCCGTGCTGATGCTCCTGGGCTGGTGGTGGGCCCGACGGGCGGGAGCGGCCGCCGCTCTGACGGCCCTGGCCGCCCCGGTGACCGTGGGCCTCGCCTACGCCGTCAATGACGTGGTGAAGCTGCTGGTGCGCGAGGACCGGCCGTGCCAGAGCCTTCGGGTGCACACCTTGGAGGCGTGCCCGGCGCCCGGCGACTGGTCCTTCCCCAGCAACCACGCGGCGATCGCCGCGGCGGCGGCCGTGGCTCTGCTGTTCGTCGCGCGGCGGCTCGGCGCGGTGGCCTGCGGGGCGGCGGCCGCGATGGCGGCTTCGCGGGTATGGGTCGGCGCGCACTATCCGCACGACGTCGTGGCCGGGGTCCTGGTGGGCGGGCTGGTGGCGCTCGTGACGATGCTTGCGGTGCGCCGCACGTCCGCCGCACTGACCCGGCGGCTGGAGGCGGCGGCTCCGCTACGGATGCTGCTGAGGGCGTCGTGAACGGCGGGCCCCGGGACGGGAGCCGGAGCGGGGTCGGGGTCGCTCCGGTCGAAGGAGCCCTGCGCCCCAAGGTCCTCGTCGTGGAGGACGACCATGCTCTGCGGGACGTCCTGCGTCGCGGCCTGAAGGACGAGGGCTACGATCCGGTGCCCGCCACGGACGGGGCCACCGCTCTGCGTCTGGCCACGGACGCCATCGCCGCGCTGATCCTGGACGTCGGTCTGCCGGACGCGGACGGACGGGACGTGTGTCAGGCGTTGCGGGCCAACGGGTTCGTGGCCCCTGTCATCTTCCTGACCGCCCGTCACCGGCTAACCGACCGGTTGTCCGGGTTCTCCGCCGGAGGGGACGACTATCTGCCCAAGCCGTTCCATCTCGCCGAGCTCGCCGCCCGGCTGCGCGCCGCACTCAAGCGGGCCGGTCCGCGCGCCCCGGCCACGACCGGTGATCTGGTCGTCGACGCGGTCGGTCACCACGTCACCGTGCACGGCGTCCGAGTCGCCCTGTCTCCTACGGAGTTCCGGCTCCTCGCCACACTCGCCTCGGCGGAGGGTGGCCTCGTACGCCGCCGCGAGCTGGTCCGGGCCGCGTGGCCGGAAGGCGCGCAGGTCAGCGACAACACCCTGGACCAGTACCTGAGCCGGCTCCGCCGCAAGCTGCGCGATGCGGGCAGCCGACTGACGATCGGCACCGCGCGCGGGATCGGACACCGCCTGTCGTGAGGCGTGCCCGGACCCTCGCGCGCCTCACGATGGCACCGCGCACACTGCGCGGCCGCCTCTCCCTCGTGGCACTGGCCACCGCCGCCCTGCTGATGACGGTCCTGACCGTGGTGTTCAACGCCGTGGTGGGCGAGCGGCTGCAACACCAGGCCGACCACGAACTGCGCGACCGGGCGGCCGCGGTGGCCACGACGGTCTACACCAGCGGTCCCCGCGTGCACGTCCTGGAAGGCGCCAACGACCAACTGCTCGACGCCAATGTGTGGATCTACGCCGGGCCCCGACTGCTGGAGAAGCCGCCCTCCACGGCGGCGCACGGGCCCCTGCCCCGGGCAGCGGGCCGACTGGCCGCACGGCAGCGCGCGACCTGCGCGACCCTCACCGGCCAAGGCCACCGGCCGGTCCGACTGTGCACCCAGCCCGTCCCCGGACCCGGCCACCGTGCCACCGCTTCCGCGACCGTCGTCACCGCCCTGGACCTGACCCCGTACCGGAATTCGGCGGACACCCTGCTGCTGGGCTCGCTCGCCCTCGACGCCGTGATGCTCGGCTGCACGTACGCACTCACCCGTCTCGCCGTCGGCCGGGCCCTGCGCCCGGTGCGAACCATGACCGACCAGGCCACCCAGTGGAGCGCCGTGACGTCCGACGAACGGTTCGGCGCGGACGGCAGCCCGGCCGAACTCGCCCGCCTGGGCTCCTCGTTGGACGCGCTGCTGGACCGGATACGTGCCGTACTGCGTCATGAGCGGCAGTTGACGGGCGAGCTGTCCCACGAGTTGCGTACGCCGCTCACCCGTATCGTCGTGGAACTCGACTGGTGGCGCTCCCGCCCGCGCACCCACGAGGAGACCAGGGCCACCCAAGAGGTGATCGCCGAGGCCGCCCGGTCCATGCGCACGATCTGCGACACCCTGCTGGACGACGCCCGCGAACGGGCCACGGACTCGGCGACGGCCCCCGGAACCACCGATGTCGCGCGCGTCCTGGACCGCGTCCTGCGCGGCCTCTCCCCACTGGACGGGGTGAGAACCACGCTGGCGAAGGGACCTCCCGTACAGGCGGCGGCCGTCTCCCCCGCCGTGCTCGAACGCATCCTCCACCCGCTGCTCACCAACGCCACCCGCTACGCCCGCTCGCGGGTGAACGTGTCCGTGCTGGGCACCCCCGGAACCGTACGTATCGATGTGGTCGACGACGGTCCGGGCGTGCCGGAGTGGTTCATGGGCGAGCTGTTCCAGCCCGGGCGACGGGCCGACGCCCGCGACGGGCACGACGGCGCGGGCCTGGGGCTGCCGCTCGCACGGCGCCTGGCCCGCGGGGCCGGCGGCGACGTGACCCACGACCCCGGACACGCGCCCGGGGCCCGGTTCACCGTCAGCCTGCCGAGCGGCTGAGCGCCCGGCGTTCGCGTACCTGTGCGAAGGCCGTCATCCCGAGGAGCACCGCAAGAAGAACGGCGGACGGGCCAGGATCACCGACCAGAACAGCGCCTCGCCCCTGAAACTGACGATGTCGCGGAGCTGGAACGTCATCCCGCTCACCTTCCAGGCACCGAAACTGGGCGCATCCAGTCGGGCCCACAGCGACGTCGTCGGCGAGGACTTCGGACTTCGGCACGTGTCTTGCTCCACTCAGGTCGGACGACAGGGTGCCCGTCCCCGAACCGGACGAGCACCCTGAGAGTTGCCGCGGCCACTCACGGCGGCCGGCAGCTCCGACGCTTGCACCAACACCCTGAACGCATCCTGAACGCGAACCCTTTCGTCGGGATCAGGCCGGAGCCCCGCTGGCCCGCTCCGGATCGGTGACGTCCCTGCGGGTCACCGCCAGGTACAGGACCAGGCCGAGGATGACGGCCAGGAACAGCGCACTGGTCACCACCGTGCCCAGGCCCACGCCGCCGTCCCCGGTCGGCTGCGAGAGGTAGTCGCCGATGGAGGCACCAAGAGGCCGGGTGAGGACGTACGCGATCCAGAAGCTCCACACCGCGTCGAGGCCTAGCGCGAAGTGCGCGACGGCCACCGCGCCAATGGCGGCGGCGAACAGCACGGCGGACAGCCAGTAGCCGAGAGCCATGCGTTCCGACACCAGGTCACCGGCCGCGGTGCCGAGGGCGAACGTGAAGAGCACCGCGAGCCAGTAGAAGGACTCGCGGCCGGTGGTGTCGATGCTGTGAATGGACAGCGTCCGCTCCCTGCGGAACCAGACCACGAACACGACGGCAAGAGCGAGGGCGAACACCGCCGTGCTCGTCTCCAGCGGCACCCCCATGTTGTCGGTGAGGTTGTCGCTGATCAAGGTGCCGACGACGCTGATCAGGGCCACGGCGAGCCAGTACACGCCGGCCTGGTAGGCACGCGTACGGAACTGCACCACGAGCACGACGGCCAACAGCGCGCTCATCAGCAGCGACACGCCCGTCAGCCCGAGGCCCGCCTTCTCGTTCAGCAGGTCGGCCGCGGTCTCACCGACCGTGGTGCACAGCACCTTGATGATCCAGAAGTAGGCGGTGACCTCGGGCACCTTGTTCCAGCGCGGCCGGGGCCGCGCCGCAGTGGCGGGGTCCCCGAGCCCGGGCGCCTCAGTGGGATCGGTTGTCTCGAACGTTTCGGACGTTTCATGGGTCATGGCGGACGACCGTGCCACCGGATGCCTGAACGCATCCTGACTGCCGCTCGGCACGCGGATCCGGTCGACGGTCGCCGAGGCGTCCGCCGCGGGCGAGGGCCGCGACGGACGTGGCGCAGCCGAGACCGGTGAGAGTGAGTGCGCACCACGTGAGCCAGAGGGCGTCGTGGCGTACGGCGAAGTCCCACAGGGCGCCCGTGGCCAGGTTGCCCAGGGTGATGCCGAGGCCGGAGACCGTGTTGTACAGGCCGTAGTGCGTGGCCACGAGGCGGTTGCCGGAGAGCGCCACGACGGTGTCCATCTCGAAGGGGTAGACGACGGCGCTGCCCAGGGCGAGCAGGGTCACGGCGACGACGAGCGCGCCGACGACCGCCCACGCGGCACCGGCCGGGGCCAGGGCGAGGGGCAGGAACGCGAGCCCCATCGCGGTCAGCCCGCGCACCAGCGCCCGCGGCGGATCCCAGCGTTGCTTCGCCCAACCCGTCAGGCGCAGTTGACCGGTCACGGCGACCGCCGCGGACACCACGAACAGTCCGCTCGTGGCCCACGTCCCCCGGTCCCCCAGTGCGCTCCGCGCGGCGAGCGGCAGCGCCAGGTACACCTGGAAGGTCAGCACGTACGAGCCGATCATCGCGAGGGAGAAGAGTAGGAAGGGCCGGTTGGCCACGACGGTGCGCCACTGCGCGAGCACGCTCTCCCGTCCCGCTTCCGCGCCCGCCCCGCGCCGCGCGGGCAGCGACCGCGCCTGCATGACGGTGAGCGCCGCGAAGACCAGGGCGGCCGTGGTGCACACGAGGCGGAAGTCGGCTGCCAGCAGGGCGAGTCCGACGAGCGGGCCGAGCAGCATGCCCGCCTGGTAGTAGACGTTGAAGGTGGCGAAGGCGTCCACGCGTCGCTCCCCCGCCTCGGCGGCCAGGTAGGCGCGGACGGCCGGGTTGAACAGGGCGCCCGCGAAACCGGTGGCCGCGGACGCGACGATCAGCGTCGGCAGGTTGTCCACCCAGCCGAGCAGCCCGAAGCCGACGGTGCGCAGCAGGCAGCCCGCCATGATCGGCGCCTTGTAGCCGAAGCGGTCGGCGAGGGTGCCGCCGATGAGGAACATGCCCTGCTGGGAGAAGTTGCGTACGCCGAGCACGAGCCCGACCGCCCAGGCCGCGAGGCCGAGCGCGCCGGACAGGTGCGCCGCCAGGTAGGGCATCAGCATGTAGAAGGCGAGGTTGATGGCGAACTGATTGACCATCAAGAGCTGTACGGGGGACGAGAAGGAGCGGGTCTGACGCCAGATGCCGATCATCACCGCTCGACCCCGGCTTCCTCGGCCAGCGGGTCCGTGACGTGCGTGCAGCGCGTCCAGCGGGTGACCACACGGTCGCGGGGGCGCTCGATCTCCTCGGGATCGTCGGCGGGCGGATCACCGCCGAGCAGGCCGTGTTCACGGCAGTACGTGTCGTCGAAGACGGTGCCGACGTAGCGTTGCGGCCCGTCGGGGAACACGGCGACGATGCGCTCCTCGGCGGGCAGCGTGCGGGCCAGCCAGCGGGCCACCAGGGCGACGGCGCCTACGCTCCAGCCACCGGTCGCGTAGTGGCGGCGGGCCAGGTGGCGGGCCGCCCACACCGCTTCGGGCGCGGCGACCCAGTGCACCTCGTCGAACAGGTCGTAGGCCACGTTGCGCGGATGGATGCTGCTGCCGAGGCCCCGCATGAGGCGCGGCGCCGCGGGCTGGCCGAAGATCGTGGATCCGGTGGTGTCGACGCCGACGACGCGCAGGTGCGGGAAGAAGCCGCGCAGCACGGAGGCGATCCCCGCCGAGTGGCCACCGGTGCCCACGGAGACGACGAGAGTGTCGATCCGGCCGAGCTGGGCGACGAGTTCATGGGCGAGCGGGGCGTACGCGGCCACGTTGTCGGGGTTGTTGTACTGGTCGGGGCACCAGGCGTCGGGGTGGTCGGCGAGGAGTTCCGCGACGCGCAGCCGCCGGGCCTCCTGCCAGCCGCCGACGGGGTGCGGGGTGACGACGAGGTCGACGTCGGCGCCGTAGGCGGTGAGCAGCCCGGTCATGAGCGGTTCCATGCCGGGGTCGGTGACCACGGTGACCGGGTGTCCGTACGTGGCTCCGGTCAGCGCGAGGCCGAGCCCCAGGGTGCCGGAGGTGGATTCGACGATCCGCGCGCCGGGGGCCAGTCGGCCGCGCTCGCGGGCCGCGCGCACCATGTGGAGGGCGGTGCGGTCCTTGATGCCGCCGGGGTTGTGGCCTTCCAGCTTGGCCCAGAAGCCGCGGCCGTCGGCAGTGAAGGGGGCGCCGATCCACAGCACGGGGGTGTCGCCGACCAGACCGGCCGGGGTGCGTTGGGGGCGCTTGGCGTCGGCGAGGAGTTGGGCGGGCGGGGCGGGCGTGCGAGGAGCGGTGGTCGGACTCGGGTTCATGGCGTGGCTCTCCTACGGCCGACGTCAGGGGATGCCTGGACGGTCGGCCGCTCGGTGTACGGGACCGGCTGTTCGGACGTGACTGCGCGGTGCGCCGTCAGGTCCGCCAGACACCGAGCCGGGAGCGTTCCCGCACATCGGGAAGGGCACTGGGTGGCCCGTCAGGAGGGAGCCTGCGCTGCCGCGTCGCTACGCCGGCCTCGGCGCGAGGCACCGTGAACTGCACTGCGTCGGGCGCGACGTGAACGCCGCGCGGCGCCTGCATGCCGGGCTCGTCCGCGCCGCGGCACTCCTCGTCTCCGTCGTGTGCGGGATGCGACGGATGGGCGGCCGACCGGTCGCACGGGTCGAAGGAGACGGCGGCGATGGTGTCGGCGCGGGCGACGGAGCCCGTCGGCGCGGGGCCGTGGGCGCAGCACAGGACATGGAGCAGCGCCGCCAGCAGCACCACAAGAACCGCACCGGCCCATGACCCGGTGCGGTGGTCGCGACGCACGGACGAGATCCCCATCGCGACAGAACGTAACGGATCACGCACGTAAAGTGCATGTAAGGGTCCGCCGGGTCAGGCCAGGCCCGCCGCGAGAGCCCGGCGCACCGCGTCCGCACGGTCGCGGATGTCGGCCTTGGCGAACAGGTTGTTGATGTGTGTCTTGACCGTGGCCTCGCTGATGAAGAGCTTTTCGGCGATGGCGCGGTTGGGCAGGCCCTGGCCGATGAGCGTGAGCACTTCGCGTTCGCGCGGCGTGAGGTCGGCGGGCAGCGACTGCGGCGCGGCGGCCGTCGGCGGGGTGGTGCGCACCGTGGCGAGGAGCCGGTCCTGGACCTCGCGGTCGAGGACGGACTGGCCTGCGGCGGCCGCGCGGATCGCCCGCAGGATGTCCTGCCGTCCGGCGTTCTTGGTCAGGTAGCCGCGGGCGCCCGCGCTCAGTGCGGCCAGGATGGACTCGTCGTCGGCGAACGTGGTCAGCACGACCACCGCCACGCCGGGGTGTTCCGCGCTCAGTCGGCGGGTGGCCTCGGTGCCGTCCATCTCCGGCATCCGCAGGTCCATCAGCACCACGTCGACCGGTCCGGCCGCCACGGCGGCCAGCACCTCCGTACCGTTGGCCGCGGCCGTGACCACGTCGATGTCCTCGGACAGGGCGAGCACCGCCGCGAGGGGTTCGCGGACGGCGGCCTGGTCGTCGGCGACGACCACTCTCAACCGCTGTGTCCCGTCGGCCTGTTCACTCATCGGGGATCTCCGCCTCCACCTGCCAGCCACCTGCGTCCGGTCCTTCGGTGACCGGCCCTGCCGTAAGCGTGCCACCCAGCAGGGCGACCCGTTCGCGCATCCCGATGAGTCCCATCCCGCTGCCGAGCCCGGCGGTCACCGCGCGGGTCGCGGGCCCGTTGCGGATCGTCAGCGTCGTCGATGCCCCGCCGAACGCGAGCGCCGCCGCGACCGTCCCGCCCGGAGCGTGCCGGCCCGCGTTGGTCAGGGCCTCCTGGGCGATCCGCAGCAGGTTCTGCGTCCCGCGCGCCGACAGCGGCCGGACGGTGCCGGTGACCGTGAGCGCGTCGCGGTGACCGGACGACTCCAGCATCGCGGTCAGCGTCTCGACGAGCGGCAGGGCGTCCTCGCGCAGCGCGCGCACCGTCCACTGCGCCTGCTTGAGGCTCTCCTTGACCATGCTGTGCGCCTTGTGGTTCGCCTCGCGGACCTTGTCCAGGTCGCCGGTGTCCAGGAGGGCGTCGGCGAGCTCCAGCTGCATGTTGATCCCGGCGAGCGAGTGCGCGAGGACGTCGTGCACGTCGCGGGCGATCCGGCCGCGCTCGGTCAGTACGGCGGCCTGCGCCTCGGCACGCGCCGCCCGCTCGGAGGACTCGGCGGCCTCGATCACGGCCTCCAGCGCCCGCTGTTTGCTCCGGCTGAGCATGCCCGCCACCACGGGAAGCCCGGTGGCGAGTCCCAGGCCCCACGGCAGCTCCTGCTGCGCGCCGACGCCGAAGTACAGCACGGCGCCGCACAAGAGACTGCTCGACGCGGCCAGCGG
Source organism: Streptomyces sp. EDA2-14 (assembly GCF_054963755.1). Classification (NCBI taxonomy): domain Bacteria; kingdom Bacillati; phylum Actinomycetota; class Actinomycetes; order Kitasatosporales; family Streptomycetaceae; genus Streptomyces; species Streptomyces sp. EDA2-14. The sequence goes on from NZ_JBUEGE010000005.1 coordinate 441,614, forward strand.
AATCGACCACTTGGGAGGAAAGCGGTAGCCGATGTGGCCGACGAGGAAGAACGCGAAGAGATAGCAGGCACCGCTTCGGCTGACTCCGATGAGCGCGGCCGACGCGACGACACCCAGCGACAGTCCTACGAGAACGGTGCGCTGCGAGAACCTGTCTTCGGGCAGTTGCCGCGCCAGCAGTGCGAGCGAACACAGCACGAGGAGGGCGGCGACCGCGAGGCCCCGCCCGCCGAACCCCAGCGGCCGGACGGTCGCGAAGCCGCAGGCGATGACCGCCAGCGTGACGGCTCCGTGCATCCTGGGGTCCCTGCGCGGGAGCGCCGGTCGCCCGGACTCCGGGGCGGGCCCGGTGTCCGGACGGCTCTCAGGTGTTGCCACGGCGTGACGATAACCCACCATCAGGCGGCACGGTCCACGCTCGGCACGGGTCCCGTCACCGACGTGCGCCGCCCGCGGTCCACGAGACGGCTGCGGACGAAGATGGTGGCCAGTCGCGTGACGACCTCGGTGAGTGCCATGAGTACGAACGCGGCGACCCACGCCTGATCGCTGGTGATGTGGTGGGTGATGCTGAAGCGCGCGACATCGTCACCACCGCCGTGCTCGGTCCACAGCTGGAACCCCATGCGTGCCCCCATGCCGAGCACCCACAGCACCGCGGAGACCGCACCGGCCTTGATCAGAAGGTGCTCCCCCGACACCCGGATCCGGGTGTAGACGCCGCCCCCGATGCCGAGCGCGGCGCCGACGGCCACCAGGGTGCCGATCAGCACCAGGTCGTTGCCACCGGTCGGGACGGAGTCGAGGTACTGGTGCGCCACGAAGGCCACGATCCCCAGCGGGACGAGGAAGGACTTCCAGTCCAGCCGCCCTTCCCGCAGCTGCCGGAAGACGACGAGGATGAGAGCGATGTCGGTGATCCACTCGGTCGTTGTCATGCCCCAAGACTGCTGCGGAAGCCCGCGAACCACCTGGACCCATGGGTGGACCTCCGGGTGGACATCGACCGGACGAGACGGTGGAGACCACCGCTCCCCCTCCCCGGACCCGCGCACCAACTCGCTTTCCTTCAGCTCACGTTGGCGTCTGGTTTGCCGATCGTCACGGCGCCCCGGAAGCGCGTCGCCGAGATGGTCGACATCGTGTCGAGTGAGATGTCGGTGACGGGGAGCAGGTGGGCGTCGACCCAGGTGTCGCCCGTCGCCGCGTTGGCCCACGGGTCGTCGATCACGAGTGCGCCGGGGACCGCGCCGTGGCAGAGCACCCAGTGCGGTACGTCGAAGCCCTGCATCGCGGCGAGCGAGAGCAGGAGCAGCACGTGTTCCTGTCGGGCGAGCGCGTCGCGGATGGCGTTCATGGAGAGGTGGCGCGAGTCGACGGGGACGCCGATCCGTGCGGCCTGTTCGCGTGACTCGCGTTGGAGCAGGGCGCGCCAGTCCTGGTCGTCGTCCGGGAGGTGGTCGAGCAGGACCGGCTCGTCCACGTCGAGGTGGATCGTGACCGGGGACGACGGCCACGCCCGGCGCACGGCGACGCCCAGGCCGACCGGTTCGCACGCGGGGAAGTTGGTCGCGTCGCGCCACAGCGTCAGTTCCGCCCGCCGGTCGACCGTCTCCGGCGGCACCGTCCCCGCGTGCGCCCGGGCCATCAGGGCGGTGACCGCGCCGCACGTGAAGTGTGTGGTCTGGCGGTAGTACGGGGGTTCGCCCACCTCGCCGTCGTGCAGCCAGCGTACGTAACCGGTGGCAGGCCCTTCTCCCTCCCCGGGCGGCGTGAGTGGTGCGCGCAGTGGGGTGAAGCCGGCGGCCTCGGCATCCTCGGGGCTTGCCGTCCAGCCTTCCCACTTGACCTGGGCAAGCCCCCGGTCGCGTGCGTGGGCGACGACGGCCGCGACGGCCGCCTGTACGTCGCCGACCGCGTCGACGATCTTGAGGTAGGCGGTGCCCGGGCGCGCCGACACGAGAGCGGCGGCGGCCCACTCCGCGCCGTCGTCGCCGGGGACGGTCACGAGGTGCGGGCCGTGGGGCGAGCGGTCGACCGTGTGCCAGCGCTCCGGCACGTCGAGGTGTGCGAGGCGCTTCAGCAAGGCTGGTGACGTATCGGGCTCGAAAGGGTGCACGGGTGTTTCCTTCGCGGGGGACGTTCTGTGGCGCGGCGTCATGCGCGGGACCTCCGGAGCACCCACACGAAGTACGGGGCGCCGACCAGCGCGATCATGAGGCCCGCCGGAATCTGGGCGGGTGCGACGACCGTGCGGCCGATGGCGTCGGCCACGCAGACGAGCACCGCGCCGAGCAGCATCGCGACCGGGATCGCGCGGGCGTGCCGGGCGCCCACCAATGAGCGGGCGAGGTGCGGGGCGACGAGCCCCACGAAGCCGACGACGCCGACGGCGACCACGCTGAGCGCCGCCAGCACCGCGGCGATCGCCAGTGCGGTGAAGCGGGTGCGTTCGACCTTGACGCCGACGATGCGCGGGGTGTCCTCGTCGACGGCGAGCAGGTCGAGCCGCTCGCGCAGGGCGAGCAGCACGGGCAGCGCGAGCGCCAGGGCCACGGCGACGGGTACGACGTCGGGCAGCGTGCGGCCGTACGTCGTACCGGAGAGCCAGGTGAAGATGCGGGGCGTGTTGTACGGGTCGGCGCGCAGGAGGAGGAACGTGGTGATCGCGCTCAGCCCGTATCCGCAGCCGATGCCGATCAGGACGAACCGGTCGGGCAGGAAACCGCCGCGCCAGGACAGCAGGGCGACCACAGCGAACGTGGCGAGCCCCGCCGCGACCGCCACCGCGATGAGCACCGGCTGCCCGCCGGGCAGGTCCGACGTGACGACACTCGCCGCCCCGAGCCCGGCGCCCGCGGTGATGCCGAGCACGCCGGGCTCCGCCAACGGGTTGCGTACCGCGCCCTGCACGACGCAGCCGGCCAGTCCGAGCGCCGCGCCCGCGAGCACCGCTGCGGTCACGCGCGGCACCCGGTCGTCGAGCGCCTGGCCGATCAGGTCCGGTGCCAGGCCCTGGACCCACAGCGCGATGTCCCCCGTACGCAGCCAGAGGCTTCCCGCGAGGACCGCCACGACGGCCGCCACCGCCAGGAGTGCCACCGCGCCGAGCACGACGAGGAGGAACGCGCGGCGCGTCCGTGCGGCGATCCGCGCGTGCGGTGGCCGCGCGGTCCGACCGGTGTCCCGCATGCGCAGCGCGAGGGCCACGATCACGACGGCCCCGAGCAGCGCGGTCGGTACGCCGGTGGGGATGGCGGCGGCTCCGTCCGCGCCCTGCACGGCGCGCAGGACGGCGTCCGCGAGCAGGATGAGCAGCGCGCCGAGCAGCCCGGAGGCGGGCACCGCGTAGAGGTGCCGGCGCAGCGCCCGGACGCGCCCCGCGAGCAGGCGGACCAGGACGGGGGCGCCGAGGCCGACGAACCCGATCGGCCCCGCGAGCGTCACCGCGGTGCTGGTCAGCAGGACCGCGCAGAGCACGGCCGCGACGCGGGTGCTCCGGACCGGGACGCCGAGGGTGGCCGCGGTGTCGTCGCCGAGGTTCAGCACGTCGAGGCGCCGGGAAAGCGCCAGGGCGAGGCACAACACCAGGACCACGAGGGGCCAGGCGCGCACCGCCGCGTCGATGTTCAGCTGCGCCAGCGAGCCGCTCCCCCAGGCGAAGAGGCCGGTCGTGTTCTGGTTGAACAGGATGAGCAGCGCCCCGGTCGCCGCGTCCAGGGCCATCGCCGTGGCCGATCCGGCGAGGATGAGGCGGGTGCCGGAGGTGCCCGCCGCGCGGCCCGCGAGCATCAGGACGAGCCCCGCCGCGACGAGCCCGCCGACGAACGCGACGGCGCCGGACGCCCACAGCGGGACGGCGAGGCCGAAGGCCGCGACGAGGGTGAGGGTGAAGTAGGCACCGGCGGTGACCGCGAGGGTGTCGGGCGAGGCGAGGGCGTTGCGCGTGACGGACTGGAGCAGCGCGCCGGCGGCGCCGAGGGCGACACCGACCGCCACGCCCGCGAGCAGGCGCGGCAGGCGCGAACCGGTGAAGATCTCACCGACCGGCGCCCCGCCGTCACCGGTGTGCTCCCGGCCTCCGACGAGATACCGCACCAGGTCCCCGACGCCGACCCCCGAAGTCCCCTGCGTCAGATGCCACATGCCGACGAGGACGGTCGCGCCGAGGAGCGTCACGAGGACCGCCACGCCGGACGGGCCGTCACCACGCTCGACGCGCGGCGGCGGTTGCCCTCCGGGGGACGGCACGAGGGGCGCGCCCGCCTCTGGTGACGCCTTCGCTTCGGTCGGGGCGCCCATGTCCTGTCGTGTGCTCACTTCTTGTCGAGTACGTCGACGTACGCGTCGATCGCCTGCTCGCAGGAGCGCGGGCCGCCGGCGCCCCAGACCCGCGCGGGGAAGGAGTGCGCGCGGCCTTCCTTGACGGCGGGGATGGTCTTCCAGATCGGGTTCTTCTTCAGGGCCGAGACGTAACCGCCGGCTCCTTCGTCGTTGGCGTAGAAGAGGTTGGCGTCGCCCACGGCGGTGAGTCCCTCGACGTCGGTCTGGGCCAGGCCGTAGGACTTGTCGACGCCGCCGTCACCGTGGTTCTTGTTGACGGCCTTGGTCCACGCCGGCTTCATGCCGAGTTCCTTGCCTATCTCGGTGAACAGGGCGCCGTCGCTGTAGGGGCGGACGGTGAGGTTGCCGCCCTCCAGCCATCCGTCGAAGAACAGGAAGTCCTTCGTGGGCAGATCGGCGTCGGTGACCTTCTTCTTCGCCGTGGCGAGGTGCTCGTCGAACTCCTTCAGCACCTGATCGGCGCGCTCGGTGCGGCCCGTCGCCTTGCCGATCATGCTGAACACGTCGCGCATGTTGCCGATCGGGTCCTTCGGGTCGGCCCCCTTCGTCACCAGCACGGGGACCTTCCGCTTCTCCAGCTTCTTGACGGTCTCGTCGTCGGCGTCGAACGCCTCCACCACGACGAGGTCGGGCTTCGCCGCGTAGAGGGTGTCGAGGTCGGGCTCCTCACGGGTGCCGATGTCGGTCACCCCCTTGGGCAGCTTCTCGGCGCTGACCCACGTGCTGTAGCCCTTCGCGTCGGACACGGCGGTGGGGGTGACGCACAGCGTGAGCGCGTCCTCGACCTGCTGCCACTCCAGGACCGCGATCCGCTCGGCGGGCTTGTCGAGCTTCACGGTGCGGCCGACGCCGTCCTTGAAGGAGACCGGCTTCGTCGAGGTGGTCGTGGTGTCTGAGGCGCAGTCCTTCGACGCGGGCGACGCACTGGCACCGCTGCCGGCTCCGGCCTTGCCGGCCTCGTCGACACCGGTCGTGCCGCAGGCCGTCGCGGCGAGGAGGAGGAGCCCGGTGGAGGCTGCTGCCGCCAGGAGACGGGCACGGTTCATGAAGGGGCCTCTTTCTTGAGATGTGACCGCGGTACGCGGAAGTGAGGAGGGAAGAGAGGAAGGAAAGGCGGTATGCCGCTTCAGGCGGAGTGGCGTCCGATCGGGTCGATGCGCAGGCGGCCCGTGCGGGCGTCCGTGCTGACCTCGACCCGGATGTCGTAGACCTCGCCGATGTTCTCGGCGGTGAGGACGTCGGCGGGTGCGCCGGACGCGTGGACGTGCCCGGAGCGCATCAGGACGAGCGTGTCCGCGACCCGCGACGCCTGGTCGAGGTCGTGGAGCACGATCCCGACCGCGATGCCGTGCTGCTCGACGAGGTCGCGCACCAGGTCGAGCGTCTCGAACTGGTAGCGCAGGTCGAGGTGGTTGGTGGGTTCGTCGAGCAGGACGACGCCGGTGTCCTGGGCGAGGCAGGCGGCGAGCCAGACGCGCTGCAGTTCGCCGCCGGAGAGTTCCCCGACCGGACGGCCGGCCATGTCCCGTACGCCGGTGACACCCATGGCGTGGTCGACGGCGGCCCGGTCCTCGGCGGTCGGCCCGGCGAAGCCCCGGCGGTAGGGGTGGCGCCCGAAGGCCACGACCTCCGCGACCGTCAGCCCTTGGGGCGCGGGCCTCGACTGCGCGAACAGGGTGACCTCTCGGGCGAACTGACGCGCGCTGAGCAGCGCCGCGTCGCGCTCGTCCGGGCCGTCGGGGCCGCCGAGCGTGACCCGGCCGCCGTCCACCGGGTGCAGCCGGGACAGGGCCCGCAGCAGCGTGGACTTCCCGCTGCCGTTGGGCCCCACGAGGGCGGTCGCGCGGCCGGGTGCCAGGTCGATCGAGACGCCGTGGACGACCGGTTTGCCGTCGTACCGCAGGACCAGGTCGTGCCCGTTGAGGGCGGCGGCCGGCGGCGCGGACGTGTCGGCGACCGAACGCTCGGTGGGGCGAGGGGAGCGCGTGAACATCGATCAGTCCCGGTGGTCGGAGGGGTGTGGACCGCGGCACCCTCCGTCCGGTCGCCGTCGACCGGGCCGCGAACTCTCCCGCGCACGGGCAGCACCGTTCGCGTCGAGCAACAACTAAGGGTTACCTAACTCCGAGCAGGTTATATTCCGCCCGCCGCGTCGACAATCACGTGTTCGGGACACCCGATACGGGATTCCGGACATCGCCCGAGGTGTCGTCGGCCGAGTCGAAATAGGCGCCCGGCGTGGTGCCCATGACCCGCCGGAACGCGGCGATGAAGGAGCTGGGCTGTGCATAGCCGAGCGCCTCGGAGACCGTCAGTACGTCGAAGCCGTCGGCGAGCAGTGTCAGCGCCCGGTGCACGCGCAGCATCTGCCGCCACTGCGCGAAGGAGAGGCCCGTCGCCCCGCGGAACGCGCGGGTGACCGTGCGATCGCTGATCCCGAGCCGCGCCGCCCACTCCTCCAGGGAGCGGGTGTCGCCCGGATCGTCCAGCAGCGCCTCGGCGATCGGGTCGATCCGGGGATCGTTGGGCAGCTGGAGCGTGAACTGCCGCTCGGAGGGGGTCAGTACGTCGAAGACGACCGACTCGGCCCGGATCCTGGCCGCCTCGTCGAGATCCGTGCGGGACAGATGGATCAGCAGCGACTCGAGCAGCGGCGTCATCGCCATCGCCTTCGGCTCCTCGAAGGCGAACGCGGGCGGCGTGCGGTCCGGGGCGAAGAAGGCGTCGTGGAACCGGGCGCCCGCCGTCGACCGGCCACCGTGGGCGACGCCGGCGGGCATCCACAGCCCCTGCCCCTCGGAGACGGTGAAGACGCGGTCCCGCACACGGGACGTCAGCGTCCCGCCGCGCACCCAGACGAGTTCGTGGAAGGGGTGCGAGTGCGGCGCCCACTCGGTGGGAACGCGGGGCACCCGGAACCCGGAGGCGATGGCGAAAGGGGCCGCCACCTGCTCCGGGAGCGGCACGACCTCGCGCACCGCCGTACCCGCCGCCGTCGCACCCGCCACGCGCGGAGACGTCCCGGGGCTCTGCGCACCACGGGACGTTCGAACCATGCGGACGAGTCTATTCGGGGTGCTCCGCGCCCCCTCCCCCACCTCGCCCGCCTGCGGCCCGGCTACCGCAGCGCGTCCGCGATCGAGTCGGCGATCGGGGTGGTGGGGCGGCCGATGAGCCGCGCCAGGTCGCCGTTCCGCCGCGCGAGCAGCCCCTTCTCGACCGCGGTGTCCACGCCCACGAGGATGTCGGCGAAGGGGGCGGGGAGGCCCGCACCGAGGAGGATCTCCCGGTTCTGCTCGGGCGTGACGGGCCGGTAGACGATCTCCTTGCCGGACTGCCGCGCGACCTCGGCGGCGTACTCGGCGAGCGACCACGCGACGTCGCCGCTCAGCTCGTACGCCTTGCCCTCGTGGCCCTCGCCGGTCAGTACGGCGACGGCGGCCGCGGCGAAGTCGGCGCGGGCGGCGGAGGCGTACCGGCCCTCGCCCGCGTTGGCCACGACGGCGCCGTGCTCCAGGACCGGGGCCAGGTTCTCGGTGAAGTTCTCGTTGTACCAGCCGTTGCGCAGGAACGTGTACGGCAGACCGGAGTCGAGGATCGCCTGCTCGGTGAGCTTGTGCTCGGCGGCGAGCTCGAAGTCGGCGTCCGGGCCGCCGAGCACACCGGTGTACGCGAGGAGGGCGACGCCCGCGTTCTTCGCGGCATCGATCACGGCGCGGTGCTGGGCCTCGCGCTGCCCGACCTCGCTGCCGGAGACCAGCAGGACGCGGTCGCCCGCGCGGAAGGCGCCCGCGAGCGTCTCGGGGGCGCTGTAGTCGGCCACGCGCAGCTCGACGCCGCGGCCCGCGAGGTCGGCGGCCTTGTCCTTGTCGCGCACGACGGCGGCGATCTCCGCGGCGGGAACGCCCGCGTCCAGCAGTCCCGTGACGACCAAACGGCCGAGCTTCCCGGTGGCGCCGGTGACGACGTAGCTCATGTCTGAAATCTCCTTGATCGGTGGTTCGCCTCCACCGTAAAGCGACCACTAAGGATTCGTAAGTACCCACTTTGAAGTAAGGTACTGGTGTGAAGGTGAGCAGGGTCAGGGAATGGACGTCGACCAGCGAGGGCATGTGTCCGCAGCGCCTGGTCCTGGAGCACGTGACCAGCCGCTGGGGCGTTCTCGCGCTCCTGGCGCTGGAGGAGCGGTCGTACCGGTTCAGCGAGCTGCGCCGGGAGATCGGCGGGGTCAGCGAGAAGATGCTGGCGCAGACACTGCAGACCCTGGAGCGCGACGGCATCGTCCACCGCGACGCCAAGCCCGTGATCCCGCCCCGCGTCGACTACTCGCTCACCGCACTCGGCCGCGAGGCCGCGGCCCAGGTCCGCGCGCTCGCGGACTGGACGGACCGGCGACTGTCCGAAGTGGTGGCGGCGCGCGAGGCGTACGACGGGACGAAAAACGCCGAACAGGCGTAGCGACGCACCGGATCCGTGGGGAGGCTTCGCCGGGGTGCTCGACCTGTCGGCCCGGGCGGGATTCGCCGGCTGCACCGCCTACTTCGCCTGCGACAAGCGGCTCCTGCCCGGCGCCGCCCTCACCCTGACGAGCAGCTACGCCGGTCCGCTGTGCGCGTGGCTGATGATCCGGGGCGCCGAGGTACTGGGCAGCGCCGACTCCGCGTACGCGCTGACGGTCGGGGTCTTCGTCACGTGCATCGTGCTGCTCGGCCGGTTCCGGTGGACGTCGTTCGTTCCCGGCACGTTCGTCGGCTGCTACTCGCTCTTCACCATCGAGCGGAACGACATGGTTCTTCTTCTGGCCTCCCTCGCCGTCGGCATACTCGTGGGCTTCGTCTACGACGGGGGCGGCGCCCGGCTGTTCGGCCGCTGGAAGCCCGCGCCGGAAGGGGATGCCGCCGGAGGCAGCGCGGCTTGAGCGGCCGCGCCTGCCTCGGCTCCCCGGGTCACCCGGCCAGGAGCGAACGCAGCAGCGCATGCTGACGCCGTACCTGGTCACGCCCCCGGTACGGCTCCCGGCGCCCCTCGTACTCACTGGAGAGCCAGCCGCTCCAGCCCGCCGTGCGCAGGGCGTCGAGGATGTCGGACCAGGGGACGTGCAGGTCGTTCAGCCGGTCGTCGATCTCGAAGAACTTCGCCTGGATGAAGTGGACATGCGGCAGTACGTCGATCAGGTCGCCCATGGGGACGGCCAGGGGTTCCAGGAACGGCGGGCGCTTCTTGCCCTCGAAGCCCTCGTGGCCGTCGTCGACCGGCGCCGTCTGGAAGATGCCGGTGTCGACGAGGAGCTTGAAGTGCTCGCTGCCGGTGTCCTCGATGAAGTCGAGGTACGCCCTGGTCACCGGGTGCTTGATCGGGGTGGGGCTGTGGATCTCGGGGCAGATGACGATGTCGAGGTCGGCGGCGAGATCGAGGACCTGCTCGACGGCGGGCCGCCAGATGGGGTGCGGGTCGAGCTCCGGGGAGACGACGCCGAACTTCGGGCGGATGGAGGTGAATCCGAGCTGCTTGGCCAGGCGCAGGTCCGTCTCCAGTTGCGCACGGCCCTCTGTGACGGTCAGATCGCGCTCGCGCCACATCGCGGTGTCCACCCAGGAGCCGTAGTTGGTGGCGGTCAGGCCGTATCGGTCGAGGAGGGTGTGCCAGGTGTCGATCCAGGCCGGCTCGGGGTGCGGGTAGCCGGGGATGTTGCCTTCGCCGAGGATCTCGATGCCCGTGCCGCCGAGGTCGGCGATGTCGGCCATGGCGTCCTCGAGGCCCATCGAGGTGTATAGGTCGCCGGAGTAGCTGTAGAGGGAGACACCCAACCCGATTCCGTGAGCGGGCGACCGGTCGGGGACGATGGTGCAGGTCGCCGCCGCGCGGAACACCGAAGGACCCGCGATCTCGGGGATGTACGGGCGCCGGATGTGAACGGCGGCTTCGATGCGGTGCGTTCCGGCGCTCAGGCCGCCCGGCTTGGGGACCGTGACGACGGCGTCCTCGTCCAGTGGCCAGCGTACGTCGGTGGAGGCGCGCAGGGCGTCGAGGGTGTAGGTGCGACCCTGCAACGTCCAACTCGTCTGCTCCGGGGCGAACTTCTCGCCGTCGACGACGATGTCGGCGCCGTCGACGAGACTGCCGGCGATGCCGCGGTAGTTGGGGTTGCGCAGGCGAAGCTGGAAGCCGGTGACGCTGCCGTTGTCGGTGACGTTGCGGAAGCCGCGCTGCTGGATGAGGGTGCGTTCGAGCACGTCGGCCCGTCCTTTCCGGGTAGTGCGGTGCAGGTGGAGGGAGTTCAGGCGGCCGGGTGGTCGAGGCGGTACAGCGTCATGGCCGCGGCCTGGAGCACGCAGAGCAGCAACGGCGCTCCGACGAAGGCGATCTCGATCGCGCGGGACGCCGAGGCGTCCACGTGTCCGGCGTGGTAGCCGCCGAGGGCAAGGGCCCAGGCGAACAGGGAGCCGCCCAGCGCGGTGCCGACCTTGGTGGCGAAGCTGTACCCGGCGTACAGCAGTCCCTCGTCGCGCCGTCCGGTGACGCTTTCGTGGTGGTCGATGGTGTCCGAGACCAGGGCGGGCGCCGCGACGAACCCGAAGCCGCCGAGCAGATTGGCGAAGAGGAACAGCGCAAGGAAGCCGATCGGGCTGTGGCGCAGCGGGAACAGCGCGCCGTAGAGCACCGCGGTGGCGATCAGGCCGACGATGATGCCGCGGCGCTTGCCGAGGTGGCGCAGGGTCCACGGGGTGGCCAGGGAGCCCGCCAGCGCGGAGGCGGAGAAGGCGAGGAGGATGTAGCTGGTGGCCCAGGAGTCGTGGAGCACGTCGCGTGCGTAGTAGACGGCGCCCGCGGTGATCACGCCGAGGCGGACGAAGGCCAGCAGCGAGGCGAGACAGACGCCGAGCCAGTGCCGGTTGCGCAGCAGGGACTTGAGGGCGACTCCGGTCGCAGGCGCCACCGCGGCAGGGGCGATCCGTTCCCTGCACAGCGCGCCGACGGTCCAGTAGAGCAGGGTGCCGACGACGCCGAAGACGAGCGCCATGCCGGTGAACCCGCGCCCGAGGTCGCCGCCGCCGATCGACATCACCAGGGGCATGACCGCGAGGGAGACGGTGATCAGGCCGAGCGAGGCGCCGACGAACCGGTAGCCGCTCATCTTCAGGCGGATGTCCTGGTCGGAGGTGAGCATCGGCAGCATGGCGCCGTAGGGCACGTTCACCAGGGAGTGGCAGATGCCGACCACGACGAACGTGACACCCGCCCACACGGCCGCGCCCGTGCCCTGGCCGACGGAGGTGAAGGCGAGCACGAAGGCCGCGGCGAGCACCGGCGCCCCGAAGAGGACATAGGGGCGGGCGCGGCCGAAGCGGCTGCGCGTGCGGTCGACGACGATCCCGACGACCGGGTCGACCACGGCGTCCACGACGCGGCCGAGGAGCAGGATCGTGCCGGCGGTGGCGGCGGCCAGGCCCGCGACGTCGGTGTAGAAGAACAGCAGGAACGCGGTGAGGGTGGTCCAGGTGAGGTTGGAGGCCAGGTCGCCGAGGCCGTAGCCGAGCTGGAAGGCGCGGCCGGGCGGGCGGTGCCCCGCGGGGCGGGCGTCGGTGGACGGGTGGGCGGCAGCGGACACAGTGCCGTCCGACATGAGGTCACCCCCCTTCCACCTGAAGCGAGTCGGCGATGCTCCGGGCACCCGCCACGGCCAGCGCCACCGATGTCAGGGTCGGATTGCAGGCGGTGGCCGTGGGGATGACCCCGTTGCCCGCGACGTACAGGGCCTGCACACCCCACACCTCGCCGGACGGGTCGCAGACCGACGTGCCGTCGTCGACGGCGCCCATCCGGACCGTCCCCTGGTAGTGCAGGGACGCGCCGAGTCCGAGGGGGCGCGGTGCGTCGTCGAGGGGGTCGCCGAGGGCTTCGGCGGCGCGGCGGACGGCGGCGCGGGCCGCGTCGAGCGCGGCGCGGTCGCGGTCGGTGAGCCGGTAGTGGATGCGCATCGCGGGCATGCCGTAGCCGTCGCGGCGGTCGGCGTCGAACTCGACCCGGTCCTCGGCCCGCACGTCCTTCGCGCAGAACCAGCCGAGGCCCACGATCGAACCCGGCGCCGGCACGTCGTGGTCCACCAACGGCACGGGTGAGGCGTCGAGTTGCATCACCTGCCCGTGGAAGGGCTCGTCGTCGGTGTACGGCACCCAGCTCACGCCGCTGTGCCGGGCGAGCCCCGGCTCGGCGGCGCCGTCGTGGGCCGCTCCCACGTCCCGCAGCCGCACCGCGTAGACGAGTTGCGGCTGGTCGTTGAGGTGGCGGCCGAGGGCGGCGGGGCGCACGCCGGAGGCCCACAGGAGTTGCGGCGTGCGCAGCGCGTCGGCGGCGACCACGACGCGGGAGGCCCGGACGACGTGCTCACTCGCGTCGCCGCCCGCGCGCAGATCGCGTACGCGCACGCCGACGGCCCGACCGTCCTCGACGACGACGCCCGTCACCAGGGCTTGCGCGAAGAGGGTGTGTCGGGGGTTGGCGCGGGTCACGTCGCCGTAGACGACGTCGGCGCCGGACCAGGTGACACGGCCGTCGGGGGCGCGGCGCACGGCGAGTGGCATCGGGCGGACGCGGCGCTCCGGGGACCGGCCGCCGTCGAGGGTGTCGGCGAGGCGTTTGCGGACCTCGGCGGCGAACGGCGCGTCGTCGAAGGCGTGGGCGTCGACGCCGAGCAGCCGCTCGGCCTCGTCGAGGAGTTCGTCGAGGCCGGGCACGAAGGCGATGCGTTCGCTGTCGCCGGGGCGGGGGCAGGCGGCGGTCCAGTGGGCGCCCATGCCGCCGACGTTGCTGGACATCGCCGCGTTCGGGAGTCCGTCCTCGCCGGGTTCGCGGTCGGTGCCGGGCAGCAGGAAGGTGCCGGGACGGGCGAGACGGCCGTCGTCCGGGGCGGGGTCGGGGCCTTGGGAGCGGTGTTGTGCGCGCTCGCGTTCGGCCGGGTCGGCGATGTTCTTCACGTGCAGTCCGGGCGGGTCGGCGAGCAGCGGCCCCACTTCGAAGGTGGCGAGCCGGAGGTCGGGGCGCAGCTCGGACAGGACCCGTATGTACGCGGCTCCGCACGGCCCGCTGCCGACGACGGCCACGTCCACGTAGGCCGGGAAGCGGTCGTTCGCGGTGGCGCCGGTCGTCGCGTTCACGAGCCGAGGACCAAGCGCTTGCGGTCGCTGCCGCCGCCCGGCACCGGCATGTACGAGATCCGCAGCCGCACCGACACGGCGACCTCGTGCTCGCCGGGCGCGAGGGCTTCGTCGGTCTCGAAGGCGAGCACCGCCCGCTCCCCCATCTCCCAGCGGTCGTCGGTGACGTGCGGCATGTCCGCGAAGGTGTACGTGGCTCCGTGCACGGTGAAGGTGGTGCGCCCGGGCGGAACCGGTGTCCCGTCGACGGCGAGGTCGACGGCTTCCACCATGGAGAGGAACAGGCCCCGGTAGTAGGGCATCCTGACCTCCACCCGGCCGCCCGGTCGCCCGTCGTCGCGGGCGCGGAAGCCGTCCTCGCAGACGATGTACTTGTCGAACACGGTGTTGCTCCCTGCGGTCGTGATCGTGAAACGAGTGAAGTGAGGGGGGCGGTGCGGTCAGGCGGTGGTGTCGGTCTCGCCCAGGAGGCGGGCCAGCATCCGCTGCTGTCGGCGGACCTGCTCCACGCTGTCGACCTCGAAGGCGTCCTGGATGTGCCGGTTGCCCTCGTACTCGCTGGAGAAGTGGCCGGTGAAGCCGCCCTCGGCATAGACGGGCAGGATGTCCTCGTACGGGATGCTGAACTCGTCGCCGTCGTCGGTCATCTCGTAGAACTTCGCCTGGACGTGCCCGATGAAGGGCATGTGCGCGAGCGAGTCCTTCGGCTCGGTCCAGATGTAGTGGGTGGCCTGGCGGGCGAGGCCGAAGTCGACCGGACCGCCGCCCCGGTAGTTGACGATGTCCATGAGCGCGTGGGTGTCACCGTGGTCGTCGTACGTGCGCACGATGTAGTCGACGAGCTCCGGGCGTGCCCCGTCGCGCAGCGCGCGCTCGCTCACCACGCGCGGGAACCGCTTCACGTGGATGCCCATGTCGGGCATGAGCCCCAGCGCCTGCGGGCCGACCCGGTGCATGACGTCCAAGTGCTGGAGGATCCAGGGGTGTTCGTAGTGGAACGGCGCGTGCACCTCCAGCAGGATGCGGACGCCGTGCTCCTCGGCGTACGGGGCGACGGCCTCCATCACCTCGGGCGGGAAGTTGACGGTGGCCTTCACGATGGGGGCGCCCAGGCGGACCGCGATGTCGATGTCGCGGCGCACGGAGGCGGCCTGTTCCTCGGGGGTGAGGAGGCGGCCGGGGTGGAGCTTGGTGTCCAGGAAGGCGTTCGTGGCGACCGGTGTCGTCCCGTACGTGCGCATCCAGTCGTGCCAGCGCGCGAGGAACTCGTCGCTGAGCACGGGATAGCCGGGGATGGACTGCTCGGGGATGATCTCGATGCCGAGGGCCCCCATGCCGGCCGCCGCGGACACGCAGTCCTCGACGGTCATCGTGCGCAGGAAGTACTCCTCCTGGAACGAGTAGAGGCTGATGGCGCGGCGGATCCCGTGCTTGCGCTGCTGCGGCGGCGCGGCTGGGGCGGATGTCAGGGGCGTCATGCTCGGCTGTCGTCTCCTTCGTCGGCTGCGTGGGGCCAGTCTGTGGCCCATGCAGAGTAAATTCAAGATTCTGATTCTGTTTTTTGGACGTGCGACTCGCGTGCGACTCCACTCCCAACGGGCGCCGCACGCCCGCCGCTTAAGCGCTACTCCGCGCGTGCCGCGGCCTCACGGCCGTCGATCTCGGAGCGCATCTCCTCGTGCCGTCCGTCCAGGTCCCAGAAGGACATCGTCACGGCCTGCGCCGCCACCAACAGCAGCGGGAGTCCGTAGAACATGACCCGGATCGCGGTGAGCGCGGCGCCGCTCGCCTGCCCCGGCTGGTAGTCGGCCAGCGCGAGTCCGTACGCGACGGCCGCCGAGCCGACGGCGGAGCCCACCTTGGTGGCGAAGCTGACACCGGACGACAGGAGCCCTTCGTTGCGGGTGCCGAACCGCCACTGCTGGAACTCGACGGTGTCGGCGACCATCGTGAACATCGACACCATGGAAAGCCCGATGGCGAAGGTCGCGACGACGTAGAACGCGAGCAGCACGGGAAAGTGCCCCTCGGCCGGGTACATCGCGGCCCACGCGACCCCGCCCAGGGAGAGAGCCTGGAGGTTGCCGCGGCGCTTGCCGAAGCGACGGTAGTACGGCGGCGCCACGAGCCCGCCGACGATCATCGTGCCGGAGACCAGGGGCAGGAGCACGGAGATCGCCCACGGCCTGCGCAGGATCACGAGCGCGAAGTACACCGTCACGCCGAGGACCAGCGAGAGCCGTACGAAGTTGAGGACTCCGTAGACGAACGTGACCACCCAGGGGCGGTTGCGCCACAGCGTGCGCAGCGCGGTGCGCGGCGATATCTTCTCGCTCTCGGCGGGCAGGGCGTAACGCTCCTTGCAGGCCAGGAAGGTGACGACGAAGAAGGCGACGCTCAGGACGCTGTAGATGATCGTGGCGAGCGTCCAGCCGCGCTGCTCGTCGCCGGAGCCGAGCCAGGCCACGAAGGGGGTCGTGCTCGCCGTGACGATGATGGACCCGACCGAGCTGCCGACCGCCCGCAGGCCACCCATCTGCATCCGCTCGTGCGAGTCCCGCGTCATCATCGGGAGCAGCGAACTGTAGGGGACGTTGACCAGGGAGAAGAGCAGGCCCAGGGTCAGGTAGGTGACGAAGGCGTAGACGAGTTTCCCGCCGTCGCCGACGTCCGGGACCATGAACGTCAGGACGCCGATGACACCGAAGGGCACCGACGCGAAGACCAGGTACGGACGGGCCTTGCCCCAGCGGGACTTGGTGCGGTCCACCAGGATGCCGATGGCCGGGTCGACCACGGCGTCGAGCAGCCGGGCCACCAGGAAGAGGGTGCCCAGCGCCGCGACCGGGACCCGGGCGACATCGGTATAGTAGTAGAGCAGGAACCCTCCGACGAGGTTCCAGGAGAGGTTGGAGGCGAGGTCGCCTGCGCCGTAACCGAGTTTCTCCCGCCACCCGAGCCGGGTCTCCGGCTGCTGCGCCGCCTGCGGCTCGATCGGCTTGCTGGTGATGTCCAATGTGCTCCGCTCCTTCGCGCGCACTGTGCCACCACGTCGCGGCACCTTGGACAGACAGAGCACACGACCGGTGCGGCCCGCACAAGACAAAGTAAATTCAAAATTCGGATTTTATTCATTCGTCCCATGGATACCCGGCCCGACACACTGTCCTGACCTGCCGCTTCCTCGCCCGCCGCGGCCGAGGCCGAGACTTGACGGTGTGTCACCCGTCGGCACCACCCCTGTCCTGGCCACGCCTCAGGAGTGCATACTCGCCGCGACGGCGGGGTGAGCCCGCGAGCCGCCCGCCGGGAAGCCGACCCCTCTCCCGCGCCCGATGCCGCCGTCCCAGCCGCACTCGGGAATGCCTCATGCCCCGAACTCCAGCGGCGCGACACCCCGGACATCCGCCCCGTCGCGCCCTCTTCGTCTGCCTCGTCCTGGTCACGGCGCTCGGCGCGCTCGACCAGACCATCGTCGCCACCGCCCTGCCCACCGTCGTCGCCGACCTCGGCACGCCGTCGCGCGCGCCCTGGGTCGTGACCGCGTACACCCTGGCCCTGGCCGCCGCCATGCCCGCGTTCGGAGCCCTCGGCGACCGGTTCGGCCGGCGCCGGATGCTCGTCGTCTCGATCGCCGTGTTCGTCCTGGCGTCCGCCGCCTGCGGGCTCGCGGGCGACCTCACCGCACTCGCCGCCGCCCGGCTGGTCCAGGGCGTCGGCGGCGCGGGCCTGTTGACCCTCCCCCAGGCCGTGGTCGCGGACGCGGTGCCGCCGCGCGAGCGGGCCGCCTACCTGGGGCCACTGGGCGCGGTGTTCGCGCTGGCCACCGTGGTGAGCCCGCTGCTGGGCGGATGGCTCACCGACCACGCGTCGTGGCGGTGGATCTTCTGGCTGAACGTGCCGCTCGGCGCCGCGGCGGCCGTTCTCGTACGGGCCGTGGTCCCGCGGCGCGAGCCCGGCCGCCCCGACTTCGACACGGCGGGCGCGGTTTTGCTCGCGGCCACGACCGCGGGCCTCGTGGCGACCGTCGCGGCGGGGTGGACACCGACTTCCGCCGCGGTCGCCGCGGGCACCGTGATCCTCGCGCTGGCCACCTGGCGGCGGGAGCGCCGCGCGGCGAACCCCGTACTGCCGTTCGCGCTGCTGGGACGGCAACCGGTGCTGTCCTGCTTCCTGCTGGCGCTGCTCGGCGGGGTCGGCCTGTTCGGCGTCCTGGCCTACGTGCCCACCTGGATCCAGGGCGCGTACGGGACTTCGGCGACCACGGCCGGCCTCATGCTGCTCCCGGTCACCCTGGGCATCGCACTCGGCATGAACGGCTCGGGGCTCGCCGTGCGGCGCCGGGGAACGTGGCGACCGTTCCCCCTCGCCGGGTGCCTGCTGTCCGCCGCGGCCGCGACCGCGCTGGCGGCCCTGAGCGACGCGAGCCCTCCGCTGCCGGTGACCGCGGCCCTACTGGGCCTGCTCGCCCTGGGCGCGGGCCTCTTCCTCCAGATCGTGGTCGTGGTGGCACAGGATGCGGGCGGCGCCGGGGCGACCGGGAAGGTGACCGCGGCGATGGGCTTCGTACGCGAGATCGGCGTGGTCGTGGGAGCCGCCGCGCTCGGCTCACTCGCGGCACGGGGAGAGGAATCCGGCCCCGTCGAGCACGGGGCGGCGTTCACCCCCGTGTTCGCCGTGGTCGCCGCCTGTTTCGTCTGCGGGTTCGGCTGCGCGCTCCGACTGCCGCGCCACGCCCTGCACTCCCGGCACACCCCACCCCTAGAAACGAAATCATGATTCTGTTTCAATCGTGTGGGTCACGTGCGCCGCCCGAGCCGCAGGACCGAAGCACAGAACTCACTCCCCTCCCCCAGGAGTTGATCACCCATGAACGCGCTCCGCTGGAGCTATATGGACCACTGGCGGACGGACAGCCCGCGCGGTCCTGTCACCCAGTACGCCGCCCGCCGGTACATGGACGACTTCGTCAAGCAGATCAGCGCCGTCGGCTTCGAGGGCCTGGACATGTTCGACTTCCAGGTCTATGCCCTGTCCGGCATGTTCGGCTCCGTCGAGAACTACCAGCGCTATCTGCGCGACCACGGAATCGACAAGATCGTCAATCTCTTCCGCGGCATCATGTACGACCCGCGGGTCGCCGACGCCCACGTGCGCGAGACGCACGACGAGATCGTGACCAGCACCCGCCGGATGCTCGGCATGTGGGAGGGCCTCGACATCGAGAGCCTCATCGTGATGCCCGCGAGCCTCTACAAGGACACCGCGCCGGTCACCGACGACAAGATCAAGGCCGCGGCCGAGTGCTGGAACCGGGTCGGCGAGATGACACTCACCGAGTTCGGCGTCCGCACCACCTGCCACCACGAGTTCTTCTGCGCGATCCGCACCGAGGACGACATTCGCACGTTCTACGAGTTCACCGACCCGCGCTACGTGTCCTTCTTCTGCGACACCGCGCAGCACTGCATCGCCGGCATCGACCCGGTCGCCCTCTTCATGGACCTGCACGAGCGCTGCTCCGGCTTCCACTTCAAGGACACCCGTCAGCGGGACACCACGGACGCGTACCGGCACAGCCCGGACGCCGAGCTGATGGCACCGCAGACCGCCCAGTGGTTCCACGAGATGGGCACGGAGGGCGGCCTCGTGGACTTCCCGCGTCTGATGCGGGCCATCAAGGACGTCGGCTACGAGGGCTGGATCACCGTCGAGCACGACAAGGTCAACATCGGCGGGGACTACGCCGAGGCCACCGCCCTGTCCATGTGGTACGCCCGCACCGTCCTTTCGGAGATCTACGCATGAGCACAGCGGTCCGCCTCGGCTACGCGATCAACCAGTGGAAGCCGAACTTCGACGACTTCACCCGCCCCGAGAGCCACGAGCGCGCCCTGAAGGTGCTCGCCGCCTGCGGCTTCACCGGCGTCGAACTGCGCGGCGGCACCGGCCGCTGGGACCCGCTCGGCCGCCCCGCGTCGATCGCGGCCACCTACGGATCCACCACGGCGTTCCTCGACATGGTGCGGCGCACGGGGCTTTCAGGGGTGAGCAGCTGGTACGTGGACCCCGGCGAGCCCGTCGACGAGGAGCTGAGCCGGGGCCGCAGCATCCTGGACCGCGCCCAGCACACCACCATCGCCACCTCACTGCTGCCGTTCGCCGAGTTCCTGCGCGAGGCCGGTGGCAGCCGCCTCGTGGTGCGGGCGCTTCCGTCGGCCGGATCGCTCGACCGGCCGCTGTCCGCGGAGGCGATCGAGGCAGCGGCGGAGGGCTGGAACACCGTGGGCGCCGCGCTCGCCGACACGGGCGTACGCCTCTCCCTCCACGTGGACTGCCTCAGCGCGGCGGCCGACGAGAAGACCCTCGCGGCACTGCTCGACGCAACCGATCCCACCCTGGTGGGCCTGACACTGGACACCGCCGAACTCACGGTCGCCGGACTCGACCCGGTACAGCTCTTCGACACCCACCACACCCGTGTCGACCACCTCCACCTCAAGGACACCCGGTACGTCGACGAGGCCGGCGAACGCCTGGCCCCGCACGCCGAGTCGAGCATGCTGTCCGAGGGCGGCGCGCGCGGCATCGACCGCTGGTTCCACGAGTGCGGCACACCCGGCGGGCTCGTCGACTT
Source organism: Streptomyces sp. EDA2-14 (assembly GCF_054963755.1). Classification (NCBI taxonomy): domain Bacteria; kingdom Bacillati; phylum Actinomycetota; class Actinomycetes; order Kitasatosporales; family Streptomycetaceae; genus Streptomyces; species Streptomyces sp. EDA2-14. The sequence goes on from NZ_JBUEGE010000005.1 coordinate 461,750, forward strand.
CCCGGCCCTGGCGCGGCGGCTGCGCGACCGCGCGTGGTCCGGGTGGGCCGTCTTCGAAAGCGAGCAGACGCCGAACCCGGCGCGCAGCGCGATGCTCAACGGCTGGTACGCACAGCGGCTGTTCCCGTCCACCCCCGCCTCCCCGAAGGAGTAACCATGTCCTTGTCCGTCAACGTAGAACTGCTCTTCCGCGAAGCCGGTGACGACCTCGGCGACCGCATCCGTGCCGCGGCCGACCACGGCATGCACACCATCGAGATCTGGTCGCACAGCGACAAGGACCTGGACGGCATCGAGAAGGCCCTGGACGCCACCGGTTCCTCGCTGCACACGCTGCTGATCGAGGGCCGTCTCACCCTCGCCGACGCCTCCACGCACGAGGCGTTCCTCGGCCACGTCCGCGCGGCGTCCGAGACGGCGGCCCGCCTCAACTGCACGCGGATCGTGACCGGTTCGGGCGTCGGACTGCCGTACATGAAGCGCGCGGTGCAGCACGGAATCGTCGTCGACGCGCTGAAGGCGGGCGCCGAGATCGCCGCCGACCACGGGGTGTCGATCCTCCTGGAGAACCTCAACACCCGGGTCGACCACCCCGGCACCCTCTTCGACACGACGGCCGAGTGCCTGACCGCCGTACGCGAGGCCGACTCCCCCGGCCTCGCCCTCCTCTACGACGCGTACCACTCGCTGCAGATGGGCGAGGCACCGCAGGAGGAGCTGACCGGGGCGATGGACCTCGTGTCGCACGTACAGATCGCCGACCTGCCGCACCGCAGCGAGCCGGGGACCGGTTCCGTCGACTGGGGCGCGCAGTTGGGCGCGCTGAAGCGCCTGGGATACACGGGCCCGATCGGACTCGAGTACCTGCCGACGACCGACACCCGGTCCGGTCTGCGGGCCATCGAGGACATCGTGCACGCCCTCTGACGGCCGCTGCCACACCGTGGCGGAGGGGAGGCGCCCGCGTCGGGCGCCTCCCCTCCGCCATGCCCGGGGTCCGCGTCTACGGCGTGTGGACGAGCACCTGCACGATCTCCTCCGCGGACCGCCCGACGAGCACCTCGTGGTGACCGGGCGGCACGGCCCACCCCTGCGACTCCGGGTCCCACCGCTCCCAGGCACGGTCGTCGAGGATCACCTCTGCCTCGGTGCTCGCGCCCGCGTCGAGGCGGACCCCCGCGAATCCCGCGAGGCGTGCGTCCGTCTCGCCGGGAGCGCGGACGTAGATCTGGACGACCTCGCGCCCGTGCCGGTGGCCGGTGTTGGTCACGTCGAGGCGTACCGCCCAGCGTGTGCCACTGCGGTGCAGTCCCGCCTCACCGAAGCGCCAGGTCGTGTAGCCGCGCCCCGAGCCGAACGGGAAGCGTGCCTTGATTCCCGTACGGGCCAGGTGGCGGTAGCCCGTCGGTTCCGCGGCGTCGTAGTCGCGGCGCAGGTCGGCGTCGAGGCGCTCGCCGTGGGTGGACCGGTCGGCGTCGTCGCGCGGCACCGTGACGGGCATGCGGCCGCCGGGCTCCACGTCGCCCGCGAGGACGCGCGCGAGTGCCGTGCCGAAGCCCTGTCCGGCGAACCAGCCCTGCAGCACGGCCGGCACGTCGTCGGCCCACGGCGCGTGCACGGGACGTCCGGCGTTGACGACGACGGCCGTACGGGGGTTGGCCGCGGCCACCGTCTCGATCAATTGTGTCTGCGCGCGCGGGAGTTCGGAGGAGTCCAGGTCCTTGCTCTCGCGCGAGGTCTCCAGTTCGTCGCCGACCACCAGCACCACCGCGTCCGCCTCGGCGGCGGCCCGGCGTGCGCGGTCGAGGGCGCCGGGGCGGGCCGGAGGCGTGCAGGTGACCGTCAGCGCCTGTACGCGGGCGCCTTCCTGCGATGTCATCTCGACGGTGACGGTCACCGGTTCCCCGGCGCGCAGTTCGATCTGCCCCGTGGCCGTCTCGGCGCGAGCCACCTGCCCCATCACGTCCTGCGGCGCCGGTGCCTTCCTTTCCGCGACGACCGCCCCGTCGACGGACAGTACGGTCGCCCCGGAGCCTCCCGCGCCGAGCGTCCACATCCCGTCGGCGTCGGGCGTGAGCACGGCCGTCAGGCGCAGCACCCCCGGCTCGGCGGTCGGCCCCGCGCCGGGCACCTCACCGAACCAGATGAACGCACTGTCGGCCCGGGTCTCCGTCAGGACCGCGCGCCCGCCCCGTACATGGTCCAGCCGCACGCCGGGCCGTCCGTCGGGTGTGGTGACACGGAAGGCGCCGAGTGACGCGGCCGGTGTCGTGTCGACGCCGCGTTCGTGGACGATCTCGCAGTGCGGGCCGAAGCGTTCGCGCAGCGCCTGGAGCGGGGTGGTCGCGGCGCGCGCCGGTCGGATCCGGCCGAAGGTGGCTCCCTGGTAGCAGGGGCGGTCGGCGTTGGGACCGATGACGGCGAGACGGCGGACCGTGCCGGCGTCGAGGGGCAGCAGCTCGTCCTCGTTGCGGACGAGGACGAAGGACGCGGCCGCCGCGTCGACCAGGGCCTCCTCGGCCCGTTCGGGTTCCACGTAGGCCTCGGGGGACGACACGTGGCGGTCGGCGCCGTCGGCGGCGCCGACGCGGCGCGCGAGGCGCAGGAGCCGTTCCACCGCGTCGTCGAGCCGTTCGCGGGGGACGTCGCCGCGGGCCACGGCCTCGGCGAGGCGTTCGCCGAAGTGGATGGCCGGTCCGGGCATCTCCAGGTCGAGGCCGGCGAGCGCGGGGCCGAGCGTGTCCTGGAGCGCGAAGTAGTCGGAGACGACGATCCCGTCGAAGCCCCACTCCCCCTTCACGACGGCGAGCAGGTCGGCGTGGGCCGTGCAGGGAGTGCCGTTGAGCCGGTTGTAGGCGGCCATCAGCCCCCATGCCCCCGCCCGGACGGCCAGTTCGAAGGGGCGCAGGTACACCTCGCGCAGTGCCGCCTCGCCGATGTCCGCGCTCATCCGCTGGCGCGCGGTCTCGGTGTCGTTGCACACCAGGTGCTTGGGCACGGCCGCCACGCCCTGCCCCTGAAGGCCTTCGACGCAGGCAACGCCGAGCACCCCGGCGAGGTGCGGGTCCTCGGACAGCATCTCGAAGGTGCGGCCGGACAGGCCGGTCCTGGCGAGGTTCAGGTTCGGGGCGTAGACCGCGTCGTACCCGCGCCTGCGCGCCTCGGACGCCTGCGCCGCCGCGACCGTACGCACCGTCTCCTCGTCCCAAGTGGCGCCCTGGGCAATGCCGCTGGGCAGCAGCAGCGCGGTGTCGCGCTCGTCGAAGGTGGGGCTGACGAGCCCGAGCGGGCCGTCGACCAGGTGCAACGGCCGCAGGCCGAGGGCCGGTTCGGCCACCGTGCTCCAACCGGTCTGCCCTGCGGTGAGCCTGGCGGCGGAAGGGTGTGTCTGCGTGGGGCGATCCATGAACACCTCAAAATCAGAAGATTGATTTCGCTTCAAGCTACCTTGACGGGCGGCCGCCCCGCACCTACTTTCAGAATCGCAATTCTGATTCATCATTGATTCCCCACGGGAGGTCCCCTCCGTGCGCTTCTCCGCCTTCCTCGTCGGCCGCTCCATGAGCCCGTCCGACGACGCCTACGTCATCGAGACCCTCGCCGAACACGCCCTGGAGGCCGACCGGCTCGGCTTCGACGCGGTGTTCCTGCCCGACCACCACTTCACGGGCTACGCGCCGATGTCGTCCGACCCCTTCCTCTTCGCCGCCCACCTGGCCGCGCGGACGAAGAACGTGCACTACGGCTTCTCCGTGACGACGCTGCCGCTGCACCACCCGGTCCGCTTCGCCGAGCGCGTGAACCTCCTCGACCACCTCACCAAGGGCAAGCTCCTGGTCGGCATCGGCTCCGGCACGACACCGGAGGAGACCATCGGCTTCGGCGTCGACTTCCAGGACTCCAGGGGCCTGATGGACGCGCAGGTGGAACTGGTCCAGCGGCTGTGGGCCAAGAAGACCGACGACGACCCCATCGAGTTCGAGCACGGCCCGTACAAGGGGGCCGTCGTGCAGCGCATCGTCCCGGCGCCGTACAGCGACCGCCGCCGCCTGATGAGCGTCGCGATGCGCGAGGCCAGCACGGCGCGGGCCGCGACGTACGGCTGGCCGGCGTTCATCCCCGCCTTCGTCCCGCCGATCCCCGCCAGCGGCGAGCCGTCGACGGCCTTCCAGAAGTACCTGGACGCCTACCGCTCGGCGATGGCCGCCTCGGGCCACCCGCAGCACGTGATCGACGACTGCATGTCCTGGACGACCCACTCCTACCAGTGCGTCCACGTCGCCGAGACCGACGAGCAGGCGCGCGCGGAACTGGAGACCATCCTCGCCGCCTACCAGGAGGCCATCGACCGCGAGTACGCGTACAACAAGCGCGCCGAGGACATCAGCGGCGTCGACCTGACCTCCGCGCAGGCGCCGAACGCGCTGAGCGAGGAGTGGATCCGCACCTGGTGCCTGTACGGCAGTCCCGACACGGTCGCCGAACAGCTGGAGCACTACGAGGAGTTGGGCGTCGGCAACGTCCTGATGGGCTTCACCAACGGCCCGCTGACCCCCGAGCGCTATGCCCTGACGAGGAAGTCCATGAACCTGTTCGCGAGCGAGGTCATGCCCCGCTTCCGCGCGAACACCCCGGCGGGGAGCGCGGGATGAGCCACACCGTCGTCGGCATCGGCGGCACCACCCGCCCGGGCTCCAGCAGCGAGCTCGCCGTACGCGGCGCCCTGGCCGCCGCCGAGCGCCACGGCGCCCGCACCGTGCACTTCGGCGGCGACTTCCTCGCCACCCTCCCCCACTACGCGCCCGAGCGCCCGGAACGCACCGCCGAGCAGCGCCGCCTGGTCGACGCCGTGCGCCGGGCGGACGGCCTTGTCATCGGCTCCCCCGGCTACCACGGCGGCATCTCGGGTCTGGTGAAGAACGCGCTCGACCTTCTGGAGGACCTCCGCGACGACGAGCGCGTCTACTTCGACGGGCGTGCCGTCGGCCTGGTGGTGACGGCCGCCGGCTGGCAGGCGTGCGGCACCACGCTCAGCGCCCTGCGCAACGTCGTGCACGCCATGCGCGGCTGGCCCACCCCGCTCGGCGTCACCCTCAACTCCGGCCGGGGCCCGCTCTTCGCCCCGGACGGCGCCTGCACGGACCCGGCGGCCGCCGCGCAACTGGCGCTGCTCGGTGACCAGGTCCACGCATTCGCCGAGCGCTTCGCCGCTTCCGCTCGGACGGTGTACGCGGCCTGAGCGCCGTACGCCCGACACACCTCGTCGACGACGCCCCGCGCGCTCGCCGTTCCCCGGAGCGGGAGCGCGCGGGCATCGGCCGCACGGCCACCTCGCCGGACGGTCGGACGCATAGACTTGCCGAATGCCCACACCGTCCAAGCCGGCCTCGAAGAGCAGCGGCATCCGCGCCCCCAAGCAGGAGCGCAGCCAGCGCTCCTTCGACCTGGTTCTCGACACGACCCTCGATCTGCTGGCCGAGAAGGGCTACTCGGGCTTCGCCCTGACCGAGGTCAGCCGGCGCTCCGGGGTCTCGGTGGGGTCGATCTACACCAGGGTCGACGGCAAGGACGACCTCCTGCGGGCCGCACAGGCCCGCTTCCAGGAGCGGCTGCTCGCGGCCCACCGGGAGATGACCGACGCCGAGCGGTGGGCCGGGGCGCCGCTCGCCGAGCTCGTCCCGCAGCTGATCGCGGTCTTCGCCGGGGTGCTCGAACAGCAGGGCAAGACGCTGGGCGCCTTCCTCCAGCGGGGCGCGGTCGACCCGGCGGTCGCGAAGATGGGCAAGGCCGGCTACATGGACGCCCGCGACCGCTTCGTCGACCTGGTGCTCTCGCGGCGCGACGAGATCGAACACCCGGACCCGGTCCGCGCCGTCGGCTCCTGCTTCACCACGGTCTACGCGGCGCTCGCCCGGGCCCTGGCGCTCGACGTGGCCCCCGAAGCGGCGGAGGGCAGCGATCTGCCGACGCTGATCGAGGACCTGGGTGCGATGACCCTCGCGTTCCTGCGCTGCAAGGGCGAGCACGGAGCCTGAGGGCGGCCCATGCCGCTCAGTCCCGGTCGACGTGCTCGTTCAGGACCTTGCCGTTGGCCGCGTCGATGTCGAACGACGTCTTGTCCCACGTGGCGGGCGTGACCACGTCGACCGACCAGACCGTGGTCCCGTTGTCGGAGTCGTCGAGGGCGACCGAGGTGACCTTGCCCTTCTTGCGGTCGGTGGCCGTCTGCGCGGCCTTCACCGCCGTGACCTCGGCCGCGGCGAGCTTGTCGGTGTTCTCCTTCTTGTCGTCCGCGTCCTGGTCGGCGTCCGCCTTGGAGCCGGTCACCTTGCCGGTGGCGGCATCGATCCGTACCTCGGTGCCCGTGCCGTCGGAGGCGACGACCTCGGCATCCCACTCCGGGGCGCCCTGATGGTCGTCGCCGAGCTCGATCTCCAGGAGCTTGCTGCCGGAGACCTCCTTCTGCGCGGTCCGTGCCGCCTTGTCCCAGTCGACCTTCGTCGCGGAGAGCAGCTTCTTGCGCTCGGCCTGATCCTCGTTCAGCCGGCCGCTCGCGGTGGGGTCGGCGGACTGTTCCCCGGCAGAGCTTTCGCCCTTCTTGGTGCCCTCGGAGGTGTCGCCCCCGTCGTCGGACGAGCAGGCGCTCAGCAGGGAGAGCGAGGCGGCGACGGCGCACAGGACACCGACGGCGCGCCCTCGCGTGCTTCGCTTGCTCCGCTTCACGAGTACAGAGTGCATGGCTGGACCTTTCGTGCCGTGGGTCGTCCGCCACCCTCACGCTGACCCCGCGAACGGTGACAAAGCGGACGTCCGGCGATCGTCCCAGCCCCACCGGACCCCGGCATCCCGACACACGGCGTCCGCCCCGCCCGGCACGAGGAATCAGTTCTGGTTCACCGGCCAGACCGCGGCCGGGTCGCAGTGGGCCGGGCACGCCAGCAGATACACCTCGTTGCCGAGAAACAGGCTGTACGTGTCGGCTCCCACGCTGTACGGCTGCTCCGGCAGCCCGGGGTGGACGGCGAATTCCATGCCTTCAGGAACCTGGCAGAGGTACTCCAGTTCGGCGCCGCACGCGCAGGTGTAGTACTCAGGATCTTGCGCCCACGAGGGTGTGCCGCCCACCTTGAAGGTCTGGGCCCCGAGTCCGCGCGGGCTCGGCGTGTCCTCGAAGGGGCGGAGCGTCAACGGCAGGGCGCACACGGACGGTTCGGGTTCATCGGAGGGTAGCGTCGCGTGCCGCTGGAGCAGGATGCGCCAGAACGGGCCCGGGTAGGGCAGCTGCGGGGCATTCCAGTACTCCGGCACCAGCCGGTCCTCGGCGAACTCGGGCTCGGACGCGTCGTTGTGCGCGCGGCAGTGGAAGACCAACAGATAGTCTCCACCGAAGGCCGCCAGGTCAGCAGGCACGTCGAGCTGGAAGAACAGGGCCATCCGCTCCCCGCAGAAACACGCGGGCCACTCCTGTGCGCTGTCCAGGAAGGGCTGGCCGCCGACGGAGTTCCGGGCCGGCCGATCCAGTGGATCGGACCCGACCTCGATCGCGTGAGCGGGCAGCACGGCCCGTATGTTCCCTGCGTCTTGTCCGAGCATTCGCTCACCCTAGCGGCGGGCGAGCCCCTCCGACTCGGGGTGCTCATGACCCGAGAGCTCGTGTTCGCAAGCCTCGTCGATGCCGTAGGTGTCCCAGGCGGGGAACGGGTCGACCGTCGGCGGTGGCTCGGCGTCCGTCATGAGGCACGCGGTCAGCGCGGCGCGCAGGGCGCTCGCGTCGAGGTGGGTGCCGATGAAGACGAGTTCCTGGCCCTCGGGGCTCTCGGTGTCACGGGCCGCGGAGGGTTCGAAGCGGGCCACGGATCCCGCCTGTGACCACAGGCCGGTCACCCTCGGACGACTGGCCAGCGCGAAGAAGCCCTTCGAGCGCAGGACCCTGCCGTACGCACCGCCGTCCAGCTCCTGCGTCACGAACCGCCACAACCGGCCGGGGTGGAAGGGGCGCGGCGAGCGGAACACCGTGGAGGAAATGCCGTACTCCTCGGTCTCGGGCACATGGTCGCCGTTGAGCTCGCGGACCCAGCCGGGGGCCTGTTGGGCGCGGTCGAGGTCGAAGAGCCCGGTGCCCACGATGTCGCTCACCGGTACGCGGCCGTGCACCGCCCGGACGATGCGGGCGACGGGGTTGAGGCGGGTCAGCACTGCCCGGAGCCGCGCGGAGGCGGCCGCGTCGACGAGGTCGAGCTTGTTGACCACGATGACGTCGGCGAACTCGATCTGGTCCATCAGCAGATCACTGACGGTGCGCTCGTCGTCCTCGTACTGGTCGAGGCCGCGCTCCACCAGTTCGTCGCCGCTGTCCAGCTCGGCCAGGAAGTTCGCGGCGTCGACGACCGTGACCATGGTGTCCAGGCGGGCGAGGTCCCCGAGCGTGGCGCCGTCGTCGCGGGCGAACGCGAAGGTGGCGGCGACCGGCATCGGCTCGGAGATCCCGGACGACTCGATGAGGAGATGGTCGAAGCGGCCTTCACGGGCCAGCCGGTCGACCTCCTCCAGCAGGTCGTCGCGCAGGGTGCAGCAGATGCAGCCGTTGGTCATCTCGACCAGGCGTTCCTCGGTGCGCGACAGAGCGGCCTCGCCGCCGCGCACGAGGGCGGCGTCGATGTTGACCTCGCTCATGTCATTGACGATGACGGCGACGCGCAGCCCTTCGCGGTTGCCGAGCACGTGATTGAGGAGGGTGGTCTTGCCGGCCCCGAGGAAGCCGGACAGGACGGTGACGGGGAGTCGGTCGGTGGCCATGTGCGCTCAGCCCTCGGGGCGCAGCAGCCCGCGCTCGTACGCCTTCACCAGCCGCTGCGGCACCAGGTACGAGACGCCGTCGACCGTGACCGGGGCGAGCTGGGGCGTGGTCGCCTTCCACTGGGCGCGGCGGTGGCGGGTGTTGCTGCGGGACATCTTCCGCTTGGGAACGGCCATCGGGTCCTCCGTTGGGTGCGGGGTGGGCTGAGCGGCGAGGGTGCCGCGCGGCGCGACACGGTGACGCTATATGAAAATGGATCCCATTACCAAACAACGTCGAGCGCCCGGCCCCGTCCGCCCCGCAGGAGCACCGCAGGAGCACCGCAGGAGCGCCCCCTCAGCTCAGCTCGAACCCGTGGTAGTGGCTCACCGCAATACCGTTGGTGAGGTCGCGATAGAGGCCCACACCGCCGATGAAGGGCATGAACACCCGTTGTTTGCCGGGGATGTTGGCGCCCATGTACCAGGACGCCGCCTGCGGCATGACCGTGAGGTCGGCCAGGTCGTTGGTGGTGTTGACCCAGTTGTCCTCGGCGGCGGGGTCGGCCTCCATGCGGTGCAGCCCGTGGTCGCGCAGGTGGGTGAGGGCGTGGGTGATCCAGTCCACGTGGTGCTCGATCGAGGTCATCATGTTGGAGAGGACGGACGGGCTCTGCGGGCCGGTCACCGTGAACAGGTTGGGGAAGCCCGCCGACATCAGGCCCAGGTACGTACGCGGGCCGTGCTCCCACTTGTCGCGCAGCGCGAGCCCGTCGACGCCCCGGATGTCGATGGCGTTCAGCGCGCCGGTCATCGCGTCGAACCCGGTCGCCATGACGATGACATCGACCTCGTACGTGGTGCCGTCACGGGTGAGGATCCCGCGCCCGGTCATGCGGTCGACGGGCCGCTCGGTGAGGTCGACCAGCGTGACGTTGTCCTGGTTGAACACCTCGTAGTAGCCGGTGTCGACACACATCCGCTTGCTGGCGATCGGGTACGTGCGCGGGGTCAGCCGCTCGGCGAGCTCCGGGTTCTTCACCCTCTCGCGGATCCGGGCGCGGACGTACTCGGCGACGGTCTCGTTGGCGTCCGCGTCCTTGAGCAGGTCGCTGAAGCCGCTGCCGAAGCAGAGGCCGCCGTCGTCCCAGCGCCGGTCCAACTCGCCCACGACTGCTGCTTCTTCGGTCTCGGCCAGCAGCACCTGCTGATCCTCGCCGCAGTCGAAACCCTTCGAGGAGGCGCGGGAGATCTCGCGCCGTTCGGGGTAGTTGACGCGCGCCGCGGCGAGGCGGGCGACGTTGGAGTCGTTGTGGGCGGGCACCGCGTAGGACGGGGTGCGCTGGAAGACGGTGAGCGAGCCCACCAGCGGGGCGATCGCGGTGATGGTCTGGAGCCCGGACGAACCGGTGCCGATGACCGCCACCCGTTTGCCCGCCAGGTCCGCGCCCTCGTGGGGCCAGCTCGACGTCCACAGGACCTCTCCGGCGAAGTCCGCCAGCCCCTCGAAGTCCGGCCGGGAGGGTACGGACAGGCATCCGGTGGCAGCGATGACGTGCCGGGCGGTGCGGGGCACGCCGTCGGAGGCGGTCACCGTCCAGCGCCGCGCTGCTTCGTCCCAGGTGAGCGCTTCCACGCGGGTGTTGAAGACGATGTCCCCGCGCAGGTCGAAACGGTCGGTCACGTGGCGGGCGTAGGAGAGGATCTCGGGCTGCGCGGCGTAGCGCTCGCTCCAGTCCCACTCCTGCTCCAGGTCCGGGTCGAAGGAGTACGAGTACTCGACGGACTCTATGTCGCAGCGGGCGCCGGGATAGCGGTTCCAGTACCAGGTGCCGCCGACATCCGCGCCCGCCTCGACGACTGCCGTGTCGAAGCCGAGCGCGCGCAGCCGGTGCAACTGGTAGAGCCCGGCGAACCCGGCGCCGATGACGAGCACGTCGTGGTCACGCCCGCGGTCGTGTTCGTGCTCGTGGTCGGGCATGGCTCACACCGCCCTTTCGGCGACGAACGTGTTGATGTGCTCCGCCACCAGCCGCAGCCCGTCCTCGAAGCCCGGCAGGATCCCCGCCATCTGGAAGAAGGCGTGCATCTGGCCCGCCGCCTCCTCCAGGGCGACCGGGACGCCCGCGGCGCGCAGGGCCTCCGCGTAGGCGACGCCTTCGTCGTGCAGCGGGTCGTACTCGGCGACGTACACCAGCGCCGGAGGCAGGCCGGCGAGGCTGGCGGCGCGCAGCGGGGAGGCGTCGGGGTGGGCGCGGGCCCGCCGGTCGGGCAGGTAATGGCTCCAGAACCACTCCATCGTGTCCCGCGCGAGCAGCAGCTGATTCTGCGGATCGAGGTACGAGGGCCGGTCCAGGTCGCAGTCGGTGACGGGATAGACGAGGGCCTGGCAGTCGATGACGGGGCCGCCGCGGTCGCGGGCCCGTTGGGTCATCACGGCGGCGATGTTGCCGCCCGCGCTGTCCCCGGCCACGATCAACGGGACGGCCTCCGGAGCGAGTTCGGCGGCGTGTTCGGCGGCCCAGGTCAGTCCGGCCCAGCCGTCCTCGATCGCGGTCGGGAACGGATGCTCGGGCGCCTTGCGGTAGTTGACCATCACCACCGTCGCCCGGGTCGCGTTCACGAGCCGACGGCCCACGTGGTCGTACTGCAGGTCGATGTCGCCGAGCACCCAGCCGCCGCCGTGGAAGTACACGATCACCGCCCGCGGAGTCTCGGCGGGGCGCAGCACCCGTACGCGGAACCTTCCGCCGTCCCGGCCCTCGACCTTGACGTCGCGCACCGCGCCGACCTCGGGCCCCCGGCCGCTGATCCCGGACAGGATCGGGCCGTGCAGCCGGGCGACGGCCGGCGTCGACTCGTGCATCGCCGGGCCGTCGGCCTCGGCCAGTTCCGCGAGAAACGCCCGGGTCACCGGTTCCAGAGGCATACGGCCGTCCCCTCGTCGATCCTGCTCGCCGTCTCGGAGGTGATGCTCGTGCGGAACACGCGGTACTGCCGTGGCACGCGGGAGCGGCCCCACGCGCCAACGGCTGTACCGTGCACGATTAACTCTCGCCGGAGATCCCCACGGGGTCCACCCCTCGGCACCGACCGTCTAACGATCCGTCACGCCGGTGCGGTCGCGACGCGGCGCAGCACCACGATCCAGTCGTCCTCGCTCGGCCAATCCTTCAGCTCGGTGAGCTGCCAGGTTTCCTCGCCCACGGGGAAGGACTCGCCAACGCGGAGGGTGTGAAGGTGCAGCTCGGTGGTGACGCTCCTGACTTCAACCCTGATCGCGGCGTCGGACTCCTTGTAAATGTCCGTTACTGCGAAACTCGCGTTCTCGGACTTTCGTTGAATGCCGTGCCAGAGGTGAATCGTGTCGGCACTGCTCATTTCTCGGCCTCCAAGAATGCGTACCGACCGCTGAGGTACTTCAGTACGGCAACCCTTCCGACGCCGCGCGCAGGGCGACGTCGAGGCATGTGGCGAACTCGTCGTAGGAGGCCTCGGGTTGGTCCGCGTAGCGGCGGGCGAAATCTTCCGCGGCTGCCCGCAGGGCGCCGTTGAGTGTCGCCGCGTGGACCGCCACGCGCAGGTCGTCGGCCTCGCCGCCGGAGCGCTCGGCGAGGAGCCGGCCGAGGACGGGGAGCGCGTCGTCGTGGGCCTGGAGCCAGACGGCGCGGAGGGCCGGTTCGGTGGAGGTCATGCGGATCAGGGCGAGGATGGTGGACGTGCCCTGCGGCAGGTCACCCGACTTCAGCGTCTCCTTGAAGAAGTCCAGCAGGCTCGTCCGGGCGGGCCAGTGGCGCAGGTGGGTCACGGCGAAGTCGAGTCCCGCAGCGAGCAGCGGGAGCACGCAGCTCTCCTTCGACGGGAAGTGCCGCCACAACGTACGGGAGGAGACGCCGACGCCGCGCGCTATCTGCTCCCCCGTCGTGGCGGTGACGCCCTGCGAGGTGAACAGGCGCACCGCCTCGCAGGCGATCTCGAACCGGAGCTCGGCCTTGCGGCGCTCGGCCAGCGACGGCCGCCCATCGGCCGTCGACTCCTCTTGTCGCCATGCCTCCCACGGCGTCTGATGCATCCCCCTACCCCCTAAGAACACAGCGCAGCATAGCCAGACCCCGTGGCCCCGCCCCCTCAGGCCGCCAACTGTCGCACGCCGCCATCTTGTCACTGAGTGACACGCGACTCTACTCTGCGGTAGCTGACCGGCGAGTAACCACCCTGCTCTCGCCGGGAGTTGGCACGCGCATGCCCACGCCCATGCCCATGCCCATGCCCATGCCCCCACTCCGCGTCCCCACCGACCTGCACAGCCCTCCCTCACGCCCTCATTCGGTCAAGGAGCTGTCCATGCCCTCCCCCACCAGGCGCGCCCTGCTCACCGGCGCCGCCGCCACCGCCGCCGCGAGCGCCCTCTCCGTCCCGACCGCCTCGGCCGCCCCCACCCGCGTCAAGCTGACGCGCGAGGAACACCGCGTCGTCGTCATCGGATCCGGTTTCGGCGGCGGTGTCGCCGCCCTCAGGCTCGCCGAGGCCGGGGTCCCCGTGACCGTGCTCGAGCGCGGGCGGCGCTGGCCGACCGGACCGAACGCCGAGACCTTCCCCCGCGTGTCCGGCCTCGACAAGCGGATGCTCTGGTACGGCACGCTGCCCGAGGCCGTCCGGCCGCTGGCCCGCCTGATCGGCACCCCGCTCGGTTTCGCCCCCTACACCGGACTGCTCGAACCGGTCCTCGGCGAGAACATCCTGAGCATGTGCGCGGCCGGAGTCGGCGGCGGATCGCTCGTCTACCAGGGCATGACACTTCAGCCCTCGGAGGCCGTGTTCACCACCTGGCTGCCCGAAGGGCTCGACTACCGGCGCATGGACCGGGTCCACTACCCGCGCGTCGCCCGCATGCTGAAGACGGACACCGCTCCCGACCAGCTCGTGAACTCGCCCAACTACTTCGCGGCACGCGTCTTCGCCGACCGGATCCGGAAGGCCGGATACGGTCTGGAGAAGATCCCGATGCCGATCGACTGGGACTACGCCCTGGCCGAACTGCGCGGCGAGATGAAACCCTCGTACACGAACGGCGACTGCGCGCTCGGCGTCAACAACGGTGGCAAGCACTCCGTGGACGTGACGTACCTGAAGCAGGCCGAGGCGACCGGGAAGGTCACCGTCGCCACCCACCACAACGTCACCTCCGTGGCCCGCGCCGCCGACGGCCGCTGGGAGGTGCGCGTCGACCGCACCGACGACTCCGGGACCGTGCTGGAGCAGAAGGTGCTCACCACCCGCGCCCTGATCATGGCGGCCGGCAGCATCAACACCAGCAAGCTCCTGGTGCGCGCCGACGCCACCGGCGCCATCCCCGACCTGCCCGACGGCGTCGGCGAGGGCTGGGGCACCAACGGCGACCGCATCTACGCCTGGACCAATCTCCAGGACGACTTCGGCAGCGAGCAGGGCGGCCCGGTCGTCTTCGGCAGCAAGCAGTGGGACGACCCGGCCACCGCGAACACCGTCATCCAGGCGTCCCTGCCACCCCTCGGCCTCGACACCCGCACCACCATGCTCGTCGGCTTCGGCGTCAGCCCCGACCGGGGTCGGCTCCGCTACGACTCCGCCACCGACTCCGTCTCCCTGCACTGGCCCAAGGCCGGCGACGCCACGAGCTACCGCGCCATCCACCGGCGGGTCACGGAGATCTCCCGGGGGCTCGGCACCCTCACCGACACCAACTCCCTGGTCAACAGCACCTGGCACCCGCTCGGCGGCGCGCCGATGGGCACGGTGTGCGACCTGGAAGGGCGCGTCCAGGGGCAGCGCGGCCTCTACGTGCTCGACGGCGCGCTCATCCCCGGCACCACCGGCGCGTGCAACCCGTCCATGACCATCGCCGCCGTCGCCGAACGCGCGATGGACACCATCACCGCCAAGGACGTCGGCACGGTCTTCTGACCGCGCCCCAGTGGCCCAGCGCCCCAGCGCCCCGCGAGCTCAGCCGTGCAGCCGCACCGGGATCCCCTGCCAGCCGTACGCGATGAACGACGGGACCTGCTTCAGCTCCTCCGGACCGGCGTCGAGGCGCAGGTCCGGGTAGCGGTCGAAGAGGGCGGGCAGGGCGGTGCGCGCCTCCAGGCGGGCGAGCGGGGCGCCGATGCAGCGGTGGACGCCGATCCCGAAGGACATGTGGTCGTCAGCGTCCCGGTGCGCGTCGAACTCCGTGGCCGTGGGCCCGTAGTGCTCGGGGTCGTAGCCCGAGGCGGCGTACGTGGTGAGGATGGCGTCGCCCGCCGGGATGGTCACCCCGTCGACCGTCACGTCGGTGACCGCGTACCGCAGCGGCAGGTTGGAGATGGAGGGGTGGACGCGCAGGGTCTCGTCGATGACGGCGTCCCAGGCGAGCTCGCCGGAGCGGACGGCGGCGAGCTGCTCGGGGTGGGTGAGCAGGGCGACGACCGCGTTGCCGATGAGGTTGACGGTCGTCTCGAAGCCGGCGCCGATGACGAGGAGCAGGGTGTAGAGCAGTTCCTCGTCGCTGAGCCGGTCGCCGTCCTCCGCGCGGACCCGCAGCAGTTCGGTGGTCATGTCGTCGCCGGGGTGCTCGGTGCGGTACGCGATGATCGCGGGCAGTACCGTGCCGATCTGCTCCTGGACGAACGCGCCGTGCTCGGGGCTGGGGTTGGACGTGTCCATGATGGCGTCGACGAGACGCTCGACCGGGCCGAGCAGGTCGTCGGGGACGCCGAAGAGTTCGCAGATCAGCTGCATCGGGAGCTGGTTCGCGTACGTGGGGCGCAGGTCGACGACGCCGTCCGGTGCCGCGTCGAGGGCCGTCAGGAGCTCCTCGGTGATCTTCTCGACGCGGGGGCGCATCAGCTCGGTGCGGCGGGCGGTGAAGCTGGGCGCGACGAGCTTGCGGAGCCGGGTGTGGTCGGGGCCGTAGGTGGAGAGCATGTTGACCACGCCGACCCAGCCGAGGACCCAGCCCCACTCGGGGTGTTCGCCGACCTCGGGCCACAGCGACCAGTGCTTGCGGGGGTCCTTGCTGATCTGCGGGTCGAGGATCAGCGACCGGAGCGTGTCGTAGCGGGTGGGTGCCCAGGCCGGGATGCCGCCGGGCAGTTCGACGGGGACCACGGATCCCGCCGCGCGCAGTCGGGCGGCCTCGGCCGGCAGGTCGGCGCCGAACGGGTCGATGGCGATACGGGGCGTAGCCGCGTTCTCGGTCACTCGTCTGCTCCTGACTGGGATGCGGTGCGGGGCACGAAGCGGACCGGGAGTTCCGTCAGGGAACGGTGGAACGGCCCGGTGCGCCATGTCAGTTGCTCGCGCGGGGTGAGCGGCTCCAGGTCGGGAAGCCACTGGGTGAGGCGTTCGATGGCCTCGGTGGCGATGAGCAAAGTGTGCTGCTTGACCGGGCAGGAGTGTTCTCCGGCCGACCAGGACAGGTGCGAGGCGTCCTGCGGGTGGCGGGGGGCGGTGGCCCGCGCGGCCTCCTCCTCCGCCGTCTGCCCCAGGGCGCCGTACGAGATGACGACGGGGACGGCGGCCCGCACCCACACACCGTGGAACGTGAGCGGCTTGCGGGCGTAGTGGATGCCGTAGTTGGCGAGCGGTGTCTCGTGGCGCAGGACCTCGACGACCGCGTCCATGACGGGCCGCGATCCGCTGGTCAGCGTCGAGTAGTACGCCGGGTTGCCGAGGATCCGCGACAGGGAGTTGGAGACGAGGTTGGCGGTGGGCTCGTGGCCCGCGCCGAGCATGAGGAAGACCTGCCAGGTGACCTCCTCGGGGGTGAGGCCGAGGGGGTGGTCGAGCAGCCAGCTGGTGAGGTCCTGGCCGCGCTCGGCGCTCTTCGCGCCGACGAGGTCCAGGATGTAGCGGCCGAACTCCTCCTCGCCGCGCGCCGCGTCCGCGCCGCCGTCCATGATGTGCGCGATTGCGCCCTGGAGGCGGTCGCTCTCGCTGTCCGGGAGCCCGAAGAGGTTGTTGAAGACCAGCGACATGAGCGGGCGGGCGAACTCGCTCACGAGGTCGGCCCGCCCCGTGGGCGCCATCCGGGCGGCCAGTACGTCCACGGCGTGGTGCACGCGCTCGCGCAGGTCGTGCGGTTCCACCAGGTCGAAGGCGTCGGAGAGGGCGCGCCGGTAGCGCACGTGCAGCTCGCCGTCGTTGAACAGGGCGTTGGGCCGCCAGCGCATCATGCCGAGGATCGGCGCGTCGCCGTCGACCTCCTCCTCCCAGGGCCGCGGGTCGTGCGACCACGACTCTGTGTCGTGCAGCAGGTCGAGGGCGGCCCGCCGGTCGGTGACGACGTACGCGGCCACGCCGGGGGCCAGTTCGGCGTGGCCGACCGGGCCCTGGGCGCGCAGGGTCTCGTAGTAGCTCTGCGGGTCGGCGGCGAAGCCGTCCTCCCACAGGCGGACCGGCGCGGACAGGTGGAAGTCCTCGGCCTGCGCGGGATACGTCATCGGGGCTCCGGGCTTGTGCGGTCGATCAGGTGCTGCACGAGGGCGAGCAGGGCGTCGACGGAGGAGTGGGTGTCGCGGGCGTCGCAGGTCACCATCGGGGTGTCCGGGTCCAGGTCGAGGGAGCGGCGCAACTGCTCGTCGGTGTAGTTGCGCGCGTCGGGGAAGGTGTTGAGGGCGACGGCGTAGGGCAGCCCTGACTCCTCGACGAGGCCGAGGGCGTCGAAGGACTCGTCGATCCTGCGGGTGTCGACCAGGACGAGGGCGCCGAGCGCGCCGTACGCGATGTCGTCCCACAGCGCGCGGAAGCGTTCCTGTCCGGGGGTGCCGAACAGGTAGAGGACGGCACCGCCCCTGAGGCTGATCCGGCCGAAGTCGATGGCGACGGTCGTGGTCTTCTTCTCCCGCACGCCCGCGAGATCGTCGACGGCCACGGACGCCTCAGTGAGCTGCTCCTCGGTGTGCAGCGGGCGGATCTCGGAGACGGAGTCGATCAGGGTGGTCTTGCCCACCCCGAAGGGCCCGGTGACGAGGATCTTCACCAATTCCCGTGCGGTGTCCGGCAGGTGCACCGGTCTCTTGATGCCCGCGGGCGCGGTCTCGGCGTGTGAGGGCGCGGACTCGGCGCCCGGGGACGCGGTCCTAGAGCTTGAGGGCGCGGAGGCCATCGGCGACTCTCTTCAGCAGATCGGGATCGGGCTGCGCGGCGGGTGGGACCGGCGGGCGGGCGCCCACGAGCCCCTGGTCGACCAGTGCGGCGGCGAGCACCCGTACGGCGGAGACCGGCAGTTCGAGCAGGGCGGCGGCCTCGACCACCGTGAGCGAGCCGCCGTCCAGGGTGCGCAGCAGCGCGTGCTGGGCCGCGGGCAGGCCCGCGGGCCAGGGCGCGCCGACGCCGGTCAGCACGGACAGGCGCTCCAGGCTGTTGCGGCTGGGCTGCGCGACCCCGCCGGTGGCGAGGTAGGCGGGGACCAGCGGCCGGCCGCCGCGCCGCGCCGTCATGCCTCGGCGGCGCCGTCGGCCCCGCGGGGCGCGGCCGCCATGGCCTTCTCGCCGAGCCTGGCCACCTGCGAGTGGACGCGGTGGCCGAGCAGATCGAGCCGGACCTCGGGGTCACCGAAGGCGGCCACACAGGTGCCGTGCGCGGTGGGCGCGACGAGGATGTAGCCGTGGTCGGACTCGATGACCACCTGGCGTACGTCCGCGGTCTCCTGGTCGGCGAAGGCGGCCGCCGCGGTGCGGCAGGCGCCCTGCACGGTGCTGGTGATGGCGGCGACGCGCTCCGCGGATTCCTGCGTCAGCGCCTCGCTGTACCCGGAGACCAGTCCGTCCCTGGTGAGCAGGACGGCGGCCTGGACGTGCGGGATCTCCAGGATCGGATCGAGGACCCAAGCACTGTCGCCGAGGTCGCGGCTACTCATCGGGGGTGTTCCCTTCACTGGTGCCGGTGTGCTCGCCGGCGGTGTCGTGCGGTTGCTGTGCGGCCCGGTCCTCGCGCGGCGCGTCGCCGCGGGCCGCGGCGGTGGCCGCCTGGAGGGCGCCGAGTGTGGCGGCCTGCTCCTCGGGGCTGCGGTGCGCGGGGCCCTGCGGCGTCTGCCGCTCTGCGGGCTGCGCGTCGGAGCGGACACGGCGGCGGCGCCGGGGCAGCTCGTCGCCGTCGACGGAGGGTGCCTCCGGCTGCTCGACGGGCCGGGTGGGCTCCGCCACCGGGGCCGGGGCCGCGGGCGACTCGTCCGCGGCGAGGGAGTGGGTGGAGCGGGGAGCGGCCGCGGCCGGTTTGCGCTCCTCGGGGGCGATCCGGCACAGGAGATGGTCCCGTACGAGCAGGACCGCGCGGACGCCGCCGTACGGGGAGGGCGACGACAGGTCGACGGAGAGGTCGAACTGGCGGGTCAGCTGGCCGATCGCGGCGAGCCCCATGCGCGGCGGGTCGCCGAGCTCCGACAGGAGGATGGGCTCCTCCCCCGCCACCATCCGCTGGGCGTGGGCCCGTTCGTCGGAGCTCATCCCGACACCGGCGTCGTCGACGGTCACGCTGACGCCGTGGTGGACGCGTTCGAGGTGCACGCCCACGGAGGTGTCGGGCGAGGAGTACCGCAGGGCGTTGTCGAGCAGTTCGGCGACGATGATGGCGACCGGCTCCACGGCGTGGGAGATGAGTCCGGTGCCGTCCTCCAGGTGGTTGTGGACCTCCACCCGGTCGTATCCGGCGAGCCGCGACTGGCCGCCGGTCACGGCCTCCACCAGGTGCGACTCGCCGCGGGCGAGCCCGACCCAGGCCCCGCAGACCACGGCGGCGACCTGCGCGCGGCGCAGCGACTGCTCGTTCTCGTGGTCGAGCGCGAAGAGCGTCTGGGCCAGCTCCGGGTCGTCGTAGCGCTCTTGGAGGCCTCGCAGGACGTCCTGGAGCCGGTACAGGCCCGCCTGGATCTCGCGGGTCGCGCCGCGCATCCCGGCGCGGGCGGCGGCGTCGACCCGCTTGCGCTCCTGGGCGATGGCGGTGCGCAGCCCGTCGAGCACGGAGTCGAGGCCGGAGGCCAGTTCCGTGCCGCCGAGTTCGGGCTGAAGGGGGCCCGGCACCCGGTAGTGCGGGTGGGCGGCGTGGGTGGTCACGGCCGGCATGCGCTGGGCGGACAGGTGGGCGATCTCGGAGACGAACGCCGCGGTGAGGTCGTCGAGTTCCTCGCGAGCGGCCTCCGCCTCCTCGCGGGAGGCGCCGAGTTCTGCGCGGGTCGCCTCGAGACGGGCGCGGAGCGAAGCGTTCTCGACGCGCTGCCTGCCGCTCTTCTGACGGGACTTCAGCAGCCCGCCGCCGAGCGCGAACGCCGACACGGTCCCGGCGGCCAGGGCGCCTGCGGCCAGCTCGGGTATCTCAATCATGGATGCAGTCCTCGAGAAGAACAGGGCGTGGGGGGCACTGCGAGGTGGGGACGGAGGGGGGGCGAGGGAGTGCGCGAAGGACGGACGGTCGTGGCGGCGGTCAGCGGCGAGGACCGTGACCGCAGCGTCACGGCCCGCTGATCACTGACACAGTGCGCTCCACCTCTTGGTCTCTCCGCCGTCCGCAAGAAGGCCCGGAGGCCCGCCTGCCGCGAGCGACCTTACCCCCAGCGACACGTTCGAGTGAACCCGTCCCGGATCTTGAATCGTTGGGGCCTCGGGCCAGTTGGCTGCGTCCGCGCCTGCCGAGGGACCATCGGCGTGCGGCAGGGTACCGACCGGCACCTTGCGGGACGAGCGTGCCGCCGGGATACCTGAGGAAGGCGGCCCGCAGCGCGCGGACCGGGAAAGGCGCGATGGCCATGTCCAAGAGTTCCCGGGGGTACGGCAGGCGACGCAGGGGCAGGATCGTACGCAAATCGACGGCCGGGCCCCGACCGGCGTCCGCGCCCCGTGCTGTCGAACCTGCCCCGCTCGACGAGCACCAACAGCGCCTGGCGGCCCAACGGGCCTTCCTGGAGGCGTCGCTCGCCATGCTCGCCGCCAGGGAGATCACCTCGGAACCGGAACGCGCGGCGGCGGAGCAGGCCGTCGAGAGCCTGCGGGCCTACATCGACGAGTTCGTGGACGGCGCCAGGTACCGCGAGGGGTTGGAGACCCCGCTGGCGGACCTGGCGGTCGGAACCGCCGACGCGATCGAGACGGGCGCCGCCGGGGTCCCGGCCGTCGCCGCGGAAGGATGTGCCGACGCCACCGAGGATCCGGTCATCAAGGTGATATGCAAGGGCTTCTCCTACGTCTTCGGCCCCTCCCCCATCGGACCGCTGAACGACCTGAGCAAGGTGCTCGGGTGCGCGACCGCGGAGATCCGCCTCAGTAAGAAGGAGCGCGTGGCGCGTGCGGCGCTCGAGCAGCTCCAGGAGGCGCGCAGGTCGGCTGCATCGTCGGTCACTACAACGTCCGCTCCTGTGGCCCCGGTTGCGAAGCACGCACGCACCACACACCCGCGGAGCTTGTGAGGGGCGGCCGCGGGTGCCGGTGGCGAACACCCCGCTGCCCGGCCCCCGACTTCACGAAGGGTGCCGCGCGGCCCCCTCGGCAGCGAACGGCAGCGTCTCGTACCGACGCACGTAGCAGCCGTCGGCGAACGTACCTCGGGCGGCATCGACGGCGAAGTCCGGGAACCGCGCGAGGAGTTCAGTGAGCGCGATACGTCCCTGGAGGCGGGCCGCCGCCGCACCCAGGCAGTGGTGCGGGCCGTAGCCGAAGGCCAGGTGCTGTGGAGTCGTGCGCTCCAGGTCGACCTCGTCCGCGCGGGGGCCGAAGGCGCGCGGGTCGCGATTGGCGGAGCCGTAGAGCAGCAGCACCTTGCGTCCGGCCGGCGCCGTCCTGCCGTGCAGCTCCAGATCCTCGGTGAGGGTACGGGCCAGCCCCTGTACCGGTGACGCCAGGCGCAGCGCCTCCTCGACGAACGGTCCGAGCGCATCCGGGTCCGCCTCGATCCGCTCCCTCACCTCGGTTCGCCCGGTCAGGAGTTGAGCGGCGGTGGCGAGCAGTCCGATGGTCGTGTCGTTCCCGCCGGCGATCATGGTGAAGGCGAATCCGAGGATCCGGATCAGGGCCTGCGGGTCGTCGGCCATGACACGGACGAGATCGGAGACCGTGTCGTCGGCGGGGTGCGCGCGGCGCCGCTCGATCAGGTCACCGAAGTACGCGAAGAGTTCACCGACCGCCTCGTGCGCGTCGAGCGCGTGGCCCTTGGCGCCCGCCTGCACGATGGCCTGCGTCCAGCCCGCGAAACGCTCCCGGTCGGCTTCGTCGACACCCAGGTAGTGGGCAACGACGAAGCACGGCAGCGGTCTCATCAGTTCGGCGACGATGTCGACCGGGCCGCCCGCCGCGGCGGTCTCCTCGACGGCGTCGAGCCGGACGCGCACGAAGTCGCGCACCGCGTCCGCCACGGACTCCACGCGGCGCGGCGTGAACCCCTTGGTGAGCAGCCTGCGGAACTCCGTGTGCTCCGGCGGGTCGAGCATGACCAGCGGCGGCGCGACGTCCACTCCCGCGGCGGCCATGTCGTCGCGGACCACGGTCAGCCCCCGGCGTGACGAGAACACCTCGGGACGGCGCAGCGCGTCGAGCACGTCGTCGTAACGGGAGAGCACCCAGTAGTCGCCGTCCTCGACGTGATGCAGCGGGTCGTGGTCGCGCAGGGCCGCGTACATCGCGTAGGGGTCGCGCCAGGACTCGGCACCGCGAGGGAGGAATCGGGCAAGTGGCGGGACGATACTCATGGCGTCACGGTGGGTGGCTTCTGACGCACTGTCAATGACTTGTGCGACCGGCCCGACGCCGAGACACCTCCCACTGACCGGCAGGAAAATTCCCACTCAGTGGGTGGACGGCCCTTGCGTGGCTGAAATGACCCTCTAGTGTCCGGCAGGTGACATCGAGACCGACCGCCCCGGGACCGGGCCACCGCACCGGTGCGATCCTGGCCGCACTCGCCGAACAGACGACCCTGACGGCCCAGGATCTCTCCAGGCGAACCGGGATTCCCATCAGCGCGGTCTACCGGCACCTGAACGATCTCGTTCAGCTCGGCCTCGCCGGTCACAGCCGGACTCGCGGCCGCTACTGCGCCGGCTCGCTCTCCGTGCAGATGGCCGAGAACTACCGTCGCGAGGCCCTCAGCGGCGGCGAGGTGAAGCGCCGGCTGGCCCGGCTTGCCGCCGACACCCAGGAGCTGGCCGCCTTCCTCATCCCCAGTGGCCACCATGTGCTGTGCGTCGAGGCCGTCGAGGGGTCACGCGTGATCAAGTGCAGCTTCTCGCCGGGGCTGACCAAGCCGCTGACCTTCGGGGCCAGCGCGCAGGCCATCCTCGCCCACCTCCCCGACGAGCGCGTCGCCGCGGTCTGCGAGGCCCACCAGCTCACCGCCGATCGCGTCGCGGCGCTCCACCTGGAGCTGCGGCATGTGCGCGACCGCGGGTACGCCGTGAGCACCGGGGTCGTCGACGAGGGGGTGTGGGGCGTCAGTGTGCCGGTCTTCGACCCGCTCGGTCAGGTGAACGGAACCGTCAGCACCATGGCCCCCGAATTCCGGGTGCGCCACAACCATCCGCTGCTCATCACCCTGACCCACGCGGCGGCCCAGGACATCAGCCGCTTCGGCGACCCGCTGACATGACACCCCTGACATGACACCCCGAACATGACACCCCGATCCGCCCGCTGACCAGGCCTGCCTGCCCGCCTGCCCGCCCACCCGAATCTCCGTCCACGTGCACAGAAACGAATGGAGTGAAACGTGATAAGTGCGTCCATAGGACGAAGAGTCGCGGCCGTCATGGCCGGACTGCTCGCGTCCACCCTTCTGCTGACCGGCGCCTCGCCGGCCGTCGCCGACCAGGCCGACGAGGGGGCCCAGAAGGCGGGTACGCAGAAGCTCGACCGGCTCCGCTCCGGCCGGGCGACCCTGCGCGTGGGCACCGACGCGACGTTCCCGCCCTTCGAGTTCACCGACGCCAAGGGCGGCAAGATCGGCTTCGACGTCGAGCTGGTCCGGGCACTGGCCAAGCGCGCCGGCATCAAGAAGGTCACCTTCACGCAGATGCCGTTCGAGAACATCGTCCCGGCGCTGCAGGCCCACCAGATCGACGTCGGGGCCTCGGCGATCTACATCAGTGACGCGCGCGCCAAGGCCGTGGACTTCACGAACGTCTACTACCCCGGCGGCCTCGCGATGTTCGTCCCCGAGGACGACACCTCGGTGCACACGCTCGACGACCTGACCGGCAAGAAGATCGCCGTGCAGGTCGGCACCAAGTCCGTGGACTGGCTCAAGGAGCACCAGCCCGGCGCCCGGCTCGTGACCGTGCAGACCAACGAGCAGATGTTCTCCTCCGTCAAGCTCGGCCAGGCCGACGCCGTCGTCACCGGCGCGCCCGGCGGCCAGTACTTCATCAGCCAGCACGGCGGACTGAAGCAGGTCGGGAAGCGGCTGACCGGCGAGGACTACGGCTACGCGCTCCCGAAGTCGGACCCCGCCGTGACGGCCGCCTTCGACTCCGCGCTCAAGGACATGAAGGCCGACGGCTCGTACGAGAAGCTGACGGACAAGTGGTTCGCGACCAAGAGCGGCGCCAAGGCCCAGAAGGACCGCCCGCTCCTCAACCCGACGACGATCGTGGACTCCTGGGGCCAGATCTGGCACGGCCTGCTCATCAGCGTCATGGTCATCCTGCTGTCGCTGTGCCTGAGCCTGGTGCTGGGCATGCTCGGCGGCTTCGCCAAGCTCAGCAAGGTCCTTCCGCTGCGCTGGCTGGGCAACGTCTACGTCTCGGTGATCCGCGGCACCCCGTTCGTCGTCCAGCTGTTCTTCATCTACTTCGGCCTGCCCCAGCTCGGCCTGCAACTGCCACCCATGGTCGCGGGCGTGATCGCCCTCGGTCTCTACAGCGGCTCGTACGTCACCGAGATCTTCCGCGGCGCCGTGCAGTCGGTGGACCGCGGCCAGATCGAGGCCGCCCGTTCCTGCGGCATGTCCCACGGCGCGGCCATGCGCCATGTGGTGGTCCCGCAGGCGTTCCTGCGCATGCTGCCCCCGCTGGGCAACGAGTTCGTGTCGCTGACCAAGAACTCCGCGCTGGTCTCCTTCATCACCATCGGTGAGCTCTTCCTCGTCGGCCAGACGATCATCTCCCGCACGTTCGACGCGCTGACCGTCTACCTGTTCATCGGCTTCCTCTACTACGTCCTCACCAACCTCATCGGCACCGCGACCCACGCGATCGAGAAGAAGATGGCGGTGTACGTCTGATGGCACTCCTGGAAACCCACGGCATCACCAAGGCGTACGGCGACCACGAGGTGCTGCGCGGCATCGACTTCGCCGTCGAGGCAGGTCAGGTCGTCGCGGTCATCGGCCCCAGTGGCGGCGGCAAGTCGACCTTCCTGCGCTGCCTGAACCTGCTGGAGACACCGACCGGCGGGCGGGTCGTCTTCGCGGGCGACGAGCTGAGCGCGACGGGGTCCGACCTCGACCGGTTGCGTGCCCGGATGGGGATGGTGTTCCAGCAGTTCAACCTGTTCCCGCACATGACCGCGCTGCGCAACGTGGTGCTGCCGCAGATGAACGTGCTCGGCCGCAGCCGGAAGGAGGCCGAGGAGCGGGGCCGCGCGCTGCTCGGACGGGTCGGCATGGGCGAGCGGGCCGACGTCTACCCCAACCGGCTGTCCGGAGGACAGAAGCAGCGGGTCGCCATCGCACGGGCCGTGGCCATGGACCCGCAGCTGATGCTCTTCGACGAACCCACGTCCGCGCTCGACCCCGAGGTGGTCCACGACGTCCTGGAGGTCATGACCGGGCTGGCCAAGGACGGTATGACCATGGTCGTGGTCACCCACGAGATGGGCTTCGCCCGGAAGGTCGCGGACCGCGTCGCCTTCATCGACGGCGGCCGGATCGCCGCCGACCTGCCGCCCGAGGAGTTCTTCTCACCGGACAACGACAACGAGCGCATCAAGGCGTTCCTGGCGAAGGTCCTTCCGTAGGAAGACACGTACAACCCGCGCCCGATGCCCACGAACCCGTAATATGTCCCGGTTGCCCGGCCCCGGCCGGTCAACGCCGGGCAGTTCGGGGGCATTTGAGTCGCGCCCGCCGGGCTGCCGTCGCCTCGACATTGGGACCCGATGGACGCCACTCGCGCACACGACGAGCTCAGCCTGCTCGAAGCGGAGCTGACCGAACGGCTCGACGCTCCGGCGCACTTCTTCTCGAAGGACGCCGCCGCCCCGCGCACCCTGGTCGACATCCTGGACGCGACCGTCCGCGAACATCCCGACGAGCCGGCCCTCGACGACGGCGTGCGCCGTCTGACGTACCGCGCGCTGGACGCGGAGGTCGACCGGCTGCGCCGCCGTCTGGCCGAGGCGGGGGTGGGGCGCGGCGACCGGGTCGGCGTGCGGGTGCCGTCGGGGACGAACGACCTGTACGTCGCGATCCTCGCCGTCCTCGCGGCGGGCGCCGCCTACGTACCGGTGGACGCGGAGGACCCGGAGGAGCGGGCCGAACTCGTCTTCGGTGAGGCGGGGGTGCGGACCGTGATCGGGGCGGGTCACTCCTTCACCGTCACGGAGCCGTCTCCCGTTCCGGCCGGGCGGCCGGGGCCGCAGGACGATGCGTGGATCATCTTCACGTCCGGTTCGACGGGCAGGCCGAAGGGTGTCGCCGTCAGCAACCGCAGCGCGGCCGCGTTCGTGGACGCGGAGGCCGCGCTCTTCCTCGCCGAGGAGCCGATCGGCCCCGGCGACCGGGTCATGGCGGGCCTGTCCGTCGCGTTCGACGCGTCCTGCGAGGAGATGTGGCTGGCCTGGCGGCACGGCGCGTGCCTGGTGCCGGTGCCGCGCTCACAGGTGCGCGGCGGCGCCGACCTCGGCCCCTGGCTGGCCGAGCAGGAGATCACCGTGATCTCCACCGTGCCGACGCTGGCCGCCCTGTGGGAGCCGGAGGCCCTCAACGACGTACGCCTGCTGATCTTCGGCGGCGAGGCGTGCCCGCCCGAACTCGTGCAGCGCCTGGTCACCGAGGGCCGCGAGGTGTGGAACACGTACGGGCCCACCGAAGCCACCGTCGTCACCTGCGCCTCGCTGATGACCGGCGCCGAGCCGATCCGCATCGGGCTGCCGCTGGCCGGCTGGGAGCTCGCCGTCGTCGACGGGGCGGACCGGCCCGTCCCGATGGGCGAAAGCGGTCAACTCGTCATCGGAGGAGCCGGTTTGGCGCGCTATCTCGACCCGGCCAAGGACGCCGAGAAGTACGCGCCGCTGCCCGCCCTGGGCTGGGAGCGCGCCTACCGCAGCGGCGACCTGGTCAAGGCCGACCCCGAGGGGCTGGTCTTCCTCGGGCGCGGCGACGAGCAGATCAAGCTCGGCGGGCGGCGCATCGAGCTCGGCGAGGTCGACGCCGCCCTTCAGGCGCTGCCCTGTGTCGCGGGCGCGGCCGCCGCCGTGCGCACCGCGCGCGGCGGCAACCAGCTGCTCGTCGGCTACCTCGTCACCCAGGAGGGCTGGCAGCACACGGCGGCCGTGGAGAAGCTGCGGGACCGGCTTCCCGCCGCGCTGGTGCCGCTGCTCGCCCCCGTCGCCGAACTGCCCACGCGCACCTCCGGGAAGGTCGACCGCGACGCCCTGCCGTGGCCGCTGCCCGACGTGGAGTCCGGAGACGCCCCGGCCGAGCGGCTCTACGGCACCGAGGCCTGGCTCGCCGAACAGTGGAGCGAGACCCTCGGCATCCCCGTCACGAGCGCGTCGGACAACTTCTTCGCCATCGGTGGCGGCAGCATCGCGGCCGCGCAGCTCACCACCCGGCTGCGCACCCGCTACCCGAGCGCGGCCGTGCTCGACATCTATGAGCGGCCCGTCCTGCGCAAGCTGGCCCGCCGCCTGGAGAAGTCGGCCGGGGACGACGCGGCGGAGCGCGTGATCACCCCCGTGCCGACCCGCACCAAGCTCGTCCAACTAATGCTCCTGATACCGCTGTTCGCCTTGAACGGTCTGCGCTGGACCGTGGCGCTCGCCGCGCTGGCGAACGTACTGCGCCACTTCGGCGGCTACGCGTGGGCCCCGCCCGCCTCCTGGTGGCTGCTCGCCTCTGCCGCGCTGCTCCTGTTCAGCCCACCGGGCCGGCTCGCGCTCGCGGCGGGCGGCGCCCGGCTCCTGCTGCGCGGCGTCGAACCGGGCACATATCCGCGCGGCGGCGCCGTCCATCTGCGGCTGTGGACCGCCGAACGCCTCGCCGAGCACAGCGGCGCCACCTCGCTCACCGGTTCCTGGCTCCAGCGCTACGCCCGCGCACTCGGCGCCAAGGTCGGCCCCGACGTCGACCTGCACTCGCTGCCTCCGGTGACCGGACTGCTCAAGCTCGGCCGGGGCTGCGCCGTCGAGAGCGAGGTCGACCTGTCGGGGCACTGGCTCGACGGCGACCGCCTGGAGATCGGCGCCGTGAAGGTCGGCGCGGGCGCCGTGGTCGGCACCCGCAGCGTCCTGTTCCCCGGCGCCCGGATCGGCAAGCGCGCCGAACTCACGCCGGGCTCCGCCGCCCGCGGCCACATCCCGACCGGTCAGCGCTGGGCGGGCTCCCCCGCGGTCAAGCTCGGCAAGGCCAAGCGGGAGTGGCCCAAGCAGCGGCCGCCGCGCACGGTGCGCTGGCGCGTGATGTACGGGGCTTCGGGGATCGCCCTCACCCTGCTCCCGCTCCTGTCGGCACTCCCGGCCCTGCTGGTCGCGCACGCCTTCGTGCCCGCGGGCGCAGGGCTCGGCGAGGCGGTGCGCGGCGCCCTGCTCGCCGTCGCGCCCGCGGCGCTCGCCTACGGACTCGCGTACGCCGCGCTGATCCTGGTTGGAGTCCGCCTCGCCGGGCTCGGTCTCGCCGCAGGGACGTTCCCGGTGCACAGCCGGGCGGGCTGGCAGTCCTGGACCGTCACGCAGCTGATGGATCTGTCCCGGCAGACCCTGTTCCCCTTGTACGCGGGGCTCGTCACGCCGGTGTGGATGCGGCTGCTCGGCATGCGCGTGGGCCGGGACGCCGAGGTGTCCACGGTGCTCGCGCTGCCCGGCCTCACCACGGTCGGCGACGGCGCGTTCCTCGCCGACGACACGCTGACCGCGCCGTACGAACTCGGGGGCGGCTGGGTACGGATCGGGCGTGCCCACATCGGCCGCCGGGCGTTCCTCGGCAACTCCGGCATGACGGCGCCCGGCCGCTCGGTGCCGGACGACGGTCTGGTCGGCGTCCTGTCGGCCACTCCGAAGAAGGCCAAGCAAGGCAGTTCGTACCTGGGTCTTCCGCCGGTCCGGCTCCCCCGCCCGGCGGTCGGCGCCGATCCGGGCCGCACCTATGCCCCGTCGGCCGGGCTGCGCCTGGCCCGCGCCCTGGTCGAACTGGGGCGCCTCGTCCCGGTGTTCTGTTCGGTCGCGCTCGTCGTCCTCGTCCTCGGGGCGCTCGCGGCCGTCGCGGCGGCGTACGGGCTGTGGGCGGCGGCGCTCGTCGGCGGTCCTGTCCTGCTCGCCGCGGGCGTCCTCGCGTGCGCGGTGTCGACCGCCGCCAAGTGGCTGCTGGTCGGCCGCCACCGCACCGGCGAGCATCCACTGTGGTGCGGCTTCGTGTGGCGCGGTGAACTCGCCGACACGTTCGTGGAGATGCTCGCCGTGCCGTGGCTGGCCGGCGCGGTGCCCGGCACGCCCGTCCTGACGGCCTGGCTGCGCGGGCTCGGGGCGCGCATCGGCGCGGGCGTGTGGTGCGAGAGCTACTGGCTCCCCGAGACCGACCTGGTCACCCTGGAGACCGGCGCGACCGTGAACCGGGGCTGTGTCCTGCAGACCCACCTCTTCCACGACCGGATCTTGCGGACGGATACTGTGATCCTTCGCGAGGGCGCCACCCTGGGGCCGGGCGGAATCGTGCTGCCGGGCAGCGAGGTCGGTGCCCGCAGCACGCTGGGGCCCGCGTCCCTGGTGATGGCCGGTGAGTCGGTGCCGCCGGGCAGCCGGTGGCTCGGCAACCCGATCGAGGCCTGGCGTCCGTGAACCGGCTGACGGCGCTCTCTCGTTGGCGAAGCCGTACGAAAACGGGTACGGGTACGGGAACAGCCACGGGGACAGGGAGCGGGCGAGTCGTGAACACGCAGCACAACGGTCAGCACAGAGGCCAGTACCACGGGTTCGACCCGTACTTCCCGTCCAACGGCGATCCCCGCTACCGGGTGCACCGCTACGAACTCGACCTGGACTACCGGCCCGAGCCCAACCGGCTGGCGGGCACGGCGCGGCTCAGCGCCATCGCGGGCCGCGCCGAACTGGACGAGTTCCAGCTGAACTTCGCCGACTTCCGCATCGGCCGGGTCCGCGTGGACGGCCGCGCCGCCCACTACACGCTGCGCGGCGGCCGGCTGCGGATCCGCCCGGAGAAGCCCCTCGCCGCGAGCGCCGCCTTCACCGTCGAGGTGCACTACTCCGGCAACCCCAAGCCGGTGAAGAGCTCCTGGGGCGGCCTCGGCTGGGAGGAGCTGACCGACGGCGCGCTCGTCGCGAGCCAGCCGGTCGGCGCCCCGTCCTGGTACCCGTGCAACGACCGCCCCGCCGACAAGGCCGCGTACCAGATCTCGCTGACCACCCCTTCCGCGTACCAGGTGGTGATCGGCGGTCGCCTCCTCACCCGTACGACGAGGGCCTCGACCACGACGTGGGTGTACGAGCAGCCCGCCCCCACCTCCAGCTATCTGGTCGGGCTGGCCATCGGCAGGTACCAGACGGCGCTGCTCGGCGATCCGGGCCTCGGCGGGGTCCCGCAGACCGGACACTTCCCGGCGCACCTGCTCACCGAGTTCTCCCGCGACTTCGCGCGCCAGCCGCAGATGATGGCCCTGTTCCAGGAACTCTTCGGCCCCTACCCGTTCCGCGAGTACGCGGTCGTGGTCGCCGACGAGGAGCTGGACGTCCCCGTAGAGGCGCAGGGCCTGTCCCTGTTCGGCACCAACCACGTGGACGGCGCGCGCGGCTCGGAGCGGCTGGTCGCCCACGAGCTGGCCCACCAGTGGTTCGGCAACAGCGTCACCGTCGCGGACTGGCAGCACATCTGGCTCAACGAGGGCCTCGCCAAGTACGCCGAGTGGCTCTGGTGCGAGCGCTCGGGCGGCCGCGACGCCCGGGACCTGGCCGCCGCGGCCCATCGCCTGCTCGCCGGCCTCCCCGAGAACCTGTCCCTTGCCGACCCCGGCCGCAAGCACATGTTCGACGACCGCCTCTACGAACGCGGTGCCCTGGCGATCCACGCCCTGCGCCGCGCCCTCGGCGACCAGGCGTTCTTCGATTCCCTGCGTGCCTGGACGGGCCAGCACCGCCACGGCGTCGTCACGACGGAGACGTTCGCGGCGCACATGGAGCGCTTCGCTCCCCGCCCGGTGGACGAGGTGTTCCGGGCGTGGGTGTACGAGACGGGCCTGCCGGAATTGACCATCGTTTAACCCTCAGGACACCCCGGCCTCTTCCCAGTGGACCAGACCTCTTGGAACACTTTGGCGAATCCTGTTCGCTTCTCCCCCACGAGGCCCCACACACATGCCAGAACTGAATCGCCGACGTTTCCTGCAGATCGCGGGCACCGCCGGAGTCGCCACCGGCATCGCCGCTCTCACCGACTCCATCGACCGCGCCGCCGCGATCCCCGCGGCCCGCAGGTCCGGCACCCTGGACGACGTCGAGCACGTCGTCGTCCTGATGCAGGAGAACCGGTCCTTCGACCACTACTTCGGCGCGCTCAAGGGCGTGCGCGGGTTCGGCGACCCCCGGCCGGTCACGCTGCCCAGCGGCAAGTCCGTCTGGTACCAGGCGGACGCCACCGGCAAGGAGGTGCTGCCCTACCACCCGGACGCCGAGAACCTCGGCATGCAGTTCATCGCGGGACTCAACCACGACTGGGCCGGCGGCCACCAGGCCTTCAACGACGGCAAGTACGACGACTGGATCGCCGCCAAGACCACCGGGACGATGGCGTATCTGACCCGCCAGGACATCCCGTTCCACTACGCGCTCGCCGACCGGTTCACCGTCTGCGACGCCTACCACTGCTCGATGATCGGGGCCACCGACCCCAACCGCTACTACATGCTCTCCGGCCACGTCGGCAACGACGGCAAGGACGGCGGCCCGGTCCTGGGCAACGAGGAGGCGGGCTACGACTGGACCACGTACGCCGAGCGCCTGGAGGAGGCCGGGGTCTCCTGGAAGGTGTACCAGGACATCGGCGACGGTCTGGACGCGGACGGCGGCTGGGGCTGGATCGACGATGCCTACCGCGGCAACTACGGCGACAACTCGCTGCTCTTCTTCAACCAGTACCGCAATGCCAAGCCCGGCGACCCGCTCTACGACAAGGCCCGCACCGGCACCAACGCCAAGGCGGGCGACGGGTACTTCGACATCCTCCGCGCCGACGTCAAGGCGGACAAGCTGCCGAAGGTCTCCTACGTCGCCGCTCCGGAGGCCTTCTCCGAGCACCCCAACTTCCCCACCAACTACGGCGCCTGGTACATCTCCCAGGTCCTGGACGCGCTGACCTCGAACCCCGAGGTCTGGTCCAAGACGGCCCTGTTCATCACGTACGACGAGAACGACGGCTACTTCGACCACGTGGTGCCGCCCCATCCGCCGCGCTCCGCGGACGACGGCCGCTCCACCGTGGACACCACGCTCGACGTCTTCGAGGGCAGCGCCAAGTACGGGGCGGGCGTCTACGGCCTCGGCCAGCGCGTCCCCATGCTCGTGGTCTCCCCCTGGTCCACCGGTGGCTACGTGTGCTCCGAGACCTTCGACCACACCTCGATCATCCGCTTCATGGAGCGCCGCTTCGGGGTGCAGGAGCCGCACATCTCCCCCTGGCGGCGCGCCATCTGCGGCGACCTCACCTCGGCCTTCGACTTCTCCCTCAAGGACACCGACCCGGCCGACCTCCCCGACACCGACGCCTACGAGCCGCCGGACCACGAGCGCCACGACAGCTACGTGCCCAAGCCGCCGGCCCAAGGCGCGCTGCCCGTGCAGGAGAAGGGCAGCCGTCCCTCCCGTCCGCTGCGCTACGCCCCCGCGGTGGACGGCGCCGTGGACCCGGCGAGCGGCCGCTACCAGCTCACCTTCACCGGCGGCCCCGACACCGGCGCCCAGTTCTACGTGACGGCCCCGGTGCGCACCGACGGCCCCTGGACCTACACCACCGAGGCCGGCAAGAACGTCTCCGACAGCTGGAACACGGAGTACTCCAAGGGGACGTACGACCTCACGGTGCACGGACCGAACGGCTTCCTGCGCGCCTTCCGCGGCCCCGGCGCCGCCAAGGCACCCGAGGTCACCGCCCGGCACGCCGCCGACTCCGGCAACCTGTCGCTGATGATGACCAACCCGACGGACGCGGCCGTCCACCTCACCGTCAGCAATGCCTACGGCGACGGTGGCGAGACCTTCACCGTCAAGCCGGGTGCCACGGTGCAGCACACCGTGGACCTGCGCGCGAGCAAGCGCTGGTACGACGTGTCGGTGGTCTCGGACGCCGACAAGGGCTTCCTGCGCCGCTTCGCCGGCCATGTGGAGAACGGCCAGGCGGGCGTGAGCGACCCGGCGAT